>MGYS01000025.1:0-767 GCA_001802565.1 Gammaproteobacteria bacterium RIFCSPLOWO2_02_FULL_57_10 | reverse complement strand
CACGAAATGGAATGGTGGCAGTGTTGCGTATTTCCATGTTGCCGACAGGAGACGTGACCGACGTGCAGGTGGTGCAGTCCAGTGGCGATTTCGCATTTGACCGTGCTGCCGAGACGGCCGTTCGGAGAGTCAACAGATTTACCGAATTGCAAGGAATGAACCCAAGACTTTTTGACCGTAGCTTCAGATCATTTTTGTTAACGTTCAGACCTGAGGATTTATTAAATTGATCAAGAAAATATTCCACACACTGCTGCTCGGCATTCTTGTTGGCCGATCTGTATTTGCAGCGGAATTGAATATCGAGATCACACAGGGTATCGATAATCCTATTCCTATCGCCATCGTTCCCTTTACCTGGCAGGGTGGCAGTGCCCTGGGTGAAGAAATCGACAAGATCGTGTCGGCAGATCTGCAGCAGGTTGGTGAGTTTCGTGCGTTGTCCCCGGCCAACATGCTCAGCATGCCCGACGAAGCATCGGAAGTGTATTTCCGCGACTGGCGCATTCTGGCCCAGGATTACCTGTTGATCGGCAAGATCAATCATTCGCCGGGTAGTCAGCAGGTGCAGGTACAGTACGAGTTCTTCGATGTCACCCGCGAGCAGAAACTGATTGGCGAGATGCTCACCGGCAGCATCGACCAGTTGCGCGACATTGCGCACGAGATCAGCAATGTGGTCTATGAACAGGTCACGGGAGTTCGCGGTGCCTTTTCGACCGAGATTCTGTATGTCTCTGCGCAGTTCGTGTCGCCAGAGCTGACCT
>MGYS01000024.1:9824-14916 GCA_001802565.1 Gammaproteobacteria bacterium RIFCSPLOWO2_02_FULL_57_10 | reverse complement strand
CACGGGAGTCTCGCTCACTGCTTGTGCATTGGCCTGAGCGCTGGCAGTGGTCGTGACGAGTGCAGCAATGGCAACGGAAATCGCGAGGGCGAGCGGGGCACGTCTATGCATCGGTCAATGATCCTGAGCTGAATGAAGGGGGCGGATTGTAGCGTATTTTCTGAAACGCCTGTGGGAGCGAGCCCTGCTCGCGATTGAAGTGTGAATCATGCAATCAATCGCGAGCAGGGCTCGCTCCCACACAAGTACGGGCAGTCGGGACTTTTCTTACAGAGGAGAATCGCGTTCAGCTAATGGCTAGAAGTCCACGCCCGCACGATTGCACAACCCATTCGATCCGGTGCTGACCCGTGGGTTGCCGACCGACGCGGTCGTTGAACAACTGTAACCTCCCGGGATCGTCTGCGCTCCCCAGCTGTTGCAGTCGGCAATCGTGCAGAACATGCCGGTCGATCCCTGCGGTCCACCCATGATCGACGCACATTGTCCCGAGGTGCCACAGGTCCAGTTGGCGAACAGGTAAGTGCTTGATGATGGTGGCGGAGGGGGTGTTTCGTCTTCGGTTACCAGCATGCTGATCGGCACGCAATCGCGCGTTTCGTTCGCCGCGACATCCACCGCGCAAACCAGGAATTGAGAGGCCCCGAATACGCTGCTCTTGATGGAGGGGGTACCGATCAGCATGCCATTGGGTTGCAGTACGATGCCCATGGGAGGAAAGCCGCCGAAGGTGCCCAGAATGAAGTAGTAAGGAGGCGTGCCACCCGTTACCCACGGAGCAAAATCATAGCTGAACGGCTCACCAACGGTGCCAACGAACGCTGTTTCAGGAGGCGCAAGTTCGATCACTGGCTTCGGCCAGACGGTCGTCAGAACTTCGGCATGAGCGATGAGCGTGTGCACGGCATTGGCCTGCTGGTGCGAATCCGCGACCATGATTTCAAACTTGTACACCCCCTCGGGCAGGATATTGCTCGGCAGGCTGTAGAAATTCGGCACGATCACATCTGCAAGAGGAAACCGACTGACAATCGGTTTCTCCACTCCGTTCCACTGCATGTCGGAACCCAGATACAGCGGCGCACCGCCGTTGAGACTGACACGAATGAAAACATCAGCCTCTGTCCCTGCGGCACTGCCAGCCTCGATGACGCCGGAGAGCAACAGCGTATCGTCCTTGTTCAGGGTGTAGTGGGAGCTGTTGGACGAGACCTCTGCCCGCGCGGGTGTGGGTGGAGGCGCGACGACCTCACAACTCGAACTGGTGCAAACAAGAGTCTGTCCCGTCGTCGTGAGGAGATAGTGCCGCACGACGAAACTGCTGCCATTGTATTCCGTCAACAGCAGCGCCATGTGCCAGGTGCCGGAAGGGGGCAAGGATGCGGTGACCGATCCGCTGGACACATTGCTGTAGGAAGAGCCGCCATTGAGGACGCTCATCTGGTACTGCGCGAGCCGGTATCCGGGAAGGGCAGTACCGTCATACGGCGTACTGAATGCCCACAGCTCCAGACGCAGAGAGCCGGAATTTCCCCCGCTCGCATTGTTGGTGATCTTGCCAACGGTCAGCGTGACGGTATTGGTGCCGTACTGATAGCTCCAGCCGCCGGAGAGGGTCAGGCTGGTCGCTTGAGCGGCAGAGGTAAAACCGAGGAGTAGAGTGATCAGCAGGAACAAGCCGGACAGGACACGCAAGCGATGGCGCATGATGATCCCCTCCGGGGATATCGTCGCGACGACAACGGGTCGTCGATCACTTTCAGGCTACTCCTTTTTACCTGCAACAGCGATCTACTTCACGCCGTCCTGCATTTCATTAGTGCCACACAGGGCACGAATGCCATAATAGCCGCCCATCGCGGCTGGCGAATGACGAATCCACACAACCATCACACCGGAACATATGAGCACGACAAGGCAGAGCAGGAAAACCCAACCCAAGACCCGCTGGTGGCCGAAACTGATGCGGCGCCTTTTCCTGTGGGGCACCGTGGTGGTGGCCCTTTGGTGCGTCTGGATCGACTATCAGATCCGCAGTGACTTCAAATCGCTGCAATGGGCGCTGCCCGCGCGGGTCTATGCCCGTCCGGTGGAGTTGTACGTCGGCGCGGAACAGAGCGTCACTCAACTGACTGACTACCTGCAGCGCCTCGGCTATGCGCGATCGGCGCGAGTCTCCAACCCCGGCGAGTACATGGTGGAAGGTTCACGCATCATGATGCGTACCCGAGGCTTCGACTTCTGGGATGGTGAAGAGCCGTCCACCTATGTGGAAGTGGACTTCAGCGGCAACAGCGTCAGAGCCCTGCGTGGCGGACAGATGAACCGCGAGCTGGCCATTGTGCGCATGGACCCGATCGAGATTGGCCAGATCAACCCGGAGACCGGTGAAGACCGCGTGCCAGTGCCACTCGAAGAGATCCCACAGGCACTCAAGGATGCGGTGATCGCGGTGGAAGACCAGCGCTTCTACGACCACTTCGGAGTAGACCCCATCGGGATTGCCCGCGCCATGGTGGCCAACGTGCGCGCCGGAGAGATCGTGCAGGGCGGCAGTACGCTGACGCAGCAGCTCATCAAGAACCTCTACCTGAACCGTGATCAGACGCTGCGGCGCAAGATCGAAGAGGCGCTGATGGCGCTGTCGCTGGACTTCCACTTCAGCAAGGACGACATCCTGGCTGCCTACATGAATGAGATATTCCTCGGGCAGCAGGGCAATCGCGCGATTCACGGCTTCGCCCTGGCCTCGGAGTTCTACTTCGGACGCCCCCTGAGCGAACTGGATCTGGATGAGCTTGCGCTGTTGGCAGGATTGCCCCGTGGCGCGTCGTACTACAACCCGCAGCGCAATCCGGAGCGCGCCACCATCAGGCGCAACGTGGTGCTCGCGCGCATGCTCGATCTGGGCTACATCACCAAGGCACAGTACGACGTGGCGAGCACTGCCAGGCTGGAAGTGGTCACCCCCAGCTCCTCGCAGCAGCGCAGCACACGTGGCTACCCCGCCTTCATGGAGCTGGTGTTCCGCGACCTGTCGCGTGATTACGACGCCAACGCCCTGCGCACCGAAGGGCTGCGTATCTTCACTACATTGGACGTGGCGATGCAGAACTCGATGGAGTCGGTGCTCGCCAATTCAGTTGCGTCCGTCGAGCGACCCGTGCCTGAGGGCGGCACCCCGCTGGAAGCCGCCGTCGTCATTACCGATGCCAGCACCGGCGAAGTCCGCGCACTCGCGGGTGGCCGCAGAAGCGGGTTCGCCGGTTTCAACCGCGCGCTGAATGCCGTGCGCCCGATCGGTTCATTGGTCAAACCCGCCGTCTATCTGGCCGCTCTGGAATCCCGCCAGTTCACTCTGGCCTCCGTGCTGGCCGACTCCCCCATCGAGCTGACCATACAGGGCGGCGAGCCCTGGGCACCTCGCAACTATGACGACAAGATGTACGGTGACGTGTATCTGTACGATGCGCTGGAGCGGTCCATGAATCTGGCCACCGTGGATCTGGGCATGCAGGTTGGACTCGACAAGGTCGACGAGATGCTGACCCGCCTGGGGCACCCGCGCTCGGTACCCGAGTACCCCTCCATGCTGCTGGGCGCCGTGGACATGGCCCCGGTGGAAGTCGCGCAGCTCTATCAGACCCTGGCGGCCAATGGCTTCCGCTCCCCCCTGCGTGCGGTGGAAGCCGTTACGTCAGGCGATGGCTCTCCCCTGGAGCGATACGGGATAGCGACAGAACAGGTCGCCGATCCAGCCTCCATTTTCCTGCTGGAGTACGCGATGCAAGGGGTGTTCGAGCGAGGCACGGCGCGCACCTCTGCTGGCCGTCTGGTACGCAACCTGCCGCTGGCGGGCAAGACGGGCACCACCAATGACATGCGCGACAGCTGGTTCGCCGGTTATGGCAATGATCTGGTCGGAGTCGTGTGGCTCGGCCATGACGACAACCGTGACACCGGGTTGACCGGCGCCACCGGCGCCTTGCGCGTCTGGACGGACATCATGACGGAGCTGGACATCCAGCCCCGTCGCAATCCACCTCCCCAGGAGATCACCTGGCAGCGCGTTGCCCTGCAGGCTTCCCGCAGCCCTGAGTCGCGCGACTGTCGAACCACGCAGTCTCTGCCCTTCCGCACAGACGGGCTGCCGGATATAGCGGTAGACTGTGAAGACAACGGATCGGTCTTCGACCGTTTCTTCGACCGCTTTCGAGACAGGAGATAACTACCATGCAACTCCACGGGCAACGCCTGGTGCTGACACTGGCCCTCGTCACCCTCAACGCCTGTAGTGCCAACTACATGAGCCGGGGCATTCCCGCACCGATCGAGTCTCGCGATGGCTCGAGCACCGTCACCACTACGCCACGCATGGGTCGCGTCATGCCCGGACCGGCGCCGACCACATCACAGGAACCTGCGGCAAGGACCTTCCCGGCACAGACCGGTGTGCCGGGCATCGACGACGTCACGCCCGCCACGCCACCCGCGACCTACCCACCAGTCACATCCAGCACCGGACAACCCGTCTATTCGCCAAGAGATTCCGCCCCACCGGCGCCTGTGCCACAGGACACGCGGCCGAGCAATCCGGTGTACACGCAACCGCAGGAGGCAGGCACCCCCGCCTCGGCGTTGTTGGCCTCGGTGGATGCCGCGATCGCGGAAGGTGAACTGGAGCGTGCTGCTGCGCTGGCCGAACGCGCGCTGCGCATCAGCCCTCGCGACGCCTATCTGTGGTATCGGCTCGCCGACATCCGCTATCAGCAGCAGCGCTACACCGATGCCGCAGGCTTCGCGCAACGCGCATTGAGTTTCGCGGGATCAGACCGCGAGCTGACGCGCGAGATCAACGCGTTGCTCGGCAGGTCCAACGACGCGGCGAGGTAAAACGCAAAAAGTGATATCTGCCCCCTCTAATGGCGCGCAGTTGAAGATATCTATGCAAGATCCGGAAAAAGGCCCTTGATGCCATTAGCGATGATCTCGATCGCAATCGCGGCAAGAATCAATCCCATGATCCGCGCAAACACGTTCACCGCCGTCTGGCTCAGATACTGGGAAATGTATTTCACGGACCGGAACGCCA
>MGYS01000024.1:7377-9814 GCA_001802565.1 Gammaproteobacteria bacterium RIFCSPLOWO2_02_FULL_57_10 | reverse complement strand
AGGATCACGGTACTGATGGCACCCGGCCCCGCCAGCAGCGGAATGGCCAGCGGCACGACGGCAACGGACTGCATGTGCTCGCTCTCCGCAGCCTCATCCTCGGTGCGCCGGATGGCGCTGGTCTTTGCGTGCATCATCGAGATCGCCATCAGCAGGATAAGAATGCCACCTGCCACGCGGAACGAACTGATCGTGATACCAAAGAAATCCAGAATCGCTTCACCCAGCAGCAGCGCCGCAATCAAGATCAGGAACACCGCCGTGGTCGTTGTGCGGGAGATTGCGTTGCGCTCCGAGTCTTTTGCTCCACTGGTCAGCGAAATGAAGATCGGCACCGCGCCGATCGGATTGACGATGGCGACGAGACCGATGAGCATCTTGGTGTATTCGGTGAATTCGATCATGGTGGTGTTCTCGATAACACGAAGTTCGGCCGAGTCTATCAGGCCGGCCAGTGGGCGGGAACCACAAAAAAACGCTCGGTTTCCAACCACAGGGACGACTCGGCCTGGAACGCCAGTTTGGCGAACAACCGGGGCGTTCCCGATTCCTGAACCTCCTGCAGTGACGCGATGACGGCCTGTTGATCCGGACTGTCCGCCTGCTGCCACGGCCCCAGCCAGTGGGGTTTGCGCAGCGGCACCCAGTGCTCGGAGTTCATCCGCAGCGCATCCTCCAGCGTGAACCAGACTCCGCGCAGATGGTCAGCTGGCACATGCTCGAGGGCACTCAGCAATGGCTCGCGCGGATAGAAGAGATAGCCTGGCATGAAGATGCGTTTGGTGAGTGGGCCGGTGATACCAAGAGTGGCCAGCGCGTCCGTGGTCTCGACAAGCCGCGTGCGCTGACTCTGTTGCTCCAGCAGATTGCGGGTCTTCAAGTCGAGCCGGTCGATGGCGTTGGGACCATGCCAAAGTGTGACTCCTGCTTCTGTGTTGTTTTTATCACTGTTGTAGCCGAGATAGAACTTCACCGCGACCTCGTGGTGTTCGCAGGCACCGGTGCGGGGATTGCGCAACACGAAATCCAGTTCACCCAGCGTGATGCCGTTGCTCTGGATCTGCAGATTTCTGGCGAGAATTTCCCAGCCCAGCAGATCGCGCAGCAGGCATTCATAAAGACTTTCGAAATAGAGACCAAGACGCGGATTGGGAGTGTTTGTCAGCACGGAAGGACCACTGACAGGATCTGCGTCCCAGCGCTGCAGTTGCGAGAGCGCGTCATGCGGGAGAAATTCGCGCGGATTGAAGCACAGGGCGGATTCGAGCAATTGCGGCGCCTGACACATCCAGGCCATGTGACGTACTGCGGGATGGCGAAAGCCGCACAACTCCATGACAGTTTCGGAAAACGTTGTCTGCATAGACGAACCTGTGTCCTGGCGATTGTCCGGTATTGCACCGGATGCTAGCACACTGATTGCCAGCACACGCTGGCGTCTGTTCTCTACTGATTCGCGAAACAGGTAACGAAAACCGCTATAGTGCGGCACTTCACCACGTCTGCAGAACAGGCTCTGCAGTCGCATCGCCAACACGGATTGCACATGCTCAATCTTTTCATCGCCGCCTTTCTGCTCGGCCTTGTGTACAACGCCATGCCCGGCGCCGTCTTCGCGGAGACCGTGCGGCAAGGCGTGCGTGGCGGATTCGCGCCCGCGCTGGCCGTGCAGCTCGGCTCACTCACTGGTGATGCCCTGTGGGCGATTCTCGGACTGGCCGGGGTGGGGCTGCTGTTGCAGTTGGAGTGGCTGCACACGCCCGTCGCGGTGGCAGGAGTCTGCTATCTGCTCTATCTGGCGTGGGATGCATGGCACGCTGCGAGCCGCTCGTTCACCGCGCCTCTCGACACTGAGCAATGCCGTAAAGAGGCGATGCGCGCAGGCATGCTGATCTCTCTGACCAACCCCCATAACCTCGCCTACTGGGCCGCCGTAGGCAGCGCGCTGGGCGCACTCGGGGTGCAGAATCCACAGGCAGTTGACTACGTGATCTTCTTCGCGGGCTTCATGCTGTGTTCGCTGCTTTGGTGCTTCTTCTGCGCGGCGGTGGTGGATCGCGTCTTTCGCGTGGCGGGACAGCGCTGGGCAAGCGTCACCTACAAGTTATGCGCGATTGCGTTCAGCGTACTGGCATTCGGGTCGTTGTGGGATTTGCTGGGCAGACCTGCTGTGTCATGATGACCTGACTTTGCACATCACCATAAGAACAAGAGGCGGCACCGCATGAAGAGCTGGTTGAACCCCCCGAAGATCACGACCATGGAAGCGTCGAAACGTCACCGCAATTATGCGCTGGTCATGCTCGTCATCGTCTACGTCTTCAACTTCATCGATCGCCAGATTCTCAATATCCTGCAGGAACCCATCAAGGCCGACCTCGGCCTTTCCGATACTCAGCTCGGCATGCTGACCGGATTGTCCTTCGCATTGGTCTAC
>MGYS01000024.1:0-7285 GCA_001802565.1 Gammaproteobacteria bacterium RIFCSPLOWO2_02_FULL_57_10 | reverse complement strand
AAGGAGAAACGCGGTCGCGCGCTGGCGATCTATTCGTCAGGACTCTACATCGGCACGCTGCTGGGTTACTGGCTCGGCGGCTGGATATCGGATGCCATGACCTGGCGCGAGGCTTTCTTCGTCGTGGGTATTCCCGGTGTGTTGTTCTCTGCATTGCTGTGGCTCACTGTGCGCGAGCCGGTGCGGGGACTCTCGGGTCTGAAGGCGGTGACAGACAATGTCACGTTCTTCGAATCCTTTCGTCGCCTCTGGGCACTGCGATCTTTTCGCTATTACTCTCTTGCGACTGGCGCCGGCACCTTCGTCACCTATGGCGTGGGCAACTGGATGCCGCCGTTCCTGACGCGCTCACATGGCGCATGGTCGATTCCGGATCTGCAGGTGTGGATGGGATTCTGCACCAATGATCAGCTCGCGAACGCGTGCATCGAGATGAGCCGCACAGAGATTGGCTTGATGTATGGCATCGTGGCGGGCGTGGGCGGCGCCATCGGTACCGTGGCTGGTGGTTTTCTCGCGGATCATCTCGGTGCGAAGGATCGTCGCTGGTTCCTGTGGGTGCCGATGTGGGGCAAGTTGATCGGCGGCCCATTGTTCATTGCGTGCCTCCTGGCACCTACAGCAGAACTCGCGCTGTTGTTCTACTTCTTCGCCATCACGATGGCCGCGATGTATCTCGGACCGTCGATCGCCATCACTCACCATCTGGTGTCGCCATCCATGCGCGCGATGTCGAGTGCGGTGCTGTTCTTCATTCTCAACATCGTCGGGCTTGGGTTCGGACCGACGGTGGTGGGAATGATCAGCGACTGGTTCACGGCCAACACCGACGTGGCCGCGGACTCAGCGCGCTGGGGTATGGTGATCGCGGTGTGCGCCACCTACCCGCTGTGCATCCTCTGGCACCTCGGCGCGCGGCATCTGCCGCAGGCCGACAAGGATGGGGAGCTATAAGCTTTACTGCCGCGTCATCATGCCGATGATGGTTTCCACAATGCGTGGCTCGAGTCCCTCGGTATGACCCTTGTCCATGCGCACCACATCGGCGATGACACGACCGTTCGCACAGTTCGGATATTCATACACCTGTGCGGTGCCCGGTCGTGGCAGCAGTCCCCACTCGCGAGTGCCGGGGTTCTGACTGCCGCTGTCATGAGTCCTGCCCGCTTCGGTATCGATCACATCCTCAAGGCGCACTCGGGCATCGCACTGGTATTTCGTGGCCAGTGTCGAAGTGTCCGGCAGCTCGGTAATCTCGTACTCGCCAATGGCGTAGATGTGGGAGAAATCGCAGGCAGGGTCTGCGGCTGGCGCTGCCGGTGCTGCGGGCGTAGCCGTCGTGGCGGCAGGGGCTGCTGCAGGCGCAGCATTGGCCTGCGTTGGACGACCAGCTCCCGGGGAGCGCGGCGCTGCACCACCCAGACGCCCACCCGAGAGACTCAGAAAGCCATCCACCTTGTCCTCGAAGAACTCGGTGCAGACGATCCGGCGTGATGTTGCGCCACCCTGAGAGTGCCCTGCCAGCCAGAACGCCCTCACGTTGTCCTCACCGACAGCGCCAAATACTGCATTCACCACGTTGTGCAGGTACTGGTCATCCTCCTCGCGCCAGCGCCGAGCCGGGGAGTGAGGGGTTGCCACCACCAGTCGATACTTCTCCTTGAACTCCCAGGCGGGAAAATACGGGCGCTGGTAGCGCTCGCTGGAACCACCGCCGTGCAGATTCAGAATGACCACGACATCCTCGCCCGGCTGCAGATCGCAGGGATAATCGAGCACGAAGGTGCGATCCGTGCCCGGCTCGCTCACCGGCTGATCGGTAACGGCAGTGCAGTTCGCGCCGAGCAACTGGACCGGCTGCTGAGCAGTGGCAGCGGGAGTGCCGAGAACCAGCACGGCAGGCAATGTCAGCGATGCGAGGAGATTACGACGGAAGGAATGGCTCATGGCAGTGTCACCTTTGTTCATGTTTATTTTGCGGGACCGTAGGAAGTTAACCTCATTGCGGACCAATGCTCCAGAGCCATTGATCCCGTTGTGGGGTAGCTCTGGCGATTGCTGCAGAACCTTCCCTTTCAAACATGAGGCAGCAGTACAAGACTCTCTAAAAAGAAAAAGGCCGAAGCGTTTCCACTTCGGCCTTTACGCTCAAGCTATGGTCAAGGATCAAGGAACCTGACCCCTTGATCTGCGATCAGTTTCCGACCTTATCCCACTTCGGCGCCTCTGGCGCACCTGCAGCTCCCACCGGACGGAACACTTCGCTGTACAGGAAGAAATCTGTCAGCACGGCGCGCACGTGGATGGAGGCGTTGAGGTTGTCGACCAACTCGGAACCGATCTTCTTCTGCGCAAGCACGAAGCTTACTGCAGCGCTGGCCTTGCGCAGATCGTCGAGCAACACCTGCTCGAAATCCTGCTGTGTGCCTGCCAGAGTCTGCATGACGTTCTTCATGGCCTGGAGCATCTTCTCCAGCTCGGGCCGCGGGTGCGGGCCCATGCCGGATTCATCCTGAGGCGGACGGCCCTGCGCCGCATACGCGAGCAGGAACTCGTAACCGGACTCTACTACTTCGATATCATCTTCAATGTTGTTCACGTTTTACTACTCTGGTCAGAAACGAAAAATTACTCTGGCTTCCACTTGTTGGTGTCGTGGTTCTCTTTCATCTCTGCTTCAGATATCCAGCCAGTGACCATGGAGCGCGTGTAGAAAATCTTCTCTGGACGCACAGCAAAGTAGATGTGAATCGCAGTGAATGCGACCAGTGCCAGTGTGGCTGTACCGTGCAGGAGGAAGTATATGCCCAGCGCGCCTTCATCGGCGACGCTCGGACGATCCCACCACGGAGTGTTGATGTTCAGGAACAGCAATATGCCCGTGGCAATCACGCCGAGAACCAACACAGTCATTGCCCAGTGCATACCCTTCTGTTCGAAGGAGTACTTGCCCGGCTTGATGGTTTCATCGAAGGGTTCCTTGAAGTCGGCAGGTCCGAGCAGCATGGCTTTGAAATCCTGCCAGAACATCGCACGAATGATATGGAAGATGACGACGAAGGTCAGCACCAGGCCGGCAATCCAGTGAATGTTCAACCAGGAGATGCGCAGACCGACGATTGGGGCAATACCGGTGGCGATCAAGGTAAGAACGCTGCCAGCCATGATCCAGTGGAAGGCTCTGTCGATGGCATCGTGACGCTTGACGCGCTTGCCTTCAGATGAGGGTTTTGCTTTCTTCTTTGCAAGGGCGGCCATGAAAATTGCGTGAGCGGCCAACAGAATCAGCGCGGTGACAGCAACTACCCACAACAGATCCCAGGAAACTCCCAGGATAACTTCCTCTCCCCACACGTCATATCGGTAACGAATAATTTCCACAATCCCAGTCCTCTTTTTATAGTTTGTTATTTTCCAAACAAAAGCCTGTTGCCCAATTTCACTCTGCCGAAAACCGTGCAGAAGTATGTGCAACAGGCTTTGTGCCGCTTATGCGTGTCCGCGAACCGCGCGATTTACAAGATTCTCCAGCAGAGGCATCTTGAAATGGTTGTAATTGAGCGGTCGGGCGCCTTGAATTGCCAGAGCGGCAACTTCATCGGCGGTTTCCTGATTGCGGGCCTTGCCTCGGATGGCCTGTTCGATTCGATCCAGTCTGCGTGGCGTGGCTTCAACTGCACCAGCGACCATGCGGGACTCTTCGATCACGCCATTGTTGACTCGCATCGCGGCAGAAATGCTCACGAGAGCGAAGTCCCAGACATTGCGGTCAGCGACTTTTTCGAAGTAGAACTCGGCATTCGCCCACTTCGCAGGAATGCGCACGGCGGTGAGGATTTCACCTGGACGCAGAACGGTGGTGTGGGTGATATCAACGTTTGGACCAACGAAGAAGTCTTCCGCCGCCACTACGCGCTCGCTGCTGCCGTTGCTGATGACCATCTGAGCTTCCAGCGCCACCAGAGCGGGGCCTGTGTCACTCGGAGTCACAGCCACACAGCGGCTGGCATTGAACAGTGCGTGCTCGCGGTTCATGCCTTCCGGCGTGTCCGCGTAGCAGAGGTTGCCACCGGCACGGTAGCAGTTCAGACCACGGCGGTAGTACCAGCAGCGCACGTCCTGAGAGACGTTGCCGGCGATGGTACCTACGTTGCGGATCTGTGGGCTGGCGACACGGCCTGCGGCTTCCGCCAGCAGTGAGTAGCGCTCAGTGATCAGCGGATCGCGGGTCAGCTCGGTCAGTGTGACCAGTGCGCCGATCTCGATACCGTCTGCCGTTTCACGAATCCCGCGCATTGACTCGATCCCTTTCAGGTCGATCAATACTTCGGGACGCTTGGCGCGGTCTTTCAGCCACCCGTAGGTGTCCTGACCGCCGCCTACCAGCCATCCTCTTTCGGAGTACTGTCTGGCGATTCCTGCTGCATCCTCTACCGTCACGGGCTGGTAGAGTCCCATATCGGGCATAACGTCGTGTGATGACATAGCTTAAACCTCAGAATGTATTTGTTTTCAGGTCGCCAGTGTTGTAACCGTTCTGCGCGATTTGGTTGAGAATCATGTCAGGTGTTACAGGCGTGCGGTTGAACAAATGGCCATCGAGCGCATCGGAAATCGCACTCATCAGCGCCGCCACTGCGCAACCCTGTGCAGGCTCGCCAATACCGCGTGAACCCACCGGGCTCTGCGGATCTGGCATATCTGCCGCACCGGATTTCATCTGCAACGGTACATCGAGGTATGTCGGTGGCTTGGACTGGTACAGGCCCACGTTGGCGGGCAGACCGTTCTGCGGGTCATAGACGTGACGCTCGAATGCCGCCATGCCGAAGCCCCACACGCCACCACCGTTCATGGCCTGTCGCAGACCTTTCGGGTGAATCACGGTGCCGCACTCTGCAATGCCGGTGTAGTCGAGGATGTCGAACTTGCCGGTTTCGGTATCCAGCTCGATCTCGACGAAGGCTACCGCCATGCCAGGCGTGGTGCCGGACTTGGGCAATGTATCCTTGGCTGCACCAATAAGACCTGTGCCCGCCATGGCCTGAACCGAACGCTTGGTCGTGTCGTTGAGATCTTCCGCGAAGACCTGGCCGCTGTACTCGCCGCCCAGCTCGATGGCCTTCTGAGCCACTTCAGCGTAGGTGTAACCCTTGCTACTGTCGCTGGTCAGGAACACACGCTCGCCACCGATGCTGTAATCATCGACGGAGCCACCGAAATCGGCAGCAGCGATCTGCTTCATCTTGCGGATGGCATCCAGTGCAGCCACGTGGCTGGAACGGGTTTCAGTGAAGATCGTGTTGCTGCCGCCCTGATAGGTGCTGTGCGGAAGATGCAGATCGCTGTGGCCGTGTGCGATCACACAGTTTTCCCAGCTGCACTGCAGTGTTTCCGCGGCCGCACGCAGAACCGCTGCGTAGGAGTAGGTACCGAGGTTGCCCACGCCGGTGTGCAGGTGAATCTTGCCATCCGGTGCGATGCGCAGGAGGCCGTCATAACCGCTGGCACCCGCTGAGTGGTAGCCCTCGCCCACACCGATGCCGCGCACTTTCGTTGCGCTGATCTGGCGTGGCAGAGCTCTCTTCTGCTCCCAACCGAACAGTGCTGCGCCCTGCTCGATAGCTTGAGGATAGTAGGAGCTGGAAATATCGCCCTGACGTGGACCGACCTTGGCATCAGCCCCCGGCGCATTGATGCGACGCAGCTCTACCAGATCCAGGCCAGCCTGACGGCCTGCCTTGTCCATGATCGGTGACAGTACGGCAGCCATTTCGTTCTGGCCTGGTCCGCGCTGTGCGCCGCGTGGGGTAGTGTTGGTGTACAGGGAGATACCACGGTAACGCATGGCTTCCGGCTGATACATGATGGAGACGTGTTCCGCTGCGGAGCTGCCGCTGGCGCCACCGCCTGAACCTGCGTCGCCGATGATCGCGATATCCACCGCACCGACGCGACCATTGTCACGCAGGCCTACCTTGATCCAGCCCTGCATGCCGGAGCGTGCGGAACCGATGTAGAACTCGTCAGCACGCGTGATGCGCAGCTGCAGAGGACGGTTGAGCGCCTTGGCGAAGCGACCGGTCACGGCCATCATCGGGTACGGGAAAATCTTGGAGCCGAAACCACCACCGGTGTTCTCGTTGATGAACACGAGGTTGGCCGGATCAACATCCACCATGCGGGCCAGTTGTGCGTGACCTACAGTGTGGCTCTGCAATGAGCCGTGGAAGTAGCACTTGCCATTTTCCCAGTAGGCCATACCGGTACGGGATTCCAGCGAGTGGTGCGGCTGACCGATGGTCACGAAGGGCTCTTCGATGATGGTCGAGCACTGGGCGAAATTGGCATCCACGTCGCCGTAGGCCCATTCTTCACCCCAGGGTGCACCAGTCGGGAAACGACCTGCACGGAACGCGGTGATCTGGTCCAGCGTCCACTTGATGCTGCCAACGGCAGTACCAGAGGCAGTCGTACCGGCTGCAGCGGCGGCACCTTCTCTGATCAGCGTGTTGCCCATTGGATAGGGATCCGGACCACCTTCTATCAGTGTATCCAGCGGATCGACCACGAAGGGGCGGCGCTCGAACTCGATGGCGATTCTTTCAATCGCCGCTTCGGCGATCTCTTCACTTTCAGCAGCCACTGCCAGGATCGGCTGACCGACGTAAGTGATGAATTCCTTTGCCAGCGCAGGGTTGGCGGGTGGCGCTGATGGCGGCAGATCGTCTGCAGTGAAGATGCCTACCACGCCCGGCATTGCCAGTGCTTCAGAAGCATCAATGCTGACAACGCGACCGCTAGGGATCGGGCTGGTCAACAGTCGAGCGAAGACCATGCCATCGCGGCGGAAGTCTTCGGCGTAACGTGCTGCGCCGGTAACTTTGCCTTCTACGTCTGGTGGTGTGAAGTCTTTACCAATGTGCATATAGGTCATGATAGTTGTCCCGAGGCGCGCATGACGCCATTCAGATAGTGATCATACGCCCCGCAGCGGCAGAGATTGCCGGACATGGCCTGACGCGCCTGCTCGCGAGTCGGTCGGGGATTTGTTTTCAGCAATGCGACCGCAGACATGATCTGTCCTGAAGTACAGAATCCACATGCCGGGCTCAGCTCTTCGATGAAGGCGGCCTGCACGGGGTGCAACGTGCCATCGGCAGCTCGCAGCCCCTCGACAGTCAGCACGGCCTTGTTCTTGACTTCGTGAGTCAAGGTCGAGCAGGCATAGATATTCACATCGTCCGCAAGAACGGTACATGAGCCACACTCACCACGGTTGCAT
>MGYS01000023.1:6020-13311 GCA_001802565.1 Gammaproteobacteria bacterium RIFCSPLOWO2_02_FULL_57_10 | reverse complement strand
ATGAGAACAATTGAATCGACACGTTCGGGAAACCTGCAATCTGTTTGCGTGCTCCCAGCAGAGCATTCTGTGCAGCTCCACGCTTGAGCTTGTCGACCTTGGTCAGCAGCACATGCACCGGCATGTTCGAGCGCTGTGACCAGTTGATCATCATCAGATCGAATTCCTTGAAGGCGTGCCGGATGTCGGTCAGCAGGACCAATCCGACCAGGGCGTCGCGCTTGTTCAGATAAAGGTCCAGGTGCTCCTGCCATTGACTCTTCACCGACAAGGGGACTTTCGCGTAGCCATAGCCGGGCAGATCCACCAGATAACGACCCTCGTCCAGACCAAAGAAGTTGATCAATTGAGTGCGCCCCGGAGTCTTGCTCGTGCGGGCCAGTCGGGTCTGGTTGGTCAGGGTATTGATGGCGCTGGACTTGCCTGCGTTCGAGCAGCCTGCAAAGGCTACCTCGCGCTGGCTGTCAGCCGGGCAATCGTCCAGGCGGACGGCGCTGGTGACAAACTTTGCTGTTTTGTAATTCATGGGCGCACTAGATACAGCAACAGGTCGCCATAAGCAAGCCGAGAGGCCGCGGAGCTACCCTGCAGGCTGGCAAATACGAGCCCCACGACTTACTATTTGCCAGCAAGCCTGCTGCAACTCGTGGAGTAATAAGAAGCATTGGGCTATAATTCGCGGCCGCTCGCGCCATTGAAAACGACCTTTACGTCACTGTACAGCCCCGTTTGGACACTGTTCAGCAGGGATTCAGGTCGAAAATGGTATTGAACTTACAAGAACTCTGGAAATTGAGGAAAGTTGGACTATCCATGAAAACACTATCCATGAAAGCACTGGCCACGAAGACTGTACTGACGCTGTTATCAACACTGGCTTTCGCAGCATTTGCGACCACTGGCCACGCTCAGGGCGATGCCACTGCAGGCCAGGCCAAGGCTGCCGTCTGTGGCGCGTGCCACGGCGCAACGGGTGACAGCGCTATCGCAGCAAACCCCAAGCTGGCTGGCCAGAACGCCAACTACCTCTTCAAGCAAATGCAGGACATCAAGAGTGGCGCCAGAACGGTGGCTCTGATGACAGGCCTGCTCAACAATTCCAGCGACCAGGATATGCAGGACATCGCGGCATTCTACGCATCACAGGAAGGTTCCGTGGAGGGCGCGGATCCTGAGCTGGTCGAACTTGGCGAGAGCATCTACCGCTCCGGTATTGCCAGCCTGAATGTGGCTGCCTGCACGGCCTGCCACTCTCCAACCGGTCAGGGCAACAGTCAGGCAGGTTTCCCTGCACTGGGTGGTCAGCATGCTGAATACACGGCCACACAGCTGAAGGCTTTCCGCTCCGGCGACCGCACCAATGACGGCACTGCGGCTCCGATGCGCATAGTCTCCGAGCGTCTGACGGACAAGGAAATCGAGGCCCTGGCGAGCTACATCTCCGGGCTGAACTGATCCGGGTGAACCAAGACTGTTGAACTACGGTTGTCGATCGCCCGGGCAATAATTCCCAGCCTGGGCGGTCTTTAAGAGCAGTTACCAAGAGCGCAAGAGCAGTTCCTGCGAGTTCCAAATACTGAGGGAGAATAAAGATGCACAAGCAAATCAAGCAATTACTGGCGGTTCTACTGTTGGCACCTCTGGCATTCTCGGTGCTGGCACAACCCGAGCGTTATGTGGCAGGGACTCACTATGTGGTGTTGCCAACACCCGTAAAGACCAACAATCCCGAGAAGATCGAAGTGGTTGAGGTGTTCTGGTACGGCTGCAATCACTGTTTCCGTTTCGAGCCACTGCTTGAGAACTGGGAAGCCAGCATTCCAGCGGACGTGGACTTCGTGCGCTTCCCCGGTATGTGGAATGACCTGATGAAGATACACGCCCAGGCGTTCTTCGCTGCCGAAGCCCTTGGCAAGATAGCAGAACTGCACGGCCCGATCTTTGAGGCGATCAACGTGCAGGGCAACCGTCTGCAGAACGAGCAGCAGCTCTCTGCCCTGTTCACCCAGCATGGTGTGACAGCAGAAGAGTTCAGCAGCGCGTTCAACTCGTTCGCGGTCCGCACCAAGGTCAATCAGGCCGAGGCCAAGATGCGTGAATACCAGGTGCGCAGCACACCGAACATGATCGTCAATGGCAAATACCTGATTTCTACCGGCAACGCCGTTCCCACCCAGCAGGAAATGCTGGAAGTGGTGAACTTCCTGGTAGAGAAGGAAAGATCATCAAGCTGATCTCCTGATCAGGTTGAGATATCCCACCAGCCCGCAGCGCACTTTCAAACGGTGTACTGCGGGCTGGTGCGTTGATGGGGCAGGGGAATTCATCGCGGGCGGGGCCCGCTCCCACAGTGGGTGGAAACTCACTGACGTGTGTGACAATAGCCTGTAACCGGAAATATTTGGCACCTGTAAAACTATTTGAAGGTATCCTCAGTCTCAGGACTACTCCGGACAAACACAACTTCAACGTATGGACACCATGGATTCCTCGAACCTGCACGATTGGCAGCAGAGTCTGTACCGCAGGCTGCCTGAGAGCCTGAAGGGCTTCTTTCAGGCCAGCGCCAGAAGTCATCTTCTCAAACAGGTGGATACGGTGCTCATGGTCTATGACGAGCGAGTCTATGACCTGGCCAACGGGTCGTGGCGACAGCTGTCAGTCCAGAGTGAAACGTCCGAGGCAGAGACCCTTGCCGAAGCAGCCTCGGATGTCCTGAATCAACAGACTGCAGATCGCTCGGTCCTCCTGTTGCTACCCTCCTCCGACTTCATCGCGACCACTGTGAACATGCCAGGCGTGGCGCGGGAAAACCTGCGCTCTGCTCTGCAGTTGCAGGCTGGCATGTTGCTTCCCAGCTACGAAGGTCGCCTGGCCTTTGCCGTGAATACTTCTGCAAGAGCCGAAGATGGGAATGACATCGTGCTGTGGACGGATGAGGGCAGGCTTGATTCCCTGTTCGACGCCTTTGCCGCCAGAGGTCTGACTCTGACTGCAGTGATGCCGCGTGCCCTCGCTGCGCTGGAAGTGGCCGGCGAGAGTGAAGTGCAGATTCAGGATGGCGATGCAACGACACTCACCCACGTTGCCTGCGTCAATGGCGTGCTCAGCCGCTGGCTGCAGATCGACCGCGCGGATCTGGAGGATGAACAGTTTGCACGGCAATGGCAGGAAGCGACTTCTTCCCGCCAGGGAGAGTCAGCACCGCCACGACAGATGATGTCCGCAGACAATTACCTCAACCTTCCCATGCCGATCAACGGTGACCGGGAATATTCCTTCGTGCCCAGTGGCGCACAGGCCTTGCGTCGGCAGCGCGAGAAGGGCAAACGCCTGATGGCGATGGCTGCCGCTGCGGGAGTCGTGCTGTTTCTGAGCGCGACGCCTTTCCTGCTGCAGTCGTTTCAGGCCCGTAGTCTATTGTCCACGCTGGCAGAGCAACGCGAGCTATCCACCGCTGCGCGGGCAGATCAGGCAGTCGTGCGGGACTTTGAAGAGCGCTGGGGGGTCTTGAACGAGTTTCCCCGTCAGGACGTTCCCGACATCCTTTTGCAATTGCAGGCGGTGCTCAGCCCGAGTGTTCTGACGTCCCTGGAAATCGAGGAAGGTATTGTCCGTCTCGAAGGCGAAAGCCCCGATCCTCAGAGCCTGCTGGAGCGGCTGGAGCAAAATCCCGCCTTTACCGGCGTCGACTTCGCCCGTGCCACCAACAACAATCGCTACTACATCGATCTGCGCCTGAGCACGGTGGATTTCGACGGTTATCTGCAAAGGTATTTCCCCGATGTCCGGCGCTGAACAGAAACGCACCATGACCCGGCGGGAGAAGAACATCCTGCTCCTCGCGATTGCCGTCGGCATCGTGTTCCTGGCATCGCAGGGACTGCCTGCAGTGCGCGCGTTGCATGCCGAGCGTGCTGCAACCATCGAACAGATTCGGATCGACATCGAACGCGAGCGTCGTCTGATTGCAGACGCCGCCTCGTGGCGCGAACGCAGCGCTGCCATCGAGACGCAGCTGCAGGAGTTGGGCCCGCAGTTGTTTCAGGGCGAGTCGGTCCCGTTGATCAGCGCCAACATTCAGCGCATCGTTCGTGACCACGCCACGCAGTCCGGCATCGCCGTCACGTCCACAAGGCTTGCGGAATCGATGGCAGCTGACGATTGGCTGCTTGTGCAACAGGAGCTCTCGCTGCAGACGGACAGCCAGAACAATCTCATGAACTTTCTGCAGAGACTGCAGGAGTCCAGACCCTGGCTGGGTGTGACCCACTTCAGTGTGCGCCGCAACCGCAATCAGTATGCAGGCACGATCACCGTGATGGGTTTCAGCAGGACGCAGGAGGCGCCAGCCTCCGCGGCAGCAGAGTGAACAAATGAGCCGAGCAGAAATCAACCTACCGATATTTGGTCAACTTCTGGAGCCGGAAGGCATCGCTCCTGCCAATGATTTCAACGACAGTGGCATACTGGTGTGCAACACGCTGCCAGGCATCGAACTGCGCGCGAAGATCCGCTTCATCATCGGCAATCTTGTGCGCTTTCGCCTCGCCAGGGGCGATGAGGTTTCCCGTCTGATGAAGTTCTGGCGTGCAGAATTGTCACCCCAGATCGATCAGACCGAAGACGTGTTCGTTTCCGGTTTCGAAGATGATGAAGAGCTCAAGGACATGGCGTCCGAAGCGCCGATCATTCGTCTGGTGAACCACCTCTTCGCGCGTGCGCTGGACCTGAACGCCAGCGACATCCACTTCGAACCTAACGAAGATTATCTGGAAGTGCGCTGCCGCGTGGATGGCATCATGACGCGCATCGAGCGACTGCCGATCAAGATACACACGGCAGTGGCCTCGCGTTTGAAACTGATGGCTCGGCTGGACATCGGCGAAAAGCGCCTGCCCCAGGATGGTCGCATCGATTCACGTATTGGCACCAAGCAGCTCGATATGCGCGTGAGCACACTGCCCGGCGTACACGGCGAATCCATCGTGCTGCGTATTCTCGATCGCAGCGATACGGCGGTGAGCCTGCAGCAGCTCGGCATGCCGGAAAACATTCTCGGCACCTACCAGCATCTGATTACCCAACCCCACGGCATGATCCTCATCACCGGCCCTACCGGTAGCGGCAAGACCACGACGTTGTACGCGACGCTGGAGAAGATCAACAGCGAGAAGCAGAAGATCATCACCGTCGAAGACCCGGTGGAGTATCAGCTCGAAGGGATCACGCAGATTCAGGCGAATGCCAGCATCGGTCTGACGTTTGCTGCAGGTCTGCGCTCCATCGTGCGCCAGGACCCCGATGTGTTGATGGTGGGCGAGATCCGCGATCATGAGACCGCCGAGATCGCCATCGAATCTGCACTCACCGGCCATCTGGTTTTCTCCACTCTGCACACCAACGATGCCGCAGGCGCGGTGACGCGACTGCAGGACATGGGAGTGGAAGGCTATCTCATCAGCTCCAGCCTGCTGGCGATTCAGGCGCAGCGTCTGGTGCGTCGCATCTGCACCGACTGCAAGGTGGAGCAGCCCATCAGTGTGGATGAAGCCAACGTGCTCAACATCAAGGCAGAGGATTATCCCGTGCTGCATCGCGGCACCGGTTGCGAGCGTTGCGGTGGCACTGGCTATCGCGGCCGTATCGGTCTCTACGAACTACTGGTGATGTCCGACGCCATTCGTCACCACATCGCCAGCGGTGCCGATGCCAATGTCATTCGTGAGCAGGCGATCCGCGAAGGCATGAAAACCTTGCGACAGGATGCGCTTGAAAAACTTGCCGCAGGCATGACCACGCCGGAAGAAGTCGTGAGGGTAACGCGCGCGATATGAGTGCTGCCTACTACAACTATCAGGCCTATGACGCCAACGGCAATGTGCAGACCGGGCAGATCAATGCCGAGTCCGAGCGCGAGGCGTTGAAGATTCTGCAGGGCAAGAAACTCATTCCCGTGAAGATTTCGCGCGCGGGTCAGGATGAGGCACGTGGCACCTCCACGAAAAAAGTGAAGGGAGCGGATCTGCTGGATTTCACGACAGGGCTCTGCACTCTCGTCGAGGCACGCGTGCCGCTGGACAAGGCGTTGCGCCTTCTCGAAGGCATTACCGAATCAGCCACGATGCGTCAGCTGGTAATCACGATGCGCCGTGATGTGAAAGAAGGCAAGAGTTTGGCCGAAGCGATGGAGTCGCGTCCCGACGTGTTCTCGAAGATGTACATCAACATTGTGCGTGCGGGAGAGGAAGGCGGCATCCTGCATCAGCTGCTGCCGGATCTCGCGGACTTTCTGGAGACCAGCGCGAAGAATCGGCAGGCCATTGTGGCAGCGATGGTGTATCCGATCGTGCTGCTGGTGACCGGCGTGATCTCCGTTTTCCTGTTGCTGGTCTATGTGGTGCCGCAGTTCGCGATCATGTTCGAGGACGCGGGCACGGAGATTCCAGGTTCAGCGGCGTTCCTGCTTGCGCTGAGTAACGGCATCCAAAGTTACGGCTATCTGTTCATCATCCTGATTATGGGTATCGTGTTCTGGTGGAAATGGCTCGACCGCGACCCGCAGCGCAAATTGCAGAAAGACGGTGCACTGCTGCGTGTGCCCATGCTTGGCGCCCTGCTGTTGTACAAGGACTGCGCCGTGTTTGCACGCACGCTTGGTGCGCTGCTCGAAGCGGGCATTCCGTTGATTCGTGCTCTGCGGGTATCGCGCGAAGTGGTTGCCAACACCGAACTGGTGCGACACCTGCAGCAGGTGGAAGACGACGTGCGTGGTGGCGCAGGGCTCGGTATCTCGCTGGAGAAAACGAATCGCTTCCCTACCCTGCTGCACCAACTCATTACGGTAGGCGAAGAGTCGGGCCGCACGGGTAGCATCCTGCTGAAGACGGCAGCGACGTTTGACACGTACGTGAAGAATCAGATGTCGAGTCTCGTCTCGGCATTGCAGCCGGCGCTCATCCTGTTTCTGGGAGTCGCCGTGGGTGGCATCACGATAACCATGCTTTCGGCTGTGTTCAGCATGAACGCGGTGGAATTCTGATATTCGAACTGGAGTGAATCTGTGAACGGAAAAAAACAACTGGCACTTCTGAGTCTGGCGATCAGTCTCTCATCCTGCGCATCCTTTCAGTCAGGCAGTGGAACGCAAACCGACGCAGGCGCTACCACGAGTGCGGCTGGAGGTCAGTTGCGACCCAGCGCGGAAGCCATGGCGAACGGTCAGACTGCCGCTGCAGATGCCGCTGCCGCAGCGAGTGCTGCCGAGCAGCAACGGCTGATCAGCGAGATC
>MGYS01000023.1:0-6004 GCA_001802565.1 Gammaproteobacteria bacterium RIFCSPLOWO2_02_FULL_57_10 | reverse complement strand
AGGCTCCGACCCCGGCGCAGCCGCCAGCAGATAACGTGGTGGAACTGAACTACGAACAGGCCGATTTGCGCGTGGTGCTCGAAGAGCTCGCCGACGCCGTGGATGCCACCATCATCATCGACCCGACGATTGCCGACAAGGTCAGCATTCGTACGTCCGCCAACCGACCTCTCACTCAAGGGGACATCTGGCCTCTCGTACGACTGCTCACGCGTCAGGCCGGCGTTTCCCTGGAACAGGTCGGCAGTGTGTACTATGCCCGCAAGACCCAATCGAATCTGCCAGAGGAAATCACGCTGCGTGGAGACAACAGCGAAACAGTCGCCAGTGTCATCATGCAGATCACGCCGCTGGTATATGTATCGATCGAGTCCGCGCTGGAAATCCTCGCACCTCTCGTCGAGCCCGATGGTCGCGTGGTGCGCATCTCCAACAACAACACGCTGGCCATCTCCGGCACCGAATCACAGCTCAGTCGCATCAACGAGCTGCTGACGGTCATTGACGCCGATCCGTTTCAGAGCCAGGGTCTGCACCTGTATCAACTCAGCAACGCCAACGCTGCGGATGTGGCAACAGAGCTGACCGAGATTCTCGCGCAGATCGAAGGCAACTCTCCTGCGTATCAGGTGAAGGGGCTGGAGCGCATCAATTCCATTCTCGTCACCGCACCCGCTACTCGTGGCTTCGAGGAGATCGATCGCTGGATTCGCATCCTCGATGCCGATAGACAGGAACAGGCGGAGCAGCTTTTCCATTATCGCGTGAAGAATCTCACGGCGGTTGATCTTGCCACGACGCTGACAAATGTCTTCGACCTGGAAGACGAAGATCAGCCCGTGATACCTGAGCGTGAAGAACCGCAATCACCAATGCAGACGTTCAATTTGGTCACGCCTGATGGCAATGCCGTGACGCGTACCATCACTGCACCGGCAGCGCCTCAAAGCAGTTCGCCGGAATCGGAAACAGCAGTGTCTGCAAATCTGCGCGTCACGATCGTTGCCGACGAAGCCACCAATAGCCTGTTGATCCGCGCCAACCCGCGTGACTATCGCCAGTTGCTCACCACCATCAATCAGCTCGACTCTGTGCCCTTGCAGGTGATGATCAATGCCGTGATCGCGCAGGTTACGCTGACGGACGAGACGCGCTTTGGTGTGGACTGGTCGCGCGTGACCGACAACGCCGCCGACGAAATTTCCACATCAACAACCACTTCTTTCCTTCCCAGCGCGGGGCTGGACGGTTTGCTCTTCACGAAATCGTTTCTCGACGGAGCGGCAAGAGTGGATGCCACCCTGGAGGCCATCGCTATCAATAATGATGTGCGTCTATTGGCGCGCCCTTCACTGACCGTCATTAACAACCAGGAAGGAGAGATCAAGATCGGTGCCAATGTACCGGTACAATCTGGAACGGAGAGGACGGACGGAGGAAATACGATCAGCAGCATTCAATATCGCGACACAGGTATTGTGTTGACGATAACACCACGCATCAATAACGATGGCGTAGTGAACTTGACGATTGCACAGGAATTGTCGTCCCTTGATGTCAATACGGGCATCGATGGCAACCCCATTTTCCAGAATCAGAATATTCTGACAACAGTAGTGGTCAGAAATGGTGAGAATGTAGTGCTGGGCGGACTGATCCAGGAAGGTAACAGCGATGGGAATACCGGCGTACCCTATCTCAATCGTGTCCCAGTGCTTGGTAGTCTGTTCTCATACCAGCAGGACTCAGTGGAACGCAAGGAGCTCTTCATCGTCCTCCGACCTGAAATCATTAACCTGAACGACGTCAACACCGCGCAATACACTGATATCCTGCAACGCTTCGAGCTGGTGGGTGAGTTGTTCGAAGACGCCGGTCTGTAATATGAAATTCAGCAAGGCTGCACACAGCAACATTATTGAAAGAAAGGAGTAACCATGAAATACCAGAACACACACAGGACTTCTCGCGGTTTCACGATCATCGAGTTGCTGATCGTCATGGCTATCCTCGGCATGCTGGCCGTGATGGTGGCTCCGAATCTGTTCAATCAGGCCAGTGGTGCCAGACGTGATGCTGCGCTGTCGCAGATCTCTGCCATCGGCTCCGCACTCGATACGCACCGCCTCGACGTCGGCTCCTACCCGGATGATCTCGAAGGCCTCATGGTCAACACCACGGATCGTTCCACCTGGAACGGCCCCTACCTGAACAACGAGGTGCCACGTGACCCATGGGGCAACGAGTACCAGTACTCCTCTACCGGCAGAGAGTACACACTGATGTCCTTCGGCGCCGATGGCCGGGCAGGCGGTGAGGAAGATGACGCCGACATCAGCCGGTAACAGAGGCTTCACGCTGCTGGAACTGATGGTGGTGCTGGCCATCCTCGCGATGGGCAGCATACTGGTGATCCCGAGCCTGACTGGCATGAATGCCCGCACCTTCGGTGCTCAGGTACGCGAGGCGAGCGCACTGCTGAACTATGCGCGTCGCACGGCGGTGGTGACGGGGCAACCGGTCACCGCGTCCTTTCAGATTACCCAGGCCGAAGATGCTGTGGAACGGACTACCGCCGAAAGTGCGCGCTCCAGACTGGGTAGCGACAATGTGTGGATCAGTCGCGACGTCACGGTGAATTACCGCGACAGCACCAATCAGATCGTCGAGGTGGAAGAGCTCCTCGACATCACGTTTTTTCCGGAAGGTGGCAGTACCGGTGGCGAGCTGATCCTGTCGCTGGATGATCGCGCAGCCTCCATCTTCGTCGATCCGTTTTCCGGCAAGGTCAGAACGGAGTTTCCCGATGACTAGACATCGCAAGGCACGCGGCTCAAGTCAGCAAGGCTTCACGCTGCTGGAGGTCGTGGTGGCGCTCACGATTACCGGCATGGTGCTGGGCAGTCTGTTCGCGCTGGCCGGTGGCAGCAAGCAGCTCGCGTTTCGTTCCGGAGAGAGTCTGCATACCGCCATTCAGGCGCGGGCAGCCATCAATTATGCGCTGCTGCAGGATGAGTATCGGGAGGTGGAAGAAATCCTGGAAGGTGCAGAACGCTTCGAAATTCGTGGTGACGACTATCTCGAGTTTCCACCACGCAAGACGCAGCCGACCATCTTCAAACTGCAAACCTATTCCGTCACAGATGAAGAGACTGATGAAGCGATTATGGGTACACGGTGGGTCAGGCTTGAATTGGCAGAGTAAACGAGGCGCGGGAATCGCGGGCAGGGCCCGCTCCCACAGAGGGGGGCGGCAGCTCGGGTTCACGCTGATCGAGATCATTCTGTCGCTCGCGCTGACAGCCATGCTGCTGAGTCTGCTCAGCACGGGCATGTACACCGTGATGAATGACTGGGAAAGCGACACGTCCGCACTGGATGCCAGTCTGGACGAGACGGTCGCCATTCTCCAGCTGGAGCGCGCGCTGCAAGGTGCCTTCCCTCACAGTTACCAGGATTACGAGACACTCGGTCGCTTCGTTTACTTCGACGGCCAGGACGAAACGTTGAGCTGGGTGTCCACTGTGTCGCCGCAGCGCAGCGGTGGACTCACCGCCTGGCGCCTCGAATCCGTCGATGGCGAAGGTGTCTATCTGCAGCTCGCTCCTGCCATGAGTGACAACCCCGAGCAGCGACTCGAAGACACCGAGCCGGTCTTGCTGCTGGAAAACTACACCGCGACATTCAGCTATCTTTACGAGGAGCTGGATTTCACCAAGCAATGGCGTGAGGACTGGCCCGGTGTCGAAATGCAGATGCTGCCTCTCGCCGTGCATGTGTTGCTGACACCGATGGACGGTGCTGGGCCAGAAGACGAGCCCCTCAACATCCTTGCACGCATTCGCGCCAATGAGCATCGAGAGATACGTCCGAATCTCAGTACTCCGAATGGTGCCCCCGTGCGCCGACGTGACACCTTTCAATCAGGAGCGCAGTGACATGAATCGCCAGCGCGGCTCCGTGATCATCATCGTGTTGTGGACTTCCATCCTGCTGACTGTGCTGGTGACCGTGATGGCGGGCAAGGTGCAGTTGTCGGCGCGCACCGCGTTTCACAATCGCGAGGCAGTCAGCGATCTCGCCGCCATTGCCGATGCGATGACCAAGGCCGAGATGGAGTTGATGCTGGACTATATGGACCTCCCCATCGATCAGGAACCGACCGTGGACGCGGAGGGCAATTTCCGCAGCCCGGCCTATCGCTACAATGGTCAACCCCTGACGCTGAATTACCCCGCAGGTGAAGACATGGTTGTGCGCATCTACAGCCATGCGGGCAAGATCAACCTGAATCGCATCAGGCGTGAGAACCTGCAGCAGATAATCGAGAAGCGTCTCGGTGACAACCCCGATCCCCAGCGTGTGCAGGAACTGCTCTCGGCGTGGTTAGACTGGACCGATTTGAATGATCTGGCGGGCATCAACGGCGCTGACAGGGACTATTACGAATCACTGGACCCGCCCTACACACCGCGCAACAATCCTGAACTGGATTCTGTTGAGGAGCTGCGACTGATCCGTGGTTTCGACGAACTGTTCAAGGATGTGAATCTGGATGCTGCATTCACGGTCTACGGCAATGGTCAGGAAATCAATTTCAATCTTGCCACTCGCGAGGCCATGCAATTGTTGCCGGGGCTCACTGATGAGATCATCGAGGAAATCATTCAATACAGACAGGAGCGGGACTTCCCCAACGTCACCAGTCTCGGTGAAGTAGTGCCGGTGGAGAACTTTGTCGAGCTGCGGCCCTGGGTGGGGAACAACGTGTCCAGTTTCTTTTCCGTTTTCGCGTATCCGAAGGCTGATGTGGAAGCAGAGTCCGAAGAGGAAACTGAAGAAGGAGTTGAAGAAGACGAGCAGGAAATCGATCCGGTGACGCAGGCCTACATGGAGATCATGGACGTGCGTTCATTCGCGGATCGCGCTCGCGTGTACAAGGTGGACCCGTATGGCAGACTCCCGGACACCTCGCCGCCAAGAATTGACGATTGACCCTGTGGGAGCGAGCCCTGCTCGCGATGAAAGGTTCTGCCGATTCCACGGAAAAGCAATCGCGAGCAGGGCTCGCTCCCACAGGACAGGTTACCCTCGCGTCACATCCCACTCCACCTTCATGATGAGCGACCCGACCCCTTTGTTGGGTTTGATCTTGATCAGCTTGCTCAGCTTCACCTCGTACCACAGCAGTCCGCTTGCATCCGCGACGCCGCCCAGCACATAGAATTCGCCAACGCGCATCGCCACGGCGTTCAGGCGCGTGCGCACGGTCAATATCTCACCTTTGCTGTATGGCCCCTTGGGAACATCGTTGAGATCCGTGGTCAGATAGGACGACATGATATCGTCGAGAGTCCGCATCAGCGCGAAACCGAAATTGCAGATCACGTTATCGCTGAGAATCTCGATCTGTGTTTCGAGAATGATGTCTGACAACGCCTCGACTGTTTCGATCTCCTGACCATCGAGAGATCTCACCGTTGTGGAGATCACGCGGCAGTCCTTGATCTTGCGATCATCCACGGCGTTGATGTCCAGCGGCTCATGATGGTCACGCTGTTTGCTGTTGCAGAAGTGTTCGTAGTGGCCCACGACCTGATGGCTGTCGCCGATCTCGCGGATGCGGCCCTTCTCCAGCCAGATCGCGGTGTCGCACAACTCCTGCACGTGATACATGGAGTGACTGCAGAAGATCATCGTCTTCTGCTGCTTGCGAAACTCATTCATGCGCTCGACGCATTTCTTCTGGAAGGCGATGTCGCCGACAGAGAGTGCTTCGTCGATCACCAGCACATCCGGGCGCACCATTGTTGCGATCGAGAACGCGAGGCGCACATACATGCCCGAGGAATAGGTCTTCACGGGGCGATCGATGAAATCGCCAAGCTCGGAGAACTCGATGATCTCCTGCTCCATCGCCGCAATGTTGTCGTCGGGCACGCCGAGCAGCGCCGCGTTCAGATAGATATTGCGACGGCCGGTGAACTCGGGATGAAACCCCGCG
>MGYS01000022.1:37430-51065 GCA_001802565.1 Gammaproteobacteria bacterium RIFCSPLOWO2_02_FULL_57_10 | reverse complement strand
GGCCGTGCCCATTCCCCTCATCGAATTGTTCCGCCCGCACATTCAGGCCAAGGGCACCGACTACTCCATGGAACAGATGCCCGAGCGTTTCGCCGTCGAAGCCTGCGGTGGCCGCATCGAATTCGTTGGCGATGAAAAGACTCACAGCTCTTCAGCTCTGCGAAAGGCCATCGACGCGCGTCGTCAATGATCTGAATTCCCCTCTCCAGCGTTCTACCTGAGTAAATGCAGCCCACTTTTGACAATCGGCAACGATGGCGATTGAACTGTGGGTAGCGTCATGGTTTAGTCACACATCACCACAATAATGATGGCGAACGACAGGAGAGCGACATGACAGCGAAAGACGACAGCTCCGCAGGCAAGTGCCCGGTAATGCACGGCGCATCCACGGCAGCCTCCGTGGGCAGCAGATCCAACCGTGACTGGTGGCCCAACCAGTTGAACCTCAGAATCCTGCACCAGCACACGCCAGAATCCAGCCCCATGGGCGCTGACTTCAATTATGCCGAAGCCTTCAAGTCCCTCGATCTCAAGGCCGTCAAACAGGATCTGTTTGCCCTGATGACCGACTCGCAGGATTGGTGGCCGGCCGACTATGGCCACTACGGCCCGTTGTTCATCCGCATGGCATGGCACAGCGCGGGCACTTACCGCACATCTGACGGGCGAGGCGGCGCGGCCTCCGGCAATCAGCGCTTCGCACCGCTCAACAGTTGGCCGGACAACGGCAACCTCGACAAGGCGCGGCGTCTGCTGTGGCCGATCAAGCAGAAGTATGGCAACAGCCTTTCGTGGGCCGACCTGATGATCCTGGCGGGCAACGTGGCACTGGAATCCATGGGCTTCAAGACCTTCGGCTTTGCCGGTGGCCGCGAGGACATCTGGGCGCCGGAAGAGGATATCTACTGGGGCGCGGAAGCCGAATGGCTGGGCGACAAGCGTTATAGCGGTGATCGTGAACTCGAGAACCCGCTGGCCGCCGTGCAGATGGGACTGATCTACGTGAACCCGGAGGGCCCGAATGGGAAACCTGACCCGGTTGCTTCCGGCCGTGATATTCGCGAGACCTTTGCACGCATGGCCATGAATGACGAAGAGACCGTGGCACTGGTGGCCGGAGGTCACACCTTCGGCAAGGCCCATGGTGCGGGCGATCCGACGCTTGTGGGTCCGGAGCCGGAAGCGGCCGCAATCGAAGAGCTGGGCCTGGGCTGGAAGAACGCTTTCGGTGACGGCAAGGGCGTCTACACCACCACCAGCGGGATTGAAGGCGCGTGGAAACCAAACCCGACAAAATGGGACAACGGCTACTTCGACACGCTGTTCGGCTTCGAGTGGGAACTGGGCAAGAGCCCGGCCGGTGCACATCAGTGGCATCCCAAAGGCGGAGCCGCCGCCAATGCGGTGGCCGATGCGCATGATCCAAGCCGACGCCATCCGCCCATGATGACGACCGCAGACCTCGCGCTGCGTTTCGATCCGATCTACGAACCGATATCACGCCGCTTCCACAAGAATCCGCAAGAATTCGCCGATGTCTTTGCACGCGCCTGGTTCAAGCTGACCCACCGCGACATGGGCCCGCTCTCGCGCTACCTCGGACCGGAAGTGCCGGCACAGGAACTGATCTGGCAGGACCCCGTGCCCGCAGTCGATCACGCGCTGATCGATGCACAGGATGTCGCGGCACTGAAGCAACACATTCTCGCCAGCGGGCTGTCGATCTCCGAACTGGTGAGCACGGCGTGGGCCTCTGCCTCCACGTTCCGCGGCTCCGACAAACGCGGCGGTGCCAATGGTGCGCGTGTGCGTCTCGCTCCGCAGAAAGACTGGGCAGTGAATCAGCCCGCACAACTGGCAAAAGTGCTCACCACTCTTGAGTCTATCCAGAAAGAGTTCAACACGGCCCGTTCTGACAAGAAGCAGGTCTCACTCGCCGATCTGATCGTACTCGGTGGTTGCGCCGCTGTGGAACAGGCGGCGAAGAATGGTGGACACGCGATCGCAGTGCCCTTCTCTCCTGGCCGCACGGATGCAACACAGGAGCAGACCGATGCAGAATCCTTCGCACCACTGGAGCCAGTGGCAGACGGCTTCCGCAACTATCTCAAGGGACAGTACTCCGTATCAGCCGAAGCAATGCTGGTGGACCGCGCGCAACTGCTGACGCTCACTGCGCCCGAGATGACGGTGCTGGTCGGTGGCCTGCGCGTGCTCAATGCCAACACCGGACAGTCGCAACACGGCGTCTTCACCAGGCAGAGTGACACACTCAGCAATGACTTCTTCGTGAACCTGCTCGACATGAGCACGACGTGGAAGCCCGTGTCGGATGCTGCAGATGTGTTCGAGGGACGTGATCGCAAGACAGGCGCAGTGAAGTGGACCGGCACGCGCGTGGATCTGATCTTCGGCTCCAACTCGCAGCTGCGTGCGCTCGCGGAAGCCTACGCACAGAGCGATGCGAAGGCGACGTTCGTGCGTGACTTCGTGGCGGCGTGGAGCAAGGTGATGAACGCGGATCGATTTGATCTGAAGTAGCGGGAGCAGTGACTGCGGCATGGGCGCTCTTTCAGAGAACGTCTACTGAGAGCCCCTATGCCGCTTCTGTTTCGACGATGCGCGCCTGCTACCAGCCTCGTCGCACCTCACGCCAATCGTGCCCCGTCCACTCGAACCGCTCGCCACGATTGTTGATTACCCACGGACGCTCATAACTGCCGCCGATCTCCACGGCGCCACCTGGCATGCGATCGAAGCGGCGACCGTTCCAGCGATAGATTCCGAAACCACCATTACGTCTGTCGGTGCCGATGACCCAGCCGTCGCCAACATCGATTGCGGAGCCCTGCACTCGTTGCCAGCCGCGATCGGTCCGATGATAGATCTGGTTGTGATCGCCAATTCGCCATTCGCTGCGGCCACCGCCACGCCAGCCATCACGGTCGTGGTCGCGGCGCTCATCACGCCACTCGTTGCGCGATTCGTCAGATCTGTCATCGCGACGGTCGTCACGACGATCATCGCGACGGTCGTCACGACGATCATCGCTCCAGCGATCACGAGGTTGATCCGCAAACGCCTGAGGAATGGTCGAGAACAGCGTCAACAACAGCAGCACTGCGAGCAGAGCGCACTTCGCTGCCAACTCGTGGGATGGATAAGTCCGTGTGATGGCCTTGCTTGAGGATTTCATACCTGTCTCCGTTATCTCTGCGTGTATGCTCAGGATACGGGAGGCAGATGTATGGGAGATTAACGAGGAGTGAAGTACAACTTATGACTCAGGAGACAGCGCTCTCATGACTGCTTTCGGCTCTTTCTCCATCACATTCAATAACACCAGTGCCGGCCCTGCAGGGCTGCGATCTCCGCGCTCCCAATGCCGCAACGTGCTTACACTGATGCCAAATGCAGAGGCAAACTCGGTTTGCGACATTCCGATGTTGGATCGAATGTTCTTGATATCCATGGCGTTCAACTTGTGAACCACCGCTTGCGACTGTCGTCCCTCAGCGTACTCAATGGCCTCTTCCAAACCACGTTTGATACTCTCAAATGCGCTACTCATGACAGCCTTCCTGTGTACCGTGAACGGAGCATTTGCGCTATCTCCGCTAGCTCGTGGCATTCTCTTTTCGACAAATCAGACCTATCCCCTTTTGCAAAAATCGTAAGCAGAAAGAGCGGCATTGAAGAGCTGCAGAAATAGTAGATCACTCTTGCACCACCGCGTTTACCGCTTCCTGGTCGCTGCCAACGCAATTTCCTGATTCCCCCGGTGCCCTTAAGCAGAACCCCGGACAATGGGTTTCTGGCCAGCATGTCGATTACTTCCAACTTTTCCTTGTCACCAAGCACTGCGTCAACTTTGCGCAGATACTCCGGCAGCTCTACGATTGTTTGCATCGCAAATCCTAATCCATTGGATTACAGTCATCAACCCCTTCCCGGGCGTCTCATGCAAGTATAGACACGGTCTGCAGAATTGCTCATAGAGCCGCCCTGACCGATTCAAAGCAGCCAAATTTGCTTTTCGAAATTACGGAATGAATATCTCGCGGGTGTACATCGGGATGGAGGTCACTCCGGTGATGACTTCCGTGCCATCGAAAATGCGCGAGAACAACGGGCCTGCCACCGTGAACGACAACTGCTCGATGCGACTGTCTGGTGCGCCGGGGATTCCCAGCACATCGGAGGCCTGATCGATCTGATAGGTGCGCGTGAATTCCGGTCGATGACCTGAGCGAATCACAACAGAGGATTGCCTGCGCACCGGCATAGCCTTGCGATAATGCAGATGTAAAGTGACGCTGTCACCACTCTCCGCTGCAAGCTCCCATGTCTCTTCTGTGACACCAAACTCTTCGCCCTGCCCGGACGACGTTCTTTCAGCACTGGCCACGACGGCAGGTTGATACACTTCGTAGGCACCTGCTCCCTCCGGAGAAATCCCGTTCACGATCATGGTGCCGGACTGACCATTACTCTCATGTCGCGCCTGCACCGACATGACCATGTAACGGCTGGTGCCGGTTCGCACTTTCTCACCCTGCGCGTCGAGCACCAGATGACGATCCATGAACGTGACCGAGATGTTCACTTTTCCCGGCGCATCTGGAATGGGAGTCAGACTCCAGCCATCAGGAAGCAACGATTCTATTGCGGCCGAATTCACGCGAAAGCCGAGCGAGGTGCGCGTCTCGGTGCTCCATTCGACGTAGTCCTGTGCTGTGGCGATCGCAGACGCCAACAACGTAACGCACGCCAGAAAAACAAGGCGCAGATATTGGTGCAGGTGTTTGCCGGAAGATTGTGGCTGTGCAGCTTTCAGTGATGTCATTTCTATTGTCCTTGGTGAGTGCCGCGAATGGCACGGTAGATCTCTATCCATTCATGTTGAATTCAATTGCCAGAATCGCGTAACTGCAGCCCCTTCGGAAAACGATCCGCCACGAGATTCAACCTGACATTATGTTCGAGCAACGCCTTCAGCCCCGCCAGCATCCAGGTAAATCCTCCTGTCGAATCGCAGGCATATCCGACAAGCTCATCGCCGGAGCCCTGCAAACCGGACTCCGTAATCTCGACAAACGTCGTCCCATCCGCTTGTGGCGAGAAGACCCACTCGACCGTGGTGTTCCCATTGTAGCCTTCCCACTCGATCACGATACGCGCATTCGGCTCGATGACCTTCACGGTCACCTGCGTGGAGGCGTCATACATCTCCCACTCCCACTTGACCTGCCTGCCGACCTCCAACCGACCGCTGCTCTTCGTGAACCAGAACTGCGTCGTCACGGCAGGGTCAATGAAGGCCTCGAAGACTTCCTCGACGGGCCTGCGAATCAGCATGCCGGTTTTGGCAACGGGGGGTTGTGTGAGTTCGAGTTTGCTCATCTTGGGCACCACATGATTCTGTCTGTCACCGCTACGCAGTGACTTCATAAAGTTGAATGAGATTACCACACGTATCGGACAGAATCGCGATCGTCACCACGCCCACATTCATCGGCTCTCGCGTGAACATCACGCCCAGACCCTTCAGCCGCTCATACTCTGCTTGAATGTCGTCTACCTCGAAAGCCGTGATCGGAATACCCTGCTTGAACAGAGAGTCCTGAAATACGCTGGAGGCTGGATTGGCATTCGGTTCGAGGACAAGCTCGACATCATCGGGACCTTCGGGAGACACCACCGTCAACCATCTGAACTCCCCCATGGGGATGTCCTTGCTGAGTTTGAACCCGAGCACCTCTGTGTAGAACTTCAATCCCTTTGACTGATCGTCGACGAAAATGCTGTTGAGCTTGATTTTCATGGCCTGCTCCCACTGATTGAATGCCTGCTGATTGAGTGAAGTTCGCAATCTACCTGAGTCAAATCAGCGACGCTTCTCGAATATTGCTCTGCAGATTGGGTGCCCCGCCCATCAGTGAAAAGCAGTCGGGGATGAACTGTCTCGGCACTTCATCCGAAACACGCACGGCGGGGCGAAACATCTCTCTGTAAGTCGATGGCGCCATACCGAACCGACGCGAGAAAAGATCGCTGAAAGTGCCGAGACTGGAATAACCAACCTCCATGCAGACATCGGTAATAGAGAGATCGCTGGCGACCAGCAAGAGCTTCGCCTTTTCCAGCCGCATACGAATCTGATACTGGTTGGGCGTCTCGCCGAACACCGCCTTGTACAAGCGAATGAAATGATAAAGAGACATCCCCACTTCGTCGGCAACCTGCTGCACAGACAAGGGAGAATCCTGCATCAGGCGCAGTTTGTCTCTGGCGAGGCAGAGCATGTGGAGGAGGTCTTTATGGAGCATGGTTCACCGTGGGATAACCGTTCGTCGGCGCATCACATTCAATTCATACCCAGCATCTGCGGATTGAGTTGCCACACCGTGTAGTTGAGCGCAGACGCGAAACTCACCCACAACAAATACGGAACCAGCAACGCTCCGGCCAACGGTTTAATCCTCCAGAATGCAATCAGCGTCGCAACAATCGCACCCCAAAGCAACAGTACATCGATAAAAGCCAGAGCGCCAAGATGCCAGCCGAAGAACAACCAACTCCACAGTGCATTGAGAGCCAGTTGCACCAGAAACAGCGTCAGCGCTGTCCGGGCTGCGCGAAAGCCGCCCTCACGCCAGACGAGCCACGCGGCGATCCCCATCAGAAGATACAACACACTCCAGACCGGCCCGAAGACAGAGCCGGGGGGCGCCCATTCCGGTCGCACGAGCTGCGCATAGAATGGCCCGGCCTGAATGGAAGCAGCCCCGCCGATGCCTGCGGCGATGAAGCAGCCGAAGAGCCATGCAGCGAGGCCGAGGATCTGCGTCTGCTTTGTGAGTGAAGCCATACCGAACTCCGATTTTGCTGCGCGAACTACGCAGTGACCTTGCGGCCATTCACCAGCTCTTCCGGTGTGGGAACTTCAAATCTTGGTTCCATGAAAGTAAACATGGAATCGGTCACTTCGAAGGCATAGAGTGCCGGATCTTTTTCAGCATTTCTCTTTTCCACGCGTTGCTTGCGAACGGCTGTTGGTGCATCAAGGTAATGTATTTCGGCACTGATACCCAGCTCGCGAGCACGATTCGCAAAAAAATCTCGCAGCTCCCTGGTAGTGAAGCCAAGATCCAGTATCACAGTGCCATCGATTGCCAGTATCTGCGCACTGACCTCCCAGATCTGTTCGTAGCATCGATGGACTCTCTCCATCATCCACGCGAAATCCAGGCCAGTCATATCTTTCGAGTACAACGTCTGCATCCAGGGATCGATCGAAAAGCGAACTGCTCCAATCTCCTTCGCCAACGAGATTGAGTAACTTGTTTTTCCGACCCCTATGGGACCACACACCAGAATAAGTCTTGCCATGCTTTTAAAAATCTCCAGATATCAAAATATGCTGCTTTGAGCCAAACGGAGTTATAGCCACCGGTCAATGCTTCGTGATAGTTGATTGAGTCTCTTCGATCCACGATACATGACGACGTGGACTCACTGAACTCGACTTCGCTACAGAGCAACAGCATGACCTTCATCGTTAAAATAATAGATATCTTCGTGCTTGAACCCCCATTTCCCACCAGCTTTTCTGATGTGGGGCTCAAAGGTGAAGAACGATACGCTGCCAAGCAGTTCGTGACAATTCTTGTCGATGAAGCGCCTTTCAGAAGGTCTCACTTCAATGCTGTGTCCAAGGTTGAGCAGGAAATCAATATTCTCATACCCATATTGCGCGATGCGAGAGTTGCTGTACTCGAACAAATCCGAAAATCTGGTGCTCGGCTCCGCAAATTCGATCATTTCCATGTGAAGTCGTTTTTCGATGACTAACCCCTCGGCAAAATCGGTGCGCGAAGGATTGTGGGTGACAATCCCCTCTTCCACTACATATGACCTTGCGCAGTCTCCCCACGCCTCACCAATTATAGGGCTGAGATCCACGGTTACCAGATTGAAACTACCTACCGGTTCAGTAGAAGGAACGTAATTCTTACCGGACACCGAAAGACAACTTCTACTTCCCAACAGTACAAATGCAGGAACATCGTAATACCAGGTTTCTGTAACGCCACAGTCGGCGAGCAAGTCAGTCGCTTTCTTTGCGATCGAAGCCTCTGAAGAGTCCGAGGTGATAAATTGCTCGAGTTGAGAATGCACCCACTTGGCAATTTCCTGTACTTTTCTGTGGTGCTCAAACTGCATCATTGAATCAGTCTCAATCCTCGATCGCCTCAACACCTTGCCGCCTTCCTGCTTCCGTAGTTGGAGTGGTAGCCTGGCTCGATCAGGCTTCCGATCTTCAGGTCGCCTTTGGTGCCGTGGTAGTACTGTAGTGAATTCCCACTCGTGCTGGCTTCTGTCATGCGGTTTACTGACCTTTATGAGTAAAGCTTAAAATAAATCAGTGAATTTCTTATCGTTCCATCCGAAAGCATGCCATCCGAGTGCAATTTTGCCTCGAATGCATATCCCGCTCGTTCCGCCACTCGAATGCTGGCGATGTTTGACTCGGCCATGCGTATCTCCAGGCGACGCGCTTTGAGTGTGTTCACGGCGTAGTCCTCCAGCAATCTCACAGCAGCAGAGATGTACCCCTTACCCTGCTCCGAACTACGCACCCAATAGCCAAACTCGAAATACGGGATTTTCAGATTTCTTATGAGCAGACTGATGGTGCCGACCAGTCGCGCGTCACTATTTCTCAGTATCAGAAATCTGTACTCATCCAAATCGTTTTCGAAATTATTGATGGCTTTCTGAATATTGCTGCGCACAGACTCTAGAGAAGGATCAGGCTCCGGCCACAGCATGAACTTGATATGGTCCTCGTAGGACTCGGCCAATGCGTCTCGCACTTCCTCCGCCAGATCCAGCCGCGGCCTTACTAATGTGATTACTGAGTCTGCAATCATGCTTTCAATCTCGTGACACTTTAGAGATGCAGGCTTGCAACACACTGGCCTGTCATCGTTCATATCTTGTGGAGTGTTGCATAATCTTCCCCGCGACCAGCTCAGGAGCCAGCTCGGAGTTGTCGATCACCAGTAGATTATGATGCTGAATCGGGAGAAATCTGGTGCAGGTCAACAGATCCTTCAGCTTGTCGCGGTTTGACATCTTGCTGCTGCGTTGACGATCGGCCGCCTCTACTCTGGATAGCAGGACATCGACTTTCGGGCTAAGGTGCACGGGAAATACCTCTATCCCATGCTGATCGAAAAACTCCAGGTATTGCGTAATGGCATCAAGGTCCTTCTCTCCACAGACCATATAAGTCATCACCAGCTTTTCTACGCCCAACTGCTTTGCCTTGACGATCACATCACGACGAAGCGAATCGGCAAAGTCATGAAAGTCTCTGTCACCGAACTTCTCGTAGATTGCCAGACACATATCAACGGCAAGGTGATTATGGAGCAGCTTGAATCCAAAGTTCTGTTTGAGAACCTTGGCGACAGTCAGTTTTCCCGCTGCGGGTGCGCCGTGTATCCATACTAGTTTCATTTCAGCTAACCTACCCGCTCAAGATACTTCCTGAATAAATTCAATCCGATTGCCAAACGGGTCGTTTGAAAAGACTCGCTTTACGCCAGATATACTGTCGTCCTCAGTCACGGTGAATCCCTTGTCATTGAGTGCAACGATCAACTGATCAAGATCCGAGACCAGCAGCGCAGGATGAGCTTTCAGTGCTGGACGAAAATCATCTTCCACGCCCAAGTGAATCTTCACCTGCCCATACTCGAACCACGCCCCTCCGCGCTTCGCCAATGCGATCGGCTTTGGCACTTCCGGAATTCCCAGAATATTCTGGTAGAAATCGCGCGCTTCCTCTTCCCGGCCCTTCGGCATTGCTATCTGGATGTGATCCAGGGCAACGATCTTCATACTGTGTCCTCGGGTGCGGAATCTACTCTTAATTAGACTTTCTTCTGAACAACTTTGGTTTTGATCTGCGAACCTTCAACCAGAGTCGGCAGGATTTTCGACAAGACCCAACCGTTCGTGCGCAGATAACTCTTGCCGTTCACGTTCATGCTCCACGGACAACCTGGATCGTCCGTGGGAGTGAAGGTGCGTACAAGTTTCTCGCCATGATACTGCTCGATCACGCAGTCAGAATTCTTCATAAGCGCTACTCAAATTGCCACAATCAGCCGTAACCCGGCATCAAGTGCGCCAACACCTCGCACTTGCCCGACACTAACCACGCCACTTGATCACATAGGGAAGTGCAAACATGTACAGCCCGGTCAGAGTGAGCAAAGCGAGCGGCGGCAGCGGCGAATACGTGATCCACGCTGCTACCGGCTCTCCATCCGACATCGCGATGAAGTTGGCGATGACCGTCAGTACGAAGGCGATGGAAATCCAGCGGTGAATCTGTCGAATCCGACTATTGGACGAAGTGTGCATCAGTCACTCTCCCTGTTCAACCACGCGACTGGATCATCTTCCACCCGTTTCCGGATGGATCACGAAAGCCCGCGTCTACACTACCGTAACGCTCCACAGGTTCCTGAGTGAACTCCACGCCTGCGGCATGCATTCGCGCGTAGGCAGCGCGGCAATCGTCCACCTCAAGCACCAGCGAAGGCATCGCTCCTTTGGCCACGATGGCGCGCAAGGTCTGCGCCGTTGCCGCATCGTGAATTGGCGGCCCCGGCTGGAACAGTCCGAGCTGGAACGATGGCTGATCCGGATGCTGCACCGTCAGCCAGCGAAACTCTCCGTTGCGCACATCCGTATGGACGCGGAAACCGAGTTTATCGACATAGAACGCGAGCGCTTCATCCTGATCTCGCACATACACACCTGCAACTTGAATACCTGAACTCATGGAACCTCCTTTGATTGAGGCGTCTTTATATCGTCTGCGACACGGCGCCGCTTCTCCAAAACTGCGATGTTGAGATCCGGTCGATGCGCAGCACTGAGGATACAGACCGGCACTCGTTCCAGCTCGCCTGCCATCGCCCGTGACTGCAGACGCATGACACCTGGTGTCACACCCGTGATGTCTCGAAAGATGCGTCCGAACGTCCCCAGACTCCGCCATCCGGTTTGCAAAGCGATATCTGTAATCGACAGCTCGCTGTCTCGCAGCAGCGCGATGGCTCTTTCGATTCGGCGAGTCAGGAGATAGCGATGCGGAGGAAGACCAAATGCATCCTTGAATGATCGCGCGAAGTGCGCTTCGGAAACGCGACTGATACTGGCCAGTTTTGCGATTGACCAGTCCTCATGGGATGCACTGTCCATCCGGTCTTTCGCGCGCAGCAGGCGACGCAGCAACCTAGGGTCCTGATTGACAAAACCTGGCTTCACGTTGATTTCGGCGCTGACGTTCAATGCGGCGCTACTCATTCCAACGGCATCGGAATGAACCCGGCGGCAATCAGTCGCCTGCCATCGAAGACAGGAGGCCGATCGGAGAACTGCATGCGAGGATTACTCGTGACCTTCTCCATGCCAGCGTCTCTCGTCGCCTTATCCGGCCACTCGATCCAGGACACTACAACTGTCTCTCCCTCGCCTGCTCCTGCGGCACCTGCAAAACCACCATACGCAGCAGAATCGAGTCGTGCATGCTCGGCATGGTACGACGACGCCTCCGGGCCTGATTCGTCCAGCCAGCTCTCGGCGACGCGCAGGGCGCCGCACTCCATCACAACCTTAGCGGAGATGCGCGCCAGTTCTTCATAAGCGCTTCTGTTCTTGCGAGGCACTGGCACGAGGTAGCAGTCGATATAAGTCATGCTCGATCTCCCAATTAGTGCTCGCGACGATAGTGCATGGCGATCGCGCCATTGCGCATTGGCTTTGCCGAGATCAGCTCGAGCCGTCGCGCGCCGGGCAGCTCGCTCTCGTACAGGGTCGGGCCGTGTCCGGCGATCCTGGAGTGGACGAGAAACTGGTATTCGTCGATCAGATCCAGCCGATCCAGTTCGGCCGCGAGCTTGCCGCTCCCGAGGAGCACACCGTTCGGAGTCGCGTCCTTGAGTTTCTGTACAGCCGTGCGCAAGTCGCCCGAGAGGTGGTGGCTGTTGGTCCACGGAAATTCCGTTCGCATCGACGACACCACGTACTTCGGTTTGGCCTCCAGTTTGACAGCCCACTCACGCATCGCCGGTACTGCCTCCACGTCGCCTCGGGCGACCGCTGGCCAATAGCTCTCCATCATCTCGTAGGTGGTGCGGCCCCACAGCATTGCTCCATGCTCGTCCATGAGCCTGGTGAAGAAGGCGCGTGTCTCATCGTCGGCGATGCCTTCCTCGTGGTCGACGCAGCCGTCCAGGGTGATGTTGATGCTGAAGGTCAAGAGTCCCATCGTGTCCTCGCTGGTCGCTTGTGATCTGCTGACAAAGCTTGCGCGTACAAACGCTCAAGGAAATATTTTGCCCCAAGTCATACTGGAGAGTGTTTTACATGAAAAAGTTTACCGTCTTTCTGTCGATACTGCTCGTACACGGTTTTTCCCAGCCGGCATTAGCGCAGGATGAAAACACAGCGTTGGTCCCTTTACCCTCGGTCGACGACTTCTCCAGAGGTAATGATGGCTGGAGCTTTGGATTGGGCCTGGGTGTTGAATATGAATCTGCCTACGAAGGGTCGGACGAATTCGGTTTCGAGGTCCAGCCTGCCGGTGCAGTGCAATGGCGCAGAGATGATGACGTTTTCTTCTGGGCAGGCGAGGCGCTCGGCTGGCGTGGTCTTCGTTCTGATACCTGGCTACTCGAGGCCACCGTGGCCTTCGATGAGGGCCGTGAAGAAAGTGATTCCGATGACGGTCGATTGAATGGACTCGGCGATGGGGATGAGGAGACTGAATTGGTTTTCCAGGCCCGTTATGCTCTCGATACCGATTGGCGTTATTGGCTCGTTGGCCGAGTGGTGACTGGCGGTAGCGGAAATCTTGGCCTGTTCGGGCTGGGGTACCGCTTTGGTGAACAAACCGACGGAACCGGATCCGAAATCAATTTCGTTGGAGTCTTGCACGACAGCGATTTTGCCAACAAGGATTTCGGCATAGACGCAATGCAGTCAGCCAGATCTGGATTGAATGAAACCCGATTGGATAGCGGATTCCGCTCCTTTGGGATCAATTACAACTATCGCCATAACATCAACGAGAATTGGCAGATTTTCGGCGAGGCACTCTACGAGCGTTACAGCAGCGACGTTCAGGCCAGCCCGATTGCGCGCGGCGACTATGAGGCCGAAGTCAGCGTCGGATTCATTTACGTGTTCTAGATCGCCACTCAGCAAACGTGAGATTGGGAACCCAACACAGCCAGGCGATAATCGGGTATGCCACCGAAAACTCTATACCTGCGGCCATGGAGACTGGAAGGTAAATTCGCAAAGTGACTGCAGCCAGAGTGAGCGAAAAATTTCGAATCATCCACTTTCGATGTTCAGTTATGGCCCCCCGGCGGACCGCAAGATAAGCTTTCAAGCCGGTATAAAGCCAAAACATCGCAAGCAACGCAAACCCGATTTTGGCGATTACACCGCCATATGCGAACAGAGACATATACAGGCCAGATAACCCTCCGATGAGGACACCGACCGCCAAATAGAGACGACCAAGCCAACGATGAAGGC
>MGYS01000022.1:34955-37424 GCA_001802565.1 Gammaproteobacteria bacterium RIFCSPLOWO2_02_FULL_57_10 | reverse complement strand
TTCTTTGTCTTAATTTGCTGGAAAACTGAAATGGACCCAGTGCCAAAGCAACCGCTGAAGCAAATATATGCGCATATATTCCGACGCTGTTCGCTTCAAAATTTACCTGCATTTCTGGAATCACCAAGGATCCCAACGGAAACAGGAGGTATGCAAACACTGCATACGCTGCGATCCCAATTGATAGAAAGTAAAGAAGGCCTGTTTTGATTGCGTTCATTGCACACTGTCCTCGATTTGAACACATAACGTCGGCGCGTCTGGGTAGGTTCAGTCTCTGTGAAACTGATTGTTAGTTGCTGGACTAGTGTTGCCAACTGATAGCATATATGCAACCATTTCTCGCATGAACAAGCCCATTGTTGTAGACACCAGTGTTCTAGTCAGCGCCCTGCTTGGCCCTTCCGGGCCGGCCAGGGAGTTGGTCCGAAGATGCCTCAAGGGGCTTTATAAGCCATTGATAAGTAATACCTTATTCCTGGAATATGAGGAGGTTACAAACCGGTCTCATATTCTTGAGCAATGTCCGCTGACACAACCTGAAGTGCGAGAGTTGCTTAATGCATATTACAGCGTTTGCGAGTGGGTACCGATTTACTATTTATGGCGACCCAACCTGCCCGACGAGGGCGATAACTTTTTGATTGAGCTTGCCGTTGCCGGCAATGCTCATTCTGTCGTTACCAATAACATCAGGGATTTGAAGAGGTCCGAATTAACCTTTCCTGACCTTTATGTAATGACTCCCGAGCAGCTCTTAAGAGGATGATGCCATGGCCACACTTACTATCCGTCTACCCGACGATAAGCATAATCGATTGAAAGCACTAGCCCGCCGAAAAAAAATGAGCGTGAACAAACTCATTGAAGAAATTTCAACGCAGACGCTTGCCGAGTTTGACAGTGAAACTAGATTTCGAACTCTTGCTGCCTCTGGCGACGTCAAACGCGGCTTGGAGCTTTTGGACAAACTCGATGCTGCAGCAGCGGGCAATGGTCCTACCCACAAAAAGTAGACACTCTAATTAAGCAGCCAAGGCTGCATTCTTTTCAAACTGCGCTGGGCTCACATACCCCAGCGCCGAGTGCCTTCTCAGGCGATTGTAAAACACTTCGATGTATTCAAACACGGCTGACTTGATCTGCTGTACTGTCTCAAACTTCTCAGCATAAATCAGCTCCACTTTCAGCCTGCTGAAAAATGATTCCATAGGAGCATTGTCCCAACAGTTTCCCTTCCTGCTCATACTCGGTTTGGCACCATGACGCTTGATGAAGTCGATGTACTTGTGCGAACGGTACTGCACACCTCTATCAGAGTGAATGATCAGCCCTGGCGAGTCGCCTCTTCGATCAAAAGCCATTTTTGCCGCATTGATCACCAACTCTTCCGTCATGTGCTTGTCCAGCGCCCAGCCCACTATCGTTCTGGAGTACAGATCCATCACTGTGGCCAGATACATCCACTGCTTCTCAATCCAGATGTAGGTGATGTCCGTGGTCCACTTCTGGTTGGGCCGCTGCGCTGCAAAGTCCCGCCACAGCAGCTTATCGGACACATTGTTCATCGTCAGCGGATGACCGCCGTACGTGAATCGCTTACCGTTGCGTGCCTTTAACCCCTGTATTCTCAGTAGTTCAGCCACATAGTTGCGTGAGCACGGGATCTTTAACGCATTGAGCTCTTCGGTGATCCGTGGTGCGCCGTAGCGTGCCTTGAAGTTGCTCCAGGTATCGGCGACGCGTTCCTTCATCGTCTCCCTTCGCACCTGTCTTGCACTTTGCGGGCGAGTCTTCCAGCGATAGAAACCACTTCGAGAAACCTCAAGCGCTCTGCACATCAAGCTGACAGTGAACTGCCCTTCGTGCTCCTGGATCAACGCGTACTTCACTCCTTTTGGTTCGCAAAGTACGCTGCAGCCTTTTTTAGAAACTCGACCTCCTTCTTGAGTTCGGCATTTTCCTTTCGAAGTCGTCGTGCCTCCGCGCTCTCGTCTTTGGAGTAGTCCACACCATTGAGGCTGTTGAATTGCTTCTCGGTCAATCGGTTGAACTGACGACGCCAGTTGTAGATCTGCTGGGCACTGACCCCCAATTCCTTGGCAACTGATGCGTTCGTGTTGCCAGGTTGTTCTGCTCTCTTTACGGCTTCCCGACGGAACTCTTCGGTGTAAGCGGGTCTTCTCTTACCGGTCATTTCAAGCACCTCTCTATAGGATGATCTAACTATAAAGGGTGTCTACTGTTCATGGGTAACTTGATAGCCTAACGCCGCCGTAAGCGGCGGCAACGTAGTTGCCGTCCGAGCCCGAAGGGCGACTTGACGGCTTGTTAGGCGTCACTCCCATGATTGTTCCTCAACGCAACTAACGCTGTGAATATTTCACGTATTTCGCTTATTCGATTGCTAAGTGCAGAAATTGTTAACTGCCGAGCTATTACTAGCACGAAGAAACCAAGAACAATAAG
>MGYS01000022.1:27732-34947 GCA_001802565.1 Gammaproteobacteria bacterium RIFCSPLOWO2_02_FULL_57_10 | reverse complement strand
TGCAATTTAGTACTGATAGGATAAAGATCGCAGCGGCAAGTACTAAGGTTGGGAAAATGCAGTTTCGCCTAAGTTGTCTTACTGAACTTTGCCTTGCAATTAGCTGGGAACAAGCTGGGGCATTCTCATACACCAAAGATCTTCCAACATATTCTGCGTCATCCAAATCCACGCTTTCGATTCCAAACTTTTTCTGGAGAATGTTACTAATGCTTTTGCAAGCAGCATCCTTCTCTGACAGCCGACTTTTACTTGCAGTCTTATCGACTATCTTATTTAAGAACGGTTCCAACTCTAATATAAAGCTTGATGAAAGACATCCAAGAAGATAGGTAATTCCTAACACGCCACTCGAGCCAATAATCAAAAAGGCACCGGGTAAGTCTTTAAGAACCTGTAACATTGTAACTAGCTGGCCGTCGCCATAGATTATTGGAATCCATGCAGTTAGAACTGCGAGCAGGTAGATTCCTGGCAGCAGATATGCCAGGAAATCCACCAACGAAAATTTGTTATACAAATCAGTCACTACATTTTCCCTTTATCTTTGGCTGTCTTCTTTCCTAGCAGTTAGATCAGCTGCGCGTCGGTTACTCGGCCGCCTAACGCCCCTGATCTGGCGCGAAAGTATGTTGGCGTGACTTTTGCGCCCTTTGCAAAAGGCATGACGACATACTTTTGTCGCTCAGGATCGGCTTGTTATGCGGAAACATCTCGAAGCTATAACCTTCATGAATTCGCTATGGGCTCGGTGCGCGGTGTCTTGAAATACTGGTCCCAATACTCGATCGAAACGCGAAAAACATCCTGAAGGTCCAATTCCCGCCCATCTCCCAAAGTTACGGTGAACTTAGATGGATGTTCGCTCCTTGGTCCGCCTGGACCGAAATAAAGTACAGCCCCAAGAGGCTCAGCACTTGCGCCTGCGACACTTCCTTTAGGGCGACTTACCTTTGCGTGCTTCCCAAACGTCGCTATGTCATGAACAACAGCCAGCATTGGGCATTCTTGGACGAAGTGCGCATGGACAACACCTAAGTCCTGGCCCGCAAGAGCATGGCGCCGATCAAGCCTAATCCAGTCAAGAAGGTGCCATAAACTGTATGCCAGATTTAATGCATTTCGCGGCGTAGATAGAGAATTGAAAGCGATCCAATTCGGAAACGCGATTTCGTCCCAGTAATTATAGGCGTTGACTATACCGAGCACTTCAGATTGAACATCCATGTCAATTTGCATAGTCACTCCTACACATCGTCTTGTGCATTTCTAGCAACTCTGACTTCGTTAAAAGCATTCTCTTGCCGTGACGCTGAACTGAAGGGCAAACTTTCCGCATAACAGTTCGTTGAGGAGGCCGACGGCCTCCTAATAAATCTTAGGAGGTGGCCTTTTAATTCAGGCCTGAAATTTTTCGCGCAAGCATCTTTTTGATTCACAAGAATAAATCCCTTTCGATTTTTGTCTTAGTTTTTCGTCGGGTCTGCGGCCTTATAATTTCCCACCAACTTCGAGGTCATTGGATACTATACTGATCCATAACTGAACTCCACCCCGTCATTCTGTCTTGTTCACGCGAAAGGAATCGCCATCATGCCCGGATCACCCTCCCCGTTTCTGGAGTCCATTTCTCGCCATATGCTGGCCAAACGCTACAGCAAGCGGACCATAGATACATACCTGTACTGGATAAGGTATTTCATCAATTTCCACAAGAAGCGCCACCCCACCGACATGGGTGGCGCGGAGGTCGAACAGTTCTTGAACTTCCTTGCAGTAGACCGCAAGGTGTCGGCGGCAACGCAGGGTCTCGCATTGAATGCCTTGGCGTTTCTGTACAACCGATTCCTGGAAAAGCCGATGGGTAATGTCGGCAACTTCCGGCGCTCCAGTATTCAGGCGAAGCTGCCAGTGGTGCTGACGCGCTCGGAGGTGCATCGGTTGCTCGGAGAACTGTCTGGCACACCCTTGTTGATCGCTTCTCTGCTCTATGGTTCCGGGCTGCGTCGCATTGAAGTCGCGCGACTGCGAGTCAGAGACCTGGACTTTGATCAGTTGCAGTTGCGCATCTGGTTCGGCAAAGGGTTCAAGCACAGAATCACGACATTGGCGCCAGAGCTGGTGCCCACATTGCAGCGACATGTCTTGAAAGTGGCACGCTTGCTGGAGGAAGACCGCACCAATCCCGACTACCGGGGCGTCTGGGTTCCCGAGGCTTTTGCCCGCAAGTACCCCGCCGCCAGTCAATCCCTGCAGTGGCACTATGTATTTCCATCGTCAGTGCTCAGTCATGAGCCTGGTACGGCAAACCTGCGTCGTCACCATGTGGACGAGTCCGGCCTCAACAAATTCATTCGCAGAGCCGCCGCGCAGGCCGGCCTCAGCAAGGAAGTCACGTGTCATACGCTACGCCATTCCTTTGCGACACATCTGCTGGAGTCCGGTGCCGACATTCGCACAGTTCAGGAGCAACTGGGGCATCAGGACGTGAAAACCACGGAGATATACACCCATGTGCTGAAGCGCGGCGCCCGGGGTGTGCGCAGCCCGTTGAGTGATCTGGGGCGTTGAAAGGATCACTCCTTCGCCGTCCTACAACTTCTTCAACTCCGGCTTCATCACCTTCCCCATCGCGTTTCTCGGCAGGCTCTCCATCACGCGCAGCGTCTTCGGAATCTTGTACGGCGACATGCGCGATTCGCACCAGCTCTTGAGTTCACCATAGCTCAACAGTTGTCCCGGTTTGAGTACGACGAATGCCGTCACTGCTTCGCCCCATGTGTCGTCTTCCACGCCGATCACCGCGCACTCGGAAATCTTCTCGTGCGTGAGCAGTGTGCCTTCGATCTCAAGTGCGGAGAGTTTGTAGCCGCCGGACTTGATGATGTCGACGGAGCTGCGGCCCATGATGCGAAAGTAGCCGCTCTCGCGTATCGCGACGTCGCCGGTGCAGAACCAGCCGTCCTTGAAACTTTCTTCTGTGGCCTTGGGGTTGTTCCAGTATTCGAGGAACACGTTGTTGCCCCGGATGCGGATTTCACCGGGAGTGTCTTCGGCGTCGATGACGTTTCCCGCGTCGTCGAACAGCGCGGCATCAACGCCCGGCAGTGGAATGCCGACCGCACCAGCCCTGCGCTCGCCGTTGTAGGGGTTGGAGATGCCCATGCCGATCTCGGTCATGCCATAGCGTTCGAGCAGAGTCTGTCCGGTCAGTTGCTGCCACTGTTGATAGAGTTTCACCGGGCACGCCGCAGATCCGCTGATGTTCAAGCGCATCTTGCGGAAGCCATTGCAGATCGCTTCGCGTTTGTCGGCGTCGAGCGTCTCCAGATGCTGGATGATCTTCACATAGATGGTCGGCACGGCCATGAAGACGGTGTAGTGGTCCTGTATCACTTCTTCCAGGATGGTTTCCATGTCGAACTTCGCAAAGAGTGACACGCGGGCCCCCATCCACAGACCGCAGCACAGCACGTTGATGATGCCGTGGATGTGATGCAGTGGCAGGAACAACGGGATGGAGTCTTCTTCCTGCCATTCCCAGGCCTTGAGCAGTGTGGTGATCTGCGCGCGGATGTTCTTGTGCGTGCTGACCACGCCCTTGGGTTTGTTGGTGGTGCCGCTGGTGAACAGGATCATCGCGCGACGTTCCGGCGTCAGCACGGGCATCGGCAGTATCTGCAGCGCGAGCAGACTGCTCACGCTGATCACCTGCACGTTCAGCGATTTGCAAAGAGCATTCAGCAGCACCAGCGAAGGATCATCGACATCGCCGCTCACCACCAGACGGGTGACGCCTGCGCAACTCAGCGCGTGTTCGAGTTCGGGAATCGCAGCGGCGATATTCAGTGGGACGGCAATGCCACCCGCGCGCCAGACACCGAGCAGCGTGGTGACGTAATCGAGGCTCGCGGGCATGAAGAAGGCGATGCGCTCCTCTTCCAGATCCTTGCTGTTGCCGAGTAATCCACTGGCGAACTGGTCGATGCGCTGATGCACGGAGCTGTAGCGCCAGGTGTGTTCACCCTCCTGCAACGCGATGTGGTGATTGTCGAGCCGCAAGGCCGGAAAAAACTCTGTCTGTGTCACGCTCATTGGTATTTCCTGTGGGAGCGAGCCCTGCTCGCGATAAAGATGATTACGCCAGCGCCCGAACAATGAAGTAAAGCACCGACGGCCCCATGAGACACCCAATACCGGTATAGAAAGTAGCCGTCATGGCACCATACGGAACGAGCCTCGGATCGGTCGCGGCAAGTCCCCCGGCCACTCCGCTGGTCGTGCCCATCAGACCACCGAAGACCATCGCGGACTGCGGATTGTTGAGGCCGATGTACTTCGCGACCATGGGCGTGCCCACCATCACGAGAATGGCCTTCACGACGCCTGCAGCGACACTCAACGCAATCACGTCAGAACTGGCCCCTATCGCTGTGCCGGTGACCGGGCCGACGATGTAGGTGACTGCTCCCGCGCCGATGGTGGTGATGCTCTCCGCATCGTAGTAGCCGAACGCGATGGCAACGACTGCGCCGACGACGAAGGAGACGATGACTCCGGCGAAGATGGAGATCACGCCCACCATCCCCGCTTTCTTGAGTTCGCTCAGTTGCACACCGAACCCGGTAGCGACGATGCCGAAGTCGCGCATCATGCCGCCGCCCATCAGCCCGATGCCCGCGAGCAAGGTGATGTCTGCCACGCCTCTGCTGCCGCCCGTCACAGTGCCTGCCCACCACGCAGCGGCAAGTCCGACGATGATGGCAATGGCGGAGCCGTGAATGCGTCCGGCGGTGAAGTGTCTGGAGATCATGTACGAGAACCAGACGGTAATGCCGACGACTGCAAAGGCGGTGATCAGGCCGTTGGCGGCGATGACGCCGTTCAATGTTTCCATTACACACCCGCCTTGGCGTTGGCCGTTGTCTCTGTTTCCAGAGGTGGTAATGGTGCACTCTGCGGACCCAGTTTGCTGAGCACCGGCACCAGCGCGAAACTCACCACCACGGCGCCGACACCTGCCAGCAACGCGAGCATGCCGCCATCGACGGCCGCCACCACGTTCTGCGAGGCGGACATGGCCACGACGATGGGGATGTACATGCCGCTCCAGAAGTGGATACCGGTGCCCGAGGCACCCGTGGTCAGAGGCTTGAAGCGCTCCGAGCCCGAGGCCAGCACCAGCAGGAGCATGGCAATGCCGACGCCGCCCACGTTGGCCTGCACGCCAAGGATCTGGCCGAGGAGTTCGCCGATGAAGAGGCCGGTGAGGAGACACGCGGAGAGGAGGGCAACGCCGTAGATGATCATGGAGGTTCCTTATTGTTGTTGTTCCGGCGAGTATAACGACGATGACGGAGCACGGGTAGACGAACACGGGACGGTCAGCGCAAAATGGACGTCCTTTGAACCCATGCGGTCACCCATGGCCCTCAGCGTAAGGATCTGCCCATGCGTATCACAACATTCGTGCTTGCCCTCCTCCTGGCGACACCCGCCTTCGCCCAACTCACGCCCTCCGCAGAGTGGGCCGCCGAGGTGGAAACCCGCTATCAGGTCAGTATCGATGTGACCTACATGTCCCAGGCCGGTGCCGATCTGGCCATGGATGTGTATTCGCGCCGCGATGTCACCACCCCGCAACCCACGCTGGTGTTCTTTCACGGGGGCTTCTGGGTGGCGGGCAACAAGAACACCCAGATCATGAACCTGATGCCGTGGCTGGAGATGGGCTGGAACGTCGTCAATGTGGGATATCGACTGGGACGCACCTCACCGGCACCGGCCGCAGTGATCGACGGCTTCTGTGCGCTGCGATTCCTCAACAAGGAAGCGGCGCGTTTCAATATCGACACGCAGAAGATTGTGGTGAGCGGACAGTCTGCCGGTGGGCATCTGGCCATGGCGATGGCGATGATTCCGCACAGTCAGGGTTTCTCCTCCGGATGCCCGGCTGGTGAAGATCCGAGCGTGGCGGCCGTGATCAACTGGTTCGGCGTCACGGATGTGCAGGATGTGATCTCCGGCACCAATCGCAACGAGAACGCCGCGACCTGGTTCGGTGGCGTGACGGAACCGCTGGCGCTCGCGCAGCGTCTCTCGCCGATGACTTATGTGAGGAACGATCTGCCCCCGATTCTGAGCATCCATGGCGATGCCGATACGGTGGTACCCTACGCCCACGGCGTGAATCTGCATCGCGCACTTGCCACTACCAATGTGCGCAACCAACTGGTGACTATTCCAGGCGGCGGGCACGGACGTTTCACTCCGGAGCAGCGCAACATGATCTATACGACCATTCAGGAGTTTTTGATGGAGGCGGGGTTGTAGGGGAAAATCAGAAGGGGCAGGTCAGGAGGGGCAGGTCAGGAGAGAAATCAATCGCTTGCAGGGCAAGCTCCCACAGGGAAAACTGAAATCAACTGAAGAGAAGGAAAAATAATGAGCGAGCTTTACGCCGAACACCCCGCGATGTTCAAGAACAACCCACTGGGCTTTCTGCTTTGCATTCTGCTGGTGCCCGTGGGCATCGGCATTCTGATTTTCCTGTACTGGTATCTGCAGACGAAAGCATCGAAGCTGATCGTGACGGAGCGCGATGTGCTGTTCGAGAAGGGACTGCTGAGCAAGGAGCGTTCGGAGATCGATCTCGACAGCATCCGCACCGTGAAGGTCAGCCAGTCATTCACAGATCGCATCTTCGGCGTCGGCACGATCGAGCTTTACACGGCGGGCGATACTGCTGAAATCGTAGCGAAAGGTATGCCGGACCCGAATCGCATTCGAGAGATCATCAAGGCCAATCAACGGGAGAGCTGAGCATGGTCGGAGAAACAGACAAGAAGGACAAGGACGAGTCGCGCAAGATTCTGATTGCGCTGATTTCTCTGGTACTGGTGGCCGCGATTGGTGCGCTGCTGTTGCTGCCCGCGCTGGGAGAGATTATCTCCGTGCACATGTCGCCGGGACTGGGTATGCGCGACGCGGCGGTGATTTCGTTCTTCATCACCATTGCGATACTGATCGTGTTTGCGATTTCATCGGGCGATGGGCTGCTCGGCGAACTGCAATTCATGCTGGCGGGGTTCTTTGCGTTCTTCGTGATTATCTGGCTGATGATTGCGTGGGTTTTCTGACTGTGGGAGCGAGCCCTGCTCGCGATTGCTTTTGCTGTAGCGAAGTACAAAAAAATCGCGAGCAGGGCTCGCTCCC
>MGYS01000022.1:21299-27724 GCA_001802565.1 Gammaproteobacteria bacterium RIFCSPLOWO2_02_FULL_57_10 | reverse complement strand
CTGCGCAATTCCTTCGGCATGCTGAACACGATGTTTTCTTCCACGCCCTGCAGCTCTTCGGGCTCCTGATGGCAGATCTGCCGCAGCCGCGCTACTACCTGTTGCACCAGTACCTCTGGGGCTGAGGCGCCTGCTGTCACACCAAAGCGCGTCTTGCCTTCGAACCATTCGGGTTTGATGTCGGCCACGCTGTCGATCAGATAGGACTCACATCCCAGCCGCTCCGCCAGCTCTTTCAGTCGATTGGAATTGGAGCTGTTCGGCGAACCCACCACCAGCAGCAACTCGCACTCCAGCGCCAGTTGCTTCACGGCGTCCTGTCTGTTCTGTGTGGCGTAGCAGATGTCTTTCTTGCGCGGCCCTTCGATGGAGGGGAAGCGTTCACGCAGCGCGTCGATGATGCGCGAGGTGTCATCCATCGACAGCGTGGTCTGCGTCACGTAGGAGAGATGCTCGGGATCGCGCACCTGCAACGTCGCCACGTCTTCCACCGACTCCACGAGATAGATTTTTCCGCCAGCACTGTCGTCGTACTGGCCCATGGTGCCTTCCACTTCCGGGTGGAACTGATGGCCGATCAGAATGCATTCACGCCCGGACTGACTGAAGCCGATCACTTCCAGATGCACCTTGGTGACGAGGGGGCATGTGGCATCGAATACCTTGAAGCCTCGCGCCTCGGCATCTTCCTTCACGGACTGCGCGACTCCATGAGCGCTGAATACAACGATGGACGAACGGCCCGCAGAGTCTATCGAGGGAATGTCCGACAGCTCATCAACGAAGATGGCACCGCGTTGACGCAGTGTGTCCACGACAAACTTGTTATGCACGACTTCGTGACGCACATAGATCGGCGCGCCGTAGATATCGAGAGCACGATTGACAATGTCGATGGCGCGATCCACGCCCGCACAGAAGCCACGCGGATTGGCGAGGCGGATGTGGGCCTTTGGCTGGTCTTGCACATCGTGTATCTGCACTGCACTCATCATTTGATCTCCACAACCTGAACGCCCACAGGGATCACGGCGTGTATTTCGGCGGTAAAAAGTATCTCGCGTCCCGCCAGCGGGTGATTGAAATCCACCACCAGCGTGTCTTCATCGATCGACTTCACGACGCCCGGAATCTCGAAGCCACCGGTGTCGGTGAACGACAACACTGTCCCCTCCTGCACCGGATCGGTGGAGTTGGCCAGCAGCGCGGCAAACTTGCGGCGCGGCAACACCTGCACGTTCTCCGGATTCGAGGCGCCAAAGCTCTGCTCGGCAGGCAACAGCACGCTGATCTTCGCGCCTGCAGCGTGATTGAGCAAGGCCCCTTCAAATCCCGGCAGCAGACTGCCGTCGCCCATCACGAAGGTGGCTGGCGGCTTGTCGAAGTTACTGTCGATCAACGAACCGTCCGCCAGTGCCAGCGAAAAATGCAACGTGACCCGGCTGCCGGGGGCAATCACGGATCTGTCTGGATTGTTCGCATCAGGCATACAGGCGCTTCTCTCCCTTGCCATCGACGTTCACGACACAGCGTGCACACAGCTCCGGATGTTCAGCGTGTGTGCCCACATCCGCGCGATGATGCCAGCAACGTACGCACTTGGTGTTGGCCGATGCGGTGATCTTCAGCTTGAGCCCCTGCACTTCGGTTTCTGCGGCAGCAACGCCGTCGCTCAATGGCAGAATCGTTGCCTGGGAGACCATCAGCACGAAGCGCAGTTCATCTTCCAGACGTATCAGCACAGAGCGCAAACCGGAGTCGCAGTACAGCGTGACTTCCGCTCCCAGTGCCGAGCCGATCAGTTTCTCGTTGCGCTGCTTCTCCAGTTCCTTGTTGACGGCCGTCTTCACTGCCATCACCTGATCCCAGAACGTGTCATTCATGTCCTTCGCTTCCGGCAACAGCGCCAGACCGTCGGAGAATTGCGTCAGGAATACCGACTCCGCACGCTCGCCCGGAATGCTCGCCCAGATCTCGCCCGCAGTGAAACTGAGGATAGGTGCAATCAGGCGACTGAGTATTTCCACGATGTGATACATCGCCGTCTGTGTGGAACGACGCGCCAGACTCTCTTCCTGCGTGGTGTACTGACGATCCTTGATCACGTCGAGATAGAAACTGCCGAGCTCGACCACGCAGAAGTTGTGCACCTTCTGATATACGCCGAGGAAAGTGTAGTTCTCGTAGTCTTCCTGCACCTGCTGCTGCAGCAATTGCGCCTGGCGCGTGATCCAGTAGTCGAGCGCCAGCATCTCTTGCGGGGCAACGAGATTCTGCGCCGGATCGAAACCGGTGAGATTCGAGAGCAGGAAGCGCGCCGTGTTGCGGATGCGTCGATAGGAATCGGCCACGCGCTTTAACACTTCGCTGGACGCCGTCATCTCGCCACGGAAATCGGTAGACGCTACCCACAGACGCAGGATGTCGGCGCCGTATTCCTGGAACACTTCCTGAGGAGAAATCGTGTTCCCGATGGACTTGGACATCTTGCGTCCATCCGCGTCCACGGTGAAACCATGCGTGAGCACCTGACGATATGGCGCAGTACCATGCATCGCCACCGCTGTCTTCAGCGAGGACTGGAACCAGCCGCGATGCTGATCCGAACCTTCCAGATACAGATCGGCCGGATAGCCGAGACCCTCGCGCTGCGCGAGCACGGAGTAATGGGTGACACCGGAGTCGAACCATACGTCGAGTGTGTCGGTGACCTTGCTGTACTGTGCGGCCTCATCACCGAGCAGGTCTTCGGCAGTCAGCTCGAACCACGCGTCGATGCCTTTTTCCTCGATGCGCAGTGCGACCTGCTCGATGAGCTCGGCAGTGCGCGGGTGCAGTTGTTGCGTCTCCTTGTTCACGAACAGCGTGATGGGCACGCCCCACGTGCGCTGACGCGAGACGCACCAGTCCGGGCTGCCTTTGAGCATCAATTCGATGCGCGCCTGACCCCAGTCGGGAATCCACGTGACTTTCGCCACCGCATCGAGCGATGACTGCAGCAGTCCCTTCTCGCTCATGCTGATGAACCACTGCGGCGTGGCGCGATAGATCAGCGGCGTCTTGGTACGCCAGCAATGTGCGTAGCTGTGCGTGATCTTCTTCACGACGATCAGCGCTTTCTCGCGCTTCAATACGTCGATGACTTTCTCGTCTGTCTTGTAGACGTGATCACCGGCAAACTCGCCAGCCGCTGCGGTGAAGACACCGTCGTCATCCACGAGATTCAGCGTGCCGATATCGTAGGCACGGCCGACGTTGAAGTCGTCCACGCCATGATCGGGTGCCGTGTGTACCGCACCGGTACCGGCGTCAGTGGTGACGTGATCGCCGAGGATGATCGGCACCTGCTTGTTCACGAACGGATGTTGCAGCAGTTGCAGTTCCAGCGCAGAACCCTTCACGCTGGCGAGCACGGTGTAATTCTCGCTGCCGTAACGCTGCATCACGTCGTCCACCATCGCGGTGGCAACCACGATGGTCTCGCGACCGTTCTCCAGCTCGCAATCCACCAGCGCGTATTCCAGTTCCGCGTTCAGCGAGACGGCCTGGTTGGATGGCAGTGTCCACGGCGTAGTTGTCCAGATGACGACTGACAGCGTACGACTTTGTACTTCGGCAGGCACCTTGCCGAAAGGCGCCAGGAAGCCTGCTTTGTCGGCGACGGCAAAACGCACATCAATCGCGAACGATGTCTTATCCTGATATTCGACTTCCGCTTCTGCCAGCGCAGACGCACCGACCACACTCCAGTACACCGGCTTGTAGCCCTTCACAAGATGACCGTTGGCAGCAATCTTGCCGAGCGCACGCACGGTGTCCGCCTCGGTCTTGAAGTCCATGGTCAGGTAGGGATTCTTCCAGTCGCCGAGCACGCCCAGGCGAATGAAATCCTTCATCTGGATCTCAACCTGTTTCTGCGCGTACTCACGGCAGGCCTTGCGGAATTCCGCGTGAGAAACCTTCTTGCCTGCCTTGCCGAGTTTCTTCTCGACATTGATCTCGATGGGCAGGCCATGACAGTCCCAGCCCGGAACGTAGGGCGAGTCGAAACCGGCCAGAGTCTTGGACTTGACGATAATATCCTTGAGCGACTTGTTCACCGCGTGACCGAGGTGCAACTCACCGTTGGCATAGGGTGGGCCGTCGTGCAGCACGAAACGGGGCCTGCCCGCACTCTTTTCGCGAATGCGCGAATACAGATCCATGGCATTCCAGCGTGCCAGCATCTCCGGTTCGCGCTGCGCGAGACTGGCTTTCATCGGAAAGTCGGTCTGGGGCAGGTTCAAGGTACTCTTGTAGTCGGTCATCTCATCAACCCTTTCTCTTGCGTGATCTTGAATTTCTACTCTGTGGGAGCGAGCCCTGCTCGCGATTGTTCTCTCACAGTAAAAAGCAATCGCGAGCAGGGCTCGCTCCCACAGTTACAGCGGCATTTCCTTCTCGAAAAATTCTCTGGTCGTCTGCACATCGATCGCGATGCGGGCCTTCAATTCGTCCAGCGACGCAAACTTCTCTTCAGCGCGAATCTTGTGCCGGAAAATCACGGTGATCTTCTCGCCGTAGATATCGCTGTCGAAGTCCAGCAGGTGCACTTCCAGCACGGCCTTGTTGCTGTCGGAGACCGTCGGGCGATAGCCGATGTTGGCAGCGCCCTTCAGATGCATCTCCTGCAGATCATCGTTGTCCACGTGCACTTCACACGCGTAGACGCCATGCAGCGGAATGTTCTTTCTGTTCAGGCGCACGTTGCAGGTGGGGAAGCCGAGATCGCGCCCCAGCTGTTGGCCCATGACAACCGTGCCGGAGATACCATAAGGGCGATTGAGCAACAATTCCACCAGCTCGAAGTCGCCTTTCTGCAATTGCTGGCGCACGTAGGTGCTGCTGATGCGCACGCCGTTGTGCTCGCAGCTCGCGGTCTCCACCAGGTCGAAATCGTGTTTCCTGCCATAGGCCTGCAACATCGCAAAATCGCCACGGCGCTGATGACCGAAACGGAAATCACTGCCGATGATGAGACAGGCCAGGCCGAGGCCTTTCACGAGGATGGATTCGATATAGTCTTCGGCGCTGAGTTTCGACAACGCGTCATCAAAGCGCAGCTTGTAGACGAAGTCCACGCCCTGCTCTTCCAGCAACTGCAGCTTCTCTTCCAGTTCACACAAGCGTGCAGGACAGTCCTGGGGCGTCGGGGCGAAGAACTCCTCCGGGTGGGGTTCAATCAGGATGACCATGGAGGGCACGCCAAACTCTGCGGCCTTGTTGCGCAACTGCTGCAGTATCAACTGGTGGCCGGTATGGACACCGTCAAATTTCCCGATCGTGGCAACGCAGCGACTGTGGTGCTGCTGGAAGCTGTCGGTATCGTCGATCACTATCATGGTCTGAATCGGCAAGGGAATAAAAGCGCGCGATTATACCCGGTTGCGCTCCGGAGCCCCAGAAAACTTTGCTCAGAAGGCGGTTCAGTCCTGCTGGCGCACCCTCTCCATGCCCTTGACGAAGAATACCCGCGACCACACCGCCATGAAGATGATGATCACGCCCTGCCCCAGGAATGCGTTGACCACCGAGATCGTCTCGGGACGCATCGCAATCAGGACCATATTGATCAGGGTGGCCAGGGCCATGCAGCCGAGCAGGCCGGACATGAACAATTGCAGTATGCCTACGAGTCTGTGCATTTGCAGGTTCCGCGCCCCTTGCGAGGCGCGCCTCTCATTGATCTTCAACAAAAAAATCAGGAAACACTCAGAACCAGTTTGCCGACCATCGTGCCGGATTCCAGTTTTGCGTGCGCTTTCAAAAGGTTGGCGGCATTGAGCGCGCCGTAATGCTCGGTCCGGGTATGGCGCAGTTCACCCGCATCGAACAAGCGCGAGGCCTCGTTGAGCAGCACGCCCTGTTCGGCGATATCCGGCGTCTGGAAGCGCGAACGCGTGAACATGAACTCCCAGGTGATCGCCACGCTCTTGGGCTTGAACAGGTTGATGTTCACCGGCTGATTCGACTCTGTATCGACGATCAGGCACAGCTTGCCCTGGGGCAGGATCACATCAGCCATGCCGTGCCAGTGTTGGGCAGTGCCGACCAGACAGAGGATGTAGTTCACGCCGTTCTGGCCGATGCGCTTGAATTCCTCTGCCAGCGATTCGCGGTGATTGATCACCTGATCGGCACCCATCTCTCGGCACCACTTCTCTGTCTCCGGACGCGAAGCCGTGGCAATGACATTCAGTCCGGCCACTTTCTTCGCCAGCTGGATGGCAATCGACCCGACACCGCCGGCAGCGCCAATGATGAGGATGGATTTGCCCTTGTTGGCGGCCTTGTCACGACTGATGGCCATGCGGTCAAACAGGCCCTCCCATGCGGTGATAGTGGTCAGTGGCATCGCGGCCGCATCATCGAAGGACAGCTTTTTC
>MGYS01000022.1:1237-21282 GCA_001802565.1 Gammaproteobacteria bacterium RIFCSPLOWO2_02_FULL_57_10 | reverse complement strand
GCGTTCGTCGATCAGATGAAACTCGCTGTTGCAGCCCGCACGGGTCACATCACCCGCGTAATAGACCTCATCGCCCGCCTTGAACAACGTGCAATCCGGGCCAACGGATTCCACCACACCGGCGCAGTCCCAACCGAGGATGCGGGGTTGTTCCAGGCGACTGCCTGCCGCCATGCGAATCTTGGTATCAACGGGGTTCACTGAAACCGCGTGCACGCGCACCAGCAGAAAGCGCCCTGTCGCCGAGGGTTTGGCAATCTCGACATCTTCCAGCGCGCTGGCGTCAGTGACTGGTAGTGAATTATGAACTCCGACAGCTTTCATGCTATTTCCCCATTGTTTTTATTGACTTTTCTATGACCTGGATGCCTTGGTCAGCCCCGTTTTGCGGGCTGCCCGGTATTATGGCACTGCGGCGACGGAATCGACAATCGCGCTCTTGCGCCACCCCCTTCGGCTGTTATGATGCGGACAGGTTCAAATCACAGGTCAATCATGTTCGGCAAAATCCTACTGACAGTCTTCGTCATCCTCGCGGCTGTGCTGTTTCTGAGAAAGCATCGGCAGGACGAAAGGCTGCGCCTCGCCGCCGCCACAAAGGGCGGAGGCAAGTCCGCTGACGACGCTGCAAACCCTGCATCGGCCAAACCCGAGCTGAGCGATTACCGCTTTGCCGCTTACCTTTTTCTGGCTCTCATGATCGGCTCCGGAGGCTATCTTTATTACCTGCGCTGGCAGGATGACAGCAGCCTCATCACGGTCATCCTGCACCGGGACGGCAATGCCAGCCCTGTCACCTATCAGGTCTACAAGCACCAGTTGGAAGAGCGCGGATTCACGACGATTGACGGTGTACGCGTGACGGTTGCCGCCAGCGAACGCATGGAAGTGATTGGGTTGTAGGGGAACGGTGCAGGGCAAATCGATGAGTAAATATCCAGATGATGTGGAGTCAGGCACCAGTTCGATCGCGAGCAGGGCTCGCTCCCACAGGGTGCCGGTCGGGGGTGGGCTGAAGGCCATTCAATATGTGATGTCCATTGCCGGAGATGTCGGCGCGCGCAAGCTGGCCGCTGCGGTGAGATCGAAGAATACCTGCAAGGCCTGCGCGTTCGGCACCGGCGGCCAGCGCGGCGGGCTGCACAACGAACACAATGCCGGTATCGAGATCTGCAACAAGAATATCCAGGCCCAGTCCAGTGATCTGCGCGCCGCCATTCCCCGCGCCATCTTCGAGGACAACACGCTGGCCGAATTGCGTCAGCTCAGCGGGCGGGAACTGGAAGCCCTCGGGCGCCTCGGCCATCCTCTCTACAAAGCCCCCGGCGCGGATCGCTACGCCATCATCAGTTACGACAAGGCGCTGGATCTCATCGCCGAACGCCTGCGTGGCACCGACCCCCAGCGCAGCTTCTTCTACAGTTCCGGGCGCTCCTCCAACGAGGCAGCTTTCATTCTGCAGCTGTTTGCCCGCCTGTACGGCAGCAATCACATCAACAACTGCTCCTACTATTGTCATCAGGCGTCCGGCGTCGGACTGCAGGCGAGCATCGGGACCGGCACTGCCACCATTCAGTACAAGGATCTGGAGCATGCCGACACCATCTTCGTGATCGGCGCGAATCCCGCCTCCAATCATCCACGCTTCGTGAAGGTATTGATCGAGTGTCGCCGCCGCGGTGGTCAGGTCATCGTCATCAATCCTGCGAAGGAGCCGGGCCTGCTGCGCTTCGCCTCGCCCAGCAACTTTCGTTCGATGATCGTGGGTGGTGCGCAGATCGCCTCTCTTTATGTGCAGCCGCACGTCGGGGGAGATCTCGCCCTGCTCGAAGGCGTCGCCAAAGCGGTGCTGGAGGCTGGCGCCGCAGATCCCTCATTCATCAGTCAGCATTGCAGCGGATTCGAGGAGTATGCCTCGCACATCGGTCGGCTCAGCTGGGACGACATCTGCACGCAGGCCGGAGTATCCCGCCAGCAGATCGAAGAGATCGCCCAGGTGTATGGTCAGTCCCGCAACACGGTGTTCAGCTGGGGCATGGGCATCACTCATCACACCCACGGGGTGGAGAATGTCGAGGCGATCAGCAACCTGGCCCTGCTGCGCGGCATGATCGGGTCGCCGGGCCGGGGGCTATTGCCACTGCGCGGCCACAGCAATGTGCAGGGCGTCGGCTCCATGGGCGTGAGCCCTGCACTCAAGGACCATGTGTTCAACAATATCGAGCGTGAACTCGGCGTCACCCTGCCCACCGGGAAGGGCATGGACACTCTGGCCTGCATGCAGGCGGCTGCGGCAGGCCGGATCGATCTGGCCTTCCTGCTGGGCGGCAATCTGTTCGCGGCAAATCCGGATGCCACTTTCGCCGACAAGGCGCTGGCGGCGATTCCCTTCAAGGTGCTGATCAACTCCACACTCAATCTGAGCCACGTGCATGGCATCGGAGAGGAAAGCATCGTGCTGCCCATCCGGGTGCGCGACGAAGAAACCCAGGCCACGACTCAGGAGTCGATGTTCAATTTCGTGAGGCTCAGTGACGGTGGATTCGAACGCGTCGAAGGATTGCGATCCGAGGTGGAGATCATCAGCGGCATCGCAGCCCGGGTGATCGCTCCAGAGATCCTGGATTTCAACGTGTTCAGCGAGCACAGAGAAATTCGCAGGGCCATCGCCCGGATAATCCCCGGGTTCCGGCAGCTTGACGAGATCGATGAATCGAAACAGGAGTTCCATATCGAGGGTCGTGCGCTGACAGAGCCCGTCTTCCCCACCGCCGATGGCAGAGGGGCATTCCGCGTCCCGACAATCGACCGCAGCTCTACCGCGATGAAAATGCCTATGGAATTCACTCTCACCAGCGTGCGCAGCGAGGGGCAGTTCAATACCATCATCTATACGGACAACGATGTCTATCGCGGCCAGAGCGAACGCAACATCATTCTCATGCACCCCGAGGACATGGAAGACGCAGGCCTGAAGACCGATATGCTGGTGACCCTGAGCAACATGACCGGCGTGATGAAAAATCTGAAAGTGAAGCCCTTCGACATCCGACGCGGGAATCTGATGACATATTTTCCCGAAGCCAACGTTCTTGTCCCACAGACAAGTGATCCACGCAGCCTCACTCCGGCGTTTAAAAGCACAAGGGTGACTCTGCAGAAACAGGATACTTGAGCACCGCTAACCCGTCTGAATGGCAAACTCGTCCTGTCGTATTTGTGCTCTGCCAGCGTTTTTTGCTGATAGACTTGTTGCAACTTGATTATATGAACAGCCCCGACCGATCGATGACCATGAAATTTCTCAGAAACCTGATACTGCTGCTGACCCTGCTTCCCGGTTTGATCCACGCCGAGGAAGAAATAGTCATGCTCGAGGATGGCAGCAGCGTGAAGGTGTTCTTGTTCTATCCCAAGGACCATGGCGAAGGACCCTGGCCACTCACGGTATTGATGTCCGGTGGCACCGGTAACGAGTATGTGGCGCGTGCCCAGTTCTGGCTCGGACATGAACTGGCGAATCGGGGCTGGGTCATCGCAGTGCCCGTATCTCCTGACGGTAATTCCTTCTTCGGCGAGAGCGGTGAGAAGATCCCGCTCGTCATCGAGCATCTGCAGAAACTTTCAGCGATCGAGGACGGCAAGTCACTGTTGGTGGGAGTCTCCAATGGCGGCAGCTCTGCCATCGAAATCGCGAGTCGCAATCCCGAGAAGTACTTCGGTGTAGTGGCGGTCCCCGGCATCATCAAGAATCCCGATGCCATTGGCAATTTCAGGGATCTGCCGGTTTATGTCCGCATCGGCGAGGACGATTTCCTGCGCTGGAACCGCCTGCTGCCTCTGTTGGAGAGGCAGCTGACGGCAGCCGGTGCAAAGGTGGATGCACAACTGGTGCCCGGGGCCAGTCACGTTTTCCCGATTGACTGGGATGAACTGCAGCCTTGGTTGGACAACGTGAGGAACTGATCTTTGCTGGTTCTGCTGTGCCCGCGATCCTTCAATCGCGAGCAGGGCTCGCTCCCACAGGTATCAGTGACGGCGGTTTTCTACCCAGTAGTCCGACACCACGCCATTCTTCATCTCCACCGCCAGATGTTGCTCTTCACGGCTTTCCACATCGATGTGGAACAGCAGGAACAAGCCCACCTCGGTATCGACCCGACTGGTATTCTCGTAGTGCCATACAGTGGAACCGTCCTCGTATTCCGTGCGCCGTTCCGGTTCACCGAAAGTGGTCCTGACCCAGGACTCGGTGGTCTGTCCCGGTTCGATACGAGCGACCTGATGATCACTCCATTGCGAATCGCCCGTATCGCGATCCGAGTCGACCGTGAACAGACATCCTGTCATCGCGGTCATTCCCAGCAACAACACCACTCTTCCCAACCTGTTAATCGCCTGCATGTTGATCCCCTGCATGTTAATCCCCTATGTTTCTTTTTTTACTTATGGACAGTTATGGTGTTCGCGTCCCCCCACGGCACCTGTGACGAGCGGACTCACTATCGAGGCCTGCGCCTGAATCGAGCCTGAACAGGATGTGGCATTGCGACGAAGAGCAGCGCATGACGGAGCAATGCCTCAAATTCCCATTGCTGGGGAAATCCTCTATCATCGCGGCACCATAGACCGCCCATGCTCACAGGAGCCCGAACCACCCATGTACACATTCATCAAGATCATCCATATGACCTGCGCCATGCTCTCGATTGCAGGTTTTCTTGGCCGTGGCATTCTCAAGATCAACGGCTCGGCCGTCGTGGAGAAGAAGCTCGTCAAGGTATTGCCGCACGTCATCGATACCGTGTTGCTGGTCAGTGCCATCACGCTTGTTGTGATGTCAGGTCAGTACCCGTGGACAACACCCTGGGTGGGCGCAAAAATTGTCGGACTGGTCGTCTATATCGCACTCGGCGTCGTCGTCATGCGTACGGCAAAAACGCGTCAGACACGCATCATTGCCTTCGCTTTGGCGCTTGCCACCGCTGCCTGGATTCTGATGGTCGCATCGACAAAGCAAATCATGTAATCAGCAAGACTTTCTTGTTGACAAGCCAATTAAAAGGCATAGACTTCGCGCGGTCTGAAGCACCGTTTACGAATAAAACCTGCTACGAACTTTCATTAGAAAACTTACAGCGAAAAAACCGAATCAAAATGAATACTCTAAATTCCTACATCACTTCACGCATGCAGTCGCGCGACTGGGCAATTGCCCAGACCGGCGAGCATCTGCCGTGCGTATCCGTGGTGAAAACCCGGGAGGTCTGCTTAGAGTAAACTTTTAATTCAATAATTTATTGAACAAAGCAAAAGGCCTCTAAGTTCCAAAAGAATTTAGGGGCCTTTTTCTTTTTGGCGCTTGCGCGCGAATGCTGACTCACGAGGTCGGGCAAAGGGGAACTATTGTGTTGAAAAAACCAAAGGCTGAGGAAAAAGCCATCGACATACCAACAGGGAATGAACCTGATATTGCGGGGTTGCAACGCAACATTCGCGTGATCTATGCGCTCGCATTCTTTCACACTTTCATGTTGATTGTCCCGGTGCTGGTGCCATTCTTCGAATCGAAGGGTCTCACGCTGGGCGAGATATTCTACTTGCAGGCGATCTATGCCTCCATGATTGTGGTACTGGAGGCCCCTTCAGGTTATCTCGCCGACCGGTTCGGTCGCAGGGCAGTCCTGTTGATCGGCAGCATCGCGCACGGTATCGGTTACCTGTGGCTCAACTTCGCCGACGGCTTCATCAGTCTCGTGATCTTCGAGCTGTTCCTCGGCGTCGCGGTGAGCATGATGTCCGGTGCAGACCTGGCGCTTTTGTATGACACAGAGAAAGCGCTGTCCGAGTCCGAAGACGCACATACCGGCAGCATCGCGCACCTGGGTTTCACGAAGTCCATCGCGGAAGGCTCCGGTGCGTTGCTCGGTGGCGCTCTGGCGTTGTGGTCATTCGATGCGATGGTGCTGGCGCAATCCCTGGTTGCCTGGATCTGTCTGGTGATGGCGTTCCTGTTGATTGAACCTCCGGTCAATCACAAGGAAGGCGTCCCGAGAATGCTCGGGTTCAATGCGCTGTATCAGCACCTGATGAATGGCGACAGGATTCTGCGCAAGGTGTTCATCGCGTTGCCGTTGTACAACCTCGCGACGTTCCATGTGGTGTGGCTGGTACAACCCTACTGGGAGGAACAGGGTTTGTCGCTGATGATGTTCGGCGCACTGTGGTTCGCTCAGAGCCTGACGGTGGGAATCGCCAACAAGTGTGGTTACGCGCTCGAGAAATACAAGGGCGCGGTGTTCTCACTGATCGTCATCGGCGTGTTGCCAATCATCGGTCACTTCGGAATGGCGTGGATCGGTGGCTGGATCGGTATTGCCGTGTGCTTCATTCTGTTCTTCTGCCGTGGATTGTTTCAGGTCATCCTGGTCAACGCATTGAACAGAAGAGTGCCCGGCAGTGTGCGGGCGACGGTGAACTCGCTCACGAGCCTCACGTTCCGATTCGGGTTCATCCTGACCGGGCCGCTGATCGGGCACGTAGCGGAAACACAGGGCCTCGCAACCGCACTCAACGTGCTGGGTGGTGCTTCGGTGCTGATGTTCGTGTTGATCATGTTGCCGTTGATCAAGGCCGTCACACTCATGCAAAGAAGCGCATCCGCCTCTTTGCAGCACTGATCGAGCTTTGCTGAAACTCTGCTCCACAACCTCGATCACAGCGGCGTGCATCAAAATTGTGCACGCCGCTGTGCATCGTGGTGCACCTGCACGGGGTTGGTGCTTTTCAAATCGCCATGGTAAAGTTTGCCCGCTGTTCACCGCCTGAATCTGCCGTCTGGCAGCACCCATAAAAGCAGATAAACACGCAAGCCATTTCAACGATGCTGGAGAGAGAGTCATGAAACTTATCACCGCTATTATCAAGCCGTTCAAGTCCGACGATGTGCGCGAATCGCTACAGGAGCTCGGCGTCAACGGCATGACCGTCACCGAGGTGAAAGGATTTGGCAGACAGAAGGGTCACACCGAGCTTTACCGGGGAGCAGAGTACGTCATCGATTTTCTGCCCAAGGCCAAGATAGAAATCGCGATTGCGGACGAACTGGTTGATCAGGCGATCGAGGCAATCTGCAAAGCCGCCAACACCGGACAGATCGGCGACGGCAAGATCTTCGTCACACCGCTTGAGCAGGTCATTCGTATCAGAACCGGGGAAACCGGCAACGAAGCCCTCTAAGGGCATACCCAAGGAAACCAGCATGCCAATAAAAACAAAAGCACTTGCCCGCATCACCGCTTCTCTCTCTCTTCTGTTTCTCCCTTCTCTGGCCCTGGCCGCCGAGAACGCCGTGGATGGCGCCAACACCGCCTGGATTCTGACTGCCACCGCACTGGTACTGTTCATGACCATTCCCGGCCTGTCACTCTTCTATGCCGGTCTTGTGCGCACCAAGAACGTGCTCTCGATCCTGATGCAGTGTTTCGCCATCACCGCGCTGATCTCCGTGATCTGGCTGGTGGTGGGTTACAGCATCGCCTTCGGCCCTGCCGAGAATGGCTTCTGGGGCGGACTCGACAAGGCATTCCTGAATGGCGTCACCAGAGATTCGGTGTGGGGAAACATTCCCGAGCCGCTCTTCGTGGCGTTTCAGATGACCTTCGCCATCATTACCCCAGCCCTGATCGTGGGTGCCTTTGCCGAGCGCATCAAGTTCTCCGCGATGCTGCTGTTCAGCGGCCTGTGGTCCGTGTTTGTCTACTTCCCGGTATGCCACTGGGTGTGGGCTGAGCATGGCTGGCTCTTCCAGATGGGCCTGATCGATTTCGCTGGCGGCACGGTGGTGCACGTGACCGCAGGTGTCGCTGCCGTACTGACAGCCGTGATGCTGGGTAAACGCGAAGGCTTTCTGCACGCGCCGATGATGCCTCACAACCTGACGATGACCATTACCGGTGCGGGCATGCTCTGGGTGGGCTGGTTCGGCTTCAATGCCGGCAGCGCGCTCGCAGCCAATGGCAGTGCCGGCATGGCGCTGCTCGCCACGCACATGTCCGCCGCCGCTGGCGCACTGACCTGGGCCGCCATCGAATGGAAGAAATACGGCAAGCCGAGTGCTCTTGGCGCTGTCACCGGCATGGTGGCAGGTCTGGCCACGATCACACCCGCGTCCGGCTCTGTTGGCCCGGCTGGAGGCATGGTCATCGGCGTCATGGGCGGTGCACTCTGCTTCGTGGCGACCAACTACCTCAAGCACAAGGTCAAGATCGATGACTCCCTGGACGTCTTCCCGGTGCACGGCGTCGGCGGCATCCTCGGCACGCTGATGGCTGGCATCTTCGTATCCCAGAACCTCGGTGTGTTCAGCGGCAACGGTTTCGCGGAAGGCATGACCATGGGCTCCCAGCTCGGCGTACAGGTCATCGGCATTCTGGCGACTGGCGCCTACACCGCCGTGGTCACGTTCATTCTGTTCAAGGTCGTTGCAATCATGACCAAGGGCCTGCGCGTCACGCCCGAAGAGGAACAGATCGGTCTGGACATCTCCGATCACGACGGTACTGGCTACTCGCTGTAACTGCTCACAACCCCTGCGTCGGCTCAACCGATGCAGGGGATCTCTCTACCACAGAAACGCGACTATCCTCTGTGGTCATTTCCGCGACAACTGCTCTATACTTCCGGGCAAATCTCCAACGTTATCCCCACCAGAACAACACGAAAAAAATCAGGAGTCCGGCATGCCCCATCTCCCCAGCACTTTCCGCCATTCGCGCCTCATCGTTGCATCCACACTGGTCCTCACGCTCCTCTCTTCATGTCGCCGCGACGAAGCGCCAGAGCCTGTCGTCGACGCAGATGCACCAGCTCAGTCACTGGCGATTTCCGTGCTCTCCACTCGACCGGACATGATCACGGGAGGTGATGCACTGGTGCGAGTGGACAGCAGCGGTATCGACCTTGCGAATGTCAGGGTGGCGCTGGACGGAGTGGATATCAGTGCTGCGTTTACGCGCGATGCCACCACCGGAAGTTTGCAAGGGCTGGTCGAGGGAATGCGCAACGGAGAGAACACTCTGGTCGCGATGGATGGTGCGGGCAGCACCAGTTCGCAGATCACCCTCATCAGTCATCCCATCACCGGTCCGGTCATCTCCGGCCCGCATATTCAGCCCTTCGTCTGTACCACTGAGGCAGAAGGTCTGGGCGCTCCGCTCGATGAATTCTGCACGGCCGCCACCCAGATCAACTACTTCTATCGCTCTGCTGCGGGAGAGTTTGTCCGTATCGAAGATGTCACCGCGCCCTACCCCGCGGACATGATCAACACGACAACCATTGAGGGAGACACCGTACCCTTTCTGGTAAGAGTGGAATCCGGCACCATCAATCGCTCCATCTATCACATGGCAGTGCTGGACAATCCCCGCGCCACCTACGGACAGTGGAGCCCGGAAGCTGGCTGGAACGAGCGTTTGCTGTTCAGCTTCGGTGGCGGTTGCGGCACCAATTACAACCAGGGCTCGCGCACTCGCGACTCCGTGCTCGATGAGATGGTACTCGGCAAGGGTTTCGCCCATGTGGTGTCATCATTCAACGTCATGGGTCACCAGTGCAATGACAATCTCTCCGCCGAAACCCTCATGATGCTCAAGGAACATTTCATCGAGAATTACGGCCTGCCACAGTGGACGGTCGGCAGCGGTGCCTCCGGTGGGGCGATTCAGCAACTGTTGATCACGCAGAATTATCCCGGCCTGCTGGATGGATTGTTGCCGAGTCTGAGTTTCGCCGATTCCTTCAGCGTGCGACCCGGCGTCACCGATTGCCGTTTGCTGATGAATCACTTCGCGAAGAATCCGGAACAATGGGGTGAGGAAAAGCGACAGGCCATCGAAGGCTTCTCCCCCGGCACCTGTGGTGCCTGGGAGAGATCGTTCATCGATGTGATTGTGGCCGACACCGGTTGCGGCATTCCCGAAGAGATGGTCTACAACGCCGTATCCAATCCCACCGGTGCGCGTTGCACCATCTACGACACCAATGTCGCCACTGTGGGTCGTGATCCGCAGACGGGTTTTGCGTATCAGGCTCTGGACAACGTCGGCATCCAGTACGGTTTGCAGGCTTTCAACAATGGCGTCATCAGTGCAGATGAATTCATCGACCTGAATCAGGGTGTGGGCGGCTACGACCGCGACGGTGAACCGCATCCCGAACGAACGTCGGCGCAACTGGAAGGTCTCGCCAAGGTCTACAGTGCGGGGCGTGTGAATGCGGGTGCTGGTGGACTTGGCAGCGTGCCGATCCTGCACTACCGCAGCTACCTTGACCCGCTGGGTGACATTCACGATCGCTTCCGCGACTTCCAGATTCGCGAACGCATCAACAACGCCCACGGGCGCGTCGACAATCAGGTGATCTGGATCTACTCTGGCCGTGAGATTGCCGCAGAAGTGAGCGAACTGGCACTTGATACGATGACGCAGTGGCTCGATACGTTACACGCCGATGAGTCCGAGGCACCGATCATCGACAGGATCGTGCGCGCGAAACCGGCCGCTGCAGTGGATGGTTGCTGGAATCCCGAAGGCGCAAGAATTGACGAGCCGTTCGAGTTCATGGGTCCGGGCAAGTGCAACGAGCTGTACCCATCGCACACGAATCCACGCATGGCGGCAGGCGCTCCGCTGGCAGATCTGGCGATCAAGTGCGCGCTCAAACCCGTGGACAGATCCGACTACAAATCCGCACTGACAGATGAGCAATGGACCCGCCTGCAAGCCACGTTCCCCGAGGGCGTGTGTGATTACTCCAAACCGGGTATCGCGCAGGAGAAGCTTGCTGGGACTTATCTGTCCTTGCCTCTGTGAGGATTTGCACTCCGTAGTTCGCGCCGCGCAGTGGGGTGGGGATAGTCAGAACACGCCCGTGAATCCGTCCATGGAGGGCTCAGTCGCCGCCGTCCTGGCGGCTCATGGTTCTGCCTACCCCCACCCCATTACGCAGCTCTGACTTCAGTGTGGGTTCATCGCTTGCAGGACAAGCTCCCACAGCATGGGGTTGGAGCATGAATTCCACTTAATTGTCAGTGTGGCGCGACGGGTAGGAGACAGGCAGAACCATTGAGCGCCATGGATGGCGCGATTGAGCCCTACACGGACGTACTTGCGTGGCGTGTTCTGACTGCCTCCTACCCGCCGCACCGCACGAACTACAGAGTGCTGAATATCGAACACACAATCAGAAATCGAAGAAGTAGATTTCGAGGTTGAACTGGAACCGGGGATCCGGGTCCCAGTCTTCCTCGCGCTCCATGATCAACTGCGGAACCAGCTCCATGATCAGCCAGTCTTCGTGAATGGCCTTGCGATAAACCGCCTGCGTGTAATAGCTCTCCACGCGCGGATTGGGTTGACTGAGAGCGATCACACCGCCTTCATAAGTCAGCGTTTCCATGTTCCCCAGTGTACGATGCACCGACACTGTCTGTGCAAATTCGAACTCGTTGCGATCGTCCCTGTAGTGCACTTCCGAGTCTACACGCAGGAACATTTCCGTAGTGAGGTCACGGCTGAAGAAAAAGCGGGCGTCCTGGCTCCATCCTTCCGAATGGTAGTAGCGTATCTTGTGGTCGACGCCAAAGAACCAGGTCTCGTTGATGTCATGACCGTAGCGAGTGCGGAAGCGGTAGAAAGGATCCAGCGGAATGTCACCTTTGACGCCGACGTCATGGCTGAAACGCAGACCGTCGTCCCGTGCCGGCCCCTCGTAACTGAATCCGCCCGAGAACGAGGACGGACGAATGTTGGTCAGTCGCTGATCGCGAATGGACTCAAGCTCGCTCTCCTCCGACTCGAAGATCAGCTTCCAGCGCTCGGTGGCTCTTGGCAGATCCACGCGGCCGCTCAGGCGCAGATTTGAGTCATACGCTCCCGTTGAACTGACCTGCTGGTTCACCTTCAGTCGCAGATAACTCTCATTGGTACGCTCACCAATGGTGTCTCCTGCCAGCCAGTCGTCCAGAGATCGACCAATACCCGACACATTGCGGGAGACGTTGTCACGTCGCGCCTCAAGCCAGCTCCAGGCGGAGAGATCCCGTATGGCAGGCAAATCCGGAAGTCGCAACAGAGGGTCCGGCTCATCGGCCGCCTGGACGGAAGTTGTCAAACACAGCGTCAAAAGCACTGCGGACCACTGAGCCCTGTGGTGATACTGATGATCGAAACCTGCTTTCAGTGAAGAAATCTTTCGCATGCTTGTTACAACGCTAGTGAGCGTGGAGAGGGCTGTCAGTCAAGAAGGTGATCACCCATTCCGAGCCATGATGCAAAGGACTGATCAGCAGGAGCAAACATATCACAGCCAGGGTTCCCAGCGCGCCCATTTGCCATGGTCGGGGGGATATGCGTGTGCCTGCCTTGAGCAATGCCATGATGCGAGTCTCCACCTCGCGTTCCGCAAACGCCAGCGAACTGAACGGCACTGTGACCGATTTCGCCATTAACAGACGCTTGACCTTGAGCAACGTCTCGGCAACGGCTATGTGCCCATGCTTCTCGGCAGCGCGGAAGTCGCACGCCTGTTCGGTCATCAGTTGCAGATCAGTCATCAATCGTCTGGCCAGAGGCCCGCTCAGTATCGCGCTGCAGAGTCTGGCCAGCAACAAACGCAGATTGTCACGACGTTCCTTGTGAGCGCTTTCGTGCTGGAGAATGATCGACAGATCCGTTTCCGTACAGGATTTCAACAACCCATCACTGACATAGATGCGCGGCTGCCACCAACCCAGTGTAAACACCAGCGGGCACGCAGAACTGATCGCGTAATACTCGCCCTTCGCTTTCCCCAGAATGTTGAACTGCTTGCGCAATTGCAATGATCTGAACATGGTAGAAACGAACTGCACGAGAAGGAAAATCATCACGATGCTGCCAACCGAGAAACCGAACCATGCCAACCCCGCCGAATCAATGAGTGGCACATGGCTCTGACAGTCGGAATGGCAGTGTGTATTGACCAGCAGAGTCTCCACCGTCGGCATGAACAGGAACAAGGTGCTGAGCAGACTGACAAGGAAAGGTGCGGTCCAGTACCCCAGCAGCAGTGCACTGCCGTAGCGCGGATGCAGAGCGAAGAGTCGCGGGCGCACCAGTGGATACAATATGACAAAGAGAATACTCAACAGGATCCACAGGACCAGCCAGATCGCAGAGAATGTTCCCACCGTGTTGATCATCGCTCTCCCTCTCCCTCTCCCAGCTCGCGCTTCTTCCTGGCAATCAGCGCTTCAAGATCGTTGAGGGATCGCTCATCCAGATCCGCCGCCACATTGACGAAGCTGCTCAAGATGGTTTCCAGTCGGCCGTCGTGCAGAAGATGAATGACGTCGCCCATCAGCCTGCCCAGGAGATTGGAGCGTGAAACGCTGGTGAAATAACTGTAGGCGTGTCCGTTCTTGATGCGATCGACGAGACCCTTCTTGTAGAGTCGTTCGAGGGTGGACTGTACCGTATTGAGCGAAGGCTGCTTGTGACTGGGTATCCTGCTGCAAACCATTTTTGCATCAAGGTGCGGTTGTTGCCACAGCGCTTCGAGCACCAACAGCTCCAACTCACCCAGCGTGTTTGGCAATATGTTTGACGATGAACGTTTCCTGATCATATTCCTGTAAAAACCGACAGCAGCCCGGTTTTTCCTCAATCCTTTTTTATTTGTTAAATCATGACGATAGCAGGAGCCCCATGGCTTGATTGTGGGCTTTTCTTCAGAGCCTCGTTACCGCCCTCTATAATCTGCGCCCAACCAACGGCCCCCACAATAGCACAAGAAAATTACAAGACAAACCAAGGGACTACAGCAGCATGAGATTACTGGTCACCGCAATTTCCATCGCCATGAGCGGCACTGTTCACGCCGCCGGCATCACGGGAAACAGTATCGAGGAGATCACCGTACTCGGCGCAAACAACGCGCTGACTGGTGATCCGCAAACTGCAACGGAGGGGCTTGTCTTTGGAGCGCAATTGCAACAGCGCCCCATCTCTCGCCACGCTGAACTGTTGGAACTGGTGCCGGGCCTCATCGCCACACAACACAGTGGCGAAGGCAAAGGCAATCAGTACTTCCTGCGCGGTTTCAATCTCGATCACGGCACGGACCTGGCGCTGAAAGTCGATGGATTACCGGTGAACATGCCCTCTCACGCTCACGGTCAGGGTTATGCAGATCTGAATTTCCTCATTCCGGAAATGGTGGAAATCCTGATGTATCGCAAGGGCCCCTACTATGCAGAGATCGGTGATTTCGGCACCGCCGGTTCATCCGAGTTTCATTACGCGGATGTACTCGAGCAAGGCAATATCACGCTGACTGCCGGTGAGAATGACTACCGACGACTGTTCGCCGGACAATCCTTTGCCGCGTTCGGGGGCGATCTGACATTCGCAGGAGCGGTTACCGACTACAACGGACCGTGGATACTCGATCAGGATCTCGACAAGAAGAATGCTCTGGTGAAGTACCAGCAGGTCTCGGGAGACACTGCCTGGAGCCTCACCTCAATGGGCTACGACAACACATGGGACGCGACGGATCAGATTCCCTTGCGTGCAGTGGAACGCGGCGCCTTGAACCGGTTTGGCAATGTCGATTCCAGTGATGGCGGGAAGACTCATCGCCGCAGCCTCTCCTTCGATTGGGGGCAGGAGCGCGGCGATTCGCGGCTCAGCATCGATGGTTACGTGATGGACTACGGCCTCGATCTGTTCTCCAACTTCACCTATTTCCTGGAGGACCCGGTGCGCGGCGATCAGTTCGAGCAGGCAGAAGATCGCACGGTGTTTGGCATCAACGCGGCGTGGGAGCAGGAACTGGGATTTGATCAGGTTCCATCGTCACTGACGCTGGGATTGCAGAATCGTACCGACGACATCAATCTGGGTCTGTACAAGACGCAACAGCGAATCCGTCACACGATCACACGTGAAGATGACGTCCAGCAGTCTCTGTCCAGTGTCTACGCCGCACTGGAACAGGATTGGTCGGACTCTCTGCGCAGCGTGACCTCGTTGCGCGTTGATCGCTACACCACCGACGTCGATGCCGGGCTGCCGATCAACGGCGGCAAAGGCAGTGACACATTGGCCAGCCCCAAGCTGAATCTGATCTATTCGCCGACGAGCAACACCGAGTACTTCTTCAGTGCCGGTCAGGGCTTTCACAGCAACGATGCACGCGGCACCACCATTCGCATCGACCCGGTCTCGGGAGACCCGGCTGACTCCGTGGATCTGCTCGCCAAGGCGCGCAGCGTGGAGATCGGCATGCGCTCCTCCGCAATCGCCAATACGCAGATCGCTGTGTCGATGTTTTCCATGAAACTCGATTCAGAACTGCTCTATGTGGGAGACGCGGGCACTACAGAGGCACTCGGCGAAAGCAGACGTCGCGGAATCGAAATCGGCGCCATATACGCACCCACCGAATGGCTGCTGGTGGACGCAGATATGACCTTCACAAAGGCACGACTGACAGGTGTGGGCGCCGATGACCGGATTCCCAACTCCGTTGATCGAACCGTGTCGCTTGGACTCATCGTGAACAATCTCGGCAATTGGAGTGGCGGCCTGCGGGTGAGGTACCTCGGCGAGGCGCCACTGATCGAAGACAACTCGGTGAGATCGGACGCCACATTCCTCTTGAACGCGCAGACCACGTACCAGATCAATCCGGATTGGTCCGTGGCGGTCGAGCTGTTGAACCTGCTGGACAGCGATGACAACGACATCACCTATTTCTATGAGTCACAACTGGCAGGAGAGGCACAGCCGCAGGAGGATATTCATTTCCATCCGGCGGAACCGCGCAGCGTACGACTGACGCTGCAGGCCCGCTTCTGAGATGTGGAATTTCTTTGATCGGAACTGCAATCGCCTCTGATGGTGCCTGCAGCTTCGGTCGAGTTTGAGGCGATCTGTATGATCGCCTTTTTTTTTGCGCGCGACTCAGGGCGCCGGAGCAGCCAGATACTTCGCCATGTACTGCATCGCATCACCGAGCGAACCACCCCATGCCGCGAAGTTGTGATCGCCGTCGAAGATGCGCAGTTCGACGTGATCGGGCTGATGTACGCGCAGCGCCTGATAGAACACTGTCGCGTGGTAGGCGATGTCAAAACGATCATGATCACCGCTGTTGATGTAGAACGGCACCACTGTACCGCTCGCCTTGTACTCATCGATCAGTGCCGTCCAGGTGGCTGCCTGCCACAGAGCCGGATCAAACTGGCCATCGCGATGAAAGATCGGCGTGGTACGCCCGGAAGATGTGGGAGGTGGCACCACTGCATAGACGGCAGGGCTCAACGGAGCGGCCACTGCAAACAGCTCGGGGTATTGCAGCGCGGCATTCGCAGCGCCGAAACCGCCAGCGGAATAACCGCCAATGGCGCGCCCTTCTCTTGTCTCCAGCGTACGATAGCTGCTGTCGATGTGTGCAATCAGATCGGTCACCAGCGCCGTGCGTGACATCTCCGTCGCCGTGTCCGACCACCAGAAGTTCGGATCGGCGGGCACCACTATCAATTGCGCCGGGATGCTGCCAGCGGCAATGAGGGCGTCTGCCGTGCTCTGCAGATTTCCCTGTTCAACCCAGGACTTTTCCGTCCCCAGATTGCCGTGCAAAAGATACAGCACCGGATACTGCAATCCGGAACTCTCGTAGCCATCCGGCGTATACAGACTGTAGACATAGGGCCGCTGCAATGTCGCCGAGTCGAAACTGTGCTGGCTGATGGTGCCCGCCCACACACTCGACGACAACGACAAGAACGACAAGAACGACAACAGGCAAAGTGAACTCAGGAATGCAGATACTGGACGCATGAAATTTTCCTCTCGGTGAATACAGGGATCAGTCTGCAGCGATGGCTCTCTCACGCAGCAGGTATTTCTGCACCTTGCCGGTGGAGGTCTTCTCGATGGGACCGAACACGATTTTTTTCGGAATCTTGAAGCCCGCCAATTCCTCGCGGCAATAAGCCAGTAATTCTTCACGACTGAGCGAGTCGGGTTTCTTGAGACTGACGAAGGCACAGGGCACCTCACCCCACTTGTCATCGGGACACGCCACTACGGCGGCCTCGAGAATCAGGGGATGCCGGAACAGCACGGATTCGACTTCGATCGAAGAAATGTTCTCGCCGCCAGAGATGATGATGTCCTTGGAGCGATCCTTGATCTCGATGTAGCCATCCTCGTGCCACACAGCCAGATCACCGGAATGGAACCAGCCACCCGCGAACGACTCCTGAGTGGTCTTGAGATTCTTCAGGTAGCCCTTCATCACCAGGTTGCCACGCATGAAGACTTCGCCCATGGTGCGTCCATCCTTCGGCACCGGCACCAGGGTCTGCGGATCTGCCACCATCAGTTCCTCCAGCATGGGTGCCCTGACCCCTTGCCGCGCCGTCATCTCAGCCCTGCTCCGCACATCCAGATCCTGCCAATGCGGCTGTGGCGCACAGACCACACTCGGCCCATAGGTTTCTGTCAGACCGTAGACATGCGTGACGTGAAAATTCATGCGCTCCATGCCAGCGATCACGGCAGCAGGGGGAGCCGCCCCCGCCGTCATCGCCTGCACCGTGTGCGTGATGCCGGCACGCAGTTGCGGATCGGCGTTCACCAGCAGATTCAACACGACCGGCGCACCACAGAAATGCGTGACATGGTGCGTGCGGATTGCGGTGAAGATTGCCTCATCGCGCACCTGGCGCAGACAGACGCTGGTACCGACCACCGCAGCCAGCGTCCACGGGAAACACCAGCCGTTGCAATGGAACATGGGCAGCGTCCACAGGTACACCGGCTTCGCAGGCATCCCCCAGCACAACACATTCGAGACAGCATTCAGATAGGCGCCACGATGGTGATACACGACCCCTTTGGGATTGCCCGTGGTGCCGGAGGTATAGTTGAGTGCGATGGCCTGCCATTCGTCGCTGACCTCGAAGGGTTGTGGCGCGTCGTCGCCCTGCTGCAGAAACGCGTCATAGTCCATCTCGCCGAGCAGCTCGCCACCAGTGTATAGCGGATCATCGATATCGATGACGAGCGGCTTGTTCGGCAACAGCGCGAGCGCGGCCTTGATGGTGGCACTGAATTCACGGTCGGTGAGCAACACTCGCGTCTCGGCATGTTGCAGAATGAAGGCAATGGCCTTGGCGTCGAGGCGTATGTTCAGCGCGTTCAGCACGGCGCCGGTCATGGGCACACCAAAGTGGGCCTCGAAGAGCTCCGGCGTGTTGGCACCCATGACGGACACGGTGTGTCCCCGCCCGATGCCATGGCGACGCAGCGCAGAGGCAAGGCGACAACAACGTTGCCATGTCTGCGCCCAGCTCTGGCGCCGCTCGCCGTGTATCAGGGCAATGTGTTCGGGATAGACGACTGCCGCTCTTTCAATGAAGGAAAGCGGTGTGAGGGGAGCATGGTTGGCCGCATTCTTGTCGAGGCCAAGCTCGTAGATATTCTGTTCGGTCATGGCAGGTTCTCTGTTCTGATTATTATCCTGTCGTGCGATGTCATTGCCGATCAGAGGAAATCCATGTCGCCTGCTGTCAGCCACCAGGCTCCGGCGAGCTCGCGAGCCTGTGGCCCACGGGTCCAGCTGTTGCAGGGAATATCGATTTCCAGATCGCGCATCTCACAGCCGTGCACACTGATCCGGGCGAACTGCCCCTGGGTGATTCGACACACGAGGGGCTCATCCGTGCTGGCAAGAAAACCACTCAACGTCTGCAACGCGGTCGGAAACTGTGCCACTGCCCCGATAATATCCATCACCAGCAGAGCGTTGTCATGCTTTTTTACCACGACCACGGCAGACAGTTCAGCGGCGCCAGCGCGGCATAGCGCCACGCACCGATAACCACCGGATTGCCATGACGGATGTGTGCAGTAGCGATAATACAGATAGTGCCAATCACGCAATCCGACGATCTGTTCGTGCAGATCTGCAGCCATCTGCTTCCATAGCATATCCACCTCAGGCTGTGACACAGGATCAGCGAGATCGAATTCCACCAATTCCAGATCAACAGCCGCGCTCTTTGTCGGAGGATAACGGCACTCGACAAAACTGTCAGTGACCTCATAGAGACCGAGACGCGTGGCCACCTTCAACACGCGATTGTTGGGAAAGCCGAACCCCAGCAGGTGCTCCGCAGCATTACCGATCTGTTGTTCCAGAAATGTGGCAGCGGTTTTGAAGAAAAGTGTATCGCGACTCGCGAAACTGCGTTGCTCTGGCATCACCATCACGTCACAGATCTGGATGGCCTTCTCCGGCTTGCCAAAATACAGAATATCCCGCGGGGCTCCACCATAATGCCCCACAAGCTGGCCGTCGATGCGGGCACAGACCGCACGTCCCCGGCCGTCACCATATTTCCACCGCCAAACATCAGCGTCGAAGGGTCCATTGAAGCTGCTCTCGAACAGAGGTCCGACCTCGTGCAGCGCAAACTCATGAATAGTCCCGAACACCGGATCGTGGGCGTCGATCGCGCCAAGACGCAGATCGATCAGCGTATAGCCCAGGCGCGCCTCCGAAAATTCCTGCTGCATTGTCTGCAAACGATCGGCCAGCTGCTGCACTGATTGACTGTCGAGCGACAGCATGGTGCACAGTGTCACTTGATGCTGTAACAGCAGGTTACGGAACAGTCCAAGCCCGGGAGCAACGAGTGCGCCGAGTTCCTGTTGCCGCTCGATGTGAAAGCCGCAGCGCGTGGCGAGCTGCAGAAAGTGTTGGAGCAATGGCAATGGCTCATGCACACGCCGACTGTCATCCAGCAGGAACTCGTCGGCGATCAGCAACTGCCCACCTTCGCGCAAGCAGTCTTTCACCCGGGCCAGCAGAACGACCGGGTCAGAGTACTGGGCAGACTGTTGCAGCACGATGATGTCGAAACGCTGGGGGGGCTGGGCATTTGATAGCTGAAAGTGCAGAAAGTCACCGTGGAAATGTTCAGTACC
>MGYS01000022.1:0-1106 GCA_001802565.1 Gammaproteobacteria bacterium RIFCSPLOWO2_02_FULL_57_10 | reverse complement strand
CACCGTGTATCCCTGTGCGGTCAGGGCACGCGCCAGATTGCCGGTACCACAACCGACTTCGAGCACCCGGGCAGGAGCCGCGATGAGCAGATCCTGCAAGAGCTCCTGCGCCTTGCCTTGCGCTGCCGGGTAAGCCTGATCCAACCCCGCCGGAAAGACCCCGAAATGCAGATGCTCCACATTGCCATACTCCAGCGCGAGGGTCTGAGCATAGACATTGAGGGGAAAAGGCAGGAGGCAAAATTTCATGAAGATCAGCGTGTTGTCCGGGGTCGTGTCGGAGCAGCACTATAACCCGATCACCGGATGCGAGCAAAACTCCTCGGGCTGCCCGCTGCATCCGCCACACCGCGCTGCGACTTTTTGTCGCAACCATGTCCCCGACGGCGTATTCACGCAGACACTGCGCTAGAATGCCACCATGCCCAAGACCATCAATACAGCGACAATACGCGACTCCGTCCTGGAATTGCTGCGACCCGAGGCGGCTGGCAGCAACAGCTCGTCGCGCCAGGCGCTGCTCAGGCTTCTGTTGCTGCGCCTGCTCGTGACGTTGCTGAGCATCGCGGGCGCCCTCGTCTTTCACGCGTTCTCTCCGCTTGTCGTCCCCGTCTCGCTGCTGGCCGCTCTGGTCGCGGCGATTCTGATCTCGATCGCGATGGGCTTCTGGCGTCTGCGTCAGGCTGTGGTGATTTCGCAACGCGAACTGTTTGGACAGTTGTTTCTCGACGCAATCTTCCTGGTCGCCATCCTGTTCTACACGGGCGGCGCCAGCAATCCTCTGATCTCCTACCTGCTGGTGCTGCTCGCGGTAGGTGCCACGCTGCTCACTCAGTCATACGTCAACATCTTTGCCGTCAGCAGTATTGTGCTCTACACATCGTTTCTCGTCAGCGAACTGCAGAATGAACACAGCGACCATATGGGCGCCAACTTTCAGCTGCACCTGGTCGGCATGTGGGTCACCTTCGTCGTCAGTGCCGTGCTGATCACCCTCTTTGTCACCCGCATGGCGGCGGCGATACGCAGCCGCGAACTCACCCTGGCCAAGGCCCGCGAAAACGAGATGCGCAACGAACAGCTCGTGGCCATCGGCACGCTGGCAG
>MGYS01000021.1:8853-13521 GCA_001802565.1 Gammaproteobacteria bacterium RIFCSPLOWO2_02_FULL_57_10 | reverse complement strand
CTGCCAGCCATCCCTGTTACATCGTGGTCGCCACGATCTACGACGACGACCGTAATCTGTTCACGGCCCTCAAGTCCAGAGCCCGGGGCTATATCCTCAAGGACCAGGATCGGGAGCGGATAGTCAGTTATCTGCGAGGCATCAGAAAGAATCGCCCGGCGTTGTCCGCGTCGTCGTCGCAGCGCCTGATCGAGCATTTCAACAACAAAGGCGGTGCCCTCGAAAAGTCCGGTCTCACGCCGCGTGAAGTGGATGTGATCTGTCTGATCGGCAAGGGTTACAGTGTCGAGGATGCCGCAACCCTGCTCACGCTTTCGCCCGACACCATCAAGGGATACGTCAAGAGCATCTATGCCAAGCTGGGCGTTTCCAATCGCTCCGAGGTGACACTGGAGGCGATCCGCCTCGGTATCATCGAACCCGCATGAGGTCTTGATGAGGTTTCGATGAGGTCTCGCACAGAGGACGGAGTTTGCTATCATCGGCCTCTCATTCACCAACCGACAGACGCACGCTCATGCCCCCTTTCAACACTGCCGCCCTTATCCTGCTGACAGCGCTCCTGTTCGGATGTACGAGCGCGCGAGTGCTGGAGAACTGGCCTGAGCAGCTTCCGTCTCAGCGTTATTTCCTGGAGTCCTACCGTAGCGATCCTGCCAATCACCCCTTGCAGAGCGAGGCTGAGTACCTGACGTGGGTAGTGCGATTCTACGAGGGTTCGGACCTCATGCCGATGGGCTGGCACGATATTGCCGAGAGCATGCTCATCGATCTGGATCAGCGTGAGCATGCCTTCGTGACTGATCGCCTGGAGGCAATCGGGGCGCGCATTTCTGCTGATTGGGCCAAGGATAATCGCGTACGAACCATCGACTCTGCCATGCTGAGTCTGTGGGGTGGCGTGATGCAGGCAGACTTTTCGCCAGAGGCGCGGGTGGCGGCGGTCGAGCTGGTGGGGAATGACGTGGAAGAACTGCTGGCAGGGACCATGAAGCCGGAGCAGATCACAGAGCGTCGCTACGTCGACGCCCTGGGCATTTCACTGGACCCATGATCCTGTCCCCGGCAGACCGTTGGCGGCGAACTCTCTGAGCCGGGCGATCGCGTCACGATCGTTCTGCACGTATGCAGCCTTGAGGTACTCATCCACATCCAGTCCGCCCGGCTCATTGACCGAATCCCGACGATACTGGAAGCGGACGAAAAGGTGCCCCGGCGCGGGCTCTTCAATTCGGGTCACACTCTCCGCGAACATATGCTGCACCACGCCAGCTGTGCTGGTGCGGATCTCCTCTCCTTCCAGCAGTACGACCTCGTCACGCAGTTCTGCGGTCCCGAAATTCAGGTAACGAATGAACCCTGTGGGAGAAACGTCGACCAGGCGGGCGCTCAGGGTCGCATTGAAATGCCCCGGATACTTGGTGCGAAACACCAATCCCTCCCATAGCTGAATTCTGCTCAGATGGGGAATGCGCTGTTCCTGCGGGTCGTTGATCTGGATAATATGTTGAAATTCAAGCAATTTTCTGTCTTTCAAGGCATTAACCCCTAGGTAATTTCCGGCGCCAGGCAAGTAATCCGCTGCTCTGCCGGCCATCCATCTGCGCAACATGGCCTGCGGGCTGAAGACACTATTTTCATCGCATATGACGATTTGTCACAACTGTGGCATAAAAGTTATTTTTGCGTTTCACAAATGATAATGAATTGCATCACGCGGGGTTTTTGACTAGCGTACGCACTTATTTTTTTCAGCATAGGCACAATCAGAATGATATTGACTGTCCGCAAATCGATCCTGTCTGCTTCCATCATGCTTGCAGCAGCCAGCTACAGCGCCTCTTCTTCGGCTCAGGAGACAGGCAGCGACTCTACCGTCCGCTATCCGGCCGCGTACTTCCAGGAGTGGGCACCCACCACTGCCCAGGACATGCTCAATCGTATTCCCGGTGTCAATGTTGGTGGTGGCGGCGGCCCCGGTGGACCAGGCGGTCCCGGTGGAGGCGGAGGCGGCGGTGGACGTGGTCTTGGCGGCGGTGGCGGTGACCAGATCCTGATCGATGGCAAACGCATGGCGGGCAAGGACAATCAGGCAAGCAGCACGCTTGGTCGTATCAGTGCCTCCCAGGTCAACTATATCGAGATTATCCGTGGCACCTCGGGTGCACTCGACGTGCGCGGCAGCAGCCAGGTCATCAACGTGGTGCTGTTTGAAGCACTGGACACAACCTCCATCGCCTATCAGATCAACGCCGATCGCGCTCTCGATGGCAATGTGGAGCCCGGCGGTTCCATTTCCTACAGTGGCCAGTCAGGGGCCCTGACCTATCTGTTCAGCGCCCAGGCCGAGCCGCGTTATGACCATTACGTGAGCAAGGAGACCAGCCGCCTTGGCGACTGGTCCTTCAACGACGAGGTGCGTGAGGAGCGCATCCGCGAACAAACCAACTATACCTATTCCACCAATCTCGGCTACGACATTGACGAGAGCAGCAGCGTTCGCCTGAATGCCCTGTACAGTCAGAATGACAACCCCACCGAAGTGATGCGCTGGACAACGGATCTGCGTGTGACGCCGAATGCACTGGCCATGGAACGCGAAGACGTTCCGGGTGAGGAAGATGGCTGGGAGATTGGTGGCGATTACGAATACAACTTTGCCAATGGCCACCGCTTCAAGATCCTGTTCATCACCAACGAAGACGATGAGTCGAGCGTGCGTGAACGTTACGAATTGCTGGGTGGCGGTGCGGAAGACAAGGAACTCTATCTGGCCACGGCCAGCACCACGACAGAAGACATCATTCGCAGCTCCTACACGATGGGACTGGTCGATGGGCAGGATCTCGAGTTTGGTGTCGAGCGTGCGAAGACCGTGCTGGACTCGTCCTTGCGTCTTGGTCTGAAATCGATCAACGGTGTACCGTCTGCAGACTTCGGTGGGCTCGTGCCACAGAACGTCTCCAATGCCAATTCCACTGTCCAGGAAATTCGCTACGAGCCTTTTGCCGTACACAATTGGCAGATCAATTCCAGAATGTCTCTGGAAACCTCGGTGATTTACGAGATGTCCGAGATCACCCAGTCCGGTGACGTGAGCAACAAGCGTGATTTCTCCTTCGTCAAGCCGAAGGTGGACTGGCGCTTCGATGTCACTCCCAGCTTCCAGATCAACTGGACCGCTGACAAGTCGGTGCGTCAGCTCAGTTTCAGCGATTTCGTGGCGGCGAGTGACAATCAGGACAACGATCAGAACACCCAGGCCGGTAATGCGAACCTGAAGCAGGAGCAGGTCATGAAGACTGAGCTCGGTTTCGAGTATCGTCTGCCCGATGACATCGGCGTGATCGATGGCGATGTGTTCTGGATGAAGCATACCGATGTGATCGATCGTCTGGACGTCTCGCCGTCCCCGACCAATCTGGTCTCCGTGAATGGCAACATCGGCGACGGCACCATGTATGGCATGAATCTCAGCGGCAGTATCCGCATGCGCATGATCAATATGCCGAACCTGTTGGTCACGACCAACCTGACCGTGCAGGACTCCGAGATCGAAGATCCGTTCCTCGGCATCGACAGACGCTTTGCCAACTACGATCGTGGCCGCCTGACATTGGGCTTCCGTCATGACATCCCAAGCCTGCGCATGAACTACGGTCTGACCTGGAACAACCGCTTCGACGGTAACCGCAAGACCTATGACATCGAAGACATCGAATTCACCGCCGGTGACCCCAACGTGCAGGCGTTTGTCGAGATGGTGGCTTTCGATGGAATCACGTTCCGTCTGGACGCCAGAAATGCTACAAATAACCTGCAGTGCCGTGAGCGTCACCGCTATCTCGGTCCGATCACCAGCGGCATCATCGAAGAGTTCGAGGATCAGTGTGGTGGTTCCGGCCGCGTGGTGTCTCTGAAGATCAACGGCACGTTCTAGGTTTGCAGTCTGGATGAGCGGCAATCGCGCCGTTCATCCGCTGCGGGCCCGATTGATGTAGTCCATTGATTCAGCCCAGGGAGCAGGATGCAAGCGCAATACGAAGCCGCCATCGAGTGGCTGGAAAAATATCCTGAACTCTACTCAGTGCTCAGTGTCAGTCTGTTGCTGCTCGCGGCGTGGCTTGCCAACTGGATCGTCAAGCGCATACTCGTGCGCGGTATCTACCGCGCACTGCGTGCCACCGCGATGGGCGAGGACCGCGCCCTCTACGATTCCCACGTCATTTCCCGTCTTGCCAATGTCGTCCCCGCGCTGATCATCTCGATCGGCATCGGTCTGATTCCTGATCTGCAACCTGAAGTCGTGACGGTCGTGCGCAATGTCTGCAGCGGCCTGATCATTTTGGTCATTGCACTGGCGATCAGTGGTCTGCTCACGCTGGTGGAAACGCTCTACCAGCGGCGTCCCGACGCGCACCTGAAACCCATCAAGGGATACATACAGGTCGTCAAGATCGCGATCTTCGCCTTCACCTTCATCCTGGTGGTGGCAGCCCTGATTGATCGCTCGCCTCTCATCCTGCTGTCGGGTCTCGGTGCCATGGCGGCCGTGTTGATCCTGATCTTCCAGGACACGCTGTTGTCTCTGGTGGCGAGCGTGCAGATTTCCTCGAACGACATCGTGCGTGTCGGTGACTGGGTGGAGATGCCGCAGCTGAACGCTGA
>MGYS01000021.1:219-8801 GCA_001802565.1 Gammaproteobacteria bacterium RIFCSPLOWO2_02_FULL_57_10 | reverse complement strand
CGTTCAAGAACTGGCGCGGCATGCAGGAGTCCGGAGGTCGTCGTATCAAACGCTCTGTCGTGCTCGATCAGAACAGCGTGCACTTCCTTTCGCCGGATGAAATACAGCGTCTGCATCGCTTCAGCCTGCTGGATGAATACCTGACAGAGAAGGAGCGGGAGATCGCCGAGTGGAATCAGAAACTCGCCGAGGCTGGCAAGGAGCCGGTCAACACGCGACGCATCACCAACATCGGATGCTTTCGCGCCTACGTGCAGCGCTACCTTCGCAGCCACTCTGGCGTGCATCAGGACATGACGCTGATTGTGCGGCAGATGACGCCGACTGCGGACGGCTTGCCATTGGAAGTCTACTGCTTCGCCAATGCGATAGAGTGGGCAGCGTACGAAGGCATTCAATCCGATATCTTCGATCACCTGCTGGCCATCATTCCCGAGTTCGGACTGCGTGTGTTCCAGCACCCGAGCGGCACGGACATGCGCGAGATGGGCATGCAGGTTGGCGGAACCACAACACTGGAGTTGGCAGATGGCGACAGACAGGACGGCAACACGGCAGGCACATGAGCGCGGACAGAGTCTCTGGCTCGACAACATCACTCGCACATTGCTGGATGATGGCACGCTCGCCCGTTACATCGCCGAGCTCTCCGTCACCGGTCTGACGTCGAATCCAAGCATCTTCGATGCCGCGATCGGGACTGGCAACACCTACGACCAGAGCATCCGTGCCAAGGCGCAAGAGGGCAAGTCAGGTGAGGCTTTGTTCCTCGCGCTCGCGCTGGAAGATCTGCGTCGCGCGGCCGATCTGTTCCGCCCCATACACGATGCCACCAATCAGCGTGATGGCTGGGTATCCATGGAGATCTCGCCTCTGCTTGCCAGCGATACCGAGGGCAGTCTGGCTGCGGCGCTGCATGTGCATCGAGAAGCTCGACGACCCAACCTCCTTGTCAAGATTCCTGGCACCTCGGAAAGCATCCCAGCGATCGAAGAGGCGATCTTTGCTGGCATCCCGGTCAACGTCACCTTGTTGTTTTCCTGTAATCAGTATCTGACCGCTGCGGAAGCGTACCTGCGGGGTATCGAGCGACGCATTGCGGCCGGCTTGAATCCGCAGATTCTCTCGGTTGCCTCGCTGTTCGTGAGTCGCTGGGATGTCGCGGTCAGTGGAAAGGTGCCAGGTGATCTGCATAACACACTGGGTCTCGCGATCTGCGAACAGGCGTTTGCTGCGTGGCATGACCTGCACAGATCGGAACGCTGGCAAAGGCTCGCAGCTGCAGGTGCGGTGCCGCAGCGGCTGTTGTGGGCAAGCACGGGGACGAAGGATCCGCTGGCGCCTGACACGATGTATGTGGATGCGCTCGTTGCTCCCGATACCATCAACACTTTGCCAGAAAAAACACTGCTGGCTTTTGCCGACCATGGGACGGTTGCAAGGGCTATGTCTGCTGATGGCAAGTCCGCCCGTGTGGTGCTGGACAGGTTCGCGAAAGCAGGTATTGATATCGAAGCGCTGGCCGTCCGATTGCAGCAGGAAGGAGCGCAGGCGTTCGTCAAATCCTGGCATCAGTTGCTGCAGCGCATCGCCGACAAAAGTAACGCACTCGCCGGAGATTGATCAGTTCAGTTCAACTTGATTCAACGCAGCGCCTGCTTGACTGCGCCACTCAGATCCGAGAGTGAGAAAGGCTTGGGCAACAGCACCAGATTGGCATTGTCGCGCAGACGTTGCGTGAGATCCTGGGCGCTGTAGCCACTGGTGATGATGATGGGCAGTGATGGGTTGGACGCGAGTATTCGCCTCGCAGCTTCGTCGCCATCCATGCGCGGCATCGTCAGATCGAGTAACGCAAGGCGCAGCGTGCCCGCGTTTTCCTCCGCAATACGAACTGCTTCCCGGCCATCGGCTGCCTGAATCACATTGAAGCCTATGCCTTCCAGCAGGATACAGGTTGACTGTCGCACCAGGGGTTCATCATCCGCCAGCAAGACCAGCCCGCTGGTTCGCCAGCGTTTTCCCGCCAGACCATTGTCAGCATAACCCTCTGGAAGAAGAGCGGGCAGCAGGACTCGAAAGCTCGTGCCTTTGGTGAGAGTCGACTCCACTCGAATGGCGCCACGATGCCCACGAACAATCCCCAGCACCGCCGAGAGGCCGAGTCCCCGCCCCGTGAATTTTGTCGTGAAGAACGGGTCGAAGATGCGCGAAAGCGTTTCCGCTGACATGCCGGAGCCGGTATCAGCCACTTCGATATAGACGAATGGTCCCGGCTCGGACTGATCAGAGAAGGCGCAGCCGGACAGGTAAGCGGCGTCAGCCTGCATCAGACCGGTACTGATCCTGATGTTGCCGCCGTCCTCCGGCAGCGCTTCGTTGGCATTGGTGATCAGGTTGAGAATGACCTGATTGAATTGCGCAGTGTCCACTTCGACGTCGGGCAGATTGTTGTGGAACCTGAAATCAAGTTCAGCCTTCTTCGACAGGGAAACCTTCAGCAGTTCGGTGATTTCCTGCACCGCCTTTGACACGCTGATGCGTTTCACCTCGAAGCGACCTCTGCCGGAGTAGGCGAGCATCTGTCGCGTCAATTCGGCGGCGCGCTGGGAGGCGGTCAGGATATTCTGGAGGTAGGACGTGGCAGGCGAGTCTTCGGTCAGCATTGACTGCGCCAGTTCGGCGTTACCGAGTATCGCAGAAAGCAGATTGTTGAAGTCGTGAGCGATGCCGCCCGCGAGCACACCAAGGCTCTCGAGTTTCTGCGAATGTCTGACATGGGCTTCCAGATCTTCGCGCTCGCGCTCCGCGCGACGGCGCTCACTGATATCCACCACGGCCGCCAGAACTCCCATCCCGCTCGGAGTCGGCATGGGATTCAATCCGATCTCGACAGGGAACTCGGTGCCGTCCTTGCGCAGGGCCAGCAGTTCGCGGCCGGCGCCCATGGAGCGTACTTCGGGTTTGCCGAGATAGGAGTTGCGGAATGCCACATGACCCCTTCGCAGATTCTGGTTGATCAGCATTTCCACTGGCTGACCGATCATCTCACTGCGTTCGTAGCCGAAGATACGTTCAGCCTGACTGTTCACCAGAGAAATACGTCCGGCACCATCGACCATTACCATCGCATTGGGAGCTGCTTCCACCACAAGGCGAAACAGGTCGGCATCCACTCCGACTTCATTGCTCGGGGTCATTCGCTTGCCCTCTTGTTGATCTTGTTATTCGCGTCCCGTCAGAATATCGGGAGCACCCATGCAGCGCAATAGCCGCTTACCGAAGTCCAGCAGCAGTTCTTCAGCGCAGATCTCGGGTTTGCCTCTGTACATGATTTCAGTGCCATACGGTGGAATATGGACGAACAGAACTGAATGCAGACATTCATGGTTCTCGCGCAACCCTTCCAGGGTATAGAGCATCTCTTCGCACAGAAACCCACCAGCATCGTCAGATACCCTCACGGGAATCCCTTGGGCGGACAGGGCAATCTGCAGGCTTTGGCAGTCCGCACTTGCCGCACGGAGTTCCGGTCCGTCGTTCTCGATGGATTGCCCCTCGGGGTAACGACCATCATTGTCGGCCCGCTCCCGACGAGCGTTGTGTGCGATTGTCTCCAATCGAAAGACACCGGGCTCTCCTTCCCCCATGGCAATGATGCAATCGGGTCGGGACTGACTCACCAGCGGTGTCAGTATCCGCGCGGGGGCCCCCCAGCACACCGGTATGAGAACTGCCTGCAGATCCAGCCGTGGAAATGCGGCGGCGAGCGCCTTGACCGCTATCCATGACGCATTCTGTGCGCGCCCATCAAAGGGGCTGAAGCCTGTCAGGACGATTCTTCTCATGATGGCACTATTGATCCTTGCTGTGCTGTTCATTCGTTCGCAGTTTCTCTATTCTGTTGATCTGATCCGCACCGGCGTAGGCAGTGCTGGCAAGAGGCGTTGCAATGTCATTGTCTGATATCACCCAGAAAAGCATCCTGCAGCAGCGAGAGCGCATCCTGCAATATACGCTTTGGGCCACGGCGCTGCTGTCTACCATTGCCTATATTCCCAGTGTGATGATTGCCTGGGATCTGCAACTCATCAGCCTTATCGTGGTGGATTCCCTGGCGTGGCTGGCGGTGGTCGTGCTGGCACTATGGCGCACACTGCCATTCCAGATCAAGGCGGTCACTTTTCTGGTCTGCTGGACGGTATTCTCACTCTATCTGCTCTGGCTGGTCGGTCCGGTCGGAGCGAGTGTGGCGTGGTTGTTGATCGCACCGGTGCTTGCTGCATTGTTCTTCGGCTATCGCGGGGCAATCTTCGCATCCGTTACCATGGTGGTTCTGGTGATCATCTACGGCGTGCTGTTGAGGTTGCACAGTCCGGAAAGTCCCCTGTTCCCCACTCAGCCTTACGATACTCAATCCTGGTACGGTGTTTCTGGAACACTGATTTTCCTTGCCACTTTCAGCTCGCTGGCGATTGCACAGCTGCTCAAGGGGCTGGAGTCGACTCTCGTGGATCTGGAGGCCTCGCGTCAACACCTTGCGCAGGCTCTGCACGATAGAGAGCAACTGCAGGAGCAGCTTCTCCACTCCCAGAAACTCAGCGCGTTGGGCACGCTCACCAGCGGCATCGCGCATGACTTCAATAATCTACTTCTGCCCGTGTTGATGGCGAGTGAGGAAGCGCGCGAACTGGCACCTCCCGGCAGCCTCCAGAAGCAGTATCTGGATACGGTGATCCTCTCCGCCGAGCGAGCGCGTAATCTGGTGCGGCGCATTCTCGGGGTGGGACAGAATGCCAGCGTAGCTCCTCATGCAATGAAGATAGCCCCGGTGTTGCTGGAAGGTGTTGCCTTGCTGCGCAGCTCCACGCCTGCCAACATCGACATAGGCTGCAGTATCAGTGCGGATGACGCCTGCATCATGGCAGACCCCGACAGCCTCAATCAGATCATCATGAATCTGGGGACCAATGCCTGTCTCGCGATGAAGGAGACAGGTGGCACGTTGTCGTTTCGTCTGCATCGAGTCGACGCGTCGGGACAGGTGCTACTCGAGGTGGAGGATACCGGCACAGGAATTCCCGTGGAGATTCACCATCGCATCTTCGATCCCTTCTTCACGACGCGCGCTCCAGGCTCCGGCACCGGACTCGGGTTGTCGATCGTCCATCGGCTGGTCACCGCAATGGGCGGTACGATCAGGTTTCACTCCACTCCCGGCGTCGGCACATGTTTTATCTTGACCTTCGACGAAGTGACAGCTTCCGCTGATGCTGTCGGGCAGCGCACGGAGACGGTGGCAGAGCCGCCGGTGAACAAGAGCAAACTGCGTGTGCTGATCGTGGATGATGATGAGATGGTTCGCGCCACGCTGCGCAATACGCTGATGCGAGAGGGCTATGAAGTCATGGATACGGGGAGTCCTGTCTTTGCGCTGCAGCAACTTGCCGAGACTCCTGTGGCAATCGATCTTGTGGTCACGGATTTTGCCATGCCTGTCATGAACGGCCTGCAGCTTGCGGAAAAGATTCGCGCCCTGCATCCGGGTCTGCCGATTGTGCTGGCCACAGGCTATCTCAGTGGCGAGCACCAGGAGCGTTGCAACCAGATCGGCATCAATGCCATTCTGGCCAAACCGTTCAACCGTGCCTCCATACTGCAACAGTTGCAGGACCTGTAACGCCTAATCTTAAACCCTCAGTCTTCAACCCGCAGTCTTCAACAGAGAGAACAACCGTGGACCATCCCGAGATGCCATTGGAAAACAAGAAAATCAATGTTCGCAAAGCCCTGCGCAGTCTGATCATCTTCCAGCTCAAACTGGCCGCAGATGCCTTGCGCGATCTGATCATGAGCCCGGTCAGCATCATCGTGTTCCTGATGGATCTCGTGCTGCGACCGGACGAGCAGAACAGCCATTACAACGAGCTGATGAAGTTCGGCAGGAAGACCGATCGCTGGATCAATCTGTTCGAGGAGTACGACGAATCGTAAATCCCTGTGGGAGCGAGCCCTGCTCGCGATAAACGTGGCAAGACAGCTCTCAGGTACACGTCAATCGCGAGCAAGGCTCGCTCCCACATGGTTATTGCAACACCCCGCCGGTTTCCACTTCAAACAGCTGGCGCAGAAAATCACGCCACTGCGCGTACTGTTCCTCCACCGGGCCAGTCAGTCCATTGACGTTGCGGCTGAGTTCCAGAATGGCCGGTGCTGTTTCACTGACGAAACCCGATGCCAGCGCCACGAATTCCTGCTCGAATATCTTCGCCCACTTGTAGCGGTTGTAGTTCTGACTCAGAGCCTCGAAGCTGCTGCCACCGCTGCGCGTCATCTCGCGACTCTCCTGCTCCTCGATCACCTGATCGTGGGAGTACTGGCGCCATATGTCATAGACAGGCTTCACGTCCTGATAGAGCGCCTCGTAGTACTCATCGATGGTGTCGATGAACACATTGTGCCGAGCACGTATCTCGGCCACGCGGCCCAGCATCGGATCGTTCTGTGCCGGGAGGCGATTGAGTGTCAGCAACCCCAGCTCGTTCTGCTGCAGCGTGCCTGCAAAGGCGTCGGGAGACAGGTCGCTCGCATAGTTCATCTGCGTGACCTGAATGAGGTCGTCGAGGTCGGCTGGAGTCAACGTCTCCCTGATGGCGAGAATGTCGTTGGCGATCTGATCGTGGATGTCCTGGAAGGGATCGTCCATATAGCGAGTGGTAGCCCTGTCGCGCAGTGACGGCACGAATTCGGGGTAGTCACCGCTGTTGGCGATGTCGATGTAGGTGCGGTTGAGCCATTCGCGGCCGGTGCTGTCTGTCACTGCAATTGCCAGCGTGAGATTGGCGCCATCGGAGTGAGTGATCGTGCCGTGGATGAGCAAATCCACCGAAGGATCATCCTGCGGCAATACACGCACGACGCCCCATTGATTCGACGCAACCAGCGTGTTGCGTAACACCACGGGCAGCACGTGTGTCTCGGTCCGACGAATCTCGGCAAAGATCGCGGCGCCGGATTGCGAGATGGACTCGGGGCTGGCCTGCGTTTCGAACACGCGCACTCCGATGTTCAGGAGTTTGTCATCGGTGGGAGTGATCTGGGCGATGTTGAGAGACACGGAGCCTACTGGCGCGGGGCCGACTTCCTCTGGCGCCGGGGTGCTCGCGCAGGAAACCAGCAACGCAACTCCGAGACAGAGCAACAGTCGCACCGATGCGCGGTGCGAGGTCATGTGATTTGCATTGTGGATGATCTGCTGCATGGTCTCGACTGTGCTGGAGCGTGCGCGAATGGAGCGGCATGGAGCCACGATTCTATAGAATCACCATGACAGATCATAGGCACGATTCGGGAGAGCCAACCACAGGCAGGAAGGAGGGATGGTTTGCCGTCAGATTTGCCGGTACGATGCCAACCACAAGGCCGCTGACCCGGACGGTGCGGTCACAACAAAGGGGAAGAACATGCGTTTGCTGACGAGTTTGCTGGTAGTGGGAGTCATGAGTCTGAGCGCGGTTGCCGCGCAGGCAGAAGTGATCAGAAATGTGGTCTATGGCGAGAAAGACGGTCTTGCCATGGTGATGGATGTCTACAAGCCCGACTCCGGCGCTAATGGTGCGGCGGTGGCCTACATGATCAGTGGCGGCTGGATGTCGAGTCTGCCCATGCAGGGCGCCTATGAATCGATGTTCGTGCCGCTGGTCGACGCCGGTTATACCGTCTTCGCCGTGCGCCACGGCAGCAGCCCGCGTTACAACGTGCTTGAGGCGTGGGGCGATGTGTCGCAGGCATTCCAGTACATTGGCGACAATGCCGCCAGCTACGGCGTCGATCCCGAGCGCATCGGCGTCTCAGGCATCAGCGCAGGGGGCCACTTGTCACTGATGCTCGGCCTGTCCACGGATGCCCAGACTCACAGACCTGCAGCGGTCGTCGCCTACATGCCGCCCACCGATCTGCGCGGCATGACCGGTCCCAACGACAATTTCCCCGCCTTGAACTTCGCCGATGATCAGGCGCCCAACGTTTCCCCTGTCGACTTTGCGTCGGCCGGTGATCCTCCCGTGCTGCTGGTTCACGGCGACGCGGATGAGCTGGTCAATATCAATCACAGCGAGCGCATGTTTGCGGCACTCAAGGCGGCGGGTATCACGAGTGAATTTGTAGTGATTCCTGGCGCCCCTCACGGATTGTTCACGGGCGAGGGTGGCGTCACGGCAGCCAACGCGCTGCGCGGCTGGTTCGATCAGCATCTGTGATCGTTACTCGGGGGTTTTCAGCGGGCTGCACACCAGCCCGCGACTGAGTGTCTGCACGCAGTCGTAGTTGTCTTCCGGGGCATCGTACTTGTTGTAGAACTGGATCAGATTGAACGGCACGGAATTGCGATCCGCCACCGTCGTCAGCATGCTCAGTGTCTGGCCATCCGTATCCACGCTGAAGCGGTGCGTGATGAGCACGCCCGCCGAGAGTTCGATCTCGAATACCAGTTGCAGCCGATCCCAGCCGCAGTACTCGGTGCCATGTGCACTTGAAAAGGTATCCTCGACATTGTTGGCGGTACTGCAGACCAGTGCCGCATC
>MGYS01000021.1:0-172 GCA_001802565.1 Gammaproteobacteria bacterium RIFCSPLOWO2_02_FULL_57_10 | reverse complement strand
TGGTCGTCTGCCGGCTGATCAACTCGGCCAGCCGCGCATTGGCAATCACGTTACCCGCCCCTCGCCTCGGATTGCTCATGCCGATCGCGCTGCCGTCGCTGCGCCGCTGCTGCATCTGCGCTTCGCGATTCAACTGATCGATGGTGCGCTGCACCTCCTCTTCCCAGCGATC
>MGYS01000020.1:58371-60360 GCA_001802565.1 Gammaproteobacteria bacterium RIFCSPLOWO2_02_FULL_57_10 | reverse complement strand
GGATGGCGCGATTGAGCCCTACATGGACGCACTTGCGTGGCGTGTTCTGACTACTCCCACCCTACGGAGCCGCTCGACCTACGGAGTGAGTATGAAAAAAATAATATTGTGGACATTCCTGACAGCAGTGGTGGTGGTCAATCTGCTCGGCTGGCTGGTGGGGGTTTACAGTGATGTGACCATAGGCGCCGTGTTTCGGATTGCCCTGATCATGGGCATCACCACCATCGGCGCCATCTTCACGGGTGCTGCCGCCCTGCTTGGCTTTCTCGACACCGAGAAACCCAACAACTGACACGGCGGATCACCGGTCCCGAGGATCGCCAGCATGTGTGGTCGATGCCCGATGAATCCGGCGCCACACCATGAAACCCGTTGCCTCGATTATCAGAAGTGCCACGAGTACCTTGAGCGCCAGTTCGGAAGCACTGGTTTCAGGAGCCAGCTCCGCCGCGATGCGTCCGACGCCGATGAACAGCGCATTCCAGACCAGAATGCCGATGAAGGTCGCGAGCGCGAATACCCTCGGATCGGCGCGGAACAATCCGGCGATCACGGGGGTGATGAGCCGCACGGCGGGGACAAGTTGCAGACCGAAGGACAGAAATCGCTGATTGGCGCGAAACGACACAACCGTCCTGTCCGCCTGGGCAGACGATATCCCCAGAAGACGACAGATACCCCGCAGTAATCGACGGGTTCCCTCCTCACTGAACGCAAGCGCCACCGCAAACAGCACGAGACACCCCGCAAGGCTGCCGGTCACCGTTGCCGCGATCGCCATTTCGATCGACCAGGCATCATTGGCGGCAGCGATACCGATCGCCACCAGCACGCCATACGACGGCAGGATGGGCACAAAACGCTCCGCAGCACCAATGGCAAGCAGGCCGAGCACACCGTATACAGCCACCCAGTCTATGAGAGTGCCAAGGGGGTCCATCGAAAGCGGGTCCATCGAAAATTGATCTCCATCTCGATCGTGAGGACGGATGTATACGTGATGCGCCCGAAATAGTCCATGGCGGTGGGGCCTGGCCAGGACATTGACCACGATTGTTTCGGCCAGTGACAAGCGTACAATGTCCGCACGTCCCGCTCGCCAATGAGTCACTGTCACGATGCCTCACCGCAGTCATCTGTTCTCTCTGCGCTTCGCGCATGCCTTGCGGGAAAGTTGTGTCAGTGAGAAATACACCCGCGAACGCTTCATCAAGGATCTGCTGGCCGGCATCACGGTCGGCATCATCGCCATTCCCCTTGCCATGGCACTGGCAATCGCCAGCGGCGTCCCGCCACAGTTCGGACTCTACACCGCGATCATCGCAGGCTTCCTCATCGCCCTGAGTGGCGGTTCGCGCTACAGCGTCTCTGGCCCCACCGCTGCATTTGTCGTCATTCTGTATCCCATCGCGCAGAGTTACGGGCTCAGCGGGTTGCTGATCGCCACGGTATTGTCCGGCATCATTCTCGTGGCGATGGCCTTGCTGCGACTGGGGCGTTTGATTCAGTACATTCCGGAGTCGGTCGTGCTCGGCTTCACCGGCGGCATCGCCGTGGTGATCGTGATCCTGCAGATCAAGGATCTGTTTGGATTACCGATTGCACAGATGCCGGAACATTTTCTCGACAAGATCCTGCTGCTGGCCGAGCACGCCGCGCAGATACATCTGCCCAGCGTCGCGGTGGCCGCTCTTACTCTGCTCGTCATGATCCTGTGGCCGCGCCTGCGCTCGCCAGTTCCTGCGCACTTGCCCGCCATCGCACTGGCCAGTGTCGCCGCTCTGTTGTTTGCCCAGGCCGACATGCCTGTCGATACCATCGGTTCGCGCTTCAGTTATCTGTTGCCCGATGGCAGCAGCGGTCAGGGCATTCCGCCGGTTCTCCCGCACTTCGAATGGCCATGGCTGCGCGAAGGGGCCGGGGGTGCCGTGGCCGTGTGGAACTGGCAGGCGGTGCAGGACATTCTGCCTGCGGCGCTCGCCATCG
>MGYS01000020.1:48550-58359 GCA_001802565.1 Gammaproteobacteria bacterium RIFCSPLOWO2_02_FULL_57_10 | reverse complement strand
TGGGACAGGGCATCGGCAATATCGTGACGCCATTCTTTGGCGGCATCACGGCAACGGCTGCGATCGCGCGCTCGGCTGCCAATTTTCGCGCAGGTGCGCAGTCGCCTGTCGCGGCGATGATTCACGCACTCGTCGTGCTACTGGGACTCGTGGCGCTGACAAGGCTGTTGAGCTACCTGCCAATGTCCGGCATGGCAGCTCTGCTGGTCATGGTGGCATGGAACATGAGTGAGGCGCCGAAGGCCATGCATCTTCTGAGGACGGCACCGCGCAGCGACATCGCCGTGTTCATCACCTGCTTCACGCTCACGGTACTGTTCGACATGGTGATCGCGATCAGCACAGGCATGGTACTGGCGGCGCTGCTGTTCATGAAGGAGATCGCCGACATGACCCGCGTCTCCGATATCAGTGAGAACAAGCGTCTTGTGGCCGAGCCTGTGCCTGAGGGATGGTGCGTGCTGAAGATCAGTGGACCGCTGTTCTTTGCGGCAGCAGACCGGGTGTTCGGCGAGATTGCCATGATGTGCGAGGAGCGCAGCGGCATCATTCTCTATCTCGACGGCGTGCCCATTCTGGATGCAGGCGGCGTGTCAGCGCTGGAAAAACTGGTGGCGAAGTGCCGCGCAACGGGTACGCAGTTGATGCTGACCGATCTGCCGTTCCAACCACTACGGACACTGGCGAGGGCTGGCGTGCAACCGATCGCAGGAGTGCTGACGCTCTTCCCGACGATCCGCGAAGCGCTTGAGGTTGCGACACCAACGCCTGCTGAGTAGACTCCTGTGGGAGCGGGCCGAGTCAAACGAGAACCGGGCATGACAATGCACAACCAATCAGAAGAATTGCAACGCTGTCCTCTTCCCCGTGCCCTGGCGAGTGCGCTGTTGGGGATGGCATGCATGACCGGCACCGTAGCGGTCTTTGCCGACAACTTCGTCGATATCAGCGCGGGGATCGCCAGCAACAGCAACGTCACGCGTGGGTTTCTGGACAGCGATCAGTATCGCGACGAAAGTGCGACTCTGGATGTGACCGTTGGCCGATTCTTCCAGCTTCGCCCCGGCCAGTCGTTCACCACCTCTGCGACACTGTCCGGCAGCCGCTTCAATGATCTCGATGGCCTTGATAGTGAGAGCCTCGGGATTAGCGGCAGCTACCAGCACAAATTCGGACTCGGTGCCTATGCTCCCACTTTCGGCGCCGCGCTGAACTGGACGCAGGACAACAGTTCGGGCAAGACCCGCGATCGCCAGATCACGGAAGTCGCACTCAGCTACAGCAAGCGCCTCTCTCCCGCCTGGCATGCCATGGTCGGAACTACCTACGAGTCAAGTGAAGGGGTCAATGATGACCGCGGCAACGCCAGTCCTTACAGCACCCGCAACGACATCTTCGATTTCGAACAGGCCGGTATCTTCGCCTCCGCGGACTACGCATTCGCGAACAGCACACTGCTGGCGCTAAGCTACACATGGATCGACGGTTATACAGTCTCCAGTGCGCTTGCCCCCAATCCCCGCCTGCTCCGCATTGCGAAGGCGTTGACGCTGGACCCTGCGGTGCAGGCGCCACCAGGACGACATCAGGTGGCCTATACATTACCCACTCATGCGCACCTGCTGGCGCTGGACTGGAGCATTCCCGTTGGCCGCGACTCGTCAGTCAACCTCGGCTATGCCCGCCAGGAAATTCGCGCCGACGACAGCGTGGAGTACGGCAACGATCAGTTCAGCGTGACCTTCATGCTGGCGCTGTGAGTTGCAAGTGAATGGCAGATTCTGCAACGACCTCTCCTGTGGGAGCGGGCCGTGCCCGCGATTTTGCAGAGCACACAAACGTGCAATGGTTTTCCGAGAAAGAAACGCGGCTCTAGTCGTGCGCCAGGGCTGCTGCCTGTGCCCGCTGGCGACAATCAAAGGCCAGCGCCGCACGCAGCAAAAAGACCTGAGGCTTTTTGCGGAGTAAGGGCATCCCGGAGGGACGCGGACTCGTCGCAAGTGGGCACAGGCAGCAGACCGGGATCTCGAAAAAGAACCCGGATCACCTCTCCCCTGAATCATCCTCCACAGGTTCAGAGGTCGTTGTCTTCAACCTGCCCGCCTTGCGCAGCGACTCCCGCAGCACGAACTCGATCTGACCGTTGAGTGAGCGCAGATCATCGTCGGCCCAGCGCTGCATCGCCTCGATCACCGCAGGGCTGATGCGCAGGGGATAGGATTTCTTGTTACTCAGAACTCACCTCCAGTCACTGCAACATCAATACAGTGATCCGGTGTTCACGACGGGCTGAGTGGCACGATCCGAACACAGCACTACCAGCAGGTTGCTGACCATCTGGGCACGACGCTCGTTGTCCAGCTCCACCACGCCCTTCTTCTTCAGTTGATCCAGCGCCATCTCGACCATCCCGACCGCGCCTTCCACCAGACGCTCACGAGCGGCAATGATCGCACCGGCCTGCTGCCGTTGCAGCATCGCACCAGCGATCTCGGGCGCATAGGCCAGGTGGCTGATGCGCGCCTCCAGTACATGTATGCCTGCCTGATTTAGACGTTCGGAGAGCTGTCGGGCCAGATCGTGGGATATCTCGTTGGCGTGACTGCGCAGGGCAACCTGTTCGTCGTCACCCTGATCGTAGGGGTAGCTGGTGGCCATGGCACGCAGCGCCGCCTCAGCCTGGATGTGCACGAAGCTCTCGTAGTCGTCGACGTTGTAGACGGCCTCGGCAGAATCCACGACCTTCCAGACCACAACCGACGCAATCTCGATCGGGCTGCCCTCCAGCTCGTTCACCTTGAGCTTGCCGGATTCGAAGTTGCGCACGCGCTGCGACACCTTTCTGGCGCGAAAGAAAGGGTTGTTGAAGCGCAGGCCCTGCTCCTTGACGGTACCAACGTACTTGCCGAACAGACTCAGCACGGCGGCCTGATTGGGTTCAACCATGTAGAAACCGGGGAGGCAGGCCAGACAGGTCAGGGCGGTCAGAATGGCGATGACCACTCCGCTGCCATCGAAAGCCATGGCAGAGACGGCGAACAGCCAGATGCTCCCGAGCAACAGGAGCAGCAATACGATCAGCGTGGGAATGCCGGGAAACGAGCCAACGACTTTTTCCTTCATGCCGTTGTCCTTGATGTCATTTGTTGCCATGGGGACTCCTCCTTGTTGGGTTTACGCAATTAGATATCAATTTGATATCTAATTGCAACCCCGTCAAAAAGAAAGCCCGTCAGACATCGCCCAAGGCTATCCGTACCTTGCTGGCCAGTTCGCTGCGCTGGTAAGGCTTGTTGACCAGATGCACACCGGGGTTCAGGCGCCCCTGATGCACGATGGCATTCTCGGTATACCCGGACATGAACAACACCTTCAACTGCGGCCTGAGTCGTTGTGCCGCTTCAGCCAGCTGCCGACCATTGAGCCCACCGGGCATGATCATGTCGGTCACGAGAAGATCCAGGGGCCGATCGGATCTGACGATCTCCAGACCCTGTCTGCCATCGCATGCCACTACCACGTCATAGCCCAGATCCTGCAGCAGTCTGGCAGTGTAGTCGCGCACCATTTCGTCATCTTCCACCAGCAGAATGCTCTCGCTGCCACCGACCAGCAACGCGCCTCTCTCGACACTGGCACCCGGTTCACCTGCACATTGCGGCAGGTAGATGTTGATGGTTGTCCCCTGCCCGAGCTCCGAATAAAGACTGATATGCCCGAAGGATTGCTTCACGAAACCATACGCCATGCTGAGACCCAGCCCGCTGCCCTTGCCCTGGGGTTTGGTGGTGAAGAAGGGATCGAAAACTCTCGGCAGGATGTTCGGTGCGATGCCTGTACCGGTATCCGATACCGAGAGCATCACGTACATGCCAGGCACCACCTCGGTATGAGCGGCGGCGTATTCTTCATCGAGACAGCGCGTGCCGGTCTCGATCGTGAGCGTCCCCCCGTCAGGCATGGCATCGCGAGCATTGACGCACAGGTTCAGCAGCGCCGCTTCCAGTTGCGCGGGATCCACCAGCGCGCGAACCGAGCCATCATGAGTGAGACGGATGTCGATATTCTCCTGCAACGTGCGTCGCAAGAGGCCCTCCATGTTGGTCACAAGCGCCGCAACATCCGTGATCTGTGGCTCCAACGCCTGGCGCCTGGCAAAGGCCAGCAGTCGACGGGTCAGATCTGCTCCGCGTCCTGCGGCCTCGCGAATCATCGCTGCCAATGGCTGAAGCGCCTCATGTCCCACAAGATCTTCTTCCAGCAATTCTGCATTGCCGAGAATCACCGTGAGCAGATTGTTGAAGTCGTGCGCCACCCCTCCCGTGAGCTGCCCGACCGCTTCGAGATGCTGGGACTGACGCAGGCGATCATCCATGACGAGTTGTGAGGTGACATCGCGAAAGTAGATCGCCAGCCCTTCACCGGAGGGGTAGGCCCTCACCTCGAAGTGCTTGAAAAGTGGCGGATACTCGGCAGTGAATTCCTGCGTGATCTGTTCGTCCACCGCCTTGCGGTAATGTGCCTCGAAAACCTCCGCTCCCGGGAACTCGGCCCAGATCACTCGGCCGAGAAGACTCTCACGCTTCACACCAAGCAGTTCCTCGGCCTTGGCGTTGATGTAGGTCAGGCGCCAGTGCTGGTCGAGAGTAATAAAGGCGTCGGTAATACTCTCAAGCGTATTGATGAGACGATTGGCCAGACGGCGGGCATCCTGCAGAAGCAGACGTTGATCATGCACATCGATCGTGGCGCCATACCATTTCAGAACGTTGCCACGCCTGTCGCGAATCGGTCTGGCCTGACTGAGATGCCAGCGGTAGACACCGTCCTTGTTCAGCAGGCGATACTCCTGCGTGTAGTGCGTTGCGGTCTGATTCGCCACACGCCATGCCGCCGACACCATGCTCATGTCGGCGGGATGGATGGCTGCACGCCAACGCTCTGAAGGAGAGAGACCATCGGTGAAATCGCTGCCTGTGTAGTCGAAAAAGGCGCGGCTGGTGAAATCGGTATTACCCTGAGCATCTGCGCTCCAGACAATCAGTGGCATACTGTCGGCCAGCTGATTGAAGCTCTCCCGACTTTCGACCAGAGCCTGATCCTTGGTCTTTTCCGCGGTGATATCGGTGACATAGCCCTGCAGCACCGCGCCACCTTTCTCGTCGCTGCGTACCGACTCACCCTGCTCCCACACCCACTTGGCGGTCCCATCGCGCGCGATCAAGCGATAACTGCATTGGAAGGCACGCCGCCCACGCACAGCGTCGCGGACCTCCTTGTCGACCATGGCACGATCATCAGGATGAATGAGGGAGGCGTAGGAGACCCTGGCGTTGTTGAGCAACTCGTCAGGGGTGTATCCGGTGAGGGGCTTGCAACCGGCGCTCACGAACAACATGGTCCACGCCTCGTCGTTGCGACAGCGATAGGCCATGCCCGGAACATGTTTCAGCAGCAACTGCTGATCCAGCGGAGACGTGCGATCCATAAAGGACTCTTCTTCAGCCCGTGACACGTCTGACATACAGCGGCGACGGGCATGGTTTCATTGACTACCTGTCAGGCAGACCCTGCGGTCTGCGGGCCCCCTAGTTGGCGTTCTTGACAAACTTGAGCATCATGCGATCGCTTTCACCAATGTCCAGAAACTTCGCCCGATCAGCATCCTCTACGCCACGCAGATTCGGTGGCAGATTCCACACACCGCCTGGATGATCCTTGGTGTCCTTCGGATTGGCATTGATCTCGGAGCGGCCCACGAGCGTGAAGCCATTGGCCTGCATCAGGTCGATGAGCTGCTGCTCATGGATGTAACCCGTGCCGGGCTGAAAGGGTTCATCTGCATCGCGGCGATGATCGACGATGCCGACATGGCCACCCGGACGCAGCGCGGCGTACCACGCCTTGATGATGTTCTCGGCCCCGGCCGGAATCCAGTTGTGGGCATTACGAAAATCCAGAATGGCATCAACGCTGCCCGGCTCGGCGATGCGTGACACTTCCTCTGAGACCTGTTCGGTCACGTCGACTTCGCTGTACAGATCCGGACGACTGGCCAGGAAGTTGTCGAAACTGATCACCGCATTGCGCATGTAGTTGGCGGGCGGATTGTCGGAGCGGTCATAGGTGGCGGCAATCAGGCGACCATTTTCCTTCAGATAAGGCGCCAGAATTTCGGTGTACCAGCCATTGCCCGGCCACATCTCGACAACGGTGGAGTCCTTCTGGATGCCGAAGAAAGTCAGCGTTTCATAGGGATGACGGTAGACGTCCCTGGCCTTGTTGGCCTCGGAGCGGTGCGCGCCAGCGATGGCCGCATGCAGGTCGTGGTTGTCCTGTGCCAGAGACGGCACGGATACCGCGCTCAGACAGGTCGCAAGGATGGCAATGATTCGCTTCATGAGAGGAACTCCGCAGGATGACAATCAGAATCTTGTAAATGCAAGGTTGATGGCAGAGTACCCCAGTTCGCCATGACAGGGTAGTCTGCAACTGGAAATACCCCGTCAAATCAGGACGTAACACCAATCAGCACGACGACACGAACAGTGGCTCTGAGGCGCAGTATCTGCTAAAAGCTCTCCTGCAATGGTGTTGGATACGAGTCATGAGGAGAGGAGAGCGGCATGGGTAGAGTTTGGCAGCAAGTGGCATTGATTGTGCTGCTCATCGGCAACACCGGCAGTGCGCTGGCACACGATGTGTCCGAAGTTGCGCGCGAGCGCATGCAGAACGGCGGCATTCTCGACTACATCTGGACCGGCGCGGAGCACATGCTGACAGGGTACGATCACCTGTTGTTTCTGCTTGGCGTGATGTTCTTCCTGACCCGTTTCATCGATATCCTCAAATTCGTCACTGCGTTTACCATCGGCCACACCATCACGCTGGTATTCGCCACCTACGCCGGTATCAGCGCTGATCACTATCTGATCGATGCCGTGATTGCCGTGACCGTGATGTACAAGGGCTTCGAGAACCTCGATGGCTTCCGGCGCTGGATCGGCACCGCAGCACCCAGTCTGATAGTCATGGTGTTCATCTTCGGCCTGATCCACGGCTTCGGACTTTCCGCGCGACTGCAGGACCTCACGATGGCGCAGGAGAGCGGTCTGCTGACAAGAATCCTGTTCTTCAATCTCGGCGTGGAGCTGGGGCAGATTGCGGCGCTGGTCGTCATGGGCGTAGTGATTCGTGCGTGGCAGCAGACGACTGTGTGGGAACCGATCACGCGTGTGGTCAATACAGGTCTGGTGTTCTTCGGCTTCCTGCTCCTGCTGTTCCAGTTGCACGGTTATCTGCATGAGAGTGGCCATGTGCATGGGCCGGCCACAGAGGCAACCGCAGCGGGAGTGCCGCACAGCCACGACGGAGGAGAACCTCATGTTCACTAGAATGTTGCGGGGGTTGTGTGCGAGAAAGTGTGCGGGACTGTATGTGGGATTGTGTCTGACACTGAGCGCAGGCGTTGTCAGTGCACAGGACATGCAGATCGATCTGCTCAACGACGGCGCCCTGATCATCGGCGTGGTGAGCAATGCGGATGGTACTCCAGCAGCGGAAACGGAGGTGCAGATTGCACTTGCAACACAGTCTGCAGGATCAGTCGCGACCCTGCGGACCGACACCGTGGGGATATTCACCTACACGGGAGATTACGAGACCAGCTATCGCGTGACAGCTGGCACTGCCACGGCAGAGATCACGCTGGGTGAAGCGCCACCCGACCCCTTCAGGTGGCCCCCGATCTACATCACTCTCGGCATTCTGATGCTGCTGTCGCTGATCCCGGCGCGGATGCTGCGCAGAAAAGACCTGTAGCCCCTTTTCCTGTGGGAGCGGGCCTGCCCGCGATGAATTCCGGCACCTCAACCAATCAAAGCCAATCGCGGGCAAGGCCCGCTCCCACAGAACAGCAATCGCGGGCAAGGCCCGCTCCCACAGTCAGTGGTGTCATCACACCGAGTTACGGCTGCCAGGCGTAGCTGAACTTCGCGAAGATCGTGCGGTTTGTCGTCTCGATCGAATCGAAGTTGTCATTCTGGAAACCGCCATCGGAGTAACCGATGAAGAACAGCGTCTGCGGAGTCAGCTTGTAGCTGTACAGCAATTGCGTCGTGAGTTCCTTCGACTGACTCTGCACCGGATTGATATACAGCGCCTGATCTCTCTCATTGTCACTGTACTGCACGATGAAACGCAGGAAGCTGCGCACATTGAACTGGTAGGTCGTACGCAGATTCACCAGATTCGCCGTGAACAGACGTCCGCCGTCCACATCGAATGTCTGATGGGTGTACTGCAGATTCAACTGCAGGTGCTGACCCATCTGGTAATTCACGGTAGGCGAATAGCGCTTCGATTCGCCAAGTCGTGTGTTGGCAAAGTCCACGATGTCCTCGATACGCACCAGCATCTGCAGAAACAGTTCGCTGTTGGGACGGGCTGACACCGACAGTTGATTGAACTGCTCGTCGAAATAGAAACCGTTGTAATAGGTCTTGCTGCCGCCGAACAGACCATTGATCTGCGACTGCAGCGGGCCGTCCATCTCCAGGAATACCTCGGCCTCCTCTTCCAGCTCCAGTCCTGTCTGATCGTGCGTCTTGTCCCAGTCCAGCGCGACGCGAATGCGATCGAAGAAACTGCCTGCCTCATTGCGCCACGTGTGTCCGACACGCACTGTGTTGCGCGTGTAGTCCACGCGATTGATGAAGCCCAGGTCCGCGCGGAAATCCTTGCCGAAATCCACATGCTCGAGCCACGCATCCCAGCGGCGATCGTTGTGGCGATACTCGATCAGATAGGTCTCGTCACTCAGGCTGTCGTCCTGCCGATAGCGTGTCTGTATCGCCAGCGGATAGTCCGATTTTGAACGCAATGCCTGCACATTGATGACGTCGCTGCCGCTCAGACGCCAGCGCATGTCGGCACCGGCCACCGTGTTTGAATAACCGTCGCCGCTGCGATGTGTCAGCACCGTGCCGATGCTGGAATTGCTGAGCACCTCCTGACGATAGCGCAGGATCGACACATCGCTGTCGGATTCTCCGAGTGAAGCGACTGCCGAACTGTCGTTGGTGGGAATCATGAAACTGGTGCTGGTGTCGTTCGCCTGCAGCACACCGTAGGAGTGACGCCCGTTCTTGCCGGTGAGTTTCACCCCATAATCCGGATCGGCGATGTTGCGCGTGTGCACGACATTGAGCAGGCTGTTGAAGTAGTCCGCGCCGTCGAGAAAGAACGTGCGCTTCTCCGGAAAGAACAGAGAAAAAGTGTTATTGATTTCCAACTGAGCGCTGTCCGCCTCCACCTGGGAGAAATCCGGATTGAGCGTGGCATTCAGATAGGTATCCTGATTGATGCCCCAGCGCAGATCGACACCCGCTTCCGGATCAGTCTCGGTGCTGCTCCAGGAATCCACTGCCGGATTGGGGCGCGACTGCGCCGCCGAAGCTGTCAGTGTGGGAATGATTTCGAGATTGCGACCGGGAACGATGTTGGCGAAGCCACTGGCCTTACGCCACTGACACAACGCGCAAGAATTGTTGCGATCCTGCGCCGAATCAGTGAAACGATAGCGACGGTCACGCGGATAATCGCGAATGAATTTCACGCCCCAGATTTTCTCCTGCGACCCTGCCTGAAAGCGCAATTGCTTGAAAGGGATTGCCATCTCGGTCATGTAACCGGTGTCAGTGATACGCCCCTCACTATCCCATAGCGCGTTCCAGGACTCATCGTAGCTTCCGCTCAGATCGTCGGTAGCCGCATCAAACTGCACACCCAGAGGGGTCATGATGAACTCA
>MGYS01000020.1:21241-48542 GCA_001802565.1 Gammaproteobacteria bacterium RIFCSPLOWO2_02_FULL_57_10 | reverse complement strand
CGAACGGGCTTCGTCATTGAAAGTGTCGAGCGCTACGCCCACGTAGTCACTGCCGCCAATCGAATCGCGATCACGATAGAAGGCTCGAATCTGCTCCGGATTCGGATCTTCGGCAATGAAGGCAACGTAGAGATACTCACCATCCTCCATGATGAAAGCTTCCGTTGCCACGCTGGCAGGGATATTTTCCGAGGGTGAAGTTTCCAGACCCAGCGTCACACGCGTGGCCTGACCCCATTCAGCACTCCCGACATCACCATCGATAACCGGAGCTGTGCTGACGCGGGGGATGTGAAAGTCAGCCGTCGACTGGGCGATGACCGATGGGACGTTGACAAACAGACAAACAAACAGCGTGGCGGCTGGCAAAAGCGCGCGGCGGGACGATGGCGGCATGGGATGGATATCTCGTCTCAGTCGATTGTTGTAATGGTTGGTCGGCTGCAAAGTGGGAATAGTTTAGCTCTGATGACAGCTGGCGGGGCTATTCGCCTGCAGGCAGGCCCCCACATTCATTCTACCGGCACATTGAACCTGACTTCGAGGTAGGTGATCGCGCCATCCACCTCGGTGTAATGATGCGGCGTTCCCTCGGGGATCAGGATGGCATCACCCTTGGTCACGCGCTGGGACACACCACCTTCGCTCGTTGCCGGGCCACCATCCGCAGGACGATTGACTGTGCCACCGGTAGTCAGCACGCCGGAACCCTCCACGATGTAGTGCAGCTCGGTGCCAGGTCTGTGAACAATGGCGCCGTGGGCTTCCGTGCGGGTGATGAGATTGATGCGGTAATGATCGCTCGTGGTAATGAGCGAGGCGCCCATTGCGGGTCGCTCGGTCAGCGATTGCTGCAACAGCGCGGCAATGTCGGCACCCTTGACGTACAGAGCAGGCGCGGAAGAATTTGTCTGGGCGCTGACACCGATGGCCACAGCGGAGCCTAGTGCAAGGATTGCGAGTGTGCGTTTGAGCATGACGGAGGTCCTTCCCGACCGGCGGGTTCTTGTTGTTTGCGGCCAATATACGGGGCGAAGGAAACCAAGTCCATGGTCGAGCGGCGGAAGACAACTCGCCGCGTGCAATTGCCGGGTCGACTACCTCTCCGGTTGCAACCCTTCCGGGTCCGGCCTGAAGATCAGGTAGCGGATATCGGAATCGAGACTGCTCCACCAGTGCGGAACATTCGGCGGAATGATCACCACATCGCCCGCCACCAGCTTGCGTGCCACACCTCCCTCGATCCGACTGCCCGCAAAGTTGGGTCGATTGGTGTTGGGGCTCAAGCCGGTGCTGCGCTCCTCGGCAATCGTGCCCCCGGTCACCAGCGTGCCGCTGCCCTCCAGCATGTAATAGATCTCCGTGACGCTGGTGTCGTGACGAATGGCGTCGCCCGGCATCGTCTGCGGGCGGAATACGCCGTACACACCTGCCTTGGCATTGCCCACATTCACCACCCGGATGGGCCGGTCGCTTATCGCGTCCTTCGGCAGCGCGTCGATGAAGGCCTTGATGTCGGCAGCCGTGACATCCACGGCAGGGAGTGTGGACTGAGCGAACAAATGCGTCGCAAACAACAGGGTAAACGCGGGCAGAAGCAGTCTTCGCATGATCATCTCCTGATGATTCTTGTTTGAGGATGGAAGAATCATACAGGACACCAATGCAAAGAGGTCGGAGAGTGACCGCGTGTGTGTCTCTCTCCGACCTCTTTTGTCATTCGGCTTCTACGATCTGTATTCCATGTTGATCAGAAGCTCAGGCGCACACCGGCAACCCAAGTGCGCAGCTCGTCACCGGCATCCACGCCCAGATTGAGACTGAGCGCAGGGGTCAGTTCGAACAACAGGTTACCGATAACGCTGACGCCATCGACGTCCTCGATGTCGGTATAACGGGCGCCCAGGCTCCCTTCGAGCCATGGAGTGAGTTGTGAGCGCAACGCCCCATCCACGAAATAGCCGTCAGAGCCATCGTCGTTGAGATCGTCGAGGGATTCATCGCCTGTCGCACCAAAGCGGAACCTGTCGCGATCGGTGTCAGTGTAGGCGCCTGTGAACACGAGGTCGGTGCTGGTGGAAATCGCCGTGTGAAACCCGAGACCCAGATCGATTTTCTTGATGTCGGTGTCAGCAGGCACAAACTGGCCCGCATCGTTGATGAAATTGGCATCTGCTTCTGTATCGGAGTAGTTGGCAAACAGGAACAGGTTGTCACTGATCGCCACTGACCCCTGAGCTCCGAATCCACCGCCATTGTCGAAATCGTCCGCGATGTTGCCATCGTCACCTACACGGTCGATATCCAGATTGACGTAGTCCAGTTCCAGCCAGGTATAACTCAGTCCTTCCTGAGCCATCGCCCCGACAGGCATCAGCAATACCCCTGCAAGTACGGATTGATATAGCTTCATAGTGCTCTCCTTGATGTTGCCTTGTTGATGTTCGAACTGTTTCGAACTGCAACCGGAGTCTAGGCAGATGACACTGCAGCGTCACAAACGAGGCTCTCTTTCATGATGTAATTCACACATCAGATTCGCTCTGTGATCAACGCACCCGCATCAGCGATGTGCGATAGAAGACAAGGAATACCAGCGCTTGCACGATGCCACACACTACAAATACCGCGCGTGCACCGGCCACTTCGGCGAGAAGACCCGCGCCAACCAGCGCAAGTGGCACCCCAATCTTGAAGATCGCACCAGTCATGCCACTGACACGCCCGATCAATGGCGCAGATGTCGTCTCGTGACGATACGCCCAGATGCAGATGTTCTGCATCGTGGTCATGAAACCGAAACCGAACATGGCCACGCCCACGGTATAGGCGGAGCTGTGAAATCCTGTGAGCGAATACGTTACGCCCAGCACGACAAGACTCAATGCCAGACTCGCACCAATGCCGATCGCCATGCGAATGCGTTCGGTCAGCACACTGCCGAGTAAACCACCAATCCCTGCACAGGAAAGTACGATACCCACCTGCGCAGTACTCCACTGCAACTCGTCCTTCACATAGAAGATCACCATCAGTTCGTAGCTCGCGCTGCTGGCGTTGAAGAACACCACGAACCAGGTCATGACCCACAGCGCCTTGTTCTCTCGCAGTGCAGACCAGCCCTCACGCAGCTCACTGCGAAAACTTGTCGGAAGTGTGCTGCGTGGTGCTTCTTGCAATTGCAGTCTTGCCAGTACCAGCAATGCCAGCAGATAGATCACTGCAGTGATGAGCAAGCCGAGGTAGAGACTGGAAAGAAAGAGAATCGCTCCCGAGATCGCAGGCCCCATCACCTGCATCAGAGTCTGCACAAAAGTGAACTTGGCATTGGCAGAGGTCAGCATGGATGTAGGCAGAGCCCACTTCACGCTGCTGATTCTCGCATTCACATAAGCGTAGCTGAGCAGCATGAGAAAGAATCCCGCGACGTAGAAAAGCTCCGCGCTCACGTGACCACTCCGCGTTCGGAAATACAATGCAAACAGCAGCACGGTTTGTGCACTGACCATGGTCAGCATCCAGCGTTTCTTGTCCGCTCGATCAACGAACACGCCAATGATCATGCCAAACAGAAAGATGGGCAGGAACTGGATCGCCCGCATGATGCCCATGGCAACGGAGGATTGCGTGAGTTCGTAGATGATCAATGGCAGCGCCAGTTCGTAGACGCGCGCGCCAAAGCTGAGAAGAAAGCCGGTGGAGACCAGAATCACGAAATTCCGGTGCTGCCAGATGCTTTCCCGCGGGGGGTGAGTCATTGCGCATTTTTCCTGCGACGGAGAGGATGAGCTCGAGTGGTCGCCATCTTACTCGCATAGCCGAAATTGGGAAATCAAAACGCAGGCGGTGGGCGATCAAAGTAATCAACGGTCGACTTTTCCAGCACGAATACCTATAGTCGAACCAGTACCAAGGCAAGAAAGGATGAAATTCATGGGCGAAATCAGCGTTCGACAAACGCGACCGGAGGACATTCCCGCACTCATCTCATTGCAGAAACACATCTATCCAACCATTCCTCCATGGAACGAACGCAAGCTTCGCGAGCAACTGGAAGCGTTTCCTCACGGTCAGATTGTGGCCGAGAATGTCGATGGCCTGCTGGGCTGTGCAAGCTCCATCATGGTGTCCTGGGATGATTGGGCGGAGCCACACAGCTGGAGGGAAATCACCAGCGCGGGGACATTCGAGAACCACAACCCGCTCGGTCGCACTCTTTACGGCGTCGAAGTGTTCGTTGATCCAGAGTCACAGGGACAGGGCGTTGGTCACCTGCTGTACGAAGCTCGGCGCACATTATGTCGCCGCATGAATCTGAAACGCGTCATCGCCTGTGGGCGACTGCCTGGCTATCACCGCCACGCTGACGACATGACGGCAGAGTTCTACGCCCAGAAAGTCATCTGGGGAGACTTCACCGATCCCGTGCTGAGTTTTCAGCTACGCGAGGGTTTCAGCTACTGTGGCGTCATGGAAAATTACATTCCCGAGGACATCGAGTCCTGCGGTTACGCTTCACTCATCGTCTGGCTGAATCCTGATTACAATCCGGATCTGCCAGTCAACACTCCTGTCAATACCTCGGAGGATACATTCCAGTGATTGTACGCATTGCGGCAGTGCAGTACCTGCTTCGTCAGATCAACGACTGGTCGGGATTCGAGAATCAGGTCCGTTTCATCATGAAGGCAGCGGGAGATTACAAACCGCAGTTCGTGCTGTTGCCCGAGATTTTCACGACGCAACTGCTGTCCTTCATGGACACCACAGATGTTCGTACGTCAGTCCGCAACATGAATGACTACACGCGTCGCTACAAGGATCTGATGCAGGAGCTCGCAGCTCAGTGGAACGTCCATCTGATTGGTGGGAGTCACCCCACGCTGCATGAAAATGGACGACTGTTGAATACCGCCTATTACTTCACGCCCGAGGGAAAGATCTTCGAGCAGGACAAGATTCACCGCACGCGCTGGGAGAGGGAAAAGTGGAACACTGACGCCGGTGAAAAACTGCACCTGTTCGAGACCCCCTTTGGCAAGATTGCCATCCTCATCTGCTACGACATCGAGTTTCCAGAACTGGCACGCATGGTTTGCGAGGCGGGTGCCGACATCCTCATGGTGCCGTCGTGCACCGACGACAGACAGGGTTTCCTGCGCGTACGCTACTGTTGCCACGCACGCGCCATCGAGAATCAGGTTTTCGTGGTCATGACAAGCACGGTAGGCAACCTTCCCGTGGAAGGACTGGGCATGCATTACGGACAGGCAAGCATCATCACGCCATCGGATTTTTCCTTTGCCCGCGATGGTATCGCAGCCGAGGGAACACCGAACATCGAGCAGATCATCGTTGCCGATCTTGACCTGCAGGATCTGGTGAGCAATCGACTCAGTGGCACCACCATCCCCCTTTACGACAAGCGCAAGGACATCTACGAGCGCCCGGTCGAAATCATCAAGACGACCTGAGCACAATTTGTCACAGTTGTTGCTCGCTCGTTCCGTTAGAATCCGGCCGGATTCGATCAGATAAAGGGATACACAATGACTAGAACACCCCGCCACACCCCAGTGACGCTCTCGGCGCTCGTGCTGATCCTGAGCCTCTCTTCACTGTCCTCTGCACCGATTTCCGCGCAGGAAACCACCGAGAATGATTCCACCGTGGTCTATCCGGCCACTTACTTCAGCGAGTACGCCCCGCTTACCGCGCAGGACATGCTGAACAGAATTCCAGGTGTCGGCTCTGCCACGGGTGGCGGCGGTGGCGGTCCGGGAGGCGGCGGCGGGAACCCTGGTGGCGGCGGTCGCGGCCTTGGCGGGGGTGGTGGTGATCAGGTTTTGATCAACGGCAAGCGCTCCGCTGGCAAGAACAACGACACGCGAGGCATGCTGACCCGCATCAACGCGGACCAGGTCGATCGCATCGAGATCATTCGCGGCACCTCCGGCGCGCTGGACGTGCGCGGCAGCAGCCAGGTCATCAACGTGGTGCTGTTCGAGGAGCTCTCCAGCACCAGCATATCCTGGGAAGCCAATATGGATCGCTACGCCGATCATGAAACCCAGCCCGGCGGTTCGGTATCCGTGAGCGGCCAGACCGGAGCCCTGACCTATCTGTTCAGCGCCCAGGCCGAGCCGCGTTACGATCACTACATCAGCAAGGAAAACAGCGTGCTGGGTGACTTCTCGGACAACGACGAAGTGCGTGAAGATCGTATCCGCGAGCAGACGTCCTACCAGTATTCCACCAACCTCAGCTATGAACTGACGCCCAACAGCAGTGTGCGCCTCAACGGTCTCTACGGCCAGAACGACAACCCCACCGATGTCTCCCGCGTGACGACGAATCTGCGGGTCAACCCCAGAACGCTGTCCTATGAGCGCGAAGAGATTCCGGGCGAGCGCGACAACTGGGAGATCGGCGGAGACTACGAGTATCTGACCGCCAATGGCAGCCGCTTCAAGGCCCTGTTCATCACCAACGAGAACGACGGCAGCAGCATCCGCGAACGCTACCGCGTCAATGCCGACGGCTCCGAGACCAAGAATCTGTTTCTCGACAGCGGCAGCGTGAGCAAGGAGCGCATCGTCCGCTCGTCCTACACCATGGGACTGTTCGACGGTCAGGACATCGAGTTCGGCGTCGAGCGCGCCCAGACCATTCTGGATTCGAATCTGCGCCTGGGTCTGGCAAGCAGCACCGGAACCCCTTCGGCAGCGTATGGAGGTCTGGTGCCCCAGGTTGTCTCCAACGCCAACTCCATGGTGGAAGAGATCCGTTACGAACCGTTCGCGGTACACAACTGGCAGATCAACCCACGCATGTCGCTGGAAAGCACGCTGGTATGGGAGACCTCCGAGATCACCCAGACGGGCGATGTCTACAATCAGCGCAGCTTCGACTTCTGGAAGCCGAAAGTGGATTACCGCTTCGACATCACCAGCAACTTCCAATTGCGCGCCATGGCCGAGTACAACGTGCGTCAGCTCAGCTTCTCCGATTTCGTGGCTGCCAGTGACAATCAGGACAACGATGAGAACACTCAGGCGGGTAACTCGAACCTGGAACCCGAGACCTTCATCAACGCTGACCTGGATGCAGAATATCGCCTGCCCGATGACATTGGCGTGGTGACAGCCACCATCAACTTCATGCGCCACTACGACAAGATCGAGCGCATCGACGTCAGCAGCAGCCCGACCAATCTGGAGTCAGCCAACGGCAACATCGGAACCGGTGACATGTGGCAGTTCTCCGTCAGGTCCAGCATCCGCATGAAGATGATCAACATGCCGAATCTGTTGGTAACGGCCAACTTCCAGGTGCGAGATTCCGAGATCGAAGATCCCTTCCTGGGCATCGATCGACGCTTCACCAATTATGAACGCGGCCGTCTCGACATGGGCTTCCGCCATGACGTTCCCCGCTACAACATGAACTGGGGTTTGAGCTGGAACAATCGCTTCGACGGCAATATCAAGCGTTACGATATCGACGACATCGAAATGACCTCGGGCGATCCGATGGTGATGGCGTTCGTGGAGTTCATCCGCTTCAACGGCATCACGTTCCGCTTCGATGCCCGCAATGCCACCGACAATCTCCAGTGCCGTGAGCGTCAGCGTTTTGTTGGCCATATCAGCGCGGGCGTGCTGGAGGAGATCGAGGATCAGTGCGGCGGCTCGGGACGAGTGCTGTCGCTGAAAATCAACGGCTCCTTCTGATACACTCCTGGCAAACGCCGGAAATGAAAGCGATGTGAAGTCTTCCGGCCTCACATCGCTTTTTTTCTTGTTCATCTGAAAGATCCCCAAGGAGAACCCCCATGCGCCCATGGCTGCTTGTTGCAAGTCTGCTCGTGCTTTTGCTTTCCTCAACGAGCCAGGCGCAGCCGTTATGGCGGCTTGGGGATGATTCTACCCCGACTTCATCGCCGGTAGAGCTGCCAGCCAATGCGATAAATCCGCTGGCCGTCACCGTGTCGGGATCGGTGCTGTCCGCCCTCGCGACTGACATGCAACTGACTCTGACTCTACACGACGGCTCAGCGCTGCAGTACCGAATCGAACAGACACAGCAATTCCCGGGGGGCGATCTTGGCGTGCGTGCACGGCTGATCGACAACGATGGGCCATACATCCTGTCTCTGACGCGCGGCACCGATGCCCTGCTGGCCACGCTCTATGCTCCGAGCGGCAAGTTCCGGCTGCAGGCGCGACGCGAGGGTCAGAACTTCGTGGGTTATCTCTTTCAGGAGTCGGATGCCTTTAGATCCATCCCACTGGATACCGGACACGACCGGGGGACAGGCAGCGTGCTGGAGGTCAACAGCAGCGATGTCACCATCGAACAGGTGCTGTCTGCCAGCACGTTGCTGGTAGGGGAAACGCTCGACGTCACAGTGCGCGTCACCAATCAGAGCAACGCCACGATCTCCGGTGAAATACTGAAAGTCATCTTCACACTCGATCTCGCCGAGTACCTCGACAGCTCTGCCGGCTGCAGCGTCACCACAGTGCAGTACAACAACGGCCCTGCGAGGGAACTGCATTGCCCGGTCACCAACCTGGCCGCCGGTGCCACGCTCAGTATCGAGTACCACGTGCGCATGACAACCTCCTCACTGACCGAAGTGCCCAGCACGGTGATTCTCGGTAACGCGCGCGATGACGAGTTCGTTCTTGTCGCCAACGATGTGCTGAAGGACACTGACAACGATGGCATCAGCGACTTCAACGAAGCCCTGCTGGGCACCAACGCAAACAGCAACGCATCGGGCCCTGCGGAGGGCAGCAATGTCAACATCGACCTGCTCTTCCTCTACACGCCCAGGTACGTCAATGACATTGCCACCAGCAACCCATTGCTGGAAATAAATCAGCTGGTGCAGCAAACCAATGACATGTATGCGACCTCAGGAACAGGTTTGACGTTTCGTCCAGTGGCGTACCGACAGGTCAATTACACCGTGACCAATGGCGTGGAAGAAGCACTCGATGCGATGGCGAAAAAGACCGCGCCCTTCCAGGATCTGGATTATTACCGGGCGACCTCCGGGGCCGACCTCGTCGTGCTGATCGACGGAATCTTTTCCTCCGGTGACGCCTGCGGCATAGCACAGAGTGGTGGCTTCGGGGCGCTTGGCGATCTTACCCGCGCAGGCGTGCGTGGCATCTACACGGCACTCTTCATGCCGGGTGTGAATGCGCAGCGGGATGCAGAGTGTGATGTCCAGACGCTCGCCCACGAGCTGGGCCATCTCATGGGGCTGGCCCATTCGCGCGTGGAAGGTAACGGAGGCACGTTTCCGTGGGCGCTCGGACACGGCGTGAACGGCCTGTTCCGCACGATCATGGCTTATGACACCCACTTCCCCGATTCCGAGGGGTTGCCTGTGTTCTCCAACCCCGCCAGTAACACCTGCAAGGGACAGGCCTGCGGCGTGCCCCAGTCCGATACCACCAGCGGCGCGAATGCGGTACTGGCACTCAAGACCACACGTTTCCAGATTGCTCGCTATGTCGGGACGCGCCCTGCGCTCAGCGTGGCCACTGGCAGCGGCGCCAGTACCAGTGCCACCATGAGCGGGGGCGTGATTCGTACGGGAGGGGCCGCCGGATTGGCGACATCGTTCGGCACGCAGTACTCCCCAGCGGATGCATTGAGCCTCGTGACCAGCATCAACGTGGACCCGGCTCACGTCGGGCGCACAGGAACGACCCACATCGTGATAAACGCTGCGGGAGTGGGGTTCTTTCAAGTGAATTCCAGTGGGGCTTATGTGCCCTGGGATGGCAATCCAGCAACGCTGCTTGGCACAGTGCAACCGCGGGCTCTGCAATCGGTCGAGGAGCTCACCGCATTCCGCGATCTGTCTTTTGGCAGTCTCGGATTTCCGTCCGTGTCGTTGACTGTGTACTTTGCCTACTCGGTGGCATCCTCAGGCGAACTGGTATTCAGCGGCAATGGAGTGCCGGTTGTCATTCAATAATTTTTCGAAAAAAAGACGGCCCGGAAATTTCTTCCCGGGCCGTCTTTTTCATCTCCTCATGAACTGAAACTCAGCTCATGTGATTGTCACGCACCTGGCTGCCAATCCAGCGACACCCACACCTGACGACCCCAGGGAGTTGACAGACGGGATTCGAAACCGCCGATGATCGGGAAACGCTGTGGCCTGACGTCGAACAAATTGCTCACGCCGGCGCTCAGCGTGATCGTGCTGTCCAGGTACTGGTCAAACGTGTACGAGTACTGCGCGTTGGTGATGGTCTCGGCGTCGATCTTGCGATCCACCATTGCCAACCAGCCGTCGCCGTAACGGTCTACCGGACGGTCGTCGAACAACACGCCACTGCGATAGTTCGCAGACAGGCTGCCACTGTGATTGTTCTTGAACCAATTCACACGCAGACTGCCCTTCACGTCCGGCAGTGGCGGCACGATACCGGTCTGGGCGTTCTGCATGCCCAGCGCATCGACCAGCGCACCTGTGTTGTCCTCGTACTCGTAGTTCAAGTAGTAGGACGCTTCCAGAGTGGTCGTGAACGTACCCCAGTCACCCGCATCGTAGGTATAACGGGCTTTGGCATCAAGCAGATCGATGTACACGGACGCAATGTTCTGCGCCTGACGGAAGATGGTATCCACCGCCATGTTTGAAGGATCTCGCTGTACCGGATTGTTCGGGCCAGCGATGCTGCGCAGGTAGGCAGTAGCCGCTGCACGATCAGAAGGATTGCTCGGGTTGAAGGTGGCTTCCGTGCGACCTGTAGCTCCCAGGAATTCGCGGAACTGGTCATATACGGTATCCGTGTCGTCCAGAGTGCGGATACGATCCACATAGCTCACGCTCTGGTAGTCCATGCTGATGCTCAGATCTTCAATGCCTTCATACGTGAAGCCGAAGTTCTTGATGGTCGAGGTCTCAGGTGCCAGGTTCGGGTTACCGGCCTGACAGGTTGAAGAACCGATCAAAGAAGCATTGAAGAACGGATCGTTACCGGAGAAGGCTTCGCCACACAGCTCGTTCGGAATGAACGGACGGGCCTGTTCCGGCGTTGGTGCCAGGAAGCTCTCACCCCATGACGCACGCAGTGCCAGACCATCCATTGCTTCCCAGCGCAGAGCGACTTTCGGCGTGGTGGACTCCAGACCGAAGTCGGTGAACTGCTCGTGACGTACCGCGCCCTGTGCCGTCAGGCTCTCCAGGATAGGCACTTCCATTTCGAGGAATACCGCACGTACCTGACTGAAGTACTCGGCGTCCTTGCGAACCGGTGTGGTGATATCCACGTTGTAGTTATTGCCGACCGCAGAGAGAGGATGCGCGAAATCTTCCACGGCGGTATCTCGCCACTGGTAACCGGTCGCCATCGACACGGCACCCGCTGGCAGATTGAACAGTTCACCCGTGACGGTGATTTCAGCGATGTCCAGGTAGTCGCGGTCGGTGGTCAGACTGATGTCATCCCACATCCAGGCCATGATCTCGGGGCTGTTGTTGGTGACACCCTCGACATACAGAGGAGAGCGTGGATCTGCGGACCCGAAGGGGTTGAACCACAGGTCGTTGTTGACCCCACCCTTGCCCATCAGCGCCTGCTGCAACTTCTTCAGGTTCATGTTGTTGCGCATCTGACGCGACCAGACCTTGCGCTCCTGACGGGAGTAATAGCTGTAGCCGGTCCAGGTATCGCTGATGTCAAACCGCGCGCCCAACTTGATACGGTTGGAGCTGGTATCGACCCCACCCTTTGTCTCACCGAATTCGCTGATCCAGTCCGGCATGGTGCCCAGACCCGCAGCAGGACGCCACAGGTAAGGCACAACGTCAAATCCGAAGGTGTTGGCCGGATGGCTCTGCGGAATGTAGAGCACGGTACGGTTGTTGGGGTTGAGAGCCGTGACCACGCCTCGTGTACTTTCGTCCAGCAGGTAGTTCCAGTTGCCGGTCGCCTCGAGCTGCAACCAGTCGTTGGCCTCCCAGGTCAGGTTCTGGTAAAGGTTGTATTCGTTCATGCCTCGTGAATAGGGGTAGGTACTGGTGTAGTTGTACCAGCAGGTGGTACCTCTGACGATACCACTGGGGATGCTGCCACGCTGGGTGCGATCCTCGAGTCCCTGATTGAATGTGCCACAGCTCGGGTCAGGCAGATTGCCGCCAGACATGGTGCCGCCGTGCTGCCCACCGAGGACCGGATTCGCACCGTTGATGCGACGGTAAGTGCCTGGGTTGCCTGAGCCGGACGAACCATCCGCCATCTCCCACTCACGGGGACGCTCATACATGCCCAGATGCGTACGCTTTCTGGCATCGAAGGCACCGACGTAGTTGACGCCGTTGTTGAAGCTCTTGCCCCACAGAAGGGACAGGTTGCCCTCTTCCATGCCGCCCTCTTCAGGCGTCTGGTAGTACGCACGCACGCGGATGCCATCAAATTCCTTTATCGGAATCATGTTGACCACGCCCGCTACCGCGTCGGAGCCGTAAAGAGCTGAACCACCATCGAGCACCACTTCAACACGAGCGATGGCAATATCGGGAATCAGGGCAGTAACGGAGTTGTCTACGCTACGTACGCCATCCATCATGGTCAGCGTGCTGTTCTCGCCAAGACCACGCAGGTTGAAGGTGGTACCGACGCCGCTCTGGTCACCGGAGGCACTGCCCAGTACGTTCTGTACTGTATTGGTGTTTTGGGTGAAGCTCAGGTCACGAATGTAGTTCGCCATGCTCGGCGCACCAGACTGGTAGAGATCGTCCTGGTTGATGGTGGCCACCGGTGAATTCTGCGCAAAGGCGCTGTTGCGAATATAGGAGCCCGTGACGACGACTTCTTCGACCTCGGGATCTTCGGCCGCCTGTGCCATCAAGACAGCTGGCGTACTCAGGGTCATCGCGATTCCGAGCCGAATCATGTTGCGCAGATGACGCTTCCTGTTACCTCTATGCGGGAATAGCATTAATATCTCTCCTTTTTGCTTTGTTGTAGTTATTGTCGAGCAGTTGATACCTTGCAACATCCTCCTTTGGCATCACGATCAGATGGGTCCTTCCAAAAAGGTAGACACGCCCCCTTTATGCAGTGAATGTTTATGCTATGAAAAGAAACGAATGCGTGACGAAATTCTTTATGTAAACAAAGGAGATTGAGCCGACTGAAAGGCTGTTAAAAAGCCCACGAGCACTCATGAATGGCGATAAAGAGAGAGATATTTCTGAGGAAAATACAGTGTGTTCTGGCGAATGATGCATTAATGGTACCTGATGTCATTTTTTTTGTTGGCCAGATTCTCTACATAATAAGGAGTCAGGTCAACCCTGAAAATTGACATAAGGACACAGCAATTACATGAGGCAACAAGAGTCATACAAAAGAAATGACGGAGCCGAACGTTCGCTATATTTCTTCAAAAAAATAATAGGAGGCAGGACACACATTTAATGGCAGGAACATGATTGACAGAGCAATCGCTCGCTCTGTGAAGGCACGCAGACTATCCGTGGAAACGCACCGATGTTGGCTGCAGCATCGCCTGCACCTCCATCATGACAGTCTCGGGAGTGATCTCGCGCATGCAGGCGTGATGTCTCAGTGGACAGATTTTCTTGTGGCAGGGCACGCAGGGCAAGTCGCGCTGCAACACTCTGGAATTCTCCAGATTCGAGGCGGTGTACAACGCGTTGGTAGGCCCCATCAGCACGATATGGGGCACCTCGAACGCGGCCGCGTAATGGCGCGGACCGGTGTCATTGGTAATCAGGAGATCGCAGCGCTTGATCAGTGGCTTGAGGTCGGCAAGATCGACTCTCTCGGTGCCTGTATTGATGATCGTCGCACGACTGGCCTCAACGATGCGCTGAGCAATCCCCTCCTCACCCGGCCCCACCAGCAACAGCACCTTGCAGTGCAGAGTCTCCTGCAACAATTCAGCAAGGCGGGCGAAGTATTCTGCGGGCCAGCATTTGGACGAGCCAAAACTGGCTCCGGGATTCAGACCAACGACCATGTCGCCTTCAGCCACTCCCCAGCGTTGCAGACGTGCCAGGCCGCTTTCATTCAGTGCGGCAGAGAGATGCAACCTGCAATGAGGCTTGTCCGGCAGCGCAAGTCCAAGATAGCGACACAGCTCCAGATAGTATTCCTGCATCGGCAGAGGTTTGTACTTGCCACCTTCGCGCTGCGGCTCTGGACCATCGGCGAGAAAATATTTGCGCAGATTGCGACGATATCCGTAGATATTCGGCACACCGGCAAACTTGAAACTGAGGAAAGAATGTGTGGTGTTGGTCAGCAGAATGCCAGCATCGGGCTTGAGCGGTTGCAGCGCGGCGCGTAGCTGACGCAGCCCCTTCAGGTTCTTGTCCTGGCAGGGAACGATGTGATCAAACCAGGGGGCATCCTGCAGAATTCCGCGCGCGTAGGGCCGTATGCATGCCGTGATGACGGCATCGGGAAAATTGCTGCGCAGGCATTCGAATACTGGGGTAGCCATGACAATGTCGCCGACCCAGTTGGGGCAGCGCACGACCAGACTCTTCACGGACCGCAAGGATGGATGCATAGACTGAGATTGAGAACACCGGGCGACTTCAGGGAGCGGGAAGGATAGAATCTCTCGACAGTGATGTCCATCAGCCGCACCAGAACCACATCAGATCTACACTCGGAAAGGAGAACACGACCATGACCGACGCCTCACCTATCGTCATTGTGGTAAAGCAGTCATTCCAGCAATCTGCCGAGCGGGTCTTCGACGCCTGGCTGGACGTGAAGGCAGCGGCGAAATTCATGTTCGCGACGGAGACAGGCACGATGGTGAAATGCGAGATTGATCCCAGGGTGGGCGGGGGTTTCGTGATGACCGATCGCCGCCCCGAGGGTGAGGTGGAACACACCGGCACCTACCTGACGATCGATCGCCCCCATCGCCTCGTCTTCACCTTCGGCATTCCCGCCTTCTCCTCTGACGTGGATCTGGTGACCGTTGAGATAACGCCCTTGAGCCGTGGTTGCGACCTGACCCTGACGACAGAGATGAATCCGCAGTGGGCGGAGTACGAGGAGCTTGCACGGGAAGGCTGGACGAAGATTCTGGCGTCGCTGGCGGCAACCTTGAATCATTGATGCGCCAGAAAACAAGCCGGGAAGGGAATGCCTGAGGAACACATATTCCAGGTGCTTTCACCAGCCGCTTTATCCTACACTGCATTCCACTGCCCCGCAGGATGCAGGGGAAGAGAACCCGCGTTGCCCCGGTATAACAATTCAAACCACCCGTCCCAGGAGAACGACAAGAATGTGTGACAACCATACCAATGAAGAGAACGAAGCGTATCTGAAGATGGCCCGCAAAATGAGCCGTCGCCAGTTCGGCAAACTCAGTGCCGGTGCTGCGATGATGGCGATGCTCCCCTCCGTGCTGCACGCTCAGGATGTAATGGAAATGGATGTCGAGATCCAGACCCCTGATGGCACCGCCGACTGCTACTTCGTCCATCCTGCCGCTGGCGCTCATGCCGCCGTGCTGATCTGGCCGGACATCCTCGGTCTGCGCCCCGCCTTCCGTGCCATGGGCAAGCGCATGGCGCAGTCCGGTTACTCCGTGCTGGTGGTAAACCCGTTCTATCGCAGCGCCCGTTCACCTGTCGTGGGTGAAGGCGCCAGCTTCGCAGACCCGGCGATAGCAGCCATCGTGCGTCCCATGGCCGGCCAACTCAATGCCACCACTCATGTCACCGATGCCAACGCCTTTGTCGCGTGGCTGGATCGACAGTCCTCCGTGGACACCAGCCGCAAGATCGGCACCATGGGTTACTGCATGGGCGGTCCGATCGTGATGCGCACGGCAGCAGCCCTGCCTGATCGTATCGGCGCGGGCGGTTCCTTCCATGGTGGCGGTCTGAACACGGCCAACCCTGACAGTCCGCATCTGGGCATCCCCAACATGGATGCACACATGCTGATTGCCGTGGCTGCCAACGATGACGAGCGTGATCCCGAGTCCAAGAACGTGCTGCGAGCCGCTTTCGATGCGGCGGGCGTGGCAGCAGAGATTGAAGTGTATGAAGGCGCGATGCACGGCTGGTGCGTGCCTGACTCAGCGGTCTACAACGAACCACAGGCTGAACGTGCCTGGAGCCGCATGCTCGCCATCTTCGAGACTGCGCTGGCCTGATTCAAACATCCTGTCATCAAGAAAGCCCGCCAGCCAGATCGGCATTGGCCTAATCGCCCGATCTGACGCAATGCCGAACCGGCTGGCGGACTATCTCTGCATCAGCACAATCCGTACCACCCACGGCTTGGCGGCATCCCCATGATCTTAAAGGAGTTATTTCTGGCAAACCTCGCGAGCCCTGCAGGCGCAGTCCCCGCCAGCACCACAAAATGGTGAAAAAGACCGACTCTTCCCCGTATGATGGCGCCACCATGCTCAATGTCCTCTGGCTCAGCTTTTTCTTCCTCGCCTTCATCGCCGCTCTCTGGCAATGGTTGTCGGGCACCAATCCCGAAGTGTTCAGCGAACTCGTTGCCGCCGCCTTCGAGATGGCTAATCTCAGCGTGGAGATTGCCATCGGACTGATCGGCCTGATGGCACTCTGGCTCGGTCTGTTTCGCATCGCCGAACACGGTGGCCTGATGGCGGTGGTGGCACGCATCATGGCACCGCTGTTCAAGCGCCTGATGCCGGAAGTCCCGGAGAACCATCCTGCCCTCGGCTCGGTGACGATGAATCTTGCGGCCAACTTCCTCGGACTGGATAACGCCGCCACGCCGATGGGGCTCAAGGCCATGAATGACCTGCAGGAACTGAACCCTGACAAGGACACCGCAACCAATGCCCAGATCCTGTTTCTGGTGCTGAACACGTCATCCGTGACTCTGTTGCCCGTGACCATCTTCCTGTACCGCGCACAAGCGGGGGCCGCCTCGCCAGCGGATGTGTTCCTGCCGATCCTCATGGCGACGTCGGCCTCGACTCTGGTAGGTCTGCTCAGCGTGGCGTGGATGCAGAAACTGCAGCTGCTTGATCGCGTGGTACTCGCATGGTTCGTGGGGTTTGCGCTGTTCCTCGCCGCGACATTGAGCTGGATCGTCAGCCTTCCCGCGGACCTGCTCTCCAGCCGCTCGGCGCTGATCGGCAACCTGCTGCTGTTCAGTGTCATCGTGCTGTTTCTGGTTTCCGGCGTGCAGCGCAGACTCGACTGCTATTCGCTGTTCGTGGAGGGCGCGAAGGAAGGCTTCAATGTCGCCATCAAGATCATTCCCTTTCTGCTCGCCATGCTCGTCGGCATCGGAGTGTTCCGCGCCAGCGGTTGTCTCGACATTCTGCTGTCGGGCATTCGTGCACTGGTGTCCGGTCTGGGCATCGATACCGGTTTTGTCGAGGCGCTGCCGACGGCTTTCATGAAACCCCTGAGTGGCAGCGGCGCGCGGGCCATGATGCTGGAAACCATCAACACCTACGGAGTGGACTCCTTCGCGGGCCGAGTGGCGGCGACGGTGCAGGGCAGCACGGAAACCACTTTCTACGTGCTGGCTGTCTATTTCGGCAGCGTGGGCATCCGCAAGACACGCCATGCAATCACCTGCGGGCTGCTTGCGGATGTGGCTGGCATTACCACTGCCATCGTTGCTTGCTACTGGTTCTTTGGGTAAGACATCGTTGCTTCCTGTTGAATATCCCGGTCTGCTGCCTGTGCCCACTTGCGACGAGTCCGCGCCGCTCCGGGATGCCCTTACTCCGCAAAATCGCGGGCAGGCCCGCTCCCACAGGATCAGTCGTTGCAGCATCTACAAGTGGTGGGGTTTGTGCTTTCCGGGAAAATATGGTTTCATCGACCGCCTCCTGAAGACCACGGAACAGGTCTTCCCGATAGCAGACAGACTCAGCGGAATACCTTGTAAAACAACACATTCCGCTCAACAAGAAGAACATTTGCAGTATGTGGAATCACGACACCCCCGTCAGAGATACCTCAAGAGTATCCGTCGCAAATCCAGTCATCAGGCGCATGCTGACTCTGTGCCTAGTGCTCTTTATGGTCGGCTGCACTGACCAGCTCTCCGTCAATCGCCCCTATGTTCTCGCCACTGCGACCGTCGGTGGGGCCTTCTATCCAATTGGCGTCGCGATGGCGACAATCTCCAAATCCCAACTGCAGCCTGCACACAATGTGTCGTTGTCTGCCATCAGCTCTGCCGGGTCTCTCGAAAATGTGAAGCTGTTGCGTGACAACGAAGCGCAGTTCGCCATCATCCAGGGCGTGTTCGCCGCATGGGCGTGGGACGGGGAAGGACCAATCCGCAATCCGCAGACAGAGATGCGCAGCGTGGGCGCCATGTGGTTCAACGTCGAACATTTCGTCCTGCTGACCGAGCTGGTCAAGGATGGCACGCTGAGCGACTTCGGGACACTGCAAGGCGAGCGCGTGGTACTGGGGGCCCGCAACTCCGGCGCCGAACAGACAGGACGCTACATACTGGAACAACTCGGCATCGACTATGAAAGCGCGATGACCTTCGGCTACATGGGCTATGAGGCGGCCGCGAATGCCATGCAGGATGGCAACGTGGTGGGCATCAATGTCCCGGCAGGAGCACCGGCCAGCGCCATCACGCAGGCTTTCGCCCAACTGGGCGATCGCATCACGCTGCTGAGCTTCTCGCAGGCCGAACTCGATACCCTGAACAGCCGCTATCCGCTCTGGGACTGGTACGAATTTCCCCCCGGGACCTATCCCAACCAGACCGAAACCCTGCGCTCGATTGCGTCACCCAATGTGCTGGTGGTGCGCGAGGACATTCCCGAGGAACACGTTTATCTCATCACAAAAATGATATGGGAAAACCTCGGCACCATGCAGGACATTCATGCGGCAACCAAGGACATGAGGCTGGATATCGCCCTGCGTGGACTGGCAGCCCCCCTGCACCCGGGTGCACTGCGTTACTACCGTGAACGTGGTCTCGAGATTCCCGAACACCTGGTACTGGCCGAATCGCCAGTTCAGTTACAAAACCAGTCACAAGACCAGTAGCGGAGCCGCCGACACCATGAAATCTCCGATGTTGCGCTGGGCTGCCTTTCTGTTTGCCATCTTCCACGTCTACACGAATGTGTTCGCTGCGCTCTCCGAGCTCTGGTTCGCAGCCATTCACTTCGGCGGCTTCTGTGCCCTGTGCGCACTCTCTGACAACGAACGCCTGCGTGCCGACGGCAATGCGGGAATGCTGCGTCAGAGCATCAACATTGCCTTGGCATTGGTGGCCGTGGCGATCCCCGTCTATCTGATCCTGTTCGAGAACGCTCTCTATGCCCGAGAAGCAGAGTTCATTGCGGCGGACTATCTGGTCTCTGGCATCGCAGTCCTGATGGCGATCGAGTTCACGCGACGCACGTCCGGCTGGTTCACGCCTGCACTGATTATCATCGCCCTGTGTTACATCCTTTTCCTGGGACGTTATGTGCCCGGCATGTTCTCTTTCCCGGGGCTGAGCATGGAGACGGTGCTGTACCGCAGCTTCTTCAGCGCGGAGGGGATGTTCGGCGGCACGGCAACCATCTCCACCACCTACGTCTTCATGTTCATCCTGTTCGGGTCGTTCCTGCTGAAATCCGGCGCGGGCGACTTCATCGTGAGGCTCGCACGCTGCCTTGCAGGGCGCTTCACTGGCGGCGCAGGACTGGTGGCAGTGGTCGGCTCTGGCCTGATGGGCTCGGTATCGGGCTCTGCCGTAGCCAACACGGTATCCACCGGGGTCATCACCATTCCAATGATGAAGCGCTCGGGATTTCCGGCCCAGTTTGCCGCAGGCGTAGAGGCGGCAGCTTCCACCGGCGGAGCACTGATGCCGCCAATCATGGGCGCCGGTGCGTTCGTGATGGCGGGCTACACCAATCTGCCCTACACCCAGATCGTCGCGGTGTCGGTATTGCCGGCACTGCTTTACTTTCTGACTGTCGGGTTCTTCGTGCGTATCGAGGCCAAACGGCTTGGCCTGACAGCAGACAGCATTGACGACGTCGAAAGCGTTGGCGCCGTGTTCAGGGAGGGCTGGCACTTCATTCTGCCGCTGGGAGTATTGGTCGGCGCTCTTATGATTGGCTACACCGCGATCCTCGCTGCGGTATTTGCCATCATCGCCACCATCGCCGCATCCTGGCTCTCGCCCACGCCGATGGGCTGGCAGGCCTGTTTCGATGCCTGCGTGGACAGCATTCGCAACATGATCACCACTGCCCTGTTACTGGTGGCTGTGGGGCTCATCATCAACGTCGTGACAACCACCGGGGTCGGCAATGCCTTCTCGTTGATGATCGTGGAGTGGGCGCAGGGCAGCCTGCTGATCACGCTGGTGCTGGTGGCGCTCGCGTCGCTGATTCTCGGCATGGGTCTGCCCGTGACGGCGGCGTATATCGTGCTGGCAACGCTGTCCGCGCCAGTGATCTACGATCTGATCGCTCAGGATTATCTGCTGCAGGCACTGCAGGCTCCAGATCTGCCAGCCAGCGTGCGTGCCACGCTCGGACTGTTCGGCGGCGACCCCGTTGTCGCCTTGCGGGAAATGCCACTGGAGATGCGGCAGCTGCTGCGTACCGAACTGCTCGATCCTGCGCTGCTGGCCGGTATGCTGCTCAGCGCTCACCTCATCATTTTCTGGTTATCCCAGGACAGCAATATCACGCCTCCGGTCTGTCTGGCGGCCTTTGCCGCCGCCGGAATCGCAGGCACCAAACCCATGGCAACGGGCATGACCTCGTGGAAGCTGGCAAAAGGCCTGTATCTGGTGCCCATCCTGTTCGCTTATTCTCCTCTGATCACCGGTACCTGGCCTGAACGGCTGAGCGTCTTCTTCTGGTCATGTATGGGCTTGTATGCTGCAGCCGGGCTGTTGCAGTGGCGACTTGAGAAGCCACTTAACCCGCTGACTGCAGCCATGCTGCTGACCGGCTCGGTGCTGATGATGTGGTATCCCTTCGGAGTGCTATATCATGCTGCCGGAGCGCTGCTGCTGTTTGCGGTGATATTCTGGCAAAAGCGGGGCGCAACCACGCAAGGCTCCACCTGACAAGTCCACCATTCAATGCGGCGCGATAGACATGTTCTCGGAAAAGGAACTCAATCTGGAAGAGACCGATCTGCGTGAGCAGGTCGCACTGCTGAGCGAATCCCAACAGCAGGAGTATGCGCGGCTGGAAAAGGCGGCGCTGAAGAGTCCTGGCACCTATGCATTGCTGAACTGGTTGTTTCTACTGGGAGCGCACCACTTCTACCTGCATCGCTGGGTACGTGGAGTCATCAACCTGGTGCTGACGCTGGCAAGTCTTTATCTGCTGGTAGTCGAAGACAGTCGCACGACCGGCGGCGCGCTGCTGCTGGCGGTCGCGATCATCGAAATTCCCCAACTGCTCAACTACGAGCATCTGGTGCACGCATTCAATATCCGAACCATGCGCCACTGCCTCAGGCGGGCAGGAAAATCCCTCCCCTGAATGCCTCGCGCTCATGCCACTTCCTTGTGCTAGTATGCCCGGCCGGAAAACTCTCAAGCAGGAACGATTATCGTGTTAATGACGCTGGTGTATTTTGTGAGCGGGCTCGTAATTCTCGTGGTAGGTGCAGAAGGTCTGGTAAGAGGCAGCTCGGCGCTGGCACTGCGACTTGGCATCTCCCCCCTTGTCATCGGTCTGACCGTCGTGGCATTTGGCACCAGCAGCCCGGAGCTTGCAGTCAGCGTTGAATCCGCCCTCACCGGCAACAGTTCGATTGCCCTCGGCAATGTCATCGGCTCCAACATCGCCAACATCGGCCTCATCCTGGGCATCACCGCACTGATCTCTCCCATAATGGTACAACCCTCGCTGATTCGCGAGCAGATCCCCCTGATGATCGGCATATCCTTCTTCATCTGGCTGCTGACGCTGGATCAGGAAATCGGGCTGCTCAACGGTGTGGTGCTGGTCGCGGGCCTGATCGCCTATGTCTATTTCAGCTATCAGAGTTCCAAGAACGATGCGAGTGCAGACAGCGTCGAAATCCTGCCGGGCGATGTCGCCACCTTGAAGGACAAGACGTGGTTCTGCATTGTGCTGATCCTGATCGGATTTGCGGCACTGGTAGGCGGCGGGATGCTGTTCGTCAACAGTGCGGTAGAACTGGCACGTATCTTCAACGTGGACGAAGCTATCATCGGGTTGACCATCGTCGCCATCGGCACCAGCATGCCGGAGCTCGCGACGTCGGTGGTAGCAGCCATCCGCAAGGAGTCCGACATCGCCATCGGCAACATCGTCGGCTCCAACATCTTCAACATCCTTGCCATTCTAGGTATCGCTTCGACCATCAAACCGCTGTCCAGCGTCGGCTTCAGTCAGATCGACTATGGCGTGATGATCGCGTTTGCGGTCATACTGCTGCCGATGGCCATCACCCGCAAGAGACTGAGTCGCGCGGAAGGCAGTGTGCTTCTGATTGGCTACCTGAGTTACATGGCGTACATCTGGCCAACGAGCTGATAACCAACTGGAGTACAGCGGGTGATGAGAGGTCTGAAGGCATTCCTGCAACTGCTCGTTGATCGCTTCCCCCTCACCGTTCAAGGCGTCACTGTTCTGCTGATCGCTCTGATCGCGCTGCGCCTTTTCGGTTATGGCCGGATGGATCTGGTGGTCTTTGCCCTGGCAGTCTGCGCACTGGCCATCGTCTGCTTTTCCACGATCATCGTGCTGCTCGGCGGGTTGATCCTGCGTCATCAGATCCAGCACAAACTGGAGATGCAGGCACTGCTGCGACGCAGCACACCCCGCATCCGTGTGGAGGCCGGGTATCCGAACGAAACCGGCTTCACCCTCCCCACCATGCCCTGGCTGCCACTGATCAGCGTCAGCTGGGAGATCGTCTATCCCGACGCGATTCGCTGTCGCAACAAACTGTCTGCTGATGAGCTGGAGTGGGAGGAAGAAATCATCCCACAGCGCCGCTGCAAGACCGATCGCATTACCCGCCGCTACACGGTGAGCGACGTCCTTGGTTTCAGTCGCTTCTCGTGGCGCTTCACGCAGGAAGGTGAGCTGTTGGCACTGCCGCAGTCCGGCAACATCAAGGTGCTGCCCTTGCTGCGCTCGCTCACCGCCGAAGACGGGATACCCGACCCCGGTGGCAATCCGGAAGGCGACCGCATGGAAATTCGTCCCTATGTGCCGGGCGACTCGGTGCGCAACATCATGTGGAAGGTCTATGCGCGCAATCGCCATCTGAATGTGCGACTGGCCGAGCGCAGCGTGTTTCACAGCAATCGTACACTGGCCTATCTGCTCTCCAGCCCTTCCGACGAGGCAGCTGCAGCCGTGGCCCGGGTGGCGGTCGAATCCGGGGCATTGGGAGATGACTGGCTTTTCGGGGCCGACGGCAGCATGGAATCCACGAACAGCATCGAGCAGGCCTTGGAACTGATCGCACAATCGCGAGCCCTCGAGGGCCCTCATGCCTATGGTCTGGATGCTTTCCTGCAGCAATTCGGCACCCAGGGCAGCGTCCACTGCATCGTCTTCGCAGGCGCCGAGATGGCACCGTGGCTGAGCGCGCTGCGCGGGACGATTGCGCGTTTTCGCGTGCGTTTTTCGGTCGTGCTGGCGACCGACGGATTTGTCTCGGAGAGTGAGTCCAGTCGCTGGCAGCGTTTGTTGTTCAGCGGCTCGATCCTTACCGAAGAACAGGACAATGCAAAAAACGGCACCGCACGCACGGAGTTGAGCCGTTTGTTGACGGAACTCGGTCAACTTGTAGAATCGACCCTGGTAGTGAACCGGCGCACCGGTCACGCCTTTGAAGGCAACAGCTTTGATCGACGCAAACTTTAGTCTTTGCCAACCCTGAACGACACGTAATCAGGCATACGATGAATCAGCCCTCTGCACTCAGCCATTTGCTTCCCTCCAGCCTGCGAGCGGCCATCATCGCCTCCAGTTACTGGGTATTGAGTATTTCCCTGACCAGTCAGAGCGGATCGATCGCTGCCTTCATGGGGTGCCTGTTCTCCTGCTTTCTGATCGACTCGACCATCAAGCGCCCACCCTTGCAGAATCTGCGGCTGCCCGTGCTCGCCATCATCACGACGATCATTCTCGGCATGGGTATCCTGCTTGGCAATCTGCTGACCAGCAGTCTCACACTGGGCAACCTGCTCAGTCCGATGCTGACCTATGAGCTTGGCGAAGTGTTGCAGTGGTTCCTGTTCAGCGCCGCCCTGACGGCATTGCTGCGTGCACTGGCGCATCGCACGAGTTACGGTCGGGTACTGGAAATCCTGTTTGTCGCCACTGCCTTTGTCATCACGCTTGCCGCCCATCGCCAGGGCATGATCCACCGGCCATTCTTCATCGGCGACTTCGCCCTCACCCGTGGCATCGACCCCAGTTCCATCCTGATGGCGTTCGGCTGCGCCGCTGTGCTGTCACTTGCCGCACTGCTGATGATGGAGCAGAACCACAGGCGCCTGCCCTACCACTTTACGGTGCTGGGCATTCTCTGTTTCTCGCTGCTGATCTACATTCAGTTCTTCGGTCTGCCCTCGCCGCGCATGACCGACGCCATGGGGTTGACCGGACAGGCGCGCGAGTCCGGCTCGAGCGAGCAGGAAAACCCCTTCCGGGATGGACAGAACAATACCAGTGACATGGAAGCGCCCGTTGCGGTCGTGCTGTTCCGTGACGATTACGAACCGGCGGGCGGGGCCTATTATTTTCGTGAGTCGGCTTATACCCAGTTCAACGGTACACTGCTGACAGTGACCGGCCGTTCCGATCTGGATGAAGACCTGATCGATCACTTCACACCAACCCGTGCCGAGATCAACGAACCATTGCCTCTGCCGGACAAGCGTCAGACCGTGCGCACTACCATCGGTCTGCTGGCGCCGCATCGCACGCCGTTCGGTCTGGACACACCGGTTGCCTTCGAGAATGTGCCCAATCCCAACAACCTGCGCTTCAAGCAGGTCTACGACGCGTTCTCGATGGTCCCGCAGTTCGAGTTCCCCGATCTGATCGGCCGCAGCGCCGGTGACCCGGACTGGAGTGCTGCACAGCGCCAGGCCTACCTTGAACTGCCCGACGATCCGCGCTATCGCGAACTGGCCACAACAATTCTCGCGGACCTGCGTCCGGAGTTCGCCGATGATCCCTATGCGAAGGCGCTGGCCATCAAGGACTATCTCGATCGCAACGGCATCTACAGTCTGAAGAACGAGCACGCCTACGCGGAAGACCCGGCGGCATCGTTCCTGTTCGGCGACCTGACCGGCTACTGCATGCACTTCTCCTTCGCCGCCACCTACATGTATCGCAGCATAGGCATTCCCGCGCGCGTCGGCATCGGCTACTCCGTACCTGCCAGCAACCGTGCCGGAGGTTCCTCATTGTTGATCCAGGCGATCAATGGTCACGCATGGCCGGAAATCTTCCTCGATGGCGTGGGCTGGGTGATCGTCGACCCGGCACCCTCGCGCACGCTGGTCGACATGTCGGTTGATCCGCAGAACAGCCTGCAGCAACTGCTGGGTGACATGCTGCGCGACGAAGCGTCGTTTGATGAGTTCATCGAATCCCAGGTTGATTCTTCTTTCCCGATCGGCACCATCGCTCGCGTGTTCGCCGCGCTTCTGCTCGTCATGTTGCTCGCTGCATACGTCGTGAAAATCTATCGCCTTCATGTACCCCGCTTCGCGCAACCGGATACGCGCTACCGCCTCAGCTATCGCGCGACGCTGGACAGTCTGTCGGCACTGGGCCTGCGTCGCCGCTACGGCGAGAGCCGCGAGGCCTTTGCAAGAAGATTGAGCGCCATGACGCCCACTTTCTCTGCGATGACGCGTTCGCATCTGGAAACAGCACTCAGTGAAGGCAAACCCGCAGCGCTGGAACAAGCTTATGGCGTTGACTGGATAGCGCTGAACCAGCGCATACGTCAGGAGATCCGTCGCCATGTTCCGTGGTGGAAACACCTGCTGGCGTTCATCAATCCGTTCGCGTGGATGAGCACGCACTGATCGCTCTCATTGCTCGGCACCGAATCCCAATCATTCACCTGCAGCAAGCACTGCACAGACCAAGACTGGAAGTCCGGAGAGAAAGTATGACCCTGGAAGTGATGACCGACGACGCTGACGAAAAAGCGGCTGTCGATAAAGTGGCAGTCGAGACGGTTGCAGTGGCAGCCCCCGCTGCACAATCCTCACGGCTGCAGGATGCCGTCGCCGTGCTGAACCGTTTGAGTCAGGCAGTGAAGCAGCAGGTGCTGGGGCGAGACGATGTGATCGAGCTGGTCATCATTGCACTGGTGGCCGATGGCCATGTGTTGCTGGAAGATTTCCCCGGCTCGGGCAAGACCACTCTTGCGAAGGCACTGGGCGAAGCGATCATCACCACCGCGAAAGATCAGGCCGAGGGCGCACAGGCGTCGATCGTGCCCTTCCGCCGCATCCAGTTCACGCCGGATCTGCTGCCATCCGATGTCACCGGCGGCTCGGTGTTCGACACTAACATTAACAGTTTCCATTTCCGACACGGGCCTATCTTTGCTCATGTGGTGCTGGCAGACGAGATCAACCGCACATCACCCAAGGTACAGTCGGCGATGCTGGAGGCGATGGGAGAAAAGCAGGTGACTGTGGACAACACCACTTATCACCTCGACAGATTGTTTTTCGTGATCGCCACCCAGAACCCACTCGATCTTGTCGGCACTTACCCGTTGCCCACACCCCAGTTGGACCGCTTCCTGTTCAAGATCACGATGGCCCACATCGACCGCGACGCGGAGCTGGATGTGCTGGACAGTTACAAGGAACGTCGCGACCACACGCAGCATCGCGTCCAGGTGACACGCGCCGATGTGTTGATGGCACGTGAAGTCATCGATCAGGAAGTGGTGATAGCGAAACCGATCAAGAGTGCACTGGTGGATATCTCGCGCAATCTGCGTGCGGACGAGCGCGTGCTGCAGGGCAACTCCACACGCAGCATGGTGCTTCTGCTGCCCGCGCTGCAGGTGCTTGCCGCCATGCGTGGCCGCAGCTTCGTCAGTGCGGAAGACATCGAGACCCTGTTGCCTCGCGTGCTCGGTCACCGCGTCGAGCTGGCGCCGGGTGTCTCCGATCTGGGCAAGGTTCTGCACGACAGCATGCGCGAGCCGATGGAACAACTGGCGCGCACGACGCTGAAATAGGAAGACTCATGACGCCGCCCATTTCATCGCGATCAATGCCGTCCGCTCTCTCTGTGG
>MGYS01000020.1:15885-21167 GCA_001802565.1 Gammaproteobacteria bacterium RIFCSPLOWO2_02_FULL_57_10 | reverse complement strand
CCCACAGGGACACCGATTTGTCCGCAGGTTGGTCACCACCTCACTGCTGTTTGCATCGCTGAGCTTCACTTCTGCTTTCGCCCAGAACGACCTCGACGGCTTCGAGTTGCCCGGTGCGGCACGCGCCTGCTTCGGCATGCTGGGCATCACCGAGGAACGCGCACTGGCGATCTGCGATGCCCTGGCTCTCAAGGAAAACGTCAGGGCACGCGAGCTCGCGCAGCGCTGGATTGCCGAGCAGCCTGGCTCCGCCGCCGCACAGTTTGCCCTGGCAGAAGTGCTGGTGCGTGTGGAAGGTAATCTGGCGCGAGCGTTGTTTCACCTGAGCCGCGCCGAGGAACTCACCAATTATTCGTCTCTTGGTCGCGCGATGGCCAGTGGCGGTGCCGAGTGGCATTACCTCACCCTCTCACAGTTATCCTATGTGCATCAGTTGATGGGCAACCAGCAGGCGTCGCTGGATTATCTCGACAGGATCGAAAGCGTGTATGGTCAGGAAGTGGAATCCTTTCGCGGCTGGCCACTGATCAAGATGCAGAAGTGGGATGAAGCGAGAGAGAGCGCCAACAAGGTGCTGGCCACCAGCAACGACACCCGGGAACGCAGTCGAGCGTGGAACACGTTGTGCGCAGTGGAACTGGCAAGCCTGCGACCCGCCGAATCTCTTGAAGCCTGCGACAACTCCATCAGCGAAGATGAGGCCGCCGCGCAGGGCGACAACGGCGAACTCGATACCGTCTACCTGCTCAACGCCTCGGAAGTCTCCCTGAGCATGCTGCGCATGGAGGAAGCCGAAGATTATCTCACCCGTGCCTCGCGTTACATCGACCCCGAGAGCGTAGGCGATCCGTGGATTTATCTGCTGTATCTGTACATGAATCAAGGTCGCTTCGACGAAGCGCTGAGCGCACTGAACAGCATGCTGGTGTGGCGCGACAGCCAGGAGCCGATAGTCGGCGTGATGAACCGGGCCGAACATTTTCTCGTCAGTGCCGCCTTCCTCATCCTGGCGGGCTATCCGGAGGACGCTGCTACGCTGAGCGCCACCGCACTGAATCAGCCGGACCGTACGGGGTCCTACAGCGCCGATGAGGCACAGAAGGACTCCATCGCCGCTCTCATCAATCACATGGCCAACCAGACGGCGTATGAGGCGAAACTTGAAGAAGCGGCATGGCTCGACTTTCCGCAATCGCTCGATGCCCGTGCAGAAGCGCTGGCGCTGCGTTTCAAGGCCTGGCGCTCAGGACGACACGCCGCATCGCTGTTCGCCGACAGTCAGGTACTGCAGAACCGTTTGCGTCCCTACGCACCGCTGGACGTGCACATTCCCGAATGGGTGGAACCCGAACTGGTGACAATCCTGGGCGAGGGGGTCATCTCGTCCATATTGGAGCAGACGCGTGACGGTGGCGCATTCAGTCTCAACGAAGGCTACTACTACGCGTATCACGCCGAGATCGCGGCACAGAAGCGCCAGGACGCCCGGACCATCGAGAATGCCGGACGCGCCATGGGTTTGCTGCCGTCGCAGGAAGTCCTGCTCAAGGCCCGACTCTCGGCGCGCATCGCCGACGCGGCCTGGCGCATGGGCGAAACAGAAATTGCCCTGAACAATTACGAGCAGGCCATGGCGTGGGACCCAAGCATCTTCCGCCGCCTCGGCCTCTCTCTGCCGGCGAGAATCACGGGTGTTGATGATGCCTTCGTTCATCAGGTCATCGGCTATGTGGAGAGTTCACCACGTTTCCACAGCCATGCGGACGGATTGTCCCTCGAAGTCTTTCCCCAGAATGATCTGACCATCTGTCTGAGTACCCGCGGCGGCTCACCGTTGTCGTGCGCGCAGATGGGTGGCTTCGATGACACGCTGGAGCTGACGCCTGCACAACAACTGGTAAAGGAGTTCCACTTCCAGACCTTCGGCCCCGGCTTCGACATCAGTCAGGCACAGCGCATGCGCCTGCTCGGCAACAGCGTGATCATCAGTTCACAGAACAATGCGGACGGTCAAAGCAACCGCAACACCGTGTTGCAGGGGCAGTGACGCAGCAGTGACTCAATCCTCCGCCCCATCCTCCGCACTTGTAATCAACCATCTCTCTCGAGGGCTGATCCTGCTGCTGGCCATGGTCTCGGCGCTCGGCCCCGTGGCAATGCAGATCCTGTTACCCGGCGTGCCCATCATCAAAGAGAGCTTTCAGGTCAGCACGGCAATCGCTCAGTTGACTCTGAGCCTGTCGATGGCGTCGATCGCCATCGCCACTCTTGCCTATGGCCCACTGTCCGATCGCTTCGGGCGCAAGCCCGTGTTAGTCAGTGGCATGATCATCACCATCATCGGCTCGATAATGTGCATCGTGGCGCCTGGCATAGAGTGGCTGATCATCGGCAGAGTGGTGCAGGCAGCAGGCGGTGCCGTGGGGATGGTCGTGGCACGAGCCATCGTCAGGGACGTCTATGACGCTCGCGAGGCATCCTCCGTGATTGCCACGCTCGTGATGGTCATGGTGGTGATGCCCATGCTCTCACCCGCTGTTGGCGGCGAGCTGATGGTGCGACTGGACTGGCACTCTGTGTTCTATTTCGTGGCGATCTGCAGCGCGATTCTGCTGGGCTGTCTGGTGTACACATTGCCTGAAACGCTTCGCGAACCCGTGCCCTTCTCCGGCGTGGGTGACATGCTGCGCACCTACCGCTCCCTGCTGCAGATGAGATCATTCTGCGGCTATGCGTTCAGCGTGTCCTTCGTGTCAGTGGTGTTCTTCAGTTTCATCTCCGCCGCACCCGAGATCATGGTGTCGGTGTTCCAGCGTCCGGCGACCGAGTACGGTTACTACTTCATCATCATTCCGTTGGGCTTCATGGCAGGTAACTATGTCACCCGGCACTTCGGGACGCGGGCCGGTATTCACCGCATGATCGACTACGGCTCACGCATCTCCATCCTGGGGATCGCTCTGGCTATCCTTCTGCAGGCGATTGGTCTGCATCATCCTGCTGCGCTGTTTCTGCCCATTGCGCTGGCGATCTTCGGCAACGGCATCACACTGCCGAATGCGCAGGCAGGCGCGATCAATGCCGCGCCAAAGAAAGCGGGAAGTGCATCAGGGTTGACGGGGTTCATGCAGATGGCCTTCTCGGCCGTGGCGGCGCAGGCGGTAGCGCTGATCTTCAATGGCACGGTGTATCCCATGCTGCTGTTGATGCTGGGGGCGTCGGTGTTGTCGCTGCTGGCTTTCCGCCTGCTTACACCGGCTGACGACACCCACTGACTGTGGGAGCGGGCCCTGCCCGCGATTCAGTGCCACATTGAACTACAAAAAACACTGAATCGCGGGCAAGGCCCGCTCCCACAAAATTCAGATCAGTTCGAGTAAGTCTCGAGAATGTTGACCGCATGATTCTTGATATGACGCAGAGACACGAACATGTCGCTGTACGTCTGCGCCGGAATTGACATGCACGTGCCTGCCTTGAGACGTTCGAGGTGGCGATCACGCATGGTGTTGGCGAGTTTGTTGAGGCGCTTGCCCTCTTCGAGCAAGCCTGTGATGCGAGTGGAATCTGCCCGCTTCCTGCGCGCTGCGGCAACGCGGCCGACGAAGGTATCCACCTCGTTGTAGAACTCTGTCAAATCAGCCCATGCCTCGGCGCTGATGGATTCTTTCTGCTTGTAGAGTCGTGCGCGATAGATGCTGAAGGACTGCAGACTGTCGGCGATACTCTCGAACTCATCGGCCATCCTGATCAGAGCATAGGCTCTGGCCGACTGCCCCTGGGTCACTGAGTCGGTGAGCACCGTGGTGATGAAATTGATCATCTCCTCTTCGATGTTGTCCGTGATGTCTTCCAGGTGATTGATGCGATCGTAGATGGCCTTGTCGTGCTGCTCACTCTGCGTGTAGTCACGCGTGATATTGAACATTTCGCGGGTGATCTCGATCATGTTGTCCATTTCCAGATCAGCCTGCTGCAGCGCAATCTCCGGCGCCATGGTCGCACGATTGCCCAGATACTTGAGCTTGTGCACTTCCTTCTCGCCCCGATGCGGTACCAGCCAGATCACGAACTTCACCAGATAGTCGATCAATGGTATCCACAGCAACACGTTGAGCACGTTGAACATCGTGTGGGCGATGGCAATGTGCCAGGCGATATTCGGATGACCGCCATCGGCAGCGACCAGATCAGCCTCACCTGCAACCATCCATTCGATGAAACTCACGTAATAAGGGAACATCGTGACGAAGATCACCGCGCCCAGAATATTGAAAATTGCGTGCGCCCTGGCAGTCCGTACTGCCGAGGTATTCGCACCAATAGCGGCCAGCTGGGCAGTGATGGTCGTTCCAACGTTCTCGCCGATGATCAGGGCAACGGCGGTGTTGAAATCGATCACCCCAGTGGATGCCAGTGTGATGGTGATACCGAGCATCGCGGAGCTGCTCTGGATGATGACTGTCAGCAGGCAACCAATCGCCACGCACGCCAACAGGCTCGGCAGTGACTGCGCATCGAACAGATGCAGCCAGGAGATGAAATTCGGATCTTCGCGCAGTGGGGCAAACGCGCCACTCATGAACTCCAGACCGGTGAAGATCAGGCCCAGTGCCACCAGAGTCTTGCCCAATGCGTTCGCGCCATTGGTCTTGCCCGCCATCATCGGATAGATGCCGAGACCTATCAGTAACAGACCATACTTGCCGACCTTGACGGAGAGAATCCAGCCCGTGACCGTGGTGCCGATATTGGCACCCAGAATCACACCGATGGCCTGCTTGAGCTCCAGCAGTCCCGCGTTGACGAGACTCACGGTCATGACCGTGGAAATACTGCTGGATTGCACGAATGCGGTGATGCCGAAACCGGCCAGCACTGCCATCACCCGGTTCTTGGTGAGTGTCGCGAGGATGCTTTGAATAGCCTCCTTGCTGCTGGACTGGAGGCCTTCGGAAAGGAATTTGAGGCCCAGGAAAAAGAGTCCCAGACCACCAAGTGCTGTATATGAAATGTCGAAATAATTCATTGGCGCGAAGTCTATTCAAAGCCTCCGCACATTACAAATTCTTTGCAAAATTATTACAGTCTGGCTCACATCAGGTACACAGGCCCGGTGATGGTCGTCATGGTGGCTGTCAGCAGCAGAATGAAAAGCGCCAGCATCATCTCTGCCATGATCGAGCGACGTAGTGAGTCTTCACCTGCACCGGTCAACGCAGGAACCAGGCGAAACTTGTTCAACGCAGCCAGACACAGCAGGCACGAGACCAGCACAAGTT
>MGYS01000020.1:14726-15836 GCA_001802565.1 Gammaproteobacteria bacterium RIFCSPLOWO2_02_FULL_57_10 | reverse complement strand
ATTCACTCACATTGCCCAGCACCTGCCAGACCAGTGTCACGCCCGTCACGAGAAGCCCGAAGATGATGATCCAACCCGCCTTGCCAAAGAGCTGCAGCAGGGGTCGCACACGCTCCGACGACTCACTTCCCGCCAGCAGATACAGCGGATACAACGCACCAATCCACAGTCCGATCACCACGATGTGCGCGATGATGGCAAGACGCGGCAGAAGACCCAGCTCGGCGATGTGCCCAAGAAGTGCAAAGGATGCTGCAAACAGGATGGTCGCCAGCAGCCAGCCGCAGATCAGCAATAGAGGCAGTCGCTTCCGTGACGACAACAGATCGGATCGGCACAACATCACTACGGCCCCGGCCAGGCCGAAACCACCCAACTTCAGCCCCGCACCATGACCAACGCTGGACTGTGCCAGCAGACTGATCATGCCGATATCGAACATGCCGGACATGCCCATCTGGTTGATCACCCCTACCTGCAGCAGGTAGAACAGGACCACGGCAAATGCGCCCACCACACAAGCCAGCAGCAGGAGATTGACCAGCCGAAGTCGTGTCTGTGCAGACCAGCCACCTGTGGGAGCGGACCCTGTCCGCGATTTGTCTTCGAGAGAGTGGTTATGTCGAGAGAGAGTAGCTGGCTGGACACGGGTGCCCAGCCACAATACAAATATTCCCCCTGAGAGACTGACGAGGCCAAGGTAACTCAGCGCCTTGCTGAGCACGATGGCCAGCTCCCAGGGACCAACACTGAACATCATCAGTGGACGTGATCGCCACCGGCACCGTGGCTGTGGTGGTCGGGCATCGCAGCGGCAGGTGCTGCCGGATCCACGGTAAAGCGGAATGTTTCACTCACGGAGTGACCATCGGCGCCCAGAATGGTCCAGTTAACGCGGTAGGTGCCCGCAGCCAGTGTCGGCATCGGCACATGGAACATGCTGGCGGCGGCAGCCTGGGGCACGAAGCCAACGTCAACCACACCCGCATCGGAATTCACTGTCAGTCTCACCAGGCGAACGGCGCCATCGAAACTCAGCATCAGTTGTTCTGGCGAGGACACGGTCTGGCCATTGCCGGGAACGGAACTGGCCATGGCGCTGTGGGCAGA
>MGYS01000020.1:10892-14694 GCA_001802565.1 Gammaproteobacteria bacterium RIFCSPLOWO2_02_FULL_57_10 | reverse complement strand
GGCCGTGCCATGCACAACCAGCAAGAGCAGCGCTGCAACGAGCATTTGTATTCTTTTCATGGTGTCACCTCGGAGGTTGAATGGGTCTTCTGTTCAGTCGTCGCGGCGCAGTGTATCTGAATCCACCGAGATTGCCGAGCGGTCCCCAGCGACAGATTGTCACAGTTCGCAACGATCTCGCCGATCCTTGTCCTCCTTGTACACGCCGTCCGATGAACAGGCGCTGAATACTTACAGTGACAGCTCCTTCAGCTGCCTGGCGAGCTCCTTCTCGTCGCGCAGACAGCGCAGATCGAGCAGGATGGCGCCATCTCTGATACGCCCCACTATCGGCACTGGCAAACGCCGCAGAGCCAGCGCCAGGCGTTGCAGTTCAACATCCCCAGCGGATTCGGCCAGAGGCTCAATGGCCAATGCCACACTGTCCAACGTATTCAGAGGCAAGGCGCCACTGCCGATCTGGCTGCGGCAGGGACGCACCGACACTCGGGCCAGATTGCCAAGATGACTGGCAAAAACCGGCAGCATCCTCTGTGCACAGTTCTGAATATCCACCAGCGGTCGCGTCAGGTCGCGCAGCACTGGCAGACGCTGCGCCAGTCGTTGCGGATCCTGATAGAGACGCAGCACTTCCGTCAGTGCGGCGATGGTGAACTTGTCGACCCGGAGGGCACGCTTGAGCGGATGCGAACGAATCCTGTCGATCAGTACTCTGCTGCCCACGATGATGCCTGCCTGCGGGCCGCCCAGCAGCTTGTCCCCACTGAACGTGACCACATCAGCTCCCGCAGCCAGGCTCTCTGCCACTGTTGGTTCCCTCGCCAGTCCGAACCGGCTCATGTCCACCAGTGTGCCACTGCCCAGATCGTTGACCAGCGGCAGGTCATGCGCGTGAGCCAGGGCTGCCAGCTCGCTGTCTGCCACTCTGGTGGTGAAGCCCTGAATGACATAGTTGCTGGTGTGCACACGCATCAGCAATCCGGTCTGTGGATTGATGGCATTGGCATAGTCGCGCAAGTGCGTGCGATTGCTGGTGCCGATTTCACGCAGTACGCATCCGGCACTCTGCATGACATCAGGAATGCGGAAGGATCCACCGACCTCCACCAGCTCACCTCGCGAGAGGATGACTTCCTTGCCCGGAGCCAACGCCTGCAGCACCAGCAGGACCGCGGCAGCATTATTGTTCACCACCGTAGCGGCTTCCGCGCCAGTGAGTTCGCACAGCAGACTCTCAAGATGGGCATCGCGCTCGCCCCGTCTGCCCGTATCCAGATCAAACTCCAGATTCACCGGTCCGGACGCGGCTGTGAGCAGCGCATTGATGGCTTCCTGCGGCAACGCACTACGCCCCAGATTCGTGTGGATGACCGTTCCCGTGAGGTTGAACACCGGGCGCAGCGCAGTGTTGCTGCGTGCGCTAAAGCGGCGGCGGACGCGCAGACACAGCTCTTCGGTCAAATCATCGGACAGTAACAGTGCCGCAGCGCTGCCATCGCCTTCCCCCACCGCGGTGCGCAACTCGGCAAGCAGATCGCGCGTGGCATCGCGTACGCAGTTGTGCCCATGCAGGTCCAGCAGGTCTGTCAGTGCGGCATTGTTGAGCAGTTTGTCGACAGACGGCAGCCGCGCTCGCAGATAATTGACGTCGGTGGTCATGGCCTTGTCCGTGTAAACGCGGGAGGGAAAGAAGCCCGGCTATTCTGCTAGAATCACGCCATGACAACAACCGACCAGCCTCTTCCCCATCTGCTCATTGCCAATCCGTTTCATGCGGATACTGTGGCGATACTCGACTCCCAGTACCAGACCCACAAGCTGTGGATGCTGGACAGCCCGCTTGAGCAGCAGGCACTGATCGAACGCCTGTCGCCCGTCTGTCGAGCCGTGGCGACCGCCTCGTGGGCTACCAATCCGCTGATCTATCAGCTGCCGAACCTGCAGGTCATCAGCTGCTTTGGTGTGGGTACCGATGGAATCGATTTCGCGACTACTCGTGCGCGCAGCATCGCAGTGACCAATACGCCGAAGGTACTGGACGATGCTGTGGCAGATCTGGCCATGGGATTGGTGCTGGCGACTTCGCGCAATCTGATCAACGCCGATCGCTACGTGCGCGATGCCCGTTGGCTGCAGGCACCTTTTCCCTTTGCTCACAGCCTGGCAGGCAAGACACTGGGCATCATCGGCCTGGGCGCCATCGGGAAGGAGATCGCCAACCGGGCACAGCCCTTCAAGATGAAGATTGCCTACCACAATCGTCATCCGGCACATCTGCCGTACTACTACTGCGACTCCATCGAAGCACTGGCCCAGACCAGCGACATCCTGCTCTCGATGCTCCCCGGTGGCGCCGCAACCGAGAAACTGATCGGCACTGCAGTGTTCCGCGCGCTGGGCCCGCGAGGCATCTTCATCAATGTGGGGCGCGGCAGCTCGGTGGACGAAGCCGCCCTGGTCAGCGCGTTGCAGGACGGCCTGATTGCCGGTGCAGGTCTGGACGTCTACGCTCGTGAACCTCATGTGCCAGAGGCATTGCTTGGCATGTCCAACGTTGTTCTGTTCCCTCACATCGGCAGCGCTACCGTGGAGACACGTGGCGCCATGGGGCAACTGGTCGTGGACAATCTGGCGGCGTATTTTCAAGGCAGGCCACTATTGACCCCGTGTGGCTGATACTGTGGGAGCGGGCCCTGCCCGCGATTTTCTGTTAGCTCGGAAATCATCGCGGGCAGGGCTCGCTCCTACGTTACAATGCACGACAGTGACGGACCGCACTCTTTGACTGGCAGGATTTCCGCTCCATTCCATCGCAACCGACAGGAAACAATCATGAGAAAAATGACGGGACGTCTAATGGCCGTGCTGCTGGCAGGGTCTCTTTTCACAACCGCTGCTTTCGCCCAGTCCCAACCCGGCTTTCGAACGGAGGTTGTGGCCGAAGGTATCGACGTACCCTGGGGCATGACCTGGTTGCCCAGTGGCGACATGCTGGTGACCAATCGCGGGGGGCAGCTCTACCGCGTGCGTGACGGGCAAGTCAGTGCGCCGCTGGGCGGAGTTCCGGAAGTCCACGTCAATGGTCAGGGCGGTCTGCTCGACATCGTGGCGCATCCCAATCATGTCGAGAATGGCTGGCTCTACATCACCTACTCGAGCCCTGAAGGCGGCGGGGGCAGTCATACTGCCATCATGCGTGCCAAGCTGGAGGGCGATAGCCTGGTCGAACAGCAGGTGCTCTACAAAGGCGAAGAGAACTCCGGTCGAGGTCAGCACTACGGCAGCCGCATCGCATTCGACAGTGCCGGTTATCTGTATTTTTCGATTGGTGATCGCGGTGCGCACTTCGAAAACGTGCAGCAACTGGATCGCGACGGCGGCAAGATCTACCGCCTGCACGATGACGGCCGCATCCCTGCAGACAACCCCTTCGTCAACACACCGGGCGCCAAGGCCGCAGTGTATTCCTACGGTCATCGCAATCCGCAGGGCATGACTGTACATCCCATCACCGGTCAGATCTGGGCAAACGAACACGGCCCCATGGGGGGTGACGAAATCAACGTGATTCAGGCCGGTCGCAACTATGGTTGGCCCATCATTGGTTATGGCATCGACTATAACGGTCAGCCGCTTGCCGAGGCCACCAGCCGCGAAGGAGTGGAACAGCCTGTCTTCTACTGGGATCCGTCGATCGCGCCATCCGGGATGGCCTTCATCACCAGCGACAACTACGGCCCCGACCTGAAGGGTCATCTGCTGGTGGGTTCACTGAAGTTCCGCAACATGGTACATCTGGTAC
>MGYS01000020.1:9356-10861 GCA_001802565.1 Gammaproteobacteria bacterium RIFCSPLOWO2_02_FULL_57_10 | reverse complement strand
GTTCGGAGCGGCCCAGGCCGCTCCAGAGAATTCAATGATCGTTGTTACCGCAGGCCATGTTGATCATGGCAAGACCACACTCATCCGCGCGCTGACCGGTAAGGACACCGACAGCCTGGCGGAAGAGAAAGCCCGGGGGATGAGCATCAATCTCGGGTTCGCCTATCACCATTTCTCCAAACCCTGTGCAACAGGTGCCACTCGGCACCACACCCTCAGCTTCATTGATGTGCCTGGTCACACAGATTTCATCGGCAACATGCTGGCCGGTGCCTGGAGCGCGGACGTGGCGATGATTATCGTCGCGGCTGACGAAGGGATCATGCCCCAGACCAGAGAACACGTGTTGATATTGCACCTGCTTGGTATCAAGCGGGCCGTTGTTGTCATCACCGCAACGGATCGGGCGAACGCTGACCAGATCGATGAGGTCAGCGCACGGATGACAGCGTTGCTGGCAACCACTGCGGTCCCGCAGGCGCCAGTGTTTCCAGTCTCCGCGCTGACTGGCGAAGGAATCGCAGCACTGCTTCAACATCTGGAGACTCTTGCACAGGAAAAGTCTGCATCGGACGAGGACGCCGCTGGCTACTTCCGTTTCGCCGTGGATCGCAGTTTTTCATTGAAGGGTATCGGCACTGTGGTGACCGGCACCGTACGCTCGGGCAGCGTGCGCAAGGACGACCAGTTGTTGCACTCGGGCACTGGAGAATTGCTGCGAGTACGCAGCCTGCATTTGGACGACAATCCTGTGGAGTTGGCGCTGTGCGGCCAGCGTGTGGCACTGGGAGTGACCTTGCAGCACAGTCAGTTGCGCCGGGGTGACTGGCTCATGAATCCCGTATTGCGACATTCGGTCACTCATTTCGATGCGCGCATCGCTTTCGCCGGGAACGCACTTCCCGACAGCAATACACCACTGCATCTGTATCTCGGCGCCGCTCACCACATCGTGACACTTCGCGCCCTCGGGCCACGAGCAGACGGCATAGCGCCACAGTGGGTACAGATCAGGAGTCGCGAGCCCATGACCGCCCATTGGGGCGACACTTTCATCCTGCGCGACGCTTCGGCACAGACCACCATCGCCGGTGGGACAGTGATCGACATATTCGCACCACGCAGAAAGCCGGACACCCGAACCCGCCTCGCCATACTGGGAGCACTTGAGAATCCTCACGAGGATGCTCTCTGTGAACTGCTGGAAGTCTGCTACCATGGTGTGTCGCTGGCGGACTTTGCCCTCAACCGCAACATCTGCCCACCACAGATGCGGGCACTACACGAGCGTCTGCTGGCACGCGGGGCACAATTTGAAACCTTGCTCATGCGCAGCTCGAGCTCCCTCGGATCGCTCCTGCCCACGCTACTCGGTTCGCAGTTTCACAAAGCGTACCGCGACCAGATGATGGAGGCACTTGCCTCTCTCCATTCGCAACAACCTGCGCGGCTCGGCATCGATGAGCCCTCCCTGTATACCCTGGTGGAATTCTCCGGCACGACGC
>MGYS01000020.1:4641-9347 GCA_001802565.1 Gammaproteobacteria bacterium RIFCSPLOWO2_02_FULL_57_10 | reverse complement strand
TGGAGCGCGGGGAAATAGTGCGCACGGGCACCCTTCTGCACCTGCCGGATCACGAAGTGCTGCAAAGTGAGGAAGAACTGCATTTCATGGAAAGGCTACGACCAATCCTGCTCAAAGCGGGCAACGTGGCACCACGAGTATTCGAGCTGATAGAGATACTGAAGATGGAACAGCCCACCCTGGAGCGACTGCTGAAGCTGAACTGTCGTGCAGGCAAACTGTTGCAGGTGAGCCGAAACCGCTACTACCTGCCCGCCACGATCCTGCAGATCGCCGATCTTGCCGAAGCTCTGGCGCACCAGCATGCCGCCACTGGTTTTTCCGTCATGGAGTTCCGCGACGCCTCAGGCATCGGTCGCAATCTCTGCATCGAAATCCTGGAGTACTTCGATGCCCAGGGCCTGACGCGACGCCACGACAATGCCCGCGTTCTGCGCACCAACAAGGAAAACATCTTCAACGCGGCATAATCCTCAGGAGCCCGACTCACAAAGTCTCTGCTATAATCCCGCCTCGATCCACCGGGTTCACGATACATACACCACCCTCACGCCCTGTGGAGACCACAAAAACATCAGTAGTGACAAACAGTTGGGATCAGGCAATGAGCGACAAACTTCTCGCTGGCTATCAGCGCTTCAAGAATGGCTACTTCACTGAAAACCGGGAAAAACTGCGCAAACTGGCAGAGCAACAACGTCCCAACCACGTCCTCATCACCTGCTGCGATGCACGCATGGAACCGGCCCTGATCTTCGATACCGCGCCGGGGGATCTGTTCGTGATCCGCAACGTGGCCAACCTGGTGCCTCCTTACGAGATCGAGGGTTCCTATCACGGCACCAGCGCTGCACTCGAATTTGCCATCACCGTGCTGGAAGTTCCCGAGATCATCGTGCTCGGCCACTCACGCTGCGGCGGCATACGGTCGCTGGTGCTCGAATCGAAGAATCTGCCCAAGGACACCTTCATCGCCCGCTGGATGTCAATCGTGGCCCCGGTTGCCGACCTGGCAGATCCCGACAAGCTCGACGATCATGCCACCTTCAACCGCTGTGAACAGGCCGCCGTGGGTTATTCACTGGTCAATCTCATGACCTATCCATGGATCAGAAGCCGAGTGGAAGCGGGCACCCTGAGCCTGAAAGGCTGGCACTACAATATCTTCACCGGTGCGCTCAAGCAGGTGCACGATCAGGACACCATTTCGACTATCGTCGAGGAAGCCCAGGACTGACAGACGGACCAACCGTCGGGCAAAGAAGTGCTAGACTCCACCGTGGAAGAGCAACACCCCCGGTGGGGTGCCCGGGCTTCAAATCCGGTGAAGTCTGTTCAAGACAGGCTTGGTGGGTTCGACTCCTGCCTCTTCCGCCAGAATCTCCCCCACGCCAGCCGCTGCGTTCATCAGTGGTGATGCACGAAGCGATGCCTCTCTTCCAGCGGGCATACCGCAGCCACGTCTTCCGATCCGCATACACTGCAGACCGTCCGCTTGGTGGACTCGCGCCACATGGAATAGAAGAAGCCTGGCAGCACCAGCATGAACCACAGAATGATCTGCGTTCTTACGCTGCCTCGGCGAATCACAAGGGGCTCGGCATCACTGCCGCAATGGGAACAATGCGTCTTGTTGGACATAGCGCGTCCTCCTATATCGTTATCCAATCTGGGCAAGAATAGAAATACGGCTTTACTGCTATGGAAGAAGATCGGACTTTTCCGATTCCTATTGCATTCCTGAGGGCTTTCGCCCGATTTTTCAAGTCATTCCAATATCTACTTAGCGAGACTCTCGCAGGCCGTGATTTTTTCCTGGAATCAGGTTTACAGAATCACAACCCTGGTCTTTACTCAATGTACGCAGAAGAACACCCTGCGTCCGGGTGGCCCGATACAGCACGAAGGTCATTCCGTGAATCGTCACCATTTCCATCATTCATCAGTACCTTTTGTCACTACAAGGAGTGTAAAAATGAAACAGATACTTGAATCCGGATTTTCAGCACAACACAACATGCCCCCGGCACTTTGCGGCACCAGTGGCGGCCTGCGGGCGTTGACGAGCGAAGAGATTGTGCAGGTTGGTGGAGGGCTGCCTTTTGCAGTGGCTCCACTGGTGTATGGAGCTGCAAAAGTATTCGCAGTCAGCTTTATCGGGGCAATCGGAGGCGCTGCAGGTATGTCAGTCTACGACGCCATGACGAACGACTACGAAGCGTGCTCAATGTAGCATTCCCCTGGAGAGGAAGTGCCACTTCCTCTCCATTTCCACTGCCAACACGTTGATGGATACGCGCATGACTATAAAGGGAATAGCATTTATCTTCGTAATTCTTTTTATCCTTGACGCTTGGACCACATCGTTTCTAGCGACCAACTTTGAAGGTCAGGAGTTAAATCCATTCATAGACACTACAGACTTTTCCAGCATTTTACTTTCACCAGTAAATTTTGTGGTTTTTTTGATTGTGCTATTATGCCTGTTTTATTCAGAGAAAAACAAAAATCATCTGAAAAAGCTCTTGAAGCTTCAATCCATTAGATTGATAGCATTCTTTTTTCCAACGTACTTCATGTTTGTAAAGGTGTTCGCAATAACGAACAACATCTTTCCAATTTTTGGGTACTCAACTCCAATTCATTACCTTCGAATACCGTTCAGAAGTATCACTGATGACACGTTTATGCAGCTCATACTTGTGAATACAGTGTCAGCCGTCATTCTGACGCCTGTGATTATTGCTATTGCTAAAGTCCTCTATGGAGAAAAAATGAAAAATGAAGGGAACACTGACAATTCTTCCTGCGACACTCACCATGATCAGCATCGAAGCGTGGATCAACCTACAAACAAGGTCGATTAGCTCCTACTCTCAGTCAATTAGTGAAGCAGTTGAAACTGCCAGGATTGACTCACTGACAGAAAACATCATCAACGCGATCATCCGGCCGGAAGTTCTGCCATCCCTGGTCATCATGCTTGGATGCTTGATATACGCCGACAGAAACTCTTACAGATTCGTGGAGCTCATGGACAATTTGTCTTTGCTAGGGGGAGTTTTCCTATTTCCACTGTTTGTGCTGGTGCTCGCAGCTTACTCTCTTGCGGACAGCCTGTTGGTATTCGCGGGCTCGGGCTCAGCAATAGCGTGGTTGAGGAGTTTTCTTGAGCATACGTCGGAAAGCGAGTTCATTCGGGACTGCATATCCATCGCGATTCATTTGATGATGTTTCTGCCATTGATCCTTCTGTTGGCAATCTTGATCTACGGGGGCAGGCTTGGAAAAGGTTGACCCAGCGCACGCTCTGACACATGCGCCGGGTCTGAGCATCCGTGCTCACCGCCGACCAAGCTCGGGGTACTGATTCGTGCTTATTGCATGGCCTTATGTCGTGGTGCCACCGTCAGTGTCACCATCAGTGTCGTCATCGGTGTCGTCTTCGGTGTCGTCTTCGGTTTCATCATCGTCGGAGAAACCGTCGCCGTCATCATCGTCGTCCACCATGCCGTCGCCATCTTCGTCGTCTTCCTGCGCTTCATCCGTAACGCGAATGCCGACGATATCGATCAGGCCCAGCAACCCATTGTGCCAATCACTCACAACAAGGGGATCGCCATCAGGTTGCGTCAGGACCAGTCCAAGCTGATACTGGCCTGCCGGCAGGGCACTGATGTCCACCGCCTCCATTTCAAAGAGTTTGCGTACACTGGGGCTTGCCTCCCCGCTGACTGGCAGCACGATAGCCTCTGCTTCTTCATCCGGGGTGAAGATGACGACGCTGGCATCTACATCACCTGAAGTCACCAGGTCTGAACCACGGGGAAAACGCAGGCTGATCTCCAAGGGATCGCCCGTGTAGTAAATTCGCTTGTCAGTGACGATCATGCCCTTGATGCCATCGGATGCATTGCCAGCGCCAAGATTGTTGCCACTGCCATTTGCCTTGCCCTGGCCTTGTGCATACGCGCCGTGCGCTCCGCCAAGCAGCGCAACACTGATTGCACATGCAGTAAATGTGGTGAGGGTATGCCTGATAGATCTTTTCATGTCGAACTCCTGTACTGCGGTTGGTTGTTTTTCGTCCATGAGGAATGTAACAAAGTGCAGTTTTTGCGGTTGTGAAGTGGGTCGCAGTACCACCACCGCAGCGGACTTGAGAAATGAAGATGATTTCGCCATCTTGACTGTACAGCCGAGCGGCGAAGGTGCAGGATGCTCATCGAACTCGGGAAAATCACCACAACCAAATGATTTGGAAGGAAAAATCATGAAGCAAAAATCACTGACCCGCGGCATGGCCCTGTGTGGCTCATTGGTACTTCTGAGCGCATGCGCAGATCTGGGAGTCTCCGGCCCCACCAGCGTTTACAGCCCTGCCGGCAATTCCGTCATGCGTAACAGCCTGGCTGCTGAGGTCATCGTCAACATCACTGCAGGAGAGGCCCGACGCATAGCGACCGCCAACAATCTGACAGGCCGACGCGCTCTGCCACCAGGTATCCAGCGCAATCTTGCGCGTGGCAAACCCTTGCCTCCGGGGATTGCGCGCCAGATGGTGCCGCAATCCATGTTGACTGCCCTGCCCGTATATCCCGATCACGAATGGCGTATCGCGGGCGACGACCTCGTGTTGGTGGCGCTGGGAACACAGTTGGTAGTGGAACTGCTCAATGATGTCTTCCGCTAGAATCCATTGACCC
>MGYS01000020.1:0-4629 GCA_001802565.1 Gammaproteobacteria bacterium RIFCSPLOWO2_02_FULL_57_10 | reverse complement strand
TGAGAAGAGGGCCACATGATACGCAAGCTGTTGCTGGCCCTCGCAGTGCTCGTGCTGATTGCCGGAGCTGCAGCGTACCTCTACCTCGAAACTGCGGTCCGCAGCCGCATCGAGACCGCGGCTTCCAGCGCGCTGGGCACACAGGTTTCCGTATCAGGCGTGATTCTGTCGCCCTTTTCCGGCAAGGGCAGTGTCAGAGAATTGAAAGTGGCCAACCCGGAGGGGTTCAGCACGCCCTATGCCATCGAGCTGAGCAGCCTCGATTTCGAGGTCGACCTGGATACGGTCTTTGCGGACGTCATCCAGATCAACAGCATCATCGTGCGCGAAGCACGAATCAGTTACGAGACGCGCCTGATAACCGACAATATCCGGACTCTTATAGACAACATTCCAGCCCGGGAGGCCGAATCCACCCCGACAGACAGCCCCGCACGCAAGCGCGTCATCATTCGCGATTTCCAGATGATTGATCCCAGAATCAATGTCTTCGCCCTGGTTGGCTCCGCTCCCATCGCCCTGCCGAACATACAAATCGAGAACATCGGGGAGAGCAATGCTCCTGCCACGATTCCAGAAGCATCGCGAGAAATACTCGGAGCTCTCTATCGGTCTCTCCTCTTTGCAGGCATTCCAAGTCTGGCGCTGCTCGGCGAGGGTGTCGGGGAGCAGATAAAGGAAGGGGCCGGCCGTGCAGCAGAGGCGCTGAGAGACATTGCTGACAGCATTCAGGGTCTGTTCAGCAACTGAATGCGAGCATGAAATCAATTCAACGCGAACCTCCCTTTTCCCGGGGCTTCGAGTTGCCAAACACCGCGCCGTTGGCGCCTCCGGGGACTTCGGACTTGCTTGTGGAAACCATATTGCTTATCCTTCGCTGCCCGTTCCCCGGCTGTTATTACCCCCTGTATTTGCCGCACAAGCAGCATCGGCGGCCGGACGGTCAGGTCGAGTCGGCCTGCAGGGTGTGAACGATTAAAAGACATGATTCGGGAGAGTCTATAGTGATAATGAGAAAGCGGTTGATTTCATCACTCATCGTGGGCGCCACCGTCCTGATAAGTGCTCCAGCGGCGTGGAGCCAGGCTGGAACAGATGTCTATTCAGGAGACTGGACAGATTACAACGGCAACATGGCAGCCCAGCGGTACTCGCCGCTTGATCAGATTAACGCAGAAAACGTCGGCTCATTGCAGATCGCCTGGCGCTTCGACACATCAAAATTCGGCCCATCACCTGAATTCAATGCCACGTTCACTCCGCTTGAAGTGGATGGCGTGATCTACACGACAATCGGCGCGCACCGCGACATCGTCGCGCTGGACGCCACCAATGGCCAGGTTCTCTGGCTCTGGCGCCCTCAGGAAGGCGAGCGTTTCGACGCCGCACCCCGCAAAGGGTCGGGCCGAGGACTTTCCTTCTGGCGCGATGGCGACAAGGCCCGCATCCTGACCATTACTCCAGGATTCTCTCTGGTATCACTGGATGCCAAGACCGGTCTGCCTGACCCCGAGTTCGGCGACAACGGCTGGATCGACATGCAGCCTGGCCTGCGTCTGGGTCAAGGCCGTGAGGATCTTGATATCGGTTCTTCCATGCCCCCCTTCGTCATGAACGACGTCGTGGTGGTCGGACCGGCACACCGTGTGTCCATGCGTCCGCCCTCAAAGTACAACGTCAAGGGTGACGTGCGCGCTTACAGCGTCCGCACCGGCGAGCACCTCTGGACCTTCAAGACCATTCCAGAGCGCGGCGAATACGGCAGCGACACCTGGCTTGGCGACGGCGCGGAAATCTCCGGTAACGCTGGCGTATGGGCCCCCATGTCAGGCGATCCTGAACTGGGTCTGGTCTACCTGCCGGTGGAATCAGCAACCGGCGACCGCTACGGTGGCGATCGCCCCGGTGACAACCTGTTTGCCAACGCGCTGGTCGCCGTGGATATCGCCACTGGCGAACGTCGCTGGCACTACCAGATCATCCACCACGACATCTGGGACTGGGATAACCCCTCTGCACCAGTGCTCGCGGATCTGCCCAACGGTCGCAAGATCGTGATGCAGGTGACCAAGCAGTCCTTCGTGTACACCTTCGATCGCGCGACTGGTGAGCCAATCTGGCCGATCGAAGAACTGCCAGTGCCGATCGGTGACGTTCCCGGTGAGTGGTACTCTGCCACGCAACCCTTCCCAACGAAACCAGCAGCCTTCGATCAGCAAGGCTTCATGGAAGACGACCTGATCGACTTCACACCGGAGCTTCGCGCAGCGGCACTGGAGTCAGTCAAGCCGTTCCGCATGAGCCCCAGCGTGTACTCACCGCCCTCACTGGCTAACGCCGCAGATGGCACAACCGGGACACTGAGCCTGCCATCAGCCACTGGCGGCGCCAACTGGGAAGGCAGTGCGCTGGATCCAGAGACTGGCATTCTCTACGTACCATCACGTTCGGAACTGGCTGTGCTGTCGGTAGCCAAGGATGAGAACTCGGACGTTGCCTACAGCCAGGCACTGGGTGTACGTGTGCCACGCGTTTCAGGCTTGCCGATCATTCAGCCTCCGTATGGCCGTATCACAGCGATCGACATGAACAGTGGTGACCACGTCTGGCAAATGGCCAATGCGGACACCCCTGATGCCATCGCCAACAATCCTGCACTGGCTGGCGTGACTCTGCCACGTACAGGTGTGCCCACGAAGTCCGGCCTGTTTGTCACCAAGACTCTGCTGTTTGCAGGAGAGGGCGTAGGCGGTGGCAATACCTTCCGTGCGCACGACAAGCAAACCGGCGAGATTGTTGCCGAGATCGAATTGCCCAACGCTCAGACCGGGGTCCCAATGACCTATGAGCACAACGGCAAGCAGTACATCGCCATGGTCGTCAGCGGAGGCAGCACACCTGCCGAGCTGGTGGTCTACGCGTTGCCGTAATTCCATATCACGATATAAGGAGTAGCTAACACCATGCGTAACATGTTTTACAAAGCGGCTCTCGCGCCGTTGCTGTTGCTCGTCACACTGCCCGCACAAGCGGCCACCTGGGTTCTCGATCCAACCACTTCCAAGGTTGTCTTCAAGTATTCCTACTCGGGCACTCCCTACGAAGGTGAGTTCACGAATGTGGAAGCAACCTTCGACATCGATCCGGCGAATCCGGCCGCGTGCAAGTTCGATGTGACGATTCCAATCGAAGGGATCAAGTCTTCGGACCCTGAGACTCAGAGCTATCTGCTGGATGTGGAAATGTTCGATGTGGATCAGTTCCCGACGGCCACATTCACTGCAGATCAGTGCAGCCTGAGCGCTTCTGGAGCATTCACATCAAGTGGCATGCTGACCATTCGCGACCAGACCCACCCCGTGAGCTTTCCCTTCAATCTCGAAATGACAACTGTCGACGGCAAAGTCGGCTTCCGCATGACGAGTGAAGTGACAATTCAGCGGCTGCAGTTCGGCGTTGGTCAGGGCTACCTGGCGAACACTTCACAAATCCCGAATGATGTAGTCGTCGCCGTTGACGTCTACGCCGTTCAGCAATAATCACACTGGTGCAATTGCAAATAGGTCATCTCAATGTTTAAAAGATTAGTTTCCAAATACCGTATGCTTGCACTGGCTGCCGCCAGCTCAGTGATGTTGGTTTCCTGCGATCAGATTCTGACGCCTGGTTTTGAAACCAGCGTTGCTGAGCTCAGAGGCGGGGGCTATACCCTCGACAAGGACCACGCAGCATTGCTGTTCAAGATCAACCACCTGGGCTTCTCTTCGTTCATCGGTCGATTCACGGCCTTCGATGCGTCGCTGAACTTCGACCCGGAGAATATCGAGAACTCAACCCTGGAAGTGATCGTCGATCCAGCATCCATCAACGTGAACCTTCCGGAGTTCGAAGAAGAGCTGCGCGGGTCCGACTGGTTTGACGTGGCGACTTATCCGCAGGCTGTATACAGAACAACGTCGTTTGTCGAAGCGGTAGATGAGGATACCTTCATTTTCGCAGGAGACTTGACGTTGCATGGCGTGACAGCGCCGGTGAATATCGAAGTCAACTTCCACGGTGGTGGTCGTAACTTCCTGACACGCCGTTACACGCTGGGCTTCTCCGCCAGCATGGAATTCCAGCGCTCAGCTTTTGGCATGGATAACATGGTGGCGTTCGGCGTAGGTGATGACATCGAACTGGAAATTCACGTTGAGTTCCAGGACGCGCAGCAGTAATCGCTGATTGAATCGCACTACTGCTACACATGCAGTTGCTACAAAGAAAGGTGTCAGGTTTTTCCGCCAATGGCGAGAATGAATCCGACACCTTTCTCATTTGTAGCATTGTAAATTGCCCCACAAACCTTGCTGCCCCCCATTCGCCTGCAAGCGGAGAAGTTGCATGTCGGACCAGCCTATCGCTCTGGAGGCGTACGAGCAGCTCGCCAGCGCCTATGCAGCAGCCATCGACACAAAGCCCCACAACGCCTACTACGAACGACCTGCAACGCTCTCGCTGCTGCCTGACGTCAATGGCAAGCGCGTTCTTGACGCAGGGTGCGGCCCGGGGATTTACTCTGAATGGATGCTGGATCACGGAGCGCATGTCATCGGCCTGGATGCGAGTCCGAAAATGGTCGAACTGGCA
>MGYS01000019.1:100621-111710 GCA_001802565.1 Gammaproteobacteria bacterium RIFCSPLOWO2_02_FULL_57_10 | reverse complement strand
TCGCCCAGAGACTGCCCCGAGAGATTGAGAGCGAAGAAATCGATAGCACTCAGCTTGCTTGCGTTTTCGCCAAACCAGATGAAGAACTGTCTGATGACCCAGCGATCAATCTGACCCATCAGTCGGTACCGCTCGGCGGCCGGCAGAAACGCTCCCGGCGCAATCAACGAATCACCCTCGCCTTTCAGGCGCAGGAGCACTTCGATTCCCGACACATGTGACTCGGGCGCCAGACTGTCCACTCTCTGGTAAAAGAGTGAGAAGCGATTCCTTTCCAACGCCTCGTTGATACGCGGAACCCACATCGTCTGCTGCAGCTGTCGACTCAGCTGCTGATCCTCACTGGAGTGTTCGTGCACGCGATTGCGTCCGGAATTCTTGGCAACACGGCAGGCAGAATCGGCGAGGGTCAACGCCGTTGCTCGCGTGGGTGCATCCGGCGCGTTGAGATTCACCAACCCCACGCAGGCTCCGAACGTGAACTGGCGATCACCGGATTGAAAGCGGAACCCGGCCACCGCCTCACGCAGATTCCCCGCCAGCTCGCGCGCGACCACAGGATCACAGTCGAGCAGAATCACGCCAAACTCATCGCCACCGATCCTGCCAAGAATGTCAGTGCTGCGCAGCTGTGCCCGCATCAACGCGGCAATCTCGACCAGCACCTTGTCACCCGCCATGTGGCCGCAACTGTCATTGACGATCTTGAAGCGATCCAGATCGATGAACAGAAGATGATGCGTGTGATGCGCCATGCGCGCCTGCGCGATCGCGGCATCGAGCTCCAGCTCGAACTGATGACGATTGATCAATCCCGTGAGCGCATCGTGTGTCGCCTGATGCACCAGGGCGTGCTGACTGTTCTGCAACGAATCGAGCATGCCGTTGAATGCTCTGCCAAAGGCGTCAATCTCGTCGTTGCTCTCTGCGGGGAGACGCTGTTGCAGACCAGAGTCGCCGACTCCACCTACCGCAGTGCTCAAACGCTCAATGCGGCGCAACACGGATTTGTCGAGGAACAACAGGAACCAGCCAACCAGAAAGACGAAAACCATTCCCCCGCCAATACCGGAATACATCAACGTCCGCGAAGCTTCTTCATAAAAGTCACGAGGCGCTGAGACTTTCATGACGAAGGCAGGTTCGCCTGCATAATCATTGAGGAGACTGTAGATTTCCACCAGATTCCCGTTGACCGTCTGGAACAACGCCTCCTGAGGATTATCCTGAATGGCCTCCAGGACTGCGTGATTCCGCTCCTCGGCCCTGAAGTCAACAAGCGGTACTATCTCGATCTCCTGTTCCACAATCTGCGCAAGATTCGCGACAGCCGCCTGATTGTACTGCACGGCAGCGACCAGCGATGTCGTACCAAACCCGCCTTCAAAATCCAGATTCGGGTGGGCGCTGATGAGGTGGATAGCACCATCGATGATCATGAGCCCTCTCTTGAAACTGGAGGCATCCTCATGGACGTGGAGGTTGGACTGAGTGACGGTAGTCACGAAGGTGGAATCTGCCGACAAGGGCATATCGATCGTCACATCTGCAGGATCGGCTTCCCGCGCAATAACCAGATTACCGTCGCGGCCGATCACCGCAAGGTCACGAATATTGAAGCTGCCCGAGATGGAATCGGCTAACGCATCCCGATAAGGCACCGCGGTAGGACCTGAAGTGACCAGAAAATGAATCAACCCGCCACCTGCCCAGCCACGGATGACCTCGTCAAGACGCTCAATCTCCAGATCCAGCGCATTCAGAACACGGCGACGATTGAGCTCAAGATTCTCCTGCTCGATATCCTCATAACCCTGAAGAATGTACAGATAGAATCCAATGAAAAGCGAAGCCGATATCAGCAGAATCACCAACAGCTGGCCGAGAACCTTGTTTCTGATCATGAAGGCAATTTTGGAACCGTATTGTTGTTATGCGGCTAATTGTAAACCACATCTCTCACGATGGCTCGCATATCGCTTATGCCTCTGCGAAATGCATCAACATTTATACGCTCGTCATTGCCATGAACGCCAGTGGCCTCACCATTGGGAGTGATGATCGGGTCAAAGCCATAGCTGACGATGCCCTGATCGCGGGTAAAGTGGCTGTCGGTGAACCCGGTACTGACCGATGGCAGGACCCGCGAACCTGGGTGCAGCTCGCGGGTCACGCGCTCGATGGCCTGAAAGAGACGCGAAGTGGTTTCGGAGATCGCCGGGGTGAACGCCATGATGACTTCTACCTCGACGCCAGTATCTGCAATCAGGCTTTGCAGATTGGCCACAAACTCTTCCGATGGACGATCCGGCAGAATGCGGCAGTCCAGCTCGGCCCACGCTTCTGGCGGAACCACGTTGATCTTGTTGGAGGCCTCCATGCGGGTCATGGAACAGGTATCCCGGGTCAGTGCATGACGACCTGGGTTGTCTTCATGCAGATTGCGCATGAACTCCGGGTCCTGAACCGCCAGCGACATGTTGGCGAAGGCGGTGCCCCAGTCATCGTTGCGACCGACAGCCAGCCCCTTGAAGTACGCATCCACAGGAGGAATGATGCGGGGCGGAAATGGATTCGCGCGGAGAATGGCAAGCGCATCGACAATGCGCGTGACCGAGCTGGTGGTGCGCGGTGATGAACCGTGACCGGGAACATCGACCGCCGTCAGACGCAACCACACAGGCACCTTCTGTGTCACCTCAACGCCAAAGACAATATCGTCTCCGGTTCTGCCACCGCTGCCACCTTCATTGAGCAGCAGGCCGACACCCGCGAAAATTTCCGGACGATTCTCGATCAGCCAGCCCACACCGAATTCGCCGCCAGCCTCTTCATCGGCGCTGGCGACAAACACCACATCACGATTCAAGGGCAACCCGGCACGATGCAGACTCAGGAACGCCGCGAGATGGGAGATACCCGTCCCCTTCATGTCGCGTGCACCACGACCCAGTATGTAGCCGTCGCGCAATTCGCCGGACAAGGGATCGGTCGTCCAGTAATTCAGATCCGCTGGCACCACATCGGTGTGCTGCAACAACATCAATGCAGGCTCATCGCCGCCTTCGAGTCGCGCCCAGATGTTGCCTCTTCCCGGAGCACTCTCTGCTGTCTCGTAGGGAATGCCTTCCGCCTCGAAGATGCGCGCAAAGAACTCCACCGCACGGTACTCGTTGCCCGGCGGATTGACCGTGTCCACCCTGATGTATTCCTGCAGCCACTCCACGGCCTCGTCCTCGATCGACTGGGCATTCAGTTGACCCGCGATCAGCAGGCACATCGTAAACAGGACGGACAATCTCATGGCGGAACACTTCATGGACAAGCTCCTCAGCACGGCGTAATTGCTCGATCCGCTGAGAGTTTCCCATTGCCGTACCAAAGTCAATACCGCTCTGCCACCCAAAGCAATCCACATCCTGTTATCGCAATCCCTGCAACGGCTTCAGTGAGCCTGCGCGTCAAGACGGCATTGGTCAGGATCAGCAGAGTTGGCACCAACACCAAAACAATTGCCAACTGGCCAATCTCCACGCCAATGTTGAAGCTAAGAAGGCTGCCAATGAACAGCTGTGTAGGCAGCGACAGATCTGCCAACACTCCGGCGAAGCCAAAGCCGTGAACCAGGCCAAAGGCAAAGGCGATCTGCCACTGATGTCCGCGAAAAATCGGATAGAGAATGTTTATGCCTGATAGCGCGACAGACAGCGCAATCACTGATTCCACCAGTCGCGTCGGCAACACGATCCACCCCAGCGTTGCCAGCACCAGCGTGATCGAGTGCGCCACTGTGAAGGCCGTGACTACCTTCAGAATCCCGGTAACCATGGTGAAATCGCTCCAGCGTGAAGATCTGCCACTCTGCAACCAACCAGCGGGAGCATCTGTACCATGACGACGAACGACAACGGGGACAAGTATCGCCACAAGAAACAGAATATGGTCTAGACCTATCCAGATGTGCCACACACCTTCCAGCACAAAAGTACGGTACTGTTCGAATACGGAGACTGAGCTGGGGGAAAACTCGGCACTGCGTGTGGACGGAGACAGAATCGCCGACTGAACCTCTTCACCTTGCTTGAGGGTGACGATACTTCTGTGTGAAGAATCGATGTCAAACTGGAGGTTGTAGGTCAGATGTAGAGCACCATCGCCGCTGCACACACCCGACAAAGGCAGATGCACAAACACTCCGGAGTTCAGCTCTTCGAGCATCGGCGCTTCGAGCGTGAGATCACACGCAACGTCGCTGCGAGACAGTGCGATGTGTGAAAGAGCATGATTTTCGATCTGGGATTGCCGCTCCAATATTTCACCCCAGGTCACGCTGCCATCTGCATTGCGGTCCAACCCGACTGCCAGTTCAAGATCGCGCACGGCAATCAACCACTCCCCCCTCACACGATTATCGTCCAGCACGACACTCAAGTAACTGTCACTTAGACTGTGTCCAAAGCTCAGGGACGGAATCAGCAGAATCATCATCCATACAGCACGCATGCTCATGCGCCTCCTTGGTCAGCGTTGGCATCTGCCAGAGCTGCAGAAAGAAGTGTCGAGAGTCGAACGTCCTGCGTTCCGTGCAGTTGTGCCCAGCGGAGGATCTCAGTGAGTTGTTCGACATCACCCGCCGATCGAGCTGCCTGTGCCAACAACAGAGTATCTGATGGTTCCTTCTGCAGAGCCCAGTTCTTCAGCGCAGCTGCCAGCGCCTCCGCAGGTCGTTGTTGCAGCGTCAACGCAAACCGCGAAAACTCCTTGGTCGGCAACCCTTCACCTCGCGCCACCGCAGCATCGAAGCTTTCCTGAATCGCGAGTGTCAACGCTTGCGCACGGTCGCGACTATGCATGTCCTGCCTTGCCGACAACGCTTCCGCCAGCAGAATCTGCATCTCGGTGCTCATGGCACCTTCATCGAGAGAGTCCAGCAGCGACACAACATCATCGAAGCGCCTGTTTTCGATCAGTAGTGCTGCATAGTTCACCAATGTATATCCACTCGCGGGAGATACTTGCAAGGCTGCAACATAGTGTCGCTCCGCATCTGCGACACGTCCGAGCCGATGCGCGATCCCGGCAGCCGTGATATTCAGTTCGAGATGGTCCTGCGGACTCAGTTCTCCCTTTCTCTGCAGCATGTCATTCACCTGAGCCAACGCTTGCTCCGCGCGACCAGTCACGCCATCCAGCTGTGCCTGGCAGTTCATTGCCAATGGGTAGCGAATCAGCGTTCGCAGCGCCAGGCAACTTTCTCGGGCAGTGTCGTAGTCGGCCGTCACGAGGCTGATCTGCGCTCTCATCAGGTGCGCCTGAGCACTGTTCGGTTCGATCGCAAGCGCACTGATCAATTCTGCAAGAGCCTCCGGAAACTCATGATTGTGCTGCAGCACGGCAGCCGAAAGTACGTGAATGAGGGCTGGCCTTGGCCGACCTTCAGGCCAGCGCTCCAGAAGCGCCAGCGTATGCCCATAGGCGCGAGGTTCACCCGTCTCGGCGGCGACCCGATAGGCCGCCAGCGCCTGCTGTTGTATCGCCACCAATTCGACTTCCGAAAGTGACTCTGTGGCACGCCGTTCGGTGCCAACGGTACTGTGAGCAGGGGCCTCGCTGCGCAATTTCCGAGACAGAGCGATGATGGATTCTGGCAACGTCTCCACCACAGTGTTCGCGCCGGAAGGAATGTAAGGTTGGGCGCCAACACCAGGGGTAACAAGCGTCAACGCAAGGAGAATGGTGAACCTTTTGATATAGGGAAAATGCAAACCAGATAGAGAACTGTTCATGTCCGTCGTCCTGTCAGTACGTTGTGATCAGCCTGGCGTCTCCGCCAGGCTGATCTGTAACACCGGGAAGCGTTATTGCTGCACGAGCGAACCCGGTAACGGATCCTTCAGGTAAGGGAAGCGGATGTTGAAATCCGCCGCACTGACAGTCGTCTGATCCGTGAATGGCGCCGTGTTGTTCGGTGCCACGGTGGCATCGCTGATCAGCGCTCCCATCATCACCCGCAGCGCAATGTCCACGACATCATCCCCAGGTCTGCGACCATTCGGAAAACCTGCGGTATCTCCTGCGAGAACCCCCATGTTCATCTGCATGCCAGCTGGCTTCGGGGAAATGCCGGTATTGAGTCGCAACATCTCGCTGCGCGGAAATGTTCCTGCGGCCACTGCAGCGGGCAGGTTCAATCCTGGTACGCCACCAAATGCGAGTACGAGATCTGAGCGAGGGAAGTTCTTGGGCGCCACGGCACCGGCATCCTTGAACAGTAGCTCCAACAGGAACGGCAGCGACGGATTCAACACATAATTCGCGAACTGTGCATCGTTCATCGGCTCACTGCTGTTGAATTTGTCCTTGTCGGGTAATCCGATCACCACTTCGTTTACCAGTGGGAAACCGAGACGCGACACTTGCAATGGTTCGCCGCTTCCCATGCTCAGACTGGCAGTGGTCCACGCGCCGATCACAGCGTCTTCGCTGGCCAGACAGCTGACAGGAACTTCAAGTGCGAGCGTTGTGACGTTGGTGTCACCGATGGGATTCGCTACCGCATCCTGCGCGCCCAGTGGATTCAGATTGACCAGATCGAATACCTGACCGAGATTGACCGCGAATCCCTCCTGGCGCTGACCTACGAACACTCTACCGGCGGTGCTGCAGCCGGGAATACTGATCGGATAAATGTGCGAGCTGGCGTAGTCAGCATATTGCGGAATCGATTTCGTACCGATGTTGTCCAACGGCTTGCGGAAAGTCGTGGCCTGTGTCGACGCGTTCGCGATTGCTTGACTCGTGCCTGTGCGTCTGTCACCTCTGATGTGCCTGATCGTGTACTCTTGCCGTGCATTGACGTTGGCGGTATCGCCTGCACCCGGCCCCACGCCCCCAGCGATGACCAGAGGAATCGCGGTATTCTCGCCGCCCACAGGCACAGTGACTCCGGCAAGCACAGTCGAGAAATCGAAACTGAAAGTGATGTCCTCTACTGAATCACCATTGTTGTCAATGTGAATCTCGTACAGCCCCGCGGTTTCAAGATCGAAGTAATTGGGACCGCCATAGGCAGCCTGCAGCGGAAAGTAGTTGGCCAGTATTGTCACAAAGTCTTCGCGTCCCGCCTCATAGCTGCGAAACATGTAGAGATCTGTTGCATCCAGTCGCGGCAGGCCTGCGATCATCGGGGCTTCGCGATGACTGGACGCGTAGCCCATGACTGATACACCGAGCACAGCGGCGGTCAGCATCACAGTTGAAAGTTTTTTATATAACAAATGGTTACTTTTCATTTCTTGTATCCTCGTCAATTGTTCCTGTTGGTGGAATGGTCCATTTGCGCACCACAGAGACCCGCACGTTTAAATTTTCGGGAATCTGATCGGCTAGCAACACATACGACGAGGTTTTTTTTCACAGATCACTTTGTAACGGAGAATGACTCGTTTTTTACATGAATCATGAACTCGGTCACAAATGACACGAAGGGAAATTATTTCTTCAAAGGTGAGAACAGGATGGAGAAGTGTGACAGGGTTCACGATGATCCCCGCACAATATTGCGGGGATCATCGTGACATCTGGTTACTCGTAGTAGCCCTTGCGGACCACGCCGGTGCGCTGCCCATCCACTGCCCCATCACGCAGCCACTGCAGAGATGCATCGAACAACAGAGGAGCGTTGGTCTCCCACATTGCGTTGTGGGACGCACAACCCAGATCCAGCAGCACCTTCTCGCTGGCACCGAGGTCTTCGTACATTTCGTTCACACGTGCCGCTGGCACCTGACCATCCAGAATTCCCGCCACCAGCAGCATGGGAGTCCGGGTCTGTGCGACGACATCACGAGTCCAGCCCCACACCGCAGTATTCGGCGCACGACGTACACCTGAGCCCCAGGTTGCGCCAACCGGATCGGATGCCAGCATGTCCTGCCACACAGCCGCACTGACGTGCGGTTCCACCTGATTGCTACAGGCAGTCTGCCGTGCCCAGTTGCTGACGAAATCCTGTTGCGACTGCTTGGAGAATGCGGCACCTGGCACCGGGACCTCCTCGGGGGGATTGGCAGAACGATTGCGATTGTAGGCAGGTGCCAGGAGCACCACTCTTTCCACCTTGTCCGGATATCGTGCGGCGTAACCGGCCGCACGCGGACCACCGAGTGACCACGCCACCAGATGCACGGTGTCGACATCGCGCAGCTCACGCAGATAATCGACGACAGCATTGATGTCGTGCCAGTCAGACTCGATGGTGGTAGCACCATACGGATAACTGGGAGCACAGGTGGCGGAGAGCATCTCGGGAATGAAATCCTGCTGCGACTGCTCGGAGAGATTGCAGGGATCGTTCATCACGTAGGGCCGCGTGGAGCGGCCATAGCCGGTAGTATCCATCGCGAACGTGTCATAGCCCGCCTCGGCGAGATAGGCCATCCAGCTATAACCGGCCACGGGCACATCGAACGCCACTTCGGCAGGCGTGCCCGCACCGTGAATGAACAACACGACCTTGCCGGACAGATCAGCACTGCGCAGCGGCGTGGAGGGCAGCGTTCTTTCGCGCACATAGATCTGCGCTAAACTGCCTTCCATCGACGGCGCCGTCGAGACGACCTGCACGTAATGATCGATGCGCAGGGGTTGCTCGGGGGAGACAGACTGAGCAAAGAGCGGAAGCGAAAGCGTACCGCTCAGGAAAATGAAGAAGAGCATGGAATAGCGGAGACCTGTTTTCATTTTATTACTCCGGCAAGAGTTTTCTGGAACGGCCACTATATAACAGCGACCACGGTTTCTTACTGTCTGGCGAAACTCTTTCTATCGCAAATGGTGAAGCAGTCGCGCCAACTGCTCAGCCCTGTCTGCAAGATGATCCGCAGCACTGGCAAAAGCCTCCTCCCTCGACAATGGTCCGGGTGCGATGGCGAACGCTGCCGTCAGCCCGGTGTCATGCAAATCCTGCAGCGATGCCGACACCACGCCCGCCAATGCGATCACCGGCACGCCATGACGCTGTGCGAGTCGGCAGACTCCTGCAGGCACCTTGCCCGCTGCGCTCTGCCTATCGAGGCTGCCCTCGCCCGTGATGACGAGATCTGCATCGCACAGCTGCGTCTCGAGATCCACGGCATTGATGACGGTTTCGACGCCCGACACCAGCGTCGCACCCAACAACCCGCACAGCGAGGCACCGATACCGCCTGCCGCTCCGCTGCCAGGAAAGCCATCGACCACGAAACCATGACTGCGGGCACAGGCCGCATAGTGTTGCAGCGCCGCTTCGAGTTGCGCGACATCGTCCGCAGACGCGCCCTTCTGCGGTGCGAACACTGCGGCGGTGCCACGCGGCCCGAGCAATTCGTTGCTGACATCGGTGGCGGCAGTGATCTCGATTCCTTCGACCAGTTTGCGCGCGGCAGTAGCATCGATGTGGACGAGATTCTTCAACGCAGCGCCTCCCGGCGATAGCTCCTTGTTCTGCGCATCAATAAAACGCACACCAAGCGCCTGCAGCAGTCCTACACCGGCATCAGTGGTGGCACTGCCGCCAAGACCGATGATGAGTTTTCGCGGGCGCTGCTGCAGCGCCGCAAGAATCAATTCTCCAGTGCCCCGACTGCTGGCTGTCAGCGCGTTGCGCTCCTGAGGTGGAACACGTTGCAGTCCACTGGCCTCGGCTACCTCCACGATTGCAGTGCGGCCAGCTCCATCGTCAATCAGGCCGAAGTGTGCAACGATAGCGCTCCCCATCGGATCGGACACCGTGCAGGCATGCAACGAACCACCGCGCGCGTTGATCAGCGCGACAGTAGTCCCTTCTCCCCCATCGGCCAAAGGCATCTCCACCAACACATCATCGGGGGCGACCCGGCGCCAGCCATCGACGATCGCGCGCACCACCTGCGACGCGTCGAGGCACTCCTTGAATGAGTCGGGAGCGATGATCACTCGCAGCGGACGCGAGCTCACAGCGTCACCAGCGATACCAGCCAGATCGCGAAGATGGTGACCAGCCCCATCGCCAAAGTCGCTCCGGTATGAGCACGATACGCCGTGGCCACATCCATGCGACTGAACTGCGCCACTACCCAGAAGTAACTATCGTTCGCGTGGGACACGGTCATCGCACCAGCGCCGACCGCCATAACGGTCAACACACGGCCTGTTTCGCTGTCGAGTCCGATCTGCGGAAGAAGTGGCGCCACCAATGCAGACGCCGCCACCATCGCCACGGTTGAAGATCCCTGCGCCGTCTTCAACGCTGCCGCGACCAGAAAAGGCATCACCACGCCGAGCCCGAGAGTCGAAAGAGTGTTGCCGAGAAATTCACCGAGCGGTGTGGCGGCCAGCACGGCTCCAAACGCACCACCTGCCCCCGTCACCAGCAGAATCGGTGCGGCAATCACCAGCCCCTGTCCGGTCTGCTCACTGAAAATCTGAATCCTGTTCTCGCCGCGAATCAGCAACACGGCACAGCCGAGTCCGATCATCAGCGCATTGAGGGGCTTGCCGAGAAAATTGAGCACCTCGTACAGAGCCCCACTGCCAAAGACGTCCGCCGGATAGTTCGCCAGTGAACCAAGGCAGATCAGCAATATGGGCACGAAAATAGGCGCAAACGCGCGCAGGGGGCCAGGCAGCACTCTTTGCTCGTCAGGCGCTTCCGTTTCCTGTTCCAGCTCATCACTGTGCAGATTAGCGCTGTAGCGTGCCCATACCAGACCTGTGCATGCAGCCAGCAGGGCAAATCCGAGACCCGCAACGATGACCAATCCAAGACTGTTCGCCAGATCAAGATTACCTGCTGCCGCAATAGGCCCTGGCGTTGGCGGCACCAGCGTATGCGTTGCAAACAATCCGGCGGACAGCGCCACTGTCATGGAGACGGGAGACGCCTTCATCGTGCGCGCCAGCGATCGCTTGAGACTGTTGAGAATCACGAAACCGGAATCGCAGAACACCGGAATGGACACGAAGTATCCGACCGCCGACATCGTCAAAGTGGGAAAGCGTTGACCGAACATCGTGATGATCGTCTCCGCCATGGTGATCGCCGCGCCGCTGCGCTCCAGGATCACACCGA
>MGYS01000019.1:99199-100587 GCA_001802565.1 Gammaproteobacteria bacterium RIFCSPLOWO2_02_FULL_57_10 | reverse complement strand
ACCCGCCGCGAATGATTGTCTCGATCTCGCGCAGTGGCAGACCATAGGCAAATGCGGCAATGAAGGCCGCGAGCAACAACGTGATGAAGGGATTGAGCTTGAGCCTGGCGGTCGCAAAGACGATCAGGGCGATGAGAACCAGCAGGATCAATATCAGAGTCATGAGAGAGGTTCGCCGTTGTTGTGATTTTCTTGTTTCGGATCGAAGCAGGCACGGAAAGTATAAGCGGCCCGGATGTCGGAAAGCCACTGAAGCAAGTTCAGTTGCATTGCACCTTGCCACGACTTGCAGTAGTTTCCGAGCAGCGTTCTGGAAAACACGTTTCTGCGGAAACGCTGCAGGATCAACTCACAATAACAAGAATGAACGGAGCCCTCATGAACCCTTCGCGCCACAGACGCCTGAGCCTTCTGGCGGCCATCGCAGCCGCGCTGTTTGCCGGTGCCTCTTCCGCACAGCCAAACCCCGCCGAGCTTGCCACCACCGTCGATGACGGTTTCCCCATCGCAGTGGTCGGCGACATCATCATCGCCTAACCTCTTGACCACATGATGACAACACCGGGTTTTCCCGAGGTCGTGGAGCTGCTGCACAGTGTTGATGTGGTCTCGGGCAACATGGAAGGCAATATCATCGACGGTCGCACATTCAAGGGCAGCGCTCCCGGTGGCTTCGGTGCCGAACCGCAGGCGGCCGAATGGTTGAAGGAGATGGGCATCGACATCCTCGCGCGTCCGAACAACCACGCCAATGATTTCGGCATCGAAGGGCTGCACGAAACCACACGGCATCTGGACCGCGTCGGCATCCAACACGCAGGCTATGGTGACACCTATTGGGCAGCACGCGCGGCGCGTTTCTACAGCAGCGAGAAAGGCCGCGTCGGCATGGTGGCGGCGTCCGATCATCAACCTCAGGCCGCGCCCATGAGCGGCGAATGGCCTGGCCGTGGTGGTCTGAGTCCGCTGCGCGTCACGCGCAAGTTCATGGTGCCTGAGGATGCCTGGGAGTCAGTTCAAACCATCCGCGACCTCTTCCCCAACGGCGTCAGCCACTTCGCCAGCGGCGCCAACACCGCCGATCACATCGGTTTTGCCAATCTGCAGTTTCACAAGGCAGCGCCAGACGTCACAGAACCGTACTTCTCCTTCGACATGAACGAGAATGACGTGCGCGATATCATGACTGCCGTGCGCGAGGGCAAGGTGATCTCCGACTTCATCACCGTCGCCATCCACGCCCACCACTTCCGCGACACCCGCGGCGGCTTTCGTGGCGACGGCATCCCCGAGGGAGAACACCTCTACACCAACCCCAGCATCGCCGACTACCTGCCTACTTTCTCCAAGAATGCCATCGGCAACGGTGCCGACCTCATCCAGGGCAC
>MGYS01000019.1:93966-99189 GCA_001802565.1 Gammaproteobacteria bacterium RIFCSPLOWO2_02_FULL_57_10 | reverse complement strand
CGCGGCATCGAGATCTACAACAACCGCCCGATCTTCTACGGCCTCGGCGAGTTCCTGCGCCAGATGGACGTCATCGGCCTCGCAGGACGCAATGCACCTGGCCGCGATATCGGCCGCGATGGACTGGAATTCCCGGTGAAATTCGAGAGCGTCATCGCCATCAACGAATTCCGTGGCGGTGAATTGCATGAAGTGCGACTGCACCCGATCGAGCTGAATTACGCGGAAGAAAAACTCTCGCGGCACGGCATTCCGGTGATTGCTCCGCCGGAGATTGCGCAGAGAGTTCTGCGCAGGCTGCAGGAGTTGTCGGAGCCGTTGGGGACAACGATCGTGATTGAGAATAATGTGGGATATATCAGGCCGTGATGGGCGAAGGAGGCGGGACACACACGTCCATGTCAGCGCCTTCTGATCGCCCCACTACCCCAGTCTGTGGGAATGCGCGACAAACTCTTTTGAACTGAGCATGGCGCCCACCGCCAGATCGTAATCCATCCGCTCCCCCTGCCACCGTGTCACGGCGGTATGTGCATCAACTTCCAGTTCCGCGTTTATACCCACTGACAATTCAACAAAACCCTCCATTCATTGGCGCAAATCAACTGCTCGTACTATACCTGACAGACATCGCAAGGCTGCCTGAGCCTAAGCTGGTAGCGCATCACGCCCACCCTCTAATAACTTATTAACTTATATATTTGCTTATGGCGAAACCCGCAAATACAATCTGCTGGTCAAGGAAATCATTGCGACAGATCCGCAAGTTGCCCATGTCTGACGCTCGCACAATTTATCGTGAAGTCACTCAACTTCAAGAATTTCCTGACTGCCAGAATGTGAAGCGATTGGCCGATCACCAGTACCAGTATCGTCTGCGTGTCGGCCAGTTTCGGGTCCTTTTCAATTACGACGGAGATGTGAGAATTGTCAGCATTGAGGAAATCAAGAGGCGCGATGAGAATACCTACTGAGGTGCAGATTCTGAAGCAGGGAGGCAAACCTGCTTTTGCGGTACTGCCCTACAATCAATATCTGGATCTCATCGGCACAGGCGAGGACGAGGTCTATATACCCCATGAAGTGATGGGACTCTGCGTAGAAGGGCTCAGTCTGATCGCCGCGTGGCGTACTCACAAGGGAATGAGTCAAACGCAGCTTGCCGAGCGGCTGGGAATATCCCAACCTGCGGTTGCGCAGATTGAGAGACTGGGTGCGAGGTTGCAGAAGAGAACTGTTGAGAAGGTTGCGGTAGCGTTGGGGGTGAAGCCTGAGCTGCTGGTGGAGTAGTGAAGGCAGAGAACGGTGTCATCCCCAGCAGAGGCTGAGGCAGTCTACTGCGGCCAACTGAGCCAACCAACTGAAGCGGCGGCTTGACTTGAACCAAGCCGTCACTCTTGTCCTGAATTTTCTCGGGTACGTGGAAGGTGGAATCGATTTCTCGGAACACGCGGCCGATCTGGGAGCATCAGCACCACACACACCAGTGATAGGGAGGCCGAAAATATGTAATGAGCCGCCCACACACAACCACGAGCGACCAGCAACTCAAGGAGACAATTGCAATAGTCATCGCCCGGGCAGGGGCGCGCTCGTCAGCACCTGCCCGCTTCACCCTTCCCTGCGCCCAACCATAGAACAGCAGCATGTTCATCCCTGCCAGCGCCATGAACACCATCTTCGTCTGGAAAGCGGGATTGAACGCATACTGATCCGGCGCGCTGACAAAAAACATCAGGCCAGTGGTGACGTTCAAAGCGAATCCCAATACACCCCACGGCACCAGCCTGTGCAGCGCCACCATCGGAATGCCACGCCCCACTCCCAGCATCCGCAGATCAAATACGCCGACAGTCCCTATCAGCAGACACAACCCGATGAAATGCAGAGACTCAACCGTCGGCCACCCCCACGCAGAATTCATGAAGGCGTAGATACCGCTGGTGTTCGCGAAGTTCAGAATGGCTTCCATGTCATCCTCTCAGTAGAAACTCGACGCGAGCAGGATGGAATTGGTATAGGCGAGAAAGCGACCAGCGCTGATACTCACGATCCAGAGCAACAGCGCGAACACAGCGATTGTTCTGACATGCGACGGCAGTGCCTCCTGATCATGCAAACGATTCATCATCAGCCGCACGCGAAAACGCCGGGCGATGTACAGCGCTGCAACGATACAGATCAGTTTGATGTAGAACACGGGATTGGTCAGTGCCTTCGCCGGGTAAGCCAGAAGCAACAACAGACCGGAGATCAGTATGACGACGGCACCGCCACGCATCAGTGGATAGAACCGGCACATGAAAGAGAGTGGGACAGCTGGCGCCACACCAACGATGCGCAGCGCCACTGCGAGGTTGATGCCTACGACCAGACCCATGGCCAGAGAGTGGAGCACTAGCGGGAAGAAGAATCCCCACTCCGATTCACGCAGCCAGATGCTGATCGCCGTCTGTTCAAGCCACGCCAGTTCCTGCATGGCAGTTTCCTGTCGTTGGGATGTTCAGTTGCTGCCAGCGTCGACGTAGGTTCCCTCTTCCACTCGCGCACCACGCAGGATATTCACCATGCCGTAGTTGCCTTCGTGACACGCATATTCATACAGCTCTTCTTCCATCTTCAGCATCGGCACCAGCACCGTCACCGGCGCCACAAACGCCTGCGGATCGTTGACAGTGAACACGTAGTGCACTTCATTGTCCGACACGCGGGTGAAGCGTTCGATCAGATGCATGTTGGCGCTGATACCGGTACCACGGAAGCTCTGCGTCTTGTCGGTGAAATTTCTGGTTTCGACAACGAGCGTGTCACCGTCCCAATAGCCACGTGAATCACCGGTCCACTGCTGCACCTCTTCCGGCAGACGCGGGCGACCATCTATGGGCACGATGCGCGCTTCGTGAATCATTTCGTTGAAGATCACGAAGTGGTCTTCGTTCTGAAACAGCTGCACATTGTTGTTGTACATGCTGGGCATGAATGGCGGCACGGAGTTGAAACCCAGCAGGCAGCGTTCGGAGAGACCACGTTGCTCCGGCCCATCCTTGCCAATCCCACCGACAGTGAAACGCACGGGCAACTCGCCCGGAGTATCAGGACCAAGTCCACCAAATGCGACCGGGGCGCCTGGCACTCTCGCCGGCATGCGGCCATTGGGAGGGTCGATGATCAGCGACGTGCGCACGTTGTCACTCAACGGCGTGCCTTCCACCCAGAACTGGTTGTAGCCAACGAGTCTGTCGTCGGGATTGTCAGGATCGGGATCGATGGTCGCTGACTCTGCCCGGGCGCGCAGCTGCGCCACCTGATCGGCTGTCAGGAATTCCTGTTCGGCGAAAGCAGCAGGACGCTCCAGTGGTGTATTGGAGCTGAAGTTCCACACGCCCCGCAGATCGGGTTGACCCCATTCGTTGCGAGGAGCGATGTAGTTGTCATCGGCAGCCTGGGAGATGGAAGTCAGAACGGTAAAGGTGACGGCGAGGCACAGATGGGATTTTTGCATGGGGGGCTCCGATGAATCGAAGATGAACATCAATTGATCGCCTGCAAGGCAGGCTCCCACAGGGGAGCTGCTTGCAGGGTGACGCAGTGAGGTTATTCCACTGCGGGCTTGCGGTACTGGCCGTACAGCAGTTCTTCCACGAACTCCACGCACTTGAACTCGAGCATCTTCATGCCCTCGTCCAGGCGGCGATACAAGGGCAGACGAATCGTCCAGGGCTCTGTGTACACTTCCGGATCGGTGATGGTCGCTTCGTACCAGATCACGTTCTCGCTCTCCATCGTGTAACGCTCTTCCACGCGCATCTGATAACTGTGCCAGTTGCCAGCACTGTCGAGCCAGCTGTCTGGCATCTGACCTGTGACGGTGACCACCAGCGTGTCACCTTCCCAGTGACCGATGTTATGACCCATCCAGCTGTCCACTTGCGATTCGTAGTCTGGCTGATCCATGTAGATCATGCGATCGGCACCAGCGAACTGATAAGAGATGAGCGTGGTATCCGGGGCCTGGAAAATCTGGAAGGGATACGGCAGATAAGTGGCACGTGGCACCCCTGGAAGATAGCACTTCACGACGGGATCGAGCTCCAGCCAATTGGCCTGGTTCTCGAGCTTCTTCGCCAGTGCTTCAGGCCGATAGGGAATCGTGCCGCCTACTACCACACCCTGACCACCGGGAATTGCTGCAAGCGCCCCCATGGATACTGCCGAGGCCGGACCGGGCTTGGACGCTTGAGTCTCCAGATTCCAGTGCGCGGTGCCCATGGTCTGCCAGATACCATTCAGATCCGGCTTGCCATCAGGCGTGCGAGGAATTTCCTGCGCCAGTACCGAACCACTCATGAGTGCTGTGACTGCTGTTGCAACAAGCAACAAATTCTTCATTCCTGTTTTCATGAACTACCCTTTCTTGTAATTGGTTGGCTCTCGATCAATTGCCACTGGCGTCAACGTACGTCCCGTCTTCCACGCGCTGGCCTCGCAGAATGTTGACCATTCCGTAGTTGCCCTCATGACAGGCGTACTCATAGATTTCCTCTTCCATCTTCAGCATCGGCACCAGCACGGTGAACGGTGCCTCGAAGGCCTTGGGATCGTCGACGGTAAAGGTGTAGTGAACCTCGGTGTCGGACACGCGGGTGAAGCGCTCCGTCAGGTTCATGTTCGCGCCGATGCCAGTGCCACGGAAGGTCTGGGTCTTGTCAGTGAAGTTTCTGGTCTCCACGACAAGCGTGTCGCCATCCCAGTAGCCACGGGAGTCGCCTGTCCACTGCTTGACGTCTTCGGGCAGACGCGGACGGCCATCGATCGGCACGATGCGCGCTTCATGAATCATCTCGTTGAAGATCACGAAGTGGTCTTCGTTCTGGAACAGCTGCACGTTGTTATTGTACATGCTGGGCATGAATGGCGGTACGGAGTTGAAACCCAGCAGGCAGCGCTCGGAGAGACCACGCTGCTCGGGGTGATCCTTGCCGATGCCCCCCACGGTGAAGCGCACGGGCAATTCACCAACGGTATCGGGTCCCAGACCGCCGAACGCTACAGGTGCGCCCGGCACGCGGGCCGGCATACGGCCATTGGGCGGATCGATCAGCAATGAGGTGCGACGGTTCTCTTCGATAGGCAGACCCTCGATCCAGAACTGGTTGTAGCCACCTACGCCACCCTGGGAAGAATTGCCATCCGACTCCTCGATCTCGGCCAGCGCGCGGGCAC
>MGYS01000019.1:87541-93956 GCA_001802565.1 Gammaproteobacteria bacterium RIFCSPLOWO2_02_FULL_57_10 | reverse complement strand
ACGCAGGTCGGGCTGACACCACTCGTTGCGGGGCGCAATATAGTTGCTGTCGGCAGCATGGATTGCAGCGCTGAACGAGGCTGCGACGCTCGTGGCGATGGCCAGTGATATGAGAATTCGACTGTTCACGTCATTCTCCTCCAGTTAGGGTTGTATCGTTGCTATTGATCGGGCTGATTGTGTGTATTCTTGTAGTGAATGTTCTGCGAAATCATCCTGTTATTTCACGGAAGTGGGTCGAGAGTAATCCAGCTAATGGCTTTATTCAATGACTAAACGGGGAATTGAGACGGGCAGTTTTTACCGTGGGGGCGGGCCCTGCCCGCGATCAAGCGTTGCACTTTTCTTCAATCACCCGCATGGCTCGCTGACAGAGTTACAGATAACCCAGAATCAGCAGGGACAGCATGGCGATCGTGGTGCCCAGAACAATCCCTGCCAGCACGTCCGAGATGAAGTGCACACGCAGCATGACGCGGGACAAACCGATCAGGCTCGCCCACAACAACATGGGGAACAGTGCCGCCGGGAAGAACACCCCCACCAGTGCCGCCATCATGAACGCGGCGGTGGTATGCCCGGAGGGAAAGCTGAATTCATCGGAAGGTTTCAACAAGGGGGCAAGAGCCTGCACGACATGGAACGGACGACGACGCTTGAACGACCGCTTGAGCAACCAGTACAACGGCAGTTCCAGCAGGAAGCTGAACAATCCTGCCATCAGGAAATCAAGACCTTCCTTCGGGTAGAGCAGAGGCAGAACGATGGCCAGCACGACGTAGAAATGACCGTCTCCCGTGAAGGAGATGCCGCGCACGAGCTTTTCCAAGGGGAGATGTCGGTGCAGACGATTGATGCCGAGGAAGAGTCTGGCATCGAACTCGGCGAGACGCTGCAGGGCCTGAAGACTCAGTTGCAGCATGATCATGAACCCGCGAATCGTGATTTCATGACCGGCATTGTCGTCGCGCAATACGACAGGGACATGGCACTTGCATGACATTTTCGTGACAGTGCACCCGGTAGACCCGGACCTTACTTGTCGGACACGAAGACCCCGAACTGGTCGATTTCGATCAGCACGTTGGTCATGCCGGTCACATCGGCAGGCGCCGATTGCGGGGTCTGATGCTCGGCGAATACCAGCACCTTCAACGCTCTCTGATAACCGTCGGGCAGTGACAGCGTGGCCGAATCGAAACCCTGCAGGATCGGCAGGTTGACCACGTCGATAACCTCGGCATGAGTCTCACGATACTCGCGTTTCTTCGAGTACCAGTCGAACTGGGTGAAGGGTTGGTCGCTGACAATGCTGTCGTCGTAGAAGAAGACCACGTCGATTCCCGACAGGAGGATGGAGTTCAGGTCCATGCGCGACGTCACGCGAATGGCGTTGATGGCGGTGTCGGCGCTGGCGGGTATTGCAAGGATCGCGATGACAAATAATGCCATCAGACGCCTGACACCGGCACAGGATCGGAAAAAATGCAGCAAAATTCGAGACATCACGCCCTCCCAGATAATCCTTGCCGGTGATTCTACTCCCCACTCCGCGATGTGCAAACCTGCCGCCCTGTGGGAGGGTAAATCACAGCGCAAAGGTCAGTGAAAAAATCGCGGGAATAAAAAAAGGCATCTCATGGAGATGCCTTTTGAAGAGTGGTGCCGCCACCAAGAGTCGAACTCGGGACCTACTGATTACAAGTCAGTTGCTCTACCACGGCTGAGCTATGGCGGCACGAAAAAGACAATGTCTTTCAGGGCGCGCATACTACCAACCCTTCCTGGATTGAGCAACGTCTTTTTGCCATGAGTTTCGATCGATCACGAAGCCCTTAGCTGCACGGCCCCCTTCATTGAACGACTGCGCATAATGCGCTAACTTGGCCCGATGGTGATTTTCGACACATCACCCCAATTCATGATCCAGGCAGAGCATCGCGATGACAAATCCAAGCCGCAGTAAATCCTGGCAGAAACTCTCCACCCACTCTCAAGAACTTCGCGGCAAACCTGTCACCATTGCCAGCCTGTTTGTGGCCGACCCGGCACGATTCGAGCGCTTCAGCACACGCGTCGGCGAGGTATTTCTCGATTATTCGAAGAACCTGCTCACTGGCGAGACGCGCTCGCTGCTCCTGGCTCTGGCTGAAGAGGCTGGTTTGCGCGAAGCCATTGCCGCCATGTTCCGGGGCGACGTGATCAACCGGACCGAAGGCCGCCCTGCATTGCACGTGGCCTTGCGCACGCCATTGCCCAACGCATCCCTCAAGGTGGGCGACGAGGTGCAGAACACACTGAACAAGATGGAGGCGTTTGTCGGCAGAGTGCACCGGGGGGACTGGACGGGTTGCACAGGCCTGCCAATCCGCACCGTGATCAACATCGGCATCGGAGGATCGGATCTCGGCCCGGCCATGGTCGCAGAAGCCCTGCGCTACTGGCATGTGGAGCAACTGAGCGTTCACTTCGTTTCCAATGTGGATCCCGTGCACATGCGGGAGACGCTCGCGAATGCAGATCCGCAGACGACACTGTTCGTCATCGCCTCCAAGACTTTCACCACCCTGGAGACTCTGCAGAATGCATCCCTAGCCCGCCGCTGGTTCCTCGACAATGGCGGAGACCTGGCACAGGTGGCGCAGCACTTCGTGGCCGTCACAGCCAACGTGCCAAAGGCCGAAGCCTTTGGTATCAACGCGGACAATATTTTCCCGATGTGGGACTGGGTCGGTGGCCGTTACTCATTGTGGTCTGCCATCGGCCTGCCCGTGGCACTGGCGGTCGGCATGCCGAAGTTCAGAGAGCTGCTGCACGGTGCGCGTCTCATGGACGAACACTTTCGCGACACACCTTTCGAGCGCAACATTCCCGTACTCATGGGGCTACTAGCCGTTTGGTACAGCAGCTTTGGCGGCGCTTCCAGTCAGGCGATTCTGCCCTACAGTCAGTCACTGAATCTGTTCCCGGCGTTCCTGCAGCAACTGGAGATGGAAAGCCTCGGCAAGTCCGTGGCAATCGATGGCAGCCCCGTGTCCGGAGTCACGGGACCGGTGGTGTGGGGCAGTGCAGGTACCAACGGCCAGCATTCGTTTCACCAGTTGCTGCATCAGGGCACCCATCTGATTCCTGCCGACTTCATCGGTATCGTGAACAGTCAGCACACTGCCGACAGTGACCAGCATTCACACCTTCTCGCCAACTGCTTCAGTCAGAGCCAGGCGCTGATGCAGGGCAAGAGTGAGGAGGAAGCCTACAGGGAGCTGATCAATCAGGGTCGTGATGAGGTCACCGCACGCGCACTCGCGAAGCACAAGGTCATCGCAGGCAACAAGCCGAGCAATACCCTCATGCTGCAGCAGCTTTCCGCGCAGAATCTCGGCAGCCTCATCGCGATCTACGAGCACAAGGTGTATGTTGAAAGTGTCATGTGGCACATCAACGCCTTCGATCAGTGGGGCGTGGAACTGGGCAAGCAGCTGGGCGAAAAACTCTACGGCGCACTGACTGCCACGACACCCTGCAGTGCCTTCGACGGGTCGACGAATGGCCTGATCAACCACTGCCGCAAGTGAAGGACGGAACGAAGAGCGACATGAAGAATGATCAGAAGATAATCGTAGGCAGCGAAGAATGGTGTGCGTTGCCGCTGCTGGGAATTCCCGCCATCAAGGCGCGGGTGGACTCCGGTGCGCGTACCTCGGCGATCCACGCGTTCAACATCAAGGCATTCAAGCGCGAAGATGCGGCATGGGTGAGTTTCGAGGTACATCCCCTGCAGAACAATCGCCGCACCATCGTGCGCTGCGAAGCAGAAGTGGTGGACAAACGCGTGGTCAAGAGCTCCAGCGGAATCGCCGAGAAGCGTTACGTGATTCGCACGCAATTGCAGCACGGTGACATGAGCTGGGACGTCGAGCTGACCCTGACCAATCGCGACTCCATGGGGTATCGCATGCTGCTGGGACGCGAAGCCATGATGGGCCGCATCCTCGTCGATCCGGCAGCGGGCTTTCTGGGCGGAGAAGTGCCCGAGGAAATGCTCGAGGAACAGTACAGCAATCACACCCGGGAGAGTTCAGGTCTGAACATCGGCCTGCTGGCCAGCAATCCCGACCTGCCCAGCAACGTGCGCATCATGGAAGCAGGCGAAGAGCGCGGTCATCGCATGCACTTCTACGACATCAAACAGTGCTACATGAAACTGGATGCCGAGAACCCCGAAGTTCACTACCGAGGTGGCAGGATTCTCAACAAGCTCGATGCGGTGATTCCACGCATCCGGCCCGATCTCACATTTTACGGCTGCGCGCTGGTGCGACAGTTCGAGAGCATCGGCATCTACTCGCTGAACTCTGCCGAAGCCATCGGCAGCTCGCGCGACAAATTGTTCTCGCTGCAAATGCTGCTGCGCAACGGGCTGAGCATTCCGACATCCGGCTTTGCAGACAGCCCGATCGAAACCAGCGAACTCATCGACATGGTCAACGGTGCGCCACTGGTGGTGAAGCTGCTCGAGGGACCACAGGGTCGCGGTGTCGTATTGGCAGAAACACGCAAAGCGGGCGAAAGCCTGATCAATGCCTTCAAGTCACTGCAGGCCAACCTGCTGGTGCAGGAATTCATCAAGGAAGCGGACGGCAAGGATCTGCGTCTGTTCGTGGTGGACGGCAAGGTTGTCACGGCCATGCAGCGCCAGGCAGTTGCCGGTGATTTCCGCGCCAACCTGAATCGCAGCGTCTCGGCCTCCACCGTGAAGATCACGCTGGAGGAAAAACGTCTTGCCACGAAGGCTGCCAAGGTCATGGGCCTGAAGGTGGCTGGCGTGGACATCATTCGCTCCCGCAAGGGGCCACTGCTGCTCGAAGTGAATTCCTCTCCACGCATCGAGGACATTGAAGAAGTGACCGGCAAGGATGTGGCGGGCGCGATGATCAGTGCCATCGAACGTCAACTGGGTTGGAAGCGACGCCTGGCCACTCCGCTCGATGCGAAACCAAGATCATGAACGACATCCGCCTGCGCAGAGCAGAGAAGTCAGACATGACCTGGCTCTATCAGACCTTCAAGCTGACCATGCAGGATTACATCGCCAGGACATGGGGCTGGGACGAACTCTTTCAGCATCACAGCTTTCACGACAATCTTCCGGCCGCCAGCTTCACCATCGCGACCCGTGAAAATGTCGACATCGGCGCCTACAGCGTGCTCGAAAAGAAGGATCACTTCTGGCTGGAAATGGTGCTGGTGCTTCCGGAAAAACAGAACGCAGGCGTGGGGAGTTTTCTGCTCACGCAAGTGCAGCAACGAGCCTCAGAGAGAGAGCAACCGGTGCGGCTGAGTGTGCTGAAGGTCAACCCGGCGCTGCGGTTCTATCAGCGCCTTGGGTTTCAGGTTACGGGGCAGGATCAATGGAGTTGCAAGATGGAGTGGGTGCCCCACACCGCCTGATCGAACCACTGCCTGTGGGAGCGAGCAGGCTCGCTCCCACAGGCAGTGGTTGCATTTGGCTTCAGAGTTACGCCATCAGCGCCAGCAGTTCCTTCGTCTTCGCTTCCATCAACACCTTGTCCGCGCGCGACTCGACATTCAGACGCACGACCGGTTCGGTGTTGGACATGCGCACATTGAAACGCCAGTCAGCAAACGTCATGCTCAATCCGTCAGTGAAATCCACTGCCAGTGCCGACCCTTCGTAACGCTCCTGCACTTTCTTGAGCAACGCTGCAGGATCGTGAATGGTGCGATTGATCTCACCACTGGCCGGGAACGCCGCCATGCGCTCTTCCACCAGTTGTGAAAGGGTCTTGCCCGTCTTGCTGATCATCTGTGCCACAAGCAACCAGGGAATCATGCCGCTGTCGCAGTAGGCGAAATCACGGAAATAATGGTGGGCGCTCATCTCGCCGCCATACACGGCGTCTTCCAGGCGCATGCGCTCCTTGATGAAGGCGTGGCCGGTCTTGCACTGGATCGCCTCACCACCATATTTCTTTGCAATCTCGATCGTGTTCCACGTCAGGCGCGGATCGTGAATGACCTTGGCGCCGGGTTGCACACTCAGGAAACTTTCTGCGAGCAGACCGACGATGTAGTAGCCCTCGACAAATCCCGCGTGCTCATCGAAGAAGAAACAGCGATCGAAATCACCATCCCACGCAATGCCGATGTCTGCATCATGCTTGAGAATGGCGTCGATGCTTGGCTGACGATTCTCCTCCAGCAGCGGATTGGGCACGCCGTTCGGGAAATGGCCATCGGGATTGTGATGCACCTTGACGAACTCGAAGGGCAAATGCGGTTCGAGCAAATCAACGATGGCACCGGCACCACCATTACCTGCGTTGACGACCAGCTTCAACGGCTTGAGCGCGCTCACATCGACATAGCTCAGCAGATGCTCGATGTAGGCCGG
>MGYS01000019.1:75971-87498 GCA_001802565.1 Gammaproteobacteria bacterium RIFCSPLOWO2_02_FULL_57_10 | reverse complement strand
TGCCTCGCCGTCACCACGATGCCACCACTGGTCTTCAGATGCGAAGTGGCAAAATAGATTTCCTCGGTGCCACACTGGCCGATATTGATCACATCCACGCCGGAATCCAGCAGGCCCTGAGTCAGGGAATTGCACAGCGACTCGCTGGTCAGGCGAATGTCATAGCCCACCACCACATTCTTCGGCTTCAGCCACATGGCATAGGCACGCCCGATGCGATAGGCGATCTCTTCATTGAGCTGATCCGGGATGCGACCGCGGATGTCGTAGGGTTTGAAGCAATTGATCTGAATTTTCATCGGGGTCTCTTCGGCGATCGCGTTGATCGACTGTTACTTTTTCTTGTACACATTCGTGTAGTTGTAGTTGGAGGCATCCATGAAGCCTTCGATACTGCCGCAGTCGAAACGGCGCCCCTTGAACTTGTATGCAAGAACGTTACCCATTCTGGCCTGGGTCATCAATGCATCGGTGATCTGGATCTCGCCACCACGGCCCGGTGGGGTCTCGCGCAGGATATCGAAGATGTCCGGTGTCAGAATGTAGCGACCGATGATGGCCAGGTTGCTCGGAGCCACCGCCGGGTCCGGCTTCTCCACCATTTCGCGCACGCGGTAAAGATTCTCGGCTTCGAGGTCTCCGGCGATCACGCCGTACTTGCGGGTCTCCTCGCGGGGAATCTCTTCGATGGCGACAATGCTGCAGCGATACTTCTCGTACAACTTGACCATCTGCGCCAGCACGCCATCGTCGTCGGTCACGCAGTAGTCGTCGGCGAGAACGACAGCAAAGGGCTCTTCTCCGATCAGCGTCTCACCAGTCAGGATCGCGTGCCCCAGACCTTTCATTTCGATCTGGCGCGTATAGGAAAACGTGCACTCACTGATGATGCGCCGAATGTCGCCCAGCAACCACTCCTTGTCGGTACCGGCAATCTGATGCTCCAGCTCGTAACTGATATCGAAGTGGTCCTCGATCGCCCGTTTGCCACGACCCGTGACGATGGCCATGCCGGTCATCCCCGCCGCCATCGCCTCTTCCACACCGTACTGGATCAAGGGCTTGTTCACCAGGGGCAACATCTCCTTGGGCATCGACTTTGTCACCGGCAGAAAGCGCGTACCGTAACCCGCTGCCGGAAACAGGCATTTCCTTATCTTGTCCATTGCTGTGCTGATCCTCTCGTCTGGTACCAATATGTCTGTCAGTGGGGGGTGGCAGGTGCCCTGCCGTAAATGTCATCGAAACGCACGATATCGTCTTCACCAAGGTAATCACCGGTCTGTACTTCGATCAGCTCGACCGTCTCGCTGGTCTGGTTCTGCAACCGATGCTTGCTGCCACGCGGAATGAACGTGGATTCATTCGCCTCGAGAGTAAAGACACGCTCATCGCAAGTGACGGTTGCACTGCCTTTGACAACGATCCAGTGCTCTGCCCTGTGATGGTGCAACTGCAGAGACAACGAGGCGCCAGGTTTCACCACAATGTGCTTTACCTGGTAGCCCTTGCCTATGGCCAGGGATTCGTAGGAGCCCCAGGGACGGTAGACCAGCACATGATTGACGCTCTCGGTGCGCCCGGCTTTTTCCAGTTGCTGCACGATTCGCTTGACGTCCTGCACGCGATCCCGCGCCGACACCAGCATGGCATCCGCAGTCTCGATGATGATCAGATCCTCGACGCCCACTGCGGCGACCAGTCGCGACTCCGCGCGGATGTAACTGCCCTTCACATCCTCGCAGAACACATCACCTGACAGAACGTTCAGCGACGCATCCTTGGCGGCCGTTTCCCACAGTGAATTCCACGCACCGAGGTCGTTCCACTGCGCGTCGAGTGGCACGACCACTGCGTCATGAGTCTTCTCCATGACAGCATAGTCGATGGACTCGCTGCGGCAGGCCGCAAACAGATCCCTGGGTAGACGCATGAAATCGACGTCAGGCTGGATGCCCGCAAACGCCAGTCGACAGGCATTCATGATGTCAGGAGCATGTTCGGTCAGTTCCGCCAGGAAGCGCTCAGCGGTGAACATGAACATGCCGCTGTTCCAGTAGTAGCTCCCGCTCTCGACATACGCTGTCGCTGTCGCCAGATCCGGTTTCTCCACAAAGCGCTGCACTGAATAGGCCTCTGCCCCCTCGGCGGTGCCACGGAGGATGTACCCATAACCGGTCTCTGGAGCATTGGCGACAATTCCGAACGTGACCAGCCGACCAATGGCGGCCAGAGTGGCGCCGCTCTCGATGGCCTTGCACAGGGCGTCGATATCACGAATGGCATGGTCAGCTGGAAGAACCAGAAGGATCGCGTCCGGCGTCATCTGCATCGCCTGCAGCGCCGCTATCGCCACCGCGGGAGCTGTATTGCGACCCATTGGCTCCAGGACAATGCTGGCGCCCGCGATGCCCATTTCCTGCAATTGCTGCGCAGTCAGAAAGCGATGTTCTTCGTTGCAGACGACAATGGGGGCACCAAGATCATGCACTCCTTCAAGCCGGGAGAGCGTGGACTGAAACAGCGTTTCCGGAACAGCCTCAGGGACATCCCTGGGGGAATCGGTCGACAAGGAAGTAAACTGCTTGGGGTAAAGCTGACGCGAGACCGGCCACAACCTTGTGCCCACTCCTCCCGCAAGAACCACTGGAATGATCATCAATCCGCCCTGTTTCCCGAGAGGCAGAACCACGTGCCAATACCGGGTAATTTTGTTGAAAATCCGTCACTCACGACGGCGGCACAGTGTGCCACAACTGCGCCAAAAACGCGTGCAGACCCTGTTGGGGTGAACAAAATAATATCGATTATTTTCCACTGCCGCGATAATATCGCAGCCTTCGCGAACCGGGCTGACCGTCTTCGTCCCGTTATTTGTTGGTAAACAGCCTGATTTGCACATGAACTTCCTACACTCTCTGCAAAACCAGATGAACCTACAAAACCAGATGAACCTACAAAACCAGATGAACTTCCCACTATGAACGGCCACATTCGCAAGAGCTCCTACACCCGTGATGAACTGTTGGACTGTGGCTATGGCCGAATGTTCGGGCCGGGCAATGCGCGTCTGCCGGTCGGCAACATGCTGATGCTCGATCGCATCATCGAAATCAACGACACAGGCGGCGAACATGGCAAGGGCGAGATCATCGCCGAGCTCGATATACGTCCGGACCTGTGGTTCTTCGATTGCCACTTTCCCGAGGACCCTGTCATGCCGGGCTGCCTGGGTCTGGATGCCATGTGGCAACTGGTCGGCTTCTTTCTGGGCTGGCGTGGCAATCTCGGCAAGGGCCGTGCGCTGGGCGCCGGAGAGGTGAAGTTCAGCGGGGAAATCCTGCCAACGGCCAGCAAGGTCGTCTATCAACTATCCTTGACCAGGGTCATCGAGCGCAAATTGGTAATGGGAATTGCCGATGGTACAGTGTCGGTCGATGGCAAGGTCATCTACATTACCAACGGATTGAAGGTGGGACTGTTCACACCGGAAACCAGATTCTGATGTAGTTTCCTGTTTTGTTCTGATTCACTGTTTTGATTCACTGTTCTGATCAAGAGGTATATATGAGACGCGTTGTAGTGACCGGTATTGGCATTGTTTCTTGTCTGGGCAACGACAAGCAGGCGGTGCTGGAATCCCTGCGCGAGGGGCGCAGCGGCATTCGCTTCAAACCCGACTACAAGGAAATGGGTCTGCGCAGCCACATCGCGGGCTGGATTGACCTGGACCTGTCAGAACTGATCGACCGCAAGATCCTGCGCTTCATGGGCGACGCTGCGGCATTCGGCTATCTCTCCATGGAACAGGCCATCAAGGACTCCGGGCTGACCGAAGATCAGGTCTCCAATTTCCGCACCGGCCTCATCATGGGCGCTGGCGGTTCGTCTTCTGCCGACCAGGTGGAAGCCGCCGATATCCTGCGCAATCAGGGTGTCCGCAAGATCGGCCCCTACCGCGTGACCCGCACCATGGGCAGCACCGTGTCTGCCTGTCTTGCCACTCCCTTCAAGATCAAGGGCGTGAACTACTCCATCTCCTCGGCCTGCGCGACCAGCGCTCATTGCATCGGCAATGCCGTCGAACTGATTCAACTGGGCAAGCAGGACGTGATCTTTGCCGGTGGCGGCGAAGCCGAGCACTGGTCCCTGACCAACATGTTCGATGCCATGGGTGCTCTATCGACCAAGTACAACGAGACGCCAGACAAGGCGTCGCGCGCATTCGATCAGGATCGTGATGGTTTCGTGATTGCCGGTGGTGGCGCCGTGCTTGTTGTTGAAGCACTGGATCATGCACTTGCCCGTGGCGCGAAGATCTACGCCGAAATCACCGGCTACGGCGCGACCTCGGACGGCTATGACATGGTGTCTCCGTCCGGTGAAGGTGGCATCCGCTGCATGCAGATGGCGATGAGCACCGCGACAGGTCCGATCGACTACATCAACACCCATGGCACCAGCACCCCGGCGGGTGATGTGTCCGAATTGCGTGCCATCAAGCAGGTATTCGGCGACAAGACTCCTCTCCTGAACTCCACCAAGTCATTGAGCGGTCACTCTCTGGGCGCTGCCGGTGCGCAGGAAGCGATCTACAGCCTCCTGATGATGGAAAATGACTTCGTCTGCGCGGCTGCCAACGTCGAGAACCTCGATCCTGAAGCAGAGGGACTGAATATCCCTCTCAAGCGAGTCGACAACATCAAGCTCGATCGCGTCATGTCCAACAGCTTCGGCTTCGGCGGCACCAATGCCAGCCTGGTGTTCGAGCGCTACAATCAGTAGCCTCGATCACTGAACCCGAAGCGATAAACACAGCGCAGCGACCACAACCGGGGTGTATCTTGCAGACATGCAACAAGGCAACGGGAAGCAACAGAGTCAGGCAATGGCTGACTCTGTTCTGCATGTTGCTTGCGCTGGGAGGCATGACGGCCGCCGGAGTGCATGCCCAGGGCCTGCCCGGCAGCGGCGGTGGCCTGCTTTCACAACAGCCACGCTTTCTGCCCGTCGATGAAGCCTTCAGTTTCTATACCAGCCTTCCGGAGCAGGGCATCGTCGTGGTCCACTGGACCGTTGCCCCTGACTACTATCTATACCGCGAAAAATTCGCTTTCTCCCTCAGCACGGGCCCGGCGTCACAGCACGTCCCGACGGCAACATTGCCCGATGGCGTGGCCCATCACGATGAGTTCTTCGGCGATGTCGAGGTCTACTACGGCCAGGTTGCGGCAAGCCTGCAGATTCCTGAAATCATGCGGAAAGGCCCTCTGACGCTGGTAATCGAGTACCAGGGCTGCTCTGAACTGGGACTGTGCTACCCGCCCCAGCGCAGGGAAATCGAGTTGAACCTCTGATCTACCCTGTGGGAGCGAGCCTGCTCGCGATGTGAAGCCAGCTTGCACTTCATCGGGCAAACGATCGCGGGCAGGCCCGCTCCCACAGAATTGGCCCGTAACACCCCCGTCACACAAATCTTCTGGTGAAATCCTCGGAATTATCTGAGAAAATGCGGCCAAAATTGGCTAAAGCGACAGCATCACGCGATTGTTGCTTATAAAAACGAGATTGCACCCGATCATGGCAACGATACTTGTACTGCACGGACCCAACCTGAACATGCTGGGCAGCAGGGAACCGGAACTCTACGGTTCGGAAACTCTCGCCGATATCAACGCCCGGCTCACCTACTCCTGCATCGAGGCTGGACATCATCTGCAACACTTGCAGAGCAACGCCGAGTACGAGCTGATCGAACGACTGCATGACGCGCGCAACGAGGGCGTCAATTTCATCATCTTCAACCCGGCCGCCTTCACCCACACCAGTGTCGCCCTGCGCGATGCCGTGCTGGCAACCGACATCCCGTTCATCGAAGTGCATATCTCCAACGTGCACAAGCGTGAAGCCTTCCGCCACCACTCCTATTTCTCGGACATCGCGGTGGGCGCCATTACAGGACTGGGCTCCTACGGCTACGATCTTGCCCTGCAGGCAGCACTGCAGCGCCTGACGAAGAACCGTTGAACACCCACTGACACACAATTTACCGACAATCACACTGACAAGAGAACCCTCTATGGATATCAGAAAAGTAAAGAAACTCATCGAGCTGCTGGAGTCTTCAGACGTTGCGGAAATCGAGATCAAGGAAGGCGAAGAGGCCGTGCGCATCAGCCGCGTATCCAAATCCGCACCCCAGCAGATGCACTACATGGCCCCCATGCAGGCACCAGCAGCCGCGCCTGCCGCTGCACCTGCAGCACCCGCTCCCGCTGCAGCGGCAGCCGAGTCAGAGGCTGCCAGCAAGAAACTGCGTGGCAATGTCATCAAGTCCCCCATGGTAGGCACGTTCTATCGCTCCCCCTCGCCCTCGTCTCCTGTATTCGTGGAAGTGGGTCAGCACGTGAAAGTGGGCGATGTGATCTGCATCGTTGAAGCGATGAAAATGATGAACCAGATCGAAGCCGATCACGCCGGAGTTGTGGAAGCCATTCTGGTTGCTGACGGCGAGCCGGTTGAATACGACCAGCCCCTTATCACCATCGTGTAACACACACGGATTCGGGATCGTTTTCAACTTCACTCAAAAGGTTTCACTCCATGCTTGATAAAGTTCTGATTGCCAACCGCGGCGAAATCGCACTTCGCGTCCTTCGGGCCTGCAAGGAGCTCGGCATCAAGACAGTAGCGGTGCACTCCAGTGCAGACCGCGACCTGATGCACGTGCGCCTGGCCGATGAGTCGGTCTGCATCGGCCCCGCCAGCGCCACCGACAGCTATCTGAATGTGCCCGCGATCATCAGCGCCACCGAGGTCACTGATGCAGTCGCCATTCACCCCGGCTATGGTTTTCTCTCCGAGAATGCCGATTTCGCAGAGCAGGTGGAAAAAAGCGGTTTCATCTTCATCGGACCACGCCCCGAGACGATTCGCCTGATGGGCGACAAGGTATCGGCCATCAACGTGATGCGCGCGGCAGGTGTCCCTACAGTACCGGGATCCAACGGCCCTATCGATGACAACAACGATCGCACCCTGGCTCTGGCCCGCGAGATCGGTTATCCGGTCATCATCAAGGCAGCTGCTGGCGGCGGTGGTCGCGGCATGCGCGTCGTGCACAGCGAGGCAGCGCTGCTCAAGGCAATCTACGTCACGCAGTCCGAAGCCAAGGCTTTCTTCGGCAGCGGTGTGGTGTATCTGGAGAAATTCCTGGAGAACCCGCGCCACGTCGAGATTCAGGTGCTCGCCGATGGTCAGGGCAACGCGATTCATCTGGGTGATCGTGATTGCTCCATGCAACGTCGTCACCAGAAAGTCCTGGAAGAGGCACCAGCGCCAGGCATCCCCGATCACATCAGACAAAAAGTGGCAGAGACCTGTGTCAGAGCCTGCGAGAAAATGAATTATCGCGGAGCGGGCACGCTGGAGTTTCTCTACCAGGACGAGCAGTTCTACTTCATCGAGATGAACACGCGCGTGCAGGTCGAGCATCCAGTGACTGAAATGGTCACCGGCATCGACATCGTCAAGGAACAGTTGAAGATCGCCAGTGGCGAGAAGCTCTCCATCAAGCAATCCGATGTGAAGATCACCGGACACGCATTCGAGTGCCGCATCAACGCGGAAGACCCGGTGACGTTCCTCCCCTGCCCCGGCAAGATCAACCTCTTTCACGCACCGGGCGGCAACGGCATTCGCGTGGACTCCCACATCTACAGTGGCTACACCGTTCCGCCGTATTATGATTCGCTGATCGCCAAGCTGATCACCTACGGAGCGGATCGCAACGGTGCGCTGGCGAGAATGAGCAACGCACTGGACGAACTGCTGATCGACGGCATCCGCACCAACACGCCGCTGCACAAGGAGATCATCCGCGATGCGGAGTTCCAGAAGGGTGGCGTGAACATTCACTACCTGGAACACAAACTGACAGCGCACAACAAGTTGCCGACAAAGTGATGCTCGTGGCGCCTTCAAGTCGTACACGATATTCACTTGCAACAAGAGTCTGATATGCCCTGGCAGCAATTGAAGGTGAGAGTCCCCGAAGCTCGTGCAGCACTCGTTGAAGAGTTGCTGTCCGAGCTCGGCGCAGTATCAGTGACGCTGCAGGATGGCGAAGATCAGCCCGTGTTTCAGATCGATCCGGGGACGACTCCCATCTGGCGCAATACTGAAGTGGTTGGCCTGTTTGAGCATGATGTACCGATACATGCCATCGTTACCGAGTTGCGTGCACGCGCGCACTTGAACGCCACAGATGAAATCGTGACAGAGGAAGTGGCCGACACGGATTGGGAACGCGTCTGCATGCAGGATTTCAAACCCATGCGTTTTGGCGAGCGTGTCTGGATCTGTCCCAGCTGGGAAACCCCTCCCGAACCGTCCGCTGTCAACATCATGCTGGATCCCGGCCTTGCATTCGGCACGGGCACGCACCCCACCACAGCACTGTGCCTCGAATGGCTTGACCGTCAGGACCTGATAGGCAAGACGGTGATCGACTACGGTTGCGGCTCTGGCGTCCTGGCCATTGCCGCCGCTCTGCTCGGAGCTGCACGCGTGATTGCCATCGACAATGATCCGCAGGCCATCATCGCATCAGAGAGCAATCGTGAATTGAATCAAATCACGCCCGGTCAGCTCAGCGTACACTTGCCCGGAGTGGAAGGACATCCGCAAGCCGACGTTCTCGTTGCGAATATCCTTTCCGGCCCGCTGGAACAACTGACTCCCATCATCGCGGCACTGGTGAAACCCGGTGGAAAACTGATTCTGTCGGGCGTGTTGTCACAACAGACACAGTCACTGGTAGACAGCTACCAGGAATTTTTTACAATGCTTGTTCCAGTAACACGAGAGGAGTGGGTTCGCGTGGAAGGTGTTCGGCGCTAACTCGCTTTCTTTCTGCATGTCACTGCCAATCTATGGTGCGCGAAGTCGAATTCTATGGCGCTATTCATCACCCAATGCCCCCATTGCATGACCTGCTTCAGGACCAGCGTCACTCAGCTGCAATCCGCGGACGGCATGGTGCGTTGCGGTGCATGTCTGAAGATATTCGTCGCTGACGACAACCTCGTACCATCCCCCGATCTGCGTACAGTCAATGTGCCGGTGCCGGAAGAGAACGAACAACAACTGCCGCTCGAAGACGTCGAGACAGAAATCGCTGACAGCATCTTCACGCTCGATCTGGCCGATTCACTGCCCAATCGCCGCGAGCCTGCGATTTCCGAGGACCAGCCAATCTGGGAGCTGCTGGATGAAGAGGGTCCGCCCGCATTGACGCAACCGGAACCGAACACCGCACCGAACCGAGACCAGAATGCAGATGTGGAGTCGGACTCTGAACCACTCACAGAGCCACTCACGGAACGACTTGCAGAACCACTTGCGGAACCACAGCAAACCGCGGAACGCTTACCCCATTCACACGAATCGCCTGAAAAGCATTGGGTTGAGGAGCGGTTGGCTGAGGAGCAATTGGTTGAAGACGGCGCTCCCTCGTTCAGCGCGGCAGACTTTCACGCGCAGACTCTCGACAACTATCCGGGCGACAACTATCCGGGCGACAGCTACACCGGCACCCACACCGAATCTCAGTTCACTGCGGAAAACCTGGCCGCTGCCAGAGACATTTCTGACCCTCTTGAACTGCATTGGCAACCGGAAACAGGAGGTGGTGGTCGAATCGTCCTGATGAGCCTGCTGGCTCTTCTGCTCACAGCGGGTCTGTTCGCCCAGTTTGTCTGGTACAACTTGAATGAACTCAGTCAGAACATCACACTGAGACCTTGGCTCGAGAGAACCTGCAATCTGGTGAACTGCTCTTTACCTCCCTTGATCGACATTCGTGCAATCAGCAGCGATAACCTGTTGGTGCGCAGTCACACGGAGATTGCCAATGCACTCACTGTCAATCTCGTGTTTCGCAACAACGCCAGTTTTGCGCAGCCATTTCCCGCGCTGACTCTGCGCTTCACTGATGTGAACAACAGCGTGGTGGCCGAACGACTGTTCACCCCGGAGGAATACCTGCCCACCGATCTCTCCGACATGACCATGATGCCTCCCGGCGCTCCGGTGCAGATCACTCTCGATGTTCTCGACCCCGGCAGCACTGCCATCAACTACGAAGTCAGTTTCAACCCAATGTCTTCCCAACCTCGTCGCTGAGTAGCCTGATAGCACGAAATCTCTGCTACCCATCCGGCATTTGTACCCTATTTTTTCCTTTCGCCTCATTAACCGCATCGCTATGATTGTTCGCGTTGAAAGCCCTGCAAATGCAGCCAATCAAGCAAACGACTTATTGCACAGACCCGGCACCAATCAGTGATCACCATAGGTCCTCACACCCTGTCCAATCGCGTCATTCTGGCGCCAATGGCAGGCATCACCGATCAACCCTTTCGCGATCTCTGTGTCGAACTGGGGGCCGGCCTCGCTGTGGCCGAAATGATGACCTGCAACACCGAGCTGTGGGACAGCGACAAGAATCGCGCACGTCTGGTGCGCTCGTCGAATGACGGTCCCGAAGTGGTACAGATTGCCGGATCCGACCCGCAGATGATGGCAGACGCGGCTCGTCTGCATGTGGATCTGGGTGCCGACATCATCGACATCAACATGGGCTGCCCCGCCAAGAAAGTTCTCAAGAAGGCAGCAGGCTCTGCGCTGCTGAAAGATACGCAGCTTGTAGCAGCAATTCTCGACGCAGTGATATCGGCAGTGGAAGTGCCGGTGACATTGAAGATCCGCACCGGATGGTGCCCCGAGTCACGCAATGGGGTTGAGGTGGCACGCATTGCCGAAGACGCTGGCGTGCAAATGCTCACGGTGCACGGCAGGACGCGCGAATGTCGCTTCATGGGTGACGTGGAGTACGACACCATTGCAGCCATCAAGAATACGGTTGGCATTCCCGTGATTGCCAATGGCGACATCACCAGCCCGGAGCGAGCCCGTCATGTGCTTGATTACACTGGGGCAGATGGTGTGATGATCGGGCGTGCGGCTCAGGGCAATCCGTGGATCTTTCGTCAGATCGATCACTATCTGAATACGGGCGAGTATCTGCCCGCGAGTCCTCTGCAGGAAGTACGACAAGTCTTGCTGAAACACATGACCCAGCTCCACGAACTCTACGGAGATTTCAGGGGCGTGCTGTTCGCCCGCAAGCATGTGGGCTGGTACACGGAACATATCGAGGCAGCGAGTGGCTTCAAGGCACTCTTCAATCGACTCGAGTCCCCCGAACAACAAGTGCGGACTGTGCAGGACTATTTCGACGCACTGATGAACAACACTACCAATAAATACTTTGGCATCAACTGGAAGGAAGCAGCAGTATGAGCACATTGGAAAACCTGACTCCCCGCACGAATCACTCCGGCAATGGCGCAACGCCACTGCATCATCAGCCGGCCGGTCTGCGCAAGGATGTGGAAAGATCCATGCAGCAGTATTTCTCCCATCTCGGGGATGAGACTGTGGCTGATCTCTATCAACTCGTACT
>MGYS01000019.1:68143-75964 GCA_001802565.1 Gammaproteobacteria bacterium RIFCSPLOWO2_02_FULL_57_10 | reverse complement strand
GTGGAAGGCCCATTGCTGGAGGCCGTACTGCGTCACAGGGGCAGCAACCAGAGCAAGGCCTCTATCATGCTGGGTCTGAACCGTGGTACCCTACGCAAGAAATTGAAACAACACGGATTGTTGTGAAGTACCCGGATAATCTCTGACAGGATTGCACGCAAGGGACCCCGATCCTGTTAATTGACAGACAGACCTTCCCTACTATGTCCACAGCCAAGAATGCCGTAGTCCGGCGCGCTCTCATCAGCGTGTCAGACAAGACCGGCGTTGTGTCATTTGCCAAATCACTGCACAGCGTCGGCGTCGAAATCCTCTCCACCGGAGGTACCTACAAACTCCTGCGTGCCGAGAATATCCCCGCCATCGAAATCGCCGAATACACCGGCTTCCCCGAAATGATGGATGGACGTGTGAAGACCCTGCACCCGAAGGTGCACGGTGGCATTCTCTCGCGTCGCGACATCGACCAGGCAGTCATGCAGGAACACAACATTCCGCCGATCGACCTGGTGGTCGTGAACCTCTATCCCTTCGAAGCGACAGTGGCGAAACCGGACTGCGATCTGCCCACGGCGATCGAGAACATCGACATCGGTGGGCCGACGATGCTGCGCGCCGCAGCCAAGAATCACGCATGGGTGGGCGTGATCGTGAATCCCTCCGACTACGACAGGGTCATCACGGAATTGAAAGAGAATGGCGGTGCGCTGAAAGACAGCACCCGCTTCGATCTTGCAGTGCGCACCTATGAACACACGGCCGCCTACGATGGCGCCATCGCGAACTATCTCGGCAAACTGGTGAGCAATTCCACTGACGCGACGCCCAGCGCCTTTCCCCGCACCTTCAGCAGCCAGTTCATCAAGAGCCAGGACATGCGTTACGGTGAGAACCCGCATCAGCAGGCGGCGTTCTACGTGGAGAAGAATCCGCAGGAAGCCAGCGTCAGTACCGCCGTGCAGCATCAGGGCAAGGAGTTGTCGTACAACAACATCGCCGATACCGATGCGGCACTGGAATGCGTGAAGTCCTTCAGCGAACCAGCCTGCGTCATCGTCAAGCATGCGAATCCCTGCGGTGTGGCCATCGGCGACAACATCAAGCGCGCCTACGAGCTGGCGTTCCAGACTGATCCGACCTCGGCCTTCGGTGGCATCATCGCCTTCAACCGCGAGCTGGATGCAGCGACGGCACAGGAGATCATCAATCGCCAGTTCACCGAAGTGATCATCGCGCCGACCGTGTCGAAGCAGGCTCTGGAAGTCCTGGCAGCGAAACAGAACGTGCGCGTGCTCAGCTGTGGTCAGTGGCCTGCCAGTCCTACGCCGGCATGGGACTACAAGCGCGTGAACGGCGGACTGCTGGTGCAGGACCGTGACATTCACCAGATCACTGCCGCCGACCTCAAGGTCGTGAGCAAGCGTCAGCCCACAGCGCAGGAGATCGCGGATCTGCTGTTTGCCTGGAAGGTCGCCACCTTCGTCAAGTCCAACGCGATCGTGTACTGCAAGAACAATCAGACCATCGGCATCGGTGCCGGTCAGATGAGCCGCGTATACAGCGCGCGCATCGCAGGTATCAAGGCAGCCGACGAGAATCTGGAAGTGCGTGGCTCGGTCATGGCCTCCGACGCCTTCTTCCCGTTCCGCGATGGCATCGATGCAGCCGCGAAGGCAGGCATTGCGGCCGTGATTCAGCCGGGTGGTTCCATGCGTGACGAGGAAGTGATTGCCGCTGCTGATGAGGCAGGCATGGCCATGGTGTTCACCGGGGTCCGGCACTTCCGTCATTAATTTTCGTCATTAACTTCTGTCATTAACTCGCAGCATCAGGAAGACGACAGCATGAACGTACTGATTATCGGCAATGGTGGTCGCGAGCACGCCCTGGCCTGGCGCATTCGCCAGTCTCCCCAGGCTGGCAGGATATTCGTTGCGCCCGGCAATGCAGGCACCCATCTTGAACCGGGCGTGGAAAATGTCGCCATCGACACACTCGACTTCCCTGCTCTCGTCGCCTTCGCCAAGGCCAACCAGATTGGCCTTACCGTTGTCGGCCCGGAAGCGCCTCTGGTAGCCGGCGTGGTGGATTACTTCGCCAGCCACGGCCTGCGTTGCTTCGGGCCTTCGAAGAGTGCCGCGCAACTGGAAGGCTCCAAGGCCTTCACCAAGGATTTTCTGGCCAGACATGGCGTGCCCACTGCGGCCTACCGTAATTTCACCGAGATTGCCCCGGCCGTGGCCTACGTCCGCAAACAGGGTGCTCCGATCGTCATAAAGGCCGATGGGCTCGCAGCAGGCAAGGGCGTGATCATTGCCCAGACAGTGGAAGAGGCCATCGCCACCATTGAGGACATGCTCTCCGGCAACAAGTTCGGCAATGCCGGACACCGCGTGGTGATCGAGCAGTTCCTGACCGGCGAGGAGGCCAGCTTCATCGTCATGGTCGACGGCCAGAACGTACTGCCCTTTGCGACGTCCCAGGACCACAAGGCTCGCGATGATGGCGACAAGGGACCGAACACCGGCGGCATGGGCGCCTACTCTCCCGCGCCCGTGGTGACTGATGCCGTGCATGCCAAAGTCATGAAGGAAGTCATCATGCCCACCGTCAACGGCATGAAGGCGGACGGCAGCCCCTATGTCGGCTTCCTCTACGCAGGCCTGATGATCTCCCCCAATGGCGACGTCAACGTCATTGAATTCAATTGCCGCTTCGGCGACCCCGAGGCGCAGCCGGTGATGATGCGCCTGCAGTCGGATCTCATCGACCTGTGCAACGCCGCGCTTGATGGCCAGCTCGATACGGCCGACGCTGCGTGGGACCCCCGCCCTGCCGTGGGCGTGGTCATGGCCAGTGGCGGGTACCCGGACGCTTATGCCAAGGGTGACGTGATCAGCGGCCTGGAGAAGAATACGCTGGCCGACCGCAAGGTCTTTCACGCAGGGACCACCATGCGCGACAACGACGTGTTGACCAACGGCGGACGCGTGCTGTGCGCCACTGCCCTGGGCAGCACGGTCACCGCAGCCCAGCAGGCCGCCTACGCACTGGTTGCACAGGTACACTGGAACAAGGTTTACTACCGGCACGACATCGGCTACCGCGCCATCGCCCGGGAGAACGCACAACGCCATGACTGAGCATCGCACTGTTGAGACAGGAACAAGCAGCATCGCACTGAACGGGTTGGATCAGTTGATCGTCCAGTTCGACCAGGCGCTGCGTACCCTCGTCCCCGGCAGCAGCACGGCACGCCGCCCCTCACCCGCCAACACATTGCCGGAAGCGGAACTCGACACAACGCAGCGTCAGCACGCGGCAGGGCTCATGCGCATCAATCACACGGGAGAAGTCTGTGCCCAGGCCTTGTACCAGGGTCAGGCCCTCACCGCACGTCTGCCGGATATCCGCGACGCCATGGAGCATGCTGCCCAGGAAGAAGTCGATCACCTGGCCTGGTGCGAACAGCGCCTGCAGGCACTGGACAGCCGCACCAGCTTTCTGAACCCCGCGTGGTACGCCATGTCCTTCGGACTTGGTGCTGCAGCGGGACTGGCGGGTGACAAGTGGAGCCTGGGCTTTGTCGCAGAAACAGAACAGCAGGTATGTGAGCACCTTCGCGATCATCTGGAGCAAATGCCAGCAGAGGACGCACGCAGCAGAGCCGTGCTCGGACAGATGCTGATTGACGAGAAGATTCACGGCGAGACCGCCAGCCAGGCAGGCGGGGTCGAATTGCCGATGCCTGTGAAGCTCGGCATGACACTCATGTCAGTGGTGATGAAGAAGCTGGCCTACCGGATCTGACTACCTCGCTCCCACAGACAATCAATCAGGGATGATTTCGAAGTCGTGCGTGATCTGGACACCGGCCTTTTCCAGCATGATGGTTCCCGAACAATATTTCTCTGCAGACAGCGCAATGGCGCGTTCAACCTGCTTCTCACTGAGATCCTTGCCGCTGACGCGAAAGTGCATGTGAATCTTCTCGAATACGGCCGGGATGGCATCTGCACGCTCCGCCGTCAGATCACACACACATGAGCTGACATTCTGGCGCGCCTTCTTGAGGATTGTCACCACATCATACGAGGAGCATCCCCCGACCCCCAGCAGCAGGGTCTCCATGGGACGAATGCCAATGTTGCGGCCGCCGCTCGATTCCGGACCTTCCATCACAACCGCATGACCGCTGCCGGATTCGCCCAGAAACATGACCTCATCTACCCAGCGTACTGTCGCTTTCATCGTCAACTCTCTTCATCTGCCTGCATATGTCTGTATTCAGAGACCACGTGACTCCGCTATCATTGCGCGGACTTTATCGCCAAGGCTGCCTCTGCCGGATTGAGGCGCAAGATTACCACAGACTGGCTGTCAGCACGAAGCGCGCAGACATTCACAGGAACGGCGAAAATGTGATATACATCTGCGACATTGCGCACCGATCAAACCTGTCGGTCACCGTTTTCGAGCGCTGAACGACTTTTCGAGTTGCCGTTGAGGAGAATAAGAACATGGCGCTAATGGCCATTACGCCACATATCAAGGATCTGGAAAACTTCCTGACCAATTGTCATCGTCGGCGTTATCCCAATCGCAGCACCATCATCTATGAAGGCGACTCCTGCAATACGCTCTACTACATCATAGAGGGTTCGGTGTCGGTCATTCTGGAAGACGACGATGGCAAGGAAGTGGTCATTGCCTATCTGAACCCGGGAGATTTCTTCGGAGAGATGGGCCTGTTCGAGCAGAAGGAGGCTCGCAGCGCCTGGTGTCGTGCACGTTCGGCCTGCGAGATTGCCGAAATCAGTTACGCCAACTTCAATCACTATATCCGTCTGCACCCGGAGATCGTGTTCACCATTGGCAAGCAGATGGCCCATCGCCTTCGCAACACCACCCGCAAGGTGGGCGATCTTGCCTTCTACGATGTTACCGGACGCATTGCCCGCACATTGATCGAGCTCAGCAAGGAGCCCGATGCGATGACACATCCCGATGGCATGCAGATAAAGATCACACGGCAGGAGCTTGGTCGTCTTGTGAACTGTTCACGGGAAATGGCTGGACGAGTCCTCAAGACTCTGGAAGAACAGGACCTGATTTCCGTGAAGGGCAAGACCATTGTGGTCTTCGGTACCCGCTGATCACTTAATGAGTGACATCAGGCACCGCACTCAGAGAATCAACATTCCCCACACCAGCGCGACAAGAATCATCGACAGCAGAACTGCGGCCGACCCGATGTCCTTGGCCTTGCGCGACAGATCGTGATACTCGGAACCAACACGATTGACGACAGCTTCCACCGCCGTGTTGAGCAGCTCGACAATCATCAGAAGCAGCAGCGATGCAATCAGCAGTACCTTCTCGATCGCCGTCTCTCCCAGCCAAAGCGCAACGGGTGTGAGGATGACGAACACCAGTACCTCCAGTCGAAAGGCCTCTTCCGAACCAAACGCAGAGCGCAGACCATCCAGTGAATAGCGTGCCGCAGCGAAAAGCCGAGACAGCCCTTTCTTCTTCGGAGGAACACGTTTCTCGGAGTGCTGGTCATGCATAGGCTGCAAACAACTCCCTGAGTTTTTCCCCTGGCTGCGGGGCACGCATGAAGGTCTCGCCAATCAGGAAACCATAGATGCCGTGGTCGATCATCTGCCTGACATCCTCCGCCGTGTTGATGCCGCTCTCGGTCACCAGCAGCTTGCCAGGCGGTGTGATTTCCGCCAGTCGATACGTGGTGTCGAGACTGGTCTCGAACGTGTGCAGATTGCGATTGTTGATGCCGATGAGATCGAAACCGGTCGCCAGGGCCGTTTCCAGTTCCGGCTCGTCATGCACTTCCACCAGCACATCGATGTTGATGTCTTGTGCGTAATTGGCGAGCTCACGCAATTTTCCCGGCGTCAGCGCGGCCACGATCAGCAGCACGCAGTCAGCCCCCAGCGCCTTTGCCTCGGCGATCTGGTAGCGATCCACCATGAAGTCCTTGCGGATCACCGGCAGCGTGCAGGCGTTGCGTGCCTGCTGTAGATACTCATTGCCGCCTTGAAAGAATTGCCGATCCGTCAGCACGGAAAGACAGGTGGCCCCTGCGGCCTCGTACTGCTGCGCAATGATCACCGGATTGAAATCCGCACGGATAAGCCCCTTGCTGGGCGATGCCTTCTTGATCTCGGCGATCACTGCCGGTTGTTGCGCCTTGATGCGCCTGCGCAGAGAGCCGATGAACTCACGCTTGTCGCTGACCTGCGACGCTGCACGCTCCAGCTCGGCGAGACTGGCACGCTGGCTGTCCAGTGCGATCTCCCGATGCTTCTGCGCGATGATGTCTTCCAGAATGGTTGCCTTGCTCATGCTGCGTTGTTCCCTTCACAGGCCAGAGCTGAACGCGGCCAGCTCTTCCAGTTTCTGCAGCGCCGCCCCCGAGCGCAGGATTGCCTGCGCTCGACTCACGCCACTGCCAATGTCGTTGGCCAGATTCGCCGCATAGATTGCAGCGCCGGCATTCAGAGCCACGATATCCGCTGCGGCCTCGTCTTGATTGGTGAGTGCGCCGCGTACCATCGCCAGACTTTCCTGCGCACTGCCAATCTGCAGCATCGCGTAACCGTCACGACGACGAATGCCAAAATCCTCCGGCTTGATCGTGTAGTGCGAAATGCTGCCGTTCTTCAGTTCGCCGACGCGTGTGTCGGCAGAGATACTGATCTCATCGAGACCTTCGTCGGAAGACACCAGCAACACATGTTCACTGCCCAGACCCTTCAGCGTTTCCAGCATCACATCGATCCAGTCTGCACTGAAGACACCGAGCACCTGGTTGGGCGCGGAAGCGGGGTTGGTAAGCGGGCCAAGCAGATTGAATATGGTGCGCACACCGATCTCGCGGCGCGGTCCACCCACGTGCTTCATGGCACTGTGATGACCGGGCGCGAACATGAAGCCAACACCGACTTGTTCAATGCAGCGAGCGACGCCTTCGGGGCCGATGTTCAACTTCACGCCCGCCGCTTCCAGCAGATCGGCACTGCCACTCTTGCTGGTGGCGGCACGATTGCCATGCTTGGCCACTCGTGCACCGGCGCACGCGGCGACCATCGCTGCCGCAGTGGAGATATTGAACGTGTCGGTACCACTGCCACCGGTACCGCAGGTATCCACTAGGTGTTTCTTGTCGGAGACGGTCACGCGTGTCACCAGCTCACGCATCACGGTAGCTGCTCCGAGCAGTTCGGAGGCGCGTATGCCTTTCATCTGCAGCGCCACCAGGAACGCACCGATCTGCGCATCGGTCGCCTGTCCCGACATGATCTCCCGCATGAGCGTGATCATGTCCGGAGTGCCGATATCCTGGCCCTGGGTCAATAGGCGAATGGCTGCTTTGATATCCATGATTGATCCTTGCTTTCTTGTTCTGCTAGCGCGCGTCGAGGAAATTCTTCAACAGTTGATGGCCGTGTTCGCTGAGAATGGACTCGGGATGAAACTGCACCCCTTCCACCGCGAGAGTCTTGTGTCGGACCCCCATGATCTCGTCGCGATTACCCTGTTCGTCCTGCGTCCAGGCGGTGACTTCCAGACAGTCAGGCAATGTCCTGCTGTCGATGACCAGAGAGTGATAACGGGTCGCTGTGAACGGATTGGTCAGACCGGAGAACACGCCCTTGTTGCTGTGGTGGATAGCGGAGAGCTTGCCATGCATGACCTTCTTCGCCCGGATCACGTCACCACCAAACGCCTGACCAATCCCCTGATGACCCAGACAGATACCCAGAAGGGGAATCTTCCCGGCAAAGTGCTTGATCACGG
>MGYS01000019.1:46678-68120 GCA_001802565.1 Gammaproteobacteria bacterium RIFCSPLOWO2_02_FULL_57_10 | reverse complement strand
ACCGAGATACCCGCTTCGTTGGGCGTGCAGGGGCCGGGGGAGATCACGATCTGATCCGGTGCCATGGCCTCGATGTCGGCGATGGTCAGCGCATCGTTGCGATAGACCCGCACATCTGCCCCCAACTCTCCCAGATACTGGACGATGTTGTAGGTAAACGAGTCGTAGTTGTCGATCATCAACAGCATTGGTGGGCTATCCTCCCGATTGGCCACTGAGGCCGGAGGATTCTAGCATGGAAAAGCGGCTTTGCCGTTCTCCTGGAGGGCTGTCACAACGATGGGATTTCCGCGTGTGATGATCATCGTGTGTTCATACTGCGCGGAAAGATTGCCCGCACCACCGACGAGCGTCCAGCCATCGTCGGCCTCCTCCACCCAGCGGCTTCTTGTCGACAGGAAGGGCTCAATGGTGATGACCATGCCCTCTTTGAGGATGCGCTTGTCGCTTGGATCGAAGTAACCGGGAATACTCTCGGGCTCCTCGTGCAGAGCGCGACCAACGCCATGACTGCCAAGGTTCTCTATGATGCGGAATTTGTGGCGACGCGCCACCCGCTCGATGGCCGCGCCGATCCCGTTGAGAGGACGTCCTGCCCGCGCCTGCTTCATCGCCTCATCCAGGGCCGTTCGCGAGGCGTGGCACAGGCGAGTCTTCAGTGTGGTCTCCGGGGGCACTACACGCGTTCCTCCGGTGTCGGCGAAGTAACCATCCATTTCTGCGGAGACATCTATATTGACGATATCTCCAGCGTTGATCACGCGATCACCCGGCACACCGTGCGCCGCCTCCTCATTGATGCTGATGCAGGTTGCGCCCGGAAAACCGTAGGTCAGCTGCGGAGCAGAACGCGCTCCCGCCTGCGCCAGCATCCGTGCCCCCATGTCATCAAGCTCGCGAGTCGTCATGCCTGGTTCGATCAGTGCCAGCATCTCATGCAGTGTGCGCGCAACCACGTGTCCGACCCTTTGCAGGCCCTCGACGTCACTTTGTGATTCGATTGTCATATTCCCTTGCTCACCTTTTCCTTCGCAGATTCACGCTGCATACCCGTAGACCGCGAAATAGTGACACACGGTACCCAGCATGACAAACAGGTGCCAGGTGAAATGCGCATAGCGCACTCGTGAACTGGCCGCATAGAAAGCGACGCCAATCGTGTAGGCCAGGCCCCCTGCCAGAAGCCACAACAGCCCTGCCATCGGCACGTTATCCAGCATCGGTTTGATGGCAACCACGATCAGCCAGCCCATCACCAGAAACAACGCGTTGGACAGCCGCGGATGAAACAGGCGATTGGAGGATTTCAACACCACCCCCACCAGCGCCAGTGTCCACACCAGCGCACACAGCGTCCATCCCCAGGAGCCTCGCAACACGCCCAGTGTGAACGGCGTGTACGTCCCGGCGATCAGGATGAAGATGGCGGAGTGTTCGATCACTCGCAGGATCTGTTTGGGCCTGCCGACGGGCAAGGCATGATAGAGAGACGACGACAGATACTGAAACACGATGGCGAGCGCAAAGATCGCCACGCCCACCAGAAATGCCGTGTCGTCGTGCTCGGCCGCACGCAGCAACAGGAAGGGTGTGGCGACCAGTGCGGCGACCAGCCCAACGCCGTGACTGATGCTGTTGGCCAGCTCCTCGCCACGCGTTTGTTCGCGCCTGTGTCGTGCGGCCGTGGCGCTCATTTGGACGTCATCAATGCCGCATCGATCTGTTGCGCACGCTGCGCAGCAGGACGTGCCTGCAGCCGCGCTGCATAGGCCTCGAATACCGGTCGCTTCTCGACGGTGCCAAACATCATGCCCCAGGAGATTGCCGCACCCACATAGACATCGGCAGCCGTGAACTGCTCGCCGCATATCCACGGCCCCGGCAGCAGAGCTGTCTCCAGTGCATCGAGCGTGTCCGTGTAGTTACCGAAACCCACCATGGCGCTGCGCCCTTCCGGCACCTCCCAGTTGATGGCCTTCGCGGTCACCGCCATTTCCAGCGGTCCGGCACCGAAGAACAACCAGCGGTAGTAAGTACCGCGCATGGGAGACTGCACTGCTGGCGCCAGCCCTTTGTCGGGAAACTGGTCGGCCAGATAAGCACAGATCGCGGCACCTTCGGTGACAACCGTGTTGCCATGCCGGATGGCAGGCACCTTGCCCATGGGATTGATCGCAAGATATTCGGGGGCCTTCATGGTGGTGCCGTACCCCAGAACCACGGTGTCGTAGGGCACGCCCAGTTCTTCAAGCATCCAGCGGACGATCTGGCCACGGGACTGTGGATTGGTATAGAGGGTCAATGCTGTCACGGTTATCTCCTTGTTGCAGCGCCTTGAATGTCATGGATTGTCAACCTGGTCGAACCTTGAGGCAAGTTTTCGACACCACTCACTTCATTGATGTATGTCATGGCACCGCAGACGGGCTGCACTAAACTTTCGCCCATGAACCCATCACTGTCTTCCATCATGAATCATCACTATGACAGAGAGCGCGACCGCACACTCCCGTCTTCGCGCATCAGCGAGTTGCTGGGAAAATACGACAGGCCCGGCCCACGCTATACGTCATATCCTCCCGCGACCGAATTCAAGACGTTGACGCCCCAGGACTATCTGGAAGCCTTGCAAGAGCGCGGTGACCATGCGTTGCCAAGCGATCCGGTTTCCATCTATATCCATGTCCCGTTCTGCAGCTCGCCCTGCTTCTACTGCGGCTGCAACAAGGTGGTGACCCGCAACAAGAATGCGGCACGCAAGTACCTCGATCACCTGCGCAAGGAGATGGCTCTTCTGCGACTGCAGACCAATCTGCATCAACGCCCGGTCACACAGCTGCATCTCGGGGGCGGGACACCGACGTTTCTCGACGACGCCGAGATGACCGAGTTGATCCATCATACGGCGCACTACTTCAATCTGGTCAACCACGCGGGGCGTGACTACTCCATCGAAGTGGATCCACGCACTGTGAATCTGGAACGGGTACAACTGCTGCGCGGACTTGGTTTCAATCGTATCAGCCTCGGCATCCAGGATTTCGATGAGAATGTGCAGCGCGCAATCAATCGTCAGCAGTCAGTGGAGTCGGTACGGGAACTGACTCAGGCGATTCGCAGCAGCGGATTTCGCTCACTCAATTTCGATCTCATCTACGGTTTGCCACTGCAGTCACTGGAATCCATCAATGCCACTCTGCGACACGTGATTGCGCTCTCGCCTGATCGCATCAGTTATTACAACTACGCGCATCTTCCGGATCGTTTTCCTGGCCAACGCGCCATCAGCGCCGCCGACATTCCGTCTGCCAGTGTGAAGCTGCAAATGCTGACGTCCATCATCGGCACACTGACAGCCGCAGGGTACGAATACGTCGGTATCGATCACTTCGTGAAGAAGAGCGACCCGCTGGCCATTGCAAGAAAGGAAGGTCGGCTGTGCCGCAACTTTCAGGGCTATTCCATCGACAAGGCCACGGATCTCGTCGGCCTGGGTGTTTCCTCGATCAGCAGCACAGGACTCGTGTTTGCTCAGAACGCCACCAAGTTGGAGGATTACTACCTGGCACTGGACATGAATCAATTGCCTGTTGCGAGGGGATTGGTATCAAGCGTCGAAGACATTCTGCGCCGAGCCATCATTCAGCAGCTGACGTGCTATCGATCTCTTGATATCGAGACCATTGAAGCGGAGTTCGGAATTGATTTCGCGCAGCACTTCCGCATAGCGCTTGTGGAGCTGCAGCAGTTCGAGCGCGACGGACTGATCGCCTGGACTGACAGCAAGAACATGATAGTTACCCCTGAGGGGGCCCTGCTGCTACGTAATCTCTGCATGGTGTTCGATGAGTATCTGCAGCGCAATTCCGTGGCGAGCCCGGTATTCTCACGCGCGATATAACCCACACGGAAAACAAGGAGATAGTGATTGCCGATGCGTTTGAATAGGGAGACAATGTCAGGCATGACTGTCATTCATCCCGGGAACACAATGTGAAAGCAACTGAACAGGCAATTACTACCGACACGGGGTTGCAACCGCGGATGCGGGCGTGCCACACAAATCCAGGCGTTTCCTGCGGCGACTGCCGACTGGGAGAACTATGCCTGCCCATCGCTCTGGACGCGCAGGAAATCACCCGTCTCGACGAGATCGTCAAACGTGGCCGCGCACTGAGCAGGGGTGACTATCTCTATCGCGAGGGCGACGAGTTCAAGGCCATCTACGCGATTCGTGCAGGCAGCTTCAAGACGTTCAAGAGCACGTGGGACGGAGTTGAGCAGGTCACCGGCTTGTTCCTGCCCGGAGAAATCGTCGGCATGGATGGCATCAGCAGCAATCGCCATGGCCACTCCGCCATCGCACTGGAAACCGGTTCATTCTGCGAGATTCCGTTTCACCAGCTCGAAGAGCTGAGCGCCAGGATCCCTTCTCTGCAGGGCCGCTTCTTTCGCTTGATGGGGCAGGAGATCGTGAAGGACCAGCAGATGCTGACGATGTTGAGCAGCAACGATGCTGAAGAGCGGGTGGCAGCGCTGATGCTGAGCATTTCCAGTCGCAATCACCGTCGCAAACTCTCGGCCACACAGTTCCGACTGCCCATGACCCGCGCGGAAATCGGCAGCTATCTGGGCATCACGCTGGAAACTGTCAGTCGAGTGTTCAGTCGCCTGCAGAAGCAGAACATTCTTGCCGTGGACAACAAGGAAATCCATGTCCTCGACATGGCCGGCCTGAAGGCCGCCGCCCGTCTCAAACCCACCGACTGCTGATTGCTCCCCTGTTTTTTCCGAATGCAGCCATTGCTGATCTAGATCAATGGCTGCACACGGACAGCGGGTTACTCTCTTTCCCGACATCAAGTCGTTTGGGTCTTGGCCGGGTAAAAGATCGCATCTTGCCCGGCCGTTTTTTTCCACAAACCAATCGCGTCATCAATCAATGAGACGTGGGATGAACTTGGTGAGCCCCTGTACCGGACCCACTTCGCCACCATAGACAGTGCCATCAGCCGCAACCGCAACACCCTCTCCCATCGCACCAATACCACCCATGCCGGTGGGACGCTCGGAGTTGTGCTCGGGGACGTAGTACAGCACTTCGCCGGTGCGGGCATTGCCTACACGCAGGCCCTTGCGCCAACCCGGGTTGTAGTTCTCGTCAGATTCAGAGTCGATGGCATAGAGCATGTCGTTGGCGTCGATGTAGAGCCCGCTGATGCGGCTGAACTGATACCAGGTGTCGATGTGTCCACCTTCCTGATCGAAGATCTGGATACGACGATTGCCACGATCGGCCACGAACAGACGACCCTGTGAGTCCATTGCCAGCGAGTGTGGTGAACGCAACTGCCCGTCCTCGAAACCCCACTCACCGAAACTCTTGATGAATGTGCCATCCGGCGCGAACTTGGAAATTCGGCTCTTGGAGTTGGGACCGGGCTCGTCCTGGAACTGGGCGCCATGTGTCTCCGCCACGAAGATGCTGCCATCGGGCGCAACCAGTACATCGTTGGGTTCCGTGAAATGCGTGGGCGGATCACCGGCCTCGCCAGGGGTCCCGAGAGTCAGCAACAGTTCACCGGTCGGGCTGAACTTCAATACCGTGTGGCCCTTGCCTGCAGCAGCCGGATTGGCGGCGAGTTCCGCTGCGTTTGCGGAGCGCGCGTCCACGACCCAGACGTTGCCTTCACGATCCACATCCATGCCATGCGGCCAAAGAATGAGACCCGCACCAAAACTCAACACCGGCATACCTTCGGCATTCAGTTTCACAATCGGATCGACAGTGGAATTCGCGCAGGAATTGGCGCCACAGCGATCACCGACCCACAGGCTCTCGCCATCGATATCGATGTTGATGGCACTGATGGAGCCCCACGTTCTGCCTTCCGGTGGAGTGCCCCAGTTGCGAACGGTTTCATAGGGGTTTGGCAAGTTGTTCACGGGAGTGACATCGGCGTGTTCTTCAGGACCGCGAGCTCCGGCCTGGGCCAGTGCCAGACCCGGCAACACGGCCAGCAGACCGGTTGCGACAGCGGAGTACAGAAGCTTGTTCTTGTTCATGCATCACCTCGATTTTTGCTATTGGAAGGCGGTAAAAGCGTGGCGCAGAACATGAACTTTTGGCGAGGGAATGTCAACTGCCTGGAGACGTCAACGCTTGCGCTTGTTGCGCTCGTTGAGCGCGAGAAACGTGACCATCTCTGAATCTGCCCAAGCCCGAGCTTCGGCCTCGGTCGCAAAACCATCCTGGGCTTTTGACACGACAGATTTCTTCGCCGAGGCGCGTCTGACAATTTCGCCGCTCCATCCTGCTTCCGTCTGCGTCACGCGAATATCGTACTTTCTGCTCTTTGGCATTGCCGGGTTGTCCTTTCTGTTGTTGATCAGTTGTGATTCCAATGGAAATGAAAAAATCAGGAGTCGCGATTGAGTTCGTACGCACACATGTTCACCACGGAGGCGAGATTCAACGACTCGATAGTGCCACTGCCGCCGATCGCGAACGGCTGTGCGCCGAGCTCTTCGATTGCCGCACGAGGCACTCCGCGCGCTTCGTTGCCGAACACGTAACAGTCAAACTTGCGAAAGGCTGCCGAGCTGACACTGCCGCCCTCCATGTCCAGACACGCAATGCGATCGAAACGCTCCTGCAACGTTTCGAGCACCACATCCACCTCAATCGATACATGGAAGATGGCTCCCATGCTGGCACGCACCACTTTCGGATTGAAGGGATCGACACTGCCGGGACTGAGCAGACACCGAAAATTTCCGAACCACGCGAGCGTACGCAACACGGTGCCGAGATTGCCGGGATCCTGAATCTCGTGCAGATAGATCGCGCGCTCGCGCTTGTTGTGAGACTGGGTTGGCTGTGCACTCTCTATTAACACCGCACTGATGGGCACAAGCGCGATGATGCCCTGGGGTGTGGTGGTGTCGGCAATCTGTGACATCTGTTTTTCAGTCAGCAGATGTGTTCTGAAATCCGTGCGCCAGTGTTCGTAGCGATTCGTGATATAGAGTTCGCAATCCTGCAGCGCTGCATTCTGTTGCGCCGCCTTCTCCAGCTCCTGCACCAGGTGCTCGCCTTCGGCCAGAAAAAAACCGAACTCGCTGCGGTACTTCTTCTGTTGCAGTTTCTTGATATCGTCGAGACTGAGCCTCATGTCATGCGCCCCCACCCATGTCAGCGAGCATCGCCTTCGCCAGCGCTTCTGCCACCTTGATGCCATCCACGCCTGCCGACAGGATGCCACCGGCGTAGCCAGCGCCTTCGCCTGCAGGATACAGACCACGCAGATTCAAACTCTGCAGCGTCTCGTGATCGCGCGTGATGCGCACGGGCGATGATGTGCGGGTTTCCACACCGGTCAGAACGGCATCGGCGCGATCAAAACCACGAATCTGTTTGCCGAACTCCGGCAGAGCCTCGCGAATCGCATCGATGGCATAGGCGGGCAACGAAGGCGCCAGATCACCCAGAAGAACACCTGGTTTGTAGGACGGCTCTACCTCACCGAATTCTTTCGACGGTCTGCGGCGCACGAAGTCACCCACGAGCTGGCCTGGTGCGCAATGGTCGCTGCCTCCCAGAGTGTAGGCTCTCGATTCCAGGGCCTCCTGCAATTCAATTCCGGCGAGAGGACTGCCGGGAAAATCTTCCGCCGGATTGATGCCGACCACGATGCCCGCATTGGCGTTACGCTCATTGCGTGAATACTGACTCATGCCATTGGTCACCACGCGCCCCTCTTCGGATGTGGCAGCGACCACTGTGCCACCGGGACACATGCAGAAACTGTATACCGCGCGGCCGTTCTTCGCATGGTGCACCAGCTTGTAATCTGCCGCACCCAGTTCCGGGTGTCCCGCATACTTGCCAAGGCGCGCCTTGTCGATGAGCGACTGCGGATGCTCGATACGAAAACCGATCGCGAAGGGTTTGGCCTCGATGAACACGCCACGACGATGCAACATGCGAAACGTGTCGCGGGAGCTGTGTCCCAGTGCGAGCACGACATAGCGACTGCGGATCTCTTCGCCATCCGCCAACACCACGCCCTCGACACGCCCGTCCTGCATCAGCAGATCGGTGACACGACTCTCGAAACGCACTTCCCCGCCCAGCGCTCTGATTTCCTCGCGCATGGTGGATACGACACCGGTCAGGCGAAACGTGCCGATGTGTGGCTTGCTGACGAACATGATCTCTTCCGGCGCTCCGGCACGCACGAACTCATGCATGACCTTGCGGCCGTAGAACTTCGGATCCTTGATCTGGCTGTAGAGTTTACCGTCGGAGAACAACCCCGCTCCACCCTCGCCGAACTGCACGTTGGATTCCGGAGTGAGGACGTTCTTGCGCCACAGTGCCCAGGTGTCTTTCGTGCGGGTACGCACGTCCCTGCCTCGCTCCAGCACGATGGGTTTGAATCCCATCTGTGCGAGCGTCAACGCGGCGAACAATCCACACGGACCAAATCCGATGATGATGGGGCGCTCTGTCAGGTTCTCCGGCGCCTGCGCCACAACGTGATAGCGCGTGTCCGGGGCTGGTCGCACATTCCTGTCGTCGGCGAGACGCTGGAGAACTTTCTCCTCTTCGCGAACAGAGACGTCAATGATGTAGACGAAAGTGATCTCGCTGTTCTTCTTGCGGGCATCGTAGCTGCGCTTGAAGACGGTGAAATCGAGCAGGTCGTCGCTGTCGATCTGCAGACGGGCGACTATCGCCATGCGCAGTGCATCGGCAGCGTGCCCCAGCGGCAGGGAGAGTTCGGTGATGCGGATCATGTGAAAGTCCTGGCCGGTGGCTCCGGCAGAGGCTGTACTGAGAAATATGTGTTGGGCGCCATTGTATCCGCGCAACGCTGTGGGAGCGAGCCTTGCTCGCGATCGATTCTACTCCCAGACTTCATTCGCGGGCAGGGCCCGCTCCCACAGGGCACCCCAAGCTGGTATGCTTCGCTTCCCGAACCACCCTCTTAAGAAACCCAAACCGGGAAACACACCCCATGGCCCGATCCAAGAGCAGCAACCGCTGGCTGGAAGAACACGTCAACGACCCCTATGTGAAGCGGGCTCAGGTTGACGGCTACCGCTCGCGTGCCAGTTACAAGCTGATCGAGCTGCTCGACAAGGACAAGCTGCTGCGCCCCGGCATGATCGTGCTCGATCTGGGCTCTGCGCCCGGGGGATGGTCGCAGATCGTCGCCCCGCTGCTTGGCAGCAAGGGCAAGCTGGTGGCCTCGGACATCCTGCCCATGGACCCGATCCCGCATACGGAATTCATTCAGGGTGACTTCACTGAACAGGAAGTCTTTGACCAGATCCTCGCGGCACTCGATGGCGAGAAGGCAGATCTGGTCATTTCAGACATGGCGCCCAACATCAGTGGTGTCGACGCCGCAGACCAGGCTTCGTCCATGTATCTGGTCGAACTGGCACTCGACATGGCGCGCCAGACGCTCAAGCACAATGGCAGCTTTCTCACCAAGATATTTCACGGCGAAGGCTACGAACAGTTCCTGAAGGACCTGCGCACCAGCTTCGACAAAGTCGTCGTGAGAAAACCCGATGCGTCACGTGCCCGCTCCCGCGAAGTCTACATCGTCAGCAAAGGCTTCAAGGGCACGGGGTTCGAGAGTTAGGCGCTATTCCACCGTGATGCGCAAGGCGTTGGAGAATTCCTCCCGACCCAGCTCACCCGAGAAGAACGTGTTGAACGACAGACTCACACGTTCGACATTCTCCGTCACCTGCTGCACACCATGTCGCACATGCGAGGGAAAGAGCACAATATCGCCGACTGACGTCTGGATGAAATAACGGTACGCGTTGTAGTAGCTGTCTTCCTTGCGCAACAGTTCATACCACTGGTTGTCTTCGTTGCGATAGAAATTGATGCCATCCTGTGGCGCCAGATTGATGTAGAGCACACCACTGACGATGCTGTTCGGATGTGTGTGAGCGTGGTGGGATTGCCCCTTGATGGTGCGCGTCAGCCACGACTGTGTGATCTTCAACTGCACATTGTTCGACGTGTTGAAGACAATCCGGAAAAAATTGTCGAGATTGTCCTGCAGCACCTTGCGAATATCCCGCATCTGTTCGGCGCCAAGTACATTCTTGTTTTTCGACGAGTGGTTGGAAATTGCCAGCACGGGATCGCGCAACTCACTCTGGATGAAACGTATCTCCTCCTCCGTGAAACCACGCTGCAGCGATGCACGATAAAGTGGCACCGCAAACATGTTCATCATCTGGTGATCGATAACCTGTTCCATTCGCTGCTCCCATGCTTGTCATTATTCGCCGGAACTCCCAATATAGCACCGCACTGCAGCCGAAAAAACCCAGAATCCGGAGACTTCCCATGCCAGTCATCGCCACCTCGCGCACGCTCACCCTGCTGGTATTACTGTTCGCCCTGGTGAGCTGTTCACCTCCCTCTCAGGAGTCAGTCTCCACAGAGACTCCTGTCCAGGCGGTGCAACAACTCTCAGCAGAGCAGCAGCGACTGCAGTCCATTGCCGACCGAGTCACGATCATTCGCGATGACTATGGCGTACCTCACATCTACGCCCCAACGGATGCCGACGCCGTCTTCGGACTGCTCTATGCCCAGGCCGAGGATGACTTTTCCCGCGTGGAGCGCAACTACATCTGGGCCATCGGCAGGCTCGCGGAAGTCGAGGGAGAAGCGGCACTTTATAGCGATCTGCGCGCCCGTCTCTACATGACAGAAGAAGAAGCGCGAGCCGCCTATGACGCCGCTCCGGAATGGCTGCAGGCACTGTGCGACGCATTCGCCGATGGCCTCAATTACTACCTGCTGATGAATCCGCAGGTACAACCGCGCCTGTTGACCCGTTTTGAGTCGTGGATGCCGTTCTATTTCTTCGAGGGCTCCATCGGTGGCGACATCGAGCAGATTCCGCTGCCGGGTATCGAAGCATTCTACTCACAGGCTGAGACACTCGCCGCCAGCGTTCCACTCGCCTCCACACCGACAGAAGCGGAGAGTCGCAAAGTCGCGACAGTCCCTTCGGCCCCTCTGTCCGATTCGATATTCTTCGAACCCGCGGGCTCGAATGGCATAGCAGTGAGTGGCGAGCGCACGGCCTCCGGCGACGCCATGCTGCTGATCAATCCGCACACCAGTTTCTTCTTTCGGGGCGAAGCCCATGTCTTCAGCGAGGAAGGACTCAATGCCTACGGTGCAGTCACATGGGGTCAGTTCTTCATCTATCAGGGCTTCAATGAAACGACCGGCTGGATGCACATGACCACTGCCGCCGACTTCATCGACCATTATGTCGAAGACGTTGTGAACGACAACGGTGTGCTCAAGTATCGTTATGGCGATGAACTGCGCCCCGTCGAGGTGTCTGAGGTCACACTCAGTGTTCGCGAAGGCAACTCTCTGACACAGCGCACGTTTCCGATGTACCGCACCCACCACGGTCCGATCACTCACCAGCTCGAAGGCGACTGGGTCGTCACACGCATCAACTGGAATACGGTCGATGCCCTGCGTCAGTCATACCTGCGCATGAAGACAGCCAATTACGCAGAGTTCCGCGAGATGATGGACATTCGCACCAACTCCTCGAACAACACCATGTTTGCGGATGCCGAAGGCAATATCGCCTACTTCCATGGCAACTTCATGCCTGTGCGTGACCCGCAGTTTGACTATTCACAGCCGGTTGACGGCAGCAATCCGGCAACCGACTGGCGGGGTGTGCACGAGGTCGAAGACACCATCAATCTGCTCAATCCTCCCAACGGCTGGATACAGAACACCAACTCCACACCGTTCACTGCCGCTGACGAGTACAGCCCGCGACGGGAAGACTATCCGGCCTATATGGCTCCGGATGCGGAAAACTTCCGTGGCATACACGTGGTGCCATTGCTGCGCGAAGCGTCGCAACTCACACTCGATTCGTTGATCGAACTGGCCTACGACCCCTACCTTCCGGGCTTCGAGCAACTGATCCCCGGACTCGTCCGCGCCTGGGACGCATCATCCACAGACTGGCCCGCGCTGGAGCAACCGATTGCACTGCTGCGCGACTGGGACATGCGCACGAGTGCCGATTCCGTCGCGATGTCATTGGCGCACTTCTATGGCATGAACGCGGCGCAGACGATCGACGTTCCGGACGGCATGACGCAGATGGAACAGATCAACTGGCTGGGAACCGACAGTCCCGAGGAGGAGCGTCTGCAGGTCTTCAGCGACACCATCGCGCAGCTAACGAGTGCATTCGGCACCTGGGAGACCCCGTGGGGCGAGATCAACCGCTATCAACGCCTGACAGGTGCCATAGATCACTCTTACGACGACAATGGTCCGAGTCTGCCTGTCGGACTCGCCTCGTCCCGCTGGGGTGCTCTCGCGTCCTTCGGTGCGCGTGCCTACCCCGGCACCAATCGCATCTATGGCACCTCGGGCAACAGCTTCGTGGCAGTAGTGGAATTCGGTGAGCGCGTGCGTGCGAAGACCATGCTCGCGGGTGGTCAGAACTCTGATCCGGATTCTCCGCACTTCGACGATCAGGCCCAGCGCTACGTGGACGTGCAGTTCAAGGATGCAGCGTTCTATCGCGAGGATGTGGAGCAGCGAGCAGTGCGGACGTATAAGCCCGGGGAGTGATCCCATACAGGAGTGATTGGATAGAGGAGTAATCAGCGCAGGGCTTTCTCCATGCGAACATGGGGAATGCCCTGCTCGATGTAAGGCTCGCCAGTCACGTGGTAACCGAGCTTTTCGTAGAATCCGATCGCGCTCTGCCGTGCGGACATTTCGATGTCGGTAATACCACTGCCGACCAGCACCTCTTCCACGGCAACGATCAGGTCTCTCCCGACATTCCGGCCCTGGTACAGCGAAGACACCGCCATCTGTCGCAGCTTGACGCTGGTGACATGCAGTGGCTTGATGACGACACAGGCCACAAGATCATCTACGTCCAGCATCACGAAGTGACGCTGCTGGTCTTCGCCGGCAATATCGTCGGCCGACAGCACGAGATCGATAGGAATGCGCAGCACGCGCTCGCGCAGCGCCAGCGTCTGGAGGTACAGCGGAGACGTGCAGGTAATTTCTCTGAAGGTCAGCAACACCATGCCTCCTGTGCTGAGGTGCGCAAGAGAGACATGGCGCCTCTCACAGCGCCCCTTTCTCTCTGAGAAAATCCAGCAGTGACTGCACCGGTATCTGCGGATAGCGCTGCGGATGAATTCCAACGACATCACTGGCCTTGAACAGCGCGTTGTAGATCGCTTCCTCCGTTGCCTCCACTGTCGCCTCGAACAACGGTGTCATCAATTCGTTAGGCCAATCTTCCAATGTGTACGGCTGCTCGCGCCGCAAGGTGGTACGTCGCACACTTTCTGCCGTGGAGAATGCCAGTGCATAGTCCCCCGATCCGTTCGACATCGCAGAGCCCGTTCTGCCCACTCCAAGAAAGGCTCTGGCAGCGAGGCGTTCGAGATTGCGGTCCGACAGCGGCGCATCCGTGGCGATGATGATCATGATCGAACCATCAGGACTCGTCGCGGTGGCCACGTCTGTACCGCCATGGAGATCTTCCGGTGTAATCGGCACCCCCAGCACATTCAACGTACCACCGTAATTCGTCTGCACGAGGACGCCAATCGTGTGACCCCCGAGCTCATCGGCCAGCACTCGCGAACTGGACCCAATGCCCCCTTTCCAGCCGAACGTGACCGTGCCGACACCCGCACCGACGCTGCCCTCCTGCACTGCGCCATCACTCGCGGTTTCAATGGCGGCAATCGCGTGCTCCGGCCTGACCGCGCGCAGCCGAATGTCGTTGATGCGACCGTCATTGGTCTCGCCCACCACAGCGTTCACGGAACGCACCTGCTCGTTGCCCGGCTGTTGCAGTGTCCACTCGATGATGCCTGCGGCAGCCTCGGGCACCGACAACGTATTGGTCAGCAGTATCGGCGTCTCCACTTCACCCAGCTCGATCACCTGCGTGGTGCCCATCATCTTTCCATAGCCATTGCCCTGGGAAAACCCGGCAGGCACCTTGTCCTGATACAGATTGCCACCATGGGGAAGAATGGCCGTCACACCGGTACGCACCGCGTCACCCTCAATGAGAGTGACCTGGCCCACGAGCACCCCAGCCACATCGGTAATCACATTGTGAGGTCCGGGTGCGTGGTTGCCGGGGGCAATGCCCACTTCGCGTGCTCGCGGATCGGTGTCGTTGGCTGATGCCGTTGGAGTCCACGACAGGACAACACTCCCCGTGGCCGTCAGCAGGGTGGAGAGGAACAGCGGCAGCAGCGATCTATCGAACATATGACCTCGTGAATTTGCAGTGTCGAACGCAAACGCGAACATATCACAAGCGGCAGAATCGTTGACCAACTTGTGTCGATTCTCACCACCAGGACATCACCGGGTATTTTTATTACATTTTAAATCAATGGGTTAAAGGCTGGCACGAGGCCTGCATAGGGTTAGTCACATCCAGAGTTTCAAGGAGTTGCCCGTGCATCTGCCCAAGCCCTATTTTCGTCCACTGCCCTTTGCCTACAAGGTGATAGGCGTTGTCCTGATCGCCCTCTTCCTGCTGATCGGGCTGGTGGGACTGATCCTGCCAATCATCCCCGGTCTGCTTTTCCTGTTTCTGGCCCTCTATGTCCTGACCCGAGTGTCGCGCCGCGCGGCTGCTTACGCGCACAGCCAGCCGTGGGTCAGTCGCAACCTGCATCGATTGAACGCCACGGACAACCTGAGCATGGGCGAAAGAGTGAGACTGGCGCTACTGGTAGTCGCTCGCGGAGTAGTGAAGGGAGCCCAGTGGTGCATTGGAGCACTCAAGAGCGAGAGCAGGCGCCACTGATTCATCGGACAGATGATCTTGTCAGGTCAACGCGCGAAACGGGCTCGTGGCAATGAAGCTCGAAAATTTCTCACGTAGATAAGGATCAAACTTGCCGTGATCTTCCTCGTTGAGGATGGTCATGATGCGCGCATGAGACTTGGGCTCATGGTAAGAGCGACGTGACGCCATGGCATCGTAACTGTCAGCCAGAGCAAGAATGCGCGACAGCAGCGGAATCTCTTCACCAGCGAGCCCATGCGGGTAGCCCTGCCCATTGAAACTCTCATGATGATGACGCACCACGGTGGCGATCGTTTGCGCATCCTCATCATGCATCGCGGAAAGAATCAGATAACCACGTTCGGCATGGGTCTTCATCACCTCCCACTCCGTTGCGTCAAGCTGACCCGGTTTGAGAAGAATGCTGTCAGGGATGCCGATCTTGCCAAGGTCATGCATCGGCGAGGCGATGCGCAGCAAATCCAGTTCACGGGAGGAGAGTCTGCAGTGTCTCCCGATCGCCAGCGCGAGCTCTCCGGTGCGGTCGCAGTGATTGGCTGTATTCTCGTCGCGCTCCCGAATGGCTACGGTCAGCGAGATCAGATGTTCCTTCAGTTTCTCAAGAGTCTTTTCCATCACTCTCTCCCGCACGTTTGCACCGTGCTGTTCCTGGTCACACGCGAGACTGTACGCTACTGCTGCGCATATTTCTCGAAAAATTGTTTCTCCGTGAGCATTCGTGTCTGATTGGCGAACTCATAGTAGGCTGGTTTCCTGTCGACCAGAATCTGCTCCTTGAACTCGAACACCGATTGATCCGTAAAAAGGCCAGCTGGCACGATGTAATGCCGCGTCGGCTTCACCTTGTAGAAAATATGGGTACCGCAGTGACGACAGAAGCCGCGCTCTGCCCACTCTGATGAATCGAACCAGGTAATGTGCTCTTCGCCGGTGATCTCCACATCGGGCCCGATATGGACAGAGAGAAACGGACCGCCACCCCAGCGACGACACATGCCGCAGTGGCATGCCTCCACATCGGTCACCACAGGTGTGCGTACCGACACGGCGCCGCATAGGCAATGACCATGCATCTGCTTTTCAGAATTCATTGTTGATCTCCCTGTTTGTCATCATTGACCGCAATATCAAAGTGCAACACGTCCTCTCGCACGCCCAGCTTGGTGTATAACGCAACCGCGGGTTCATCGACAAGATCCGCCTGCACGTAGATGACCCAGGCACCTCGCTCCTGCGCAATTTTCCGAAGATGCTCGATCAGCGCTGTTGCAACGCCTTGACGACGATGCGCTTCAGCAACGGCGAGATCGTAGATATAGATTTCGCTGCGCTCCTGCTCGAACTTCATCAACTCGTAAGCGGCGAGTCCGCCAACGACTTCACCATTTCGCACTGCAGCCAGTGCGATGAAAGAATCCTTGTCAAGCAAGCGGCGCAAGTACTCCGCACTGGGCTTGTGTCTGGTATAGGTTTCCACTTCAAAGAACGCTTCACCGAACATCTTGAGAAGGGCGTCCATCAATGGCAATTCCGTCGAAGTGATCTGCTGTATGGTGATACTCATGGCAAATATTCCTTTTCCGTCAAGAACCCCTATATCATGCCGCAACCTGCCCTCGGAACAATAACAAAAAACAAGCACAACAGGAGCTCAAACCCATGACCCAATCACGACATCCCATCGCACGCTCAGTGCTGACCACACCCCTCGTTCCGACGCTCCTGCTGGCACTTTGCCTGAGCAGTCCATGGGCCCTGGCCCAAGCCCCGCGCACCATCACCACCGAAGCCGAATTCGAACACGCGATGGACGAACTCTCCAACTGGAATCGCTGGGGGCCGGACGACGGCATGGGCGCTTCCAACCTCATCACGCCGGAGAAACGCGTGCAGGCGGCGGCACTGGTCACCGAAGGCATCACGGTCTCGCTGGCCCACGATGTCAACGAAGTGGATGCAGTCGATGCCTCGGCCAAACTTCTGCGCCAGGTGTTGCGCGTCAGCCCGACCGGTGCTTCCGACCAGATCCAGTACGACGGCAGTTATCACGGCACCATTCACAGTCATCTGGACTCGGTGAACTGTCACATCATGCATGAAGGCTTCGGTTACAACGGCATGAGCTATCAGGAAGTGGAAGCGGTCGGTGGCTGCCCACGCGGCGACATCAACGCGCAGAAGGACGGAGTGATCACGCGCGGCATTCTCTTCGATGCGACACTATTGCCGGGTAAGGCAACCCCAGAGGGCTGGCTGGAGCCGGGCACGGCGATTCACTACGAGGATTTGCTGGAGCTGGAGAGAATTCAAGGCGTCACTGTTGAACCGGGCGATGTGATTCTGCTCTACACCGGGCGCTGGAAGCGTCGTGAAGCATTGGGTGCCTGGCCAACCTCAGAGGGAGTCGCGGGCTATCACGCGGACGTCGCCTTCTTCCTGAAGGAGCGCGGTGTCTCTTTCATCGGCCATGACTTGTGGAACGACGTGTCGCCCAGTGGTATCCCCAATGTACGACTGCCGTTGCACAGCCTTGCACTGGTGTCACTGGGCGTTGGAATCTTCGACAATCTGGATTTCGAACGCGTCGCGCAGACTGCAAAGGAACTGGGCCGCTATGAATTCCTGTTCATGGCATCGCCACTGCGAATCGACAAGGGCATGGGGTCGCCGCTGAATCCGATTGCGATGTTCTGAGAATGTGCTGACGACTGCGCTGTCGCTTCGCGGAACGATGATGCGAGCGACAGGCTCAATGTGACGAGCAGAACCACGACCATGGAGAGTACGATCAAAAGTTTGATGAAGTTGCTTTTCAGCGAAGTCATGTGGCACCTCAAAGGCAAAGTTGAAAGATTTGACTCGAGGTTAGTATGCGACTTTGGTGGAAAGGGGTATTGAGATAGATCAAAAGGATCAAGCGTCAGGAACACTCAGATCCTTCTCCATGGAAAAGTTCGTGAGAGTGACACCGTGGCGACGCACCTCGTTCTGATTGAGCATCACGAACCCACGCCGCTCGAAGAATGGCCGGGCAACGAACGACGCCTCGACGTACAGACGCGTCATGTTCCGTCGTAGTGCCTCTTCGAGAAGATGCGCGTACAGCGCGGACGCCACACCTCGTGCCTGGAAATCCGGATGCGTGTAGGTGCAATCGATATGACCATCCGAATCGAGTTCCATGAAACCCGCCACGCGATCGCCGATGATCGCCATGAACGGCCTTTTGGTGTCGAGGCGCCCAGCCCAGTGCGCGTAATCAGGCGGGGTAGGCGCCCAGGCCTCCTTTTGCTCCGGGGTATAGATTGACGAGTCGATGGCGTGCACGGCGGCGTGGAAAAGATCAGCGATTTCCATTGCCCGAGATGACGAGTAAGGCTCGATTCTCATGAGCGCCTGGATTCCAGCCATGCAGAGGCAGTTTCAAGAGCAGGAAAAACCCGCACCGTGGAGTGTTTTTGCAGCTCTCGCGCAAGCTCCCCGAAGCGCTGATTGTAGGCAAACGGATCCTTCACCACGAGTGCCAGAGGCACGCGGTAGTTGACGAACTTCTGCAAAAGCTCACCAGCAAGTCCTGACCGCAGATCAAAGAAGATGGGCGACAGGTCTTCTTCGCAAAGAATCAGTCCGCCCTCCTCCATGCCTTTGGTCACAGCGTCGGAGATGTCTTTTACTGAGTGTACTTTCATGGGTGGTTATCTCTTGAAACCACGGGTAGGTTTCTCTGGGTCTCAAACAGGATGCGCGGTAGAGAGTTTGCAAAGCAGGGTTGATCAAACACTACCTAGAAACTACCATTAGATACCAAATATTGGTAGCCAAGGAGTTGTCATGACCAAGAATACCAGCATCTCTCTGGGGGATCACTTTGACGAATTCATCGCGGCACAACTCAAGAGTGGTAGATACGGTTCCGCGAGTGAAGTTGTCCGTGCCGGTCTCAGAGTACTTGAGGATATGGAAGCCCGCCGCGAACGCCTGCGCCAATTACTGGAGGAGGGCGAACGCAGCGGAACTGCAGACTACGGCTATAATTCCCTCATGGATGAACTGGACAGCGAAACGCATTAATGCACTCTTTCAAGATTACCGTCAAAGCCAGGGAAGACTTGATTGGTATTGCACGCTTCACCGAAGCCAGGTGGGGGCGCGACCAGCGCATGTCGTACCTCAAGAAAATGGGATTTAACGAAATGGCGCCTCTGCTGGAAAAGCGTTTCCGCAGAAACGTCAATGCCCAGAAGATCACTGGTCTGAAAGGAGCAACCATGAACCGCTGGATCAAGGTCGACGAACCTATCAATCGCTATATCACTGAGCACCTCGAACCCGAGTCACCGGTGTTGCAGACATTGCACACGGAGACCTCCTCGATGGAAGGCGCCCAGATGCAGATCTCCCACGAGCAGGCGTGCTTCATGACCGTGCTCCTGAAATCTCTGAACGCCCGGCGCACAATCGAAGTAGGCGTTTACACCGGATACAGCACGTTGATCACAGCACTGGCGTTGCCATCCGACGGCATCGTGATCGCCTGCGATATCAGTGAGGAGTGGACAGCCGTGGCGAAACGCTATTGGCAACAAGCGGCCGTCGCCAACAGGATCGATCTGCGGCTGGCCCCGGCGCAGAAGACGATGGAGGCACTGCTGGCGGATGGCGAGGCAGGCACATTCGACTTCGTGTTCATCGACGCGGACAAGACCGGCTACGATGCCTACTACGAGCTGGCGCTGCAGTTGTTGAGGCCTGGCGGGATGGTGGCGCTGGATAACGCACTGTGGAATGGTTCCGTGGTGGACGACGCAGTGCAGGATGCAGACACCGTGGCGATTCGTGCTCTCAATGACAAGATCGCGAAGGATACTCGGGTGAGTTCATACCTCGCGCCAGTCGGTGATGGAATTTACCTTTGCTGCAAGTTGTAGGCATGTGGGAGCGGGCCTCGCCCGCGATTCTTTGCCTGATTGAAGTTCAGTGTGGCGCTGAATCGCGAGCAGGGCTCGCTCCCACAGGGGCTCAGAACTGGAACTCGACCGTGCCCAGCACGCGATGTTTGTCGTAGGCGTAGATGTCGAAGTTGTCGCGTTGGTCGGTGTACTGGTACTCGGCCTTGGCGCGCCAGTGTTGATTGAAGCGATAGCTGACATCCGCCGTCACTCTGCTCTGCTTGTTGACCCGCTTCTCCTCGCGAATCTGTCCGTCCGTGTCGCGCAGACGATTGGCATCGTCATATCGGCTGTGGATGTGCTCGGCAATCAAGCCCGTGCTCCACGACTGCGTAACCTGCCAGCGCGCTTCCAGGCGCAGGCCGTGACGATCCGGCGAGTAACTGGCAAACGCACCGGTACGCTCCAGGTCTTCACGCGCATTGGTCTCGTAACGGTAGCGACTGCGCAGATTGACATCACCCAACTGCTTGCGCCAACCCAGTTCGATCATGTGCTGGTCGCCATCGATCTGCGCGAAGTCACTACCCGCATCGAAGCGGCTGTAGGCGTAACTGGTATTCACCGTACCGAACTCGAAGCGACGCGAGAGGCCGGCACTGAGTTGCCACTGATCGGCAACGTCGCGGGAATCCAAAGTGGTGTTCGTGGCGCGTATCCCGCCCTCGAAGAGATAATTGCCCAGCGGCTTTTCGTAAACGGCACCGATGCCAAGCACGCGACTGTCGAGATGATCGAAAGTGTCGAATACGCGGTCGAAACCGAGACCGTAGAGGCGCACTCCATTGCCCTGCTGCCCGGTGACCTGCACATGACCATAGAGCAACAGTTCCCTGAAGGTGTCTTCTGCACTGCTGGTGCTCTCCAGCAGATCATCCGCGAGGCTCGATGCGTTGGAGTCCTGACCGCCACTCAGGCTGACGAGACTCGCCCAATTCCTGCGCGAGGAAGTCGCAGCAACGGAGGGTTGTGAACTCTGTTGCTCCAGAGCATCGAGTTTCTGCTGGGCCAGTGCACTGACACGCTCGTTCTCCTGTTGCTGCGCGGAGAAACGGTAATACTCCACTGCCAATGCGTTGTCCCGCTGTGCCTCGGCCACCAGACCGAGGTTGTAGCGCACCAGGACCTGCCACTCGGGTTTGTCGACCAGAAGCAGGAAGCGCTCCTTCGCTTCCTCGTAACGCCCGAGACGATAGAGACTCACGGCGATGTTGTAATCCAGCGAATCGCTCTGATCTCCAGCGCGCTCGGCCGCTTCGAAAAGTCCCAGCGCCTGCTCGTAATTGCCCTGATTGAAAGCCTCGATTCCTGCACTGCTCCCTGCAGCACTCTGGTTTCCGTTCTGGTTACTGTTCTGGCTGCTGTTCTGGGCGAGCACCGGAATGGTCGCGAGTAGTACGGAAATGCCCAGTGTCCTGCGAAAACCATTCTGGAATATTTTCTGATAAACCTTGCTATTAACCAACGCCATGATTCCTTGTCCTCTTGTTCGTCAGAGTTTCTGTCGCGATCTGTTGATCAGGATCTTGTCTACAGTCCCGGAATTTCCGGGACTGTATCCGTCACGGCATCAAGCGCATCGCTGGC
>MGYS01000019.1:40116-46619 GCA_001802565.1 Gammaproteobacteria bacterium RIFCSPLOWO2_02_FULL_57_10 | reverse complement strand
GCCGCACCACCAACGACACCTCCGAGATCCGGAGCATTTCCTGGCAGGTTGTCGCTGATGCCGTCGAGTCTGTCGGCGGTTTCAGTGATGGTTTCATCCAGCGGCAGACGAGGTTCAAGAATGTCGACGATCGCGGGTGGCACTGCACCCAGACCAGCACCGACCCCTGCGCCTGCACCCACGCCACCGCCGATTCCACCACCTATGCCGCCTCCAACACCTCCACCAATACCACCATCCACTCCCACGCCAACACCGCGCCCGCCAGTGCCATCGACACTGATGATTTCGCGAATGGTGTCAGTTGCCACTTGTGAGGCGTTGTCCGAAATCGTGACGGTGTCTTCCACAGTCTCTGCAATCGCTTCGGCCTCCGCTTGGGCAACCACGTCCGCATCGATGAGGGTCTGCAGCGCGGGCAATTCGAGTCGATTGATGAACCCGGCAGGTGTCTCGCCATTCTCGATCACACTGATGGTGAGATCCAGCTCGGTGGTCTGCTGCGCTGTCGCTGAGCTGCCCGCGCAAAGTGTCGCCAGCGCGATGGCTGAAACCGCCATGGGCAGTGGGGAGTGTTTGCCATTTTTCATGATGATCTCCTGATGGTGCGTACTGATCCGTGTTGAACTTGAAATCGAGGAGGTGGTCGGCATCCTTGCCAGACCACCTCCTCTTCCAGGGGGAACTTTCGTGCTCGATCCTTGCTGAGCTGTCTTTACAGGCCCAGACCGCCGGTCACACTGCCAGTGACTTCAGTCACGCTGCTGATGCTGCCGCTCAGCTCATTCGTGTCACTCAGGCTTCTGGAGGACTCGATTGCCGCTTCGTTGGCAACCTCGGCAGCCACTGCCAGACCAGCGTTCACCTCAACAGCGTCGTTGACAGACTCCGCTGTATCGCGAGCACCGGAGGTGGTGACGTCGACCACAGAGGACACATTGGCAGCTACATCAGTGCCGAGTGTCACAGTCTGGGAAGAGATTGCGTCCACTGTGTTGTTGGCATTCTCTTCTGCCTGCTCGGCACGAACACCAGCACTCAGAATCGCGTTGGCAACAGCACCGGCATCGGCAGAGACTTCGTCATCGCTCTGGGCGACGGCTACTGCATTCAGTACCACGCCTGCAGCGCCATTCACGTTCGCAGACTGGCTGGTGCTGTTGCCCGCTTCGGTGATCGCTGTCACGGAGCGGCGAGCGGAAGTGTCTGCACTTGCAGCAACATTGGCGGCCGCATTGGCGCTGGCATTGGCGGCACCGGAAGCATTGTCAGACAGTGCATCGACAATCTGGCCGTGGTTCACTCTGGCGGACGCTGTGGTGGCGGCAGAAGCCTGCGCAGCCGCAGCGGCATCGAGGGATGACTGCGCTGTTGCGGCGATGCCATACAGGCAGCTTGATGCAACCAGCAGTGACAGAGCAGTTTTCTTGAACACGTTTACAGATTTGCTGTTTTGAATGTTACGCATGGTTAAGTCCTCTTTAAGTTGTTTGCTCGTTTGATGCGTCTTCAGATGAACAGACTGATCGGCAACATGCCGGCCTGTTGCATCTGCGTCGCGGCTTCTACAGTGAGCTGCATCTGTTTGCGAGCGCCGCCAGATTCCACCTGGACGACGATGCTGCCACTGCGATCTCCCCGGAGTTGTACCGGCAGGGACAACTGGTTGTTGCCCTGCACAATCGATGTCGACCAGCGGATTCTGTCGAGATCCGGATATCCTTCCAGACTCACGTTCTCATCCATTTGCACGGTGATCCAGGCATCCGCAAGGGCTTGCCCACTCACCATCAACAGATCCACCTGTCGCACCGACTGCGGCGCCACTTCTACCACTTGCAGTGGCGAACCACTGCCCGTGGTGACGCCCGTTCCGGGAACCATGAAGGCTGCGCCGACGGCCAACACCAGCGTCGCCGCCGTTGCCAGCATCCAGCCGGTATTCACCGACGGGGCAGTCCTCTGGCCCTCCCTGGCCTCCCATGCACGCTGCAGAGCCCTTTCCGCGAATCCTTCGCCTGGCCCTGCCACCGGGACCGAGCCCAGGAGATTCCTGAACTTCACATCCTCGGTGTACTCGCGACAGTCTGCGCACGTCTCCAGATGCGTGTGCAACACACCGGGAACCATCTCGCGAAGGCCCTTCACCCCGATTCGTTGCAGTTGCTGTCTGTAGTTTTCGCAGTGCATGGTGTCTCTCCTTTGCTGACTGACACGGAGCAAATCCCTAAAAGGTTCCAGCTTCCAAAAATATTTTCAGTTTATTGCGCGCCCGGTGCAGCCTGGACTTCACGGTTCCGATATTTTCTTCAAGAATTTCAGCCACTTCTGATGCCGAGTAGCCCTCTGCATCATGCAACAGAACGACGTCGCGCTGATCGTCATCGAGGGTCTCCAGGGCCTTGAGCAGGGCTTCGCGATCATCCAGCTGGGCGTAATCGTCGCGGGGATCGGCCTGCAGACTGGCGAGAGAGGGCGCCTCGTCGTCCATTTCAGAAGAAATGCCGAAGAGGGAGGATTCTGCCTGCAGGGGATTGCTCTCCTGACTTCTGTAAAGGTCGACGAAGCGCCGGTAAACGCACTTGATGAGCCAGGGGCGCAGTTGCTCGATCTGCAGCATTTCATCCACGCGATCGGCCAAGCGAATCAGGACATCCTGAACGATGTCCTCGGCATCGGCTTCGGAGCGCGTCCAGCGATACGCCATGCGATACATCAGCTCGATATGCGGGCGCAGCAGTCCCGTGAACTGCTGTTCCTGTATGCGTGCGTGGGATGTCGCACTGCGAAATAGTTTGACTAGAGTGCCCAGGATAAGACTCCTACTTGTTGTCTTCTCTGCAGAAGCAAGGGTGTGGTCCGACGCTGAGACGGTTTTGTGAAGGGCTGCTCAATGGAAGCAATGTTATGAAATCTGCAGAAGACAAGTTGTGAACTGGTTTGAAAATGTGGGAGCGGGCCTGCCCGCGATTCTGTAACTCACCGAACTTCAATGTGGCTCCTTCAATCGCAGGCAGGGCCCGCTCCCACATGGTTCGCTGTTTGACCTCATCGGGACCACAGTGCTAGAGTCCCCGAACGCTTTTTGCCATCGAGACCCGCCGTGTACAGGAAATTCGTGTTCGCCCTGCTGCTGATGCTCAATCACTCCCTGATGTTCGGGGTGATGGAGGCTGCCGCTTTGCCGGACGAAGATCATCCATTTGGCCAGGCGGTTCCGCACGAACACCTGCACGACCACAATCATCAAGTGATTGACGAGCATTCCCATGGTCACGATAGCGGGGAGCATCAAAGAGCAGTCACAGGAAGCGATGACCATTCCCAAGAGCACCATCACAGCCACGGCGTGCACGTGCAACTGAATTGCGACCTGCCCTACTCACTCAACTTCAATCTCCCGAAGCCTGGTTGCGATGCGCTGACTGACTATCACGTCACCCATCAGAGCCTAACCTACGCCCCTCCCGTTCCGCCTCCCAATCGCTGAATAATCAGCTTGTTTCCTGTTTCGCTGAGCGGCCATGTCTGCCGTTCTGAAGCAGGTCATTCGCGCTCGTTTCTTTCACGCCTGATCTGGATTGCAGCCGCAAGTCATCGCTGCAGCAGACAGCACAATGGGAATACACAAATTGACGACAACACTTTGCCGTCCGTGGAGCCGCAGCACACTGTTGCTGTGCCTCGGACTTTTGGTGACTCTGCTCACCTTTTTCGGCATCTCCCCGGAGGCTGTCGCGCATGGCGTGACTGCCGGAGACAAGGGCTTCATTCAGGAAAGCAACGGCATCCTGACGGTGCCATTCATTTATCTTGGCGCCAAGCACATGGTGACAGGGTACGACCACCTGCTGTTTCTGGTGGGCGTGATCTTCTTTCTCTACCGCTTCAAGGATGTTGCCATCTACGTGAGCCTTTTCGCACTTGGCCACACCATCACCTTGCTGGCAGGCACCTTGATGGAGATCAGCGTGAGTGCCTATCTCATCGACGCCATCATCGGTCTGTCGATCGTTTACAAGGCGCTCGACAACATGGGGGCCTACCAGCGCTGGTTTGGATTTCAGCCCGATACCCGCGCTGCCACGATGATCTTCGGACTGTTTCACGGCTTCGGGCTGGCCACCAAGATTCTTGACTACGGCGTGTCACCCGACGGGCTGGTCCCGAACCTGATCGCCTTCAATGTGGGCGTGGAGCTGGGGCAACTGCTGGCCCTTGGGGTGATACTGATCGGGATGAGCTTCTGGCGCCGTTCTGACAGCTTCATGCGGCAGGCGTATACCGCGCAGGTCCTGCTCATGACGGCTGGGTTTCTGCTCGCGGGCTATCAGATCACTGGGTTCTTTGTCATTTGAGAACCGTCGCTTGAAAACACTTATTGAACACAGCAAGGGAATTTCATCATGTATAACGCAAACAAACCGTCCGACACAGAACTGCCGTCTACTGTGCGACTGCTCAAATCCACCATCGTGGCTGCGGTCGCTGCCCTGGTGCTGCTGGTGACACTCGTCATGCCCGCAGAATACGGCATTGATCCGACTGGCATTGGTGACATCACCGGACTCACGCGCATGGGAGAAATCAAGATGGCACTGGCGGCAGAGGCCGAGGCTGAAGGACAGGCACTGGCGGCCGCACTGGATGGCAGTACCGCGCCTGTAGCAGTTGCGCCCGTCGCGACGCAGGCGGCGGCGCCGATTCCCGCGCCATCGCCTGTCGTGGCAGAACCCGACACAGTAGAAATCGCGACTGCAATACCCGCTCCAACCGACACAACACCGACGCTGCGCAGCGATGAAATGCGGGTCTCGCTCGCTCCAGGAGAGGGCACCGAGATCAAGGTCACGCTGGCTCGCGGCAAGACTGTGGAGTACAGCTGGCAATCAATCGGCGGCATTGCCAACTTCGATGTGCATGGCGACTCGGCGCCACTGGACATTGACTACCACAGCTACAGTCGCGGTGCCGAGCAAAGCAGCAGCGGCGTACTGGAAGCTGCCTTCGACGGCAATCACGGCTGGTTCTGGCGCAATCGCACTGCCAACCCGATCACCGTGACGCTGCAGACCCGCGGCGAGTACACGGATATCAAACACCTTGAATAGGGCACCAACGATGCGACACACCCACTCGACACGAGCAGTGCAGCTTGCTCGCGCAATATGCGCGCTGTTACTTCTCGGTATCAGCAACGCATACGCTGCGGAAGCCATTACTACGGAAAGGATCACGCTGGAAGAAGCCATCACCGAGACGGTGACGCGCAATCCGGAGCTGTTGGCCTTCGGTTATGAGATGCGAGCCCAGGATGGGCGCATCCTGCAGGCAGGTCTGGCGCCACGACCGGAACTGAACGTCACCGTGGAAGATGTGTTAGGCACCGGCGTCGCGCAGGCGTTGTCCGGGGCACAGACCACTGTCACGATCGCCTGGGTGATCGAGGGAGACCTGCGCCAGCGGCGCATCGACGCCGCCCGCACGGGCTCGCTCGTGCTCGCCGCCGAAGCGGAAGTGATGCGCCTGGATGCCGCCGCGCAGACGGCCCGCTACTTCACGCAGGCACTGTGGCATCAGTTGCATATCGGCGCTGCCGATCAGGCCGTGACACTGGCGCAGGAGAGTGTGGAGGTTGTACAGCAGCGCGTCACTGCCGCGACGACTTTGGCATCGGAACTGGCGCGTGCACAGGCGGAACTGGCGCAGCGGGAACTGCATCGTGAAGACCTGAATCACGAACTGTCAGGCACCTATTACCAACTCGCCGCACAATGGGGCGACCTGACACCTCAGTTCTCCCGGGCCGATGGCGATCCGCTGCAGCTGCCCACGCTTGAACCCTTCGAAGATCTGCTGGCGCGCATCGAGCAGAACCCCGATCTGAGTCGCTTCCTCTCCGAACAGCGCATGTACGAGGCGGTGCTGCAACTGGAGCAGGCGCAGCGCAATTCGCTGTGGCGATTCAACGCGGGCGTGCGCAGGATCGAGAGCAGCAGTGACATGGGTTTCGTGGCGGGTGTGACGATTCCGTTGCAACGCGGCAATCAGAATCAGGGTCGCATCGACGAAGCACGCGCACAGCTGGAACAATCTGCCGCCCAGCAGCAGGCCACCCGAGTTCGCGTGCAGACTTCTCTGCGGCTCATGTATCAGGCACTGGAGCACAGTCTGCATCGTGCGCAGACCTTGCGCGACAGCGTCATTCCCCGCTACGAAGAGGCGCTGATTGCAGTACGTCGCGCGTACGAACTGGGCAGCACCAGCTATCTGGACTGGCTGCAGGTGCAGGACGAACTGCTGGAGGCGCGCAAGGAACTGATCGATGCCAGCATTCAGGCACACCTGCACGTGATCGAAATCGAAAGACTGACAGGCCTGCGCCTCAGTCAATCCAATCTCACACCCAATTTCACATCTGACACGACATCAAGAGGCTAATCATGCAATCAGGAATTTCGTTGACCGTAGCCTTGCTGCTGTGTCTTTTATTGACAGCCTGC
>MGYS01000019.1:0-40088 GCA_001802565.1 Gammaproteobacteria bacterium RIFCSPLOWO2_02_FULL_57_10 | reverse complement strand
GGTGTGCCTCCCGAGTATCGTGCCTGGGCCACCGTGAACGGCGCTCCGGTTGCGCCGACCGATGTGACCCTCAACGTGCAGTTGACGCGACTCGGCGGCATCGTCGATGACATTGGATTTTCACCGCAGGGCGATGCCTTGCGTGGCGACATGGTGATCTATGAACCGCATTCGTTCAGCGTCAGCGTCACGGCCACGCACGCTGGAGCCACCCATCGCTGGACGTATGACAGCTTCGAAGGACGCACGATGATCGAGCCTGCCGTGCGCGAGGCGCTGGGAATTGCCACCGAGATCGCCGGCCCGGCGGTCATCGAGGAAGGCATTCCCGTCTATGGTCGGATCACGGCCAATACCGAGGCCATCAGTCACGTCAGTGCGCGTTTCGACGGACGCATCGAGTCGGTTTCCGCTTCCATTGGTGAGCGCGTGAGTGCCGGTGATCGACTGGCACAGGTGGAGAGCAACCAGAGTCTCACGCCCTTCACAGTCACGGCCCCCATCGACGGCATCATCACCGAGCGCCATGCAGGCCCCGGCGAACAAACTGCAGGGCGCGAGCTGTTCACGATCACGGACACTTCAACTGTCTGGGTAGATCTCGCTGTGTTCCCTGCCGATCTCACGCGCATCAATGTGGGCTCCGCGGTCCGCATCAACACTGCACTTGCCGAGCAGCCACTGGAAGGCACCATCGCCATGATTCTGCCCGCAGTCACCGACAATCAGGCAGCCATCGCGCGCGTCGTTCTCGACAACACCGATGGCCGTCTGCTGCCCGGTACCTGGGTGAGTGCGCAGATCAAGGTGGCGGAGTACGAAGTGCCCCTGGCGGTTCGCCGTGAAGGTCTGCAATCGTTCCGCGATTTCACCGTGGTGTATGCACAGATTGGTGACGAATTTGAAGTGCGCATGCTGGAGATGGGGCGTCAGTCCGATGAATGGGTGGAGATACTGGGAGGTCTGGCTCCTGGCACCCGCTATGTCACGGAGAACAGCTACATTCTCAAGGCCGACGTCGAGAAAGACGGCGCCTCCCACGACCACTAAGGAATCATCATGCTGGAATCGATAATCAATTTTTCGTTGGCGCGGCGTGGCCTTGTGGTCGTATTGGTGCTGCTGCTGATGAGCCTTGGTGTGTGGAATTTCAATCGCCTGCCGATCGACGCAGTGCCGGATATCACCAACGTGCAGGTATCAGTGAATACACCTGCACCAGGCTACACTCCGCTGGAGGCCGAGCAACGCATCAGTTTTCCACTGGAAACGGCGATGAGCGGCATGCCCAATCTCTCCTACACACGCTCGGTGTCACGATATGGTTTGTCGCAGGTGACTGCGGTGTTCGAGCAAGGCACCGATATCTATTTTGCGCGGCAACAGGTCAGCGAGCGCATCACTGCCGTGCGCGGTGATTTGCCCCAGGGCATCGAGCCGTCACTCGGACCCATCGCCACGGGACTTGGTGAGATATTCATGTTCACGGTAGACGCAGAACCCGGCGCCGTTAATGCCGATGGCACGCCGGTCACGCCGACTGACTTGCGCAGCGTGCACGATTGGATCATTCGTCCTCAGCTATTGCGCGTTCCCGGCGTGGTGGAAGTGAATCCGATCGGCGGCTTCAAGAAAGAGATTCTCGTGGCTCCTGATATCGAGAAGCTGCTTTCGTTCGGGCTGGACAGTGCTGACATTTTCGACGCGTTGCAGAAGGATAACAGCAATCGCGGCACCGGCTTCATCGAGAGCAACGGATCGCAGTTGTTGATGCGCATGCCTGGTCAAGCTGACTCTCTGGACGATCTGCGCAATATCGTGGTCACTCAGCGCGACAGCGTGCCGGTTCGAATCCGCGATGTCGCTACCGTCGACATCGGAGAGGAGCTGCGTTCTGGCGCGGCAACGCGCGATGGCCATGAAGTGGTCCTGAGCACGGTGTTCATGCTGATCGGCGAGAACAGCCGCGAGGTCGCCAGCGCTACCGCGGCGCAACTTGAAGAGATTCAGGCGAGTCTGCCGCCCGGCATCAGCGCCAACGCGGTGTACAACCGCACCACTCTGGTCGACAAGACACTGCAAACGGTCGAGAGAAATCTGCTGGAAGGGGCATTGCTGGTGATTGCCGTGCTGTTTCTGCTGCTGGGCAATGTACGCGCGGCCATTCTGACTGCTGCTGTCATACCGATTGCCATGTTGATGACGATAACCGGAATGGTGCAGACCCGCGTCAGCGCCAATCTCATGAGTCTGGGTGCACTCGATTTCGGTCTGATCATCGATGGTAGCGTGATCATCGTGGAGAATTGTCTGCGCCGCCTCAGCGAGGCGAGCGCCCACGGCAAGCTGGAATTGCAACGGCGTCTGGAAGTGGTCTCGGCTGCCACGCGCGAAGTGATGCGACCCGCCCTGTTTGGCGTCTTCATCATCGCCGCCGTGTACATTCCGATCTTTGCGCTCGAAGGCGTGGAAGGCAAGATGTTCCACCCGATGGCGATCACCGTCGTGATCGCGCTGCTCAGCGGCATGCTGCTGTCCATCACGTTTGTTCCCGCATGCGTGGCCATGCTGTTCAGCAAGCCCGTGGCGGAGAAGAGGAATCCCGTGATGTACGCCGCGCGATCACTCTATCGGCCCGTGTTGCAACTCGCGTTGCGGTTACGTTGGGCAGTCGTGGTGCTGGCCGTGATACTGGTGGGAATCTGCGCCTCACTGGTGACGCGCATGGGCACCGAGTTCATTCCGAATCTGGACGAAGGTGACATCGCCATGCACGCACTGCGCATCCCCGGCACCTCGCTGGAGCAGGCCATTGCCTTGCAATTCGAACTGGAGAATGTGATCAGGGAAATGCCAGAGGTGGAACGGGTGTTCTCGAAAATCGGCAGCGCCGAGGTCGCCACCGATCCCATGCCGCCGAGCGTGGCGGATACCTTCATCATCCTCAAGGAACGCGACCAGTGGCCAGATCCCACCAAGCCCAAGGCACAGGTGGTGGCCGAGCTGGAGGCGCTGGTGACACCTGTGCCCGGCAATCGCTATGAATTCCTGCAGCCCATCCAGATGCGCTTCAACGAACTGATTGCAGGTGTGCGTAGCGAGCTGGCGATTCAGGTCTTCGGTGATGACTTCGATCAACTGATCGCGCTCGGCGCCGAGATCGAAGGCGTTGTCAGCGGCGTTCCTGGTGTCGCCGATCTGGCCGTGGAGCAGGCCACCGGTTTGCCGGTGATGACGATGGAACCGCGTCGCGAAGTGCTGGCCCGCCTCGGCATCAGCATCACGCAACTGCAGGATACCGTGTCGATGGCACTGGGCGGCGCGGTCGCGGGCCAGTTCTATGAAGGCGATCAGCGCTCCGACATCGTGGTACGCCTGCCCGAAGAGATGCGCGGCAATCCGGACATGTATCACTATCTGCCGGTGTCGCTGCCCGACGGCAGTCATGTCCCGCTGGGTGAAGTGGCAGACATCAGCATCAGCCAGGGTTACAACCAGGTGTACCGCGAGAATGGCAAGCGACGCGTCGTGGTGACAGCCAACGTGCGCGGCCGTGACCTGGGTTCCTTTGTGGGAGACGTGCAACAGGCGGTGGAGCGCAACGTGGAGATACCACCGGGCTACTGGGTCGAGTACGGCGGCACCTTCGAACAATTGCAGTCCGCCTCGCAGCGGCTGTTGATTGTGGTGCCGGTGACGCTCGTGCTGATCGGCGTGCTGCTGATGATGGCACTTGGCTCCTTCCGGGATTCCGCCATCATATTCTCCGGTGTGCCGCTGGCATTGACAGGCGGCGTGCTGGCACTGCTGATTCGCGATATCCCATTGTCGATCTCTGCGGGTGTCGGATTCATCGCGCTGTCGGGTGTCGCCGTGCTCAATGGCCTGGTTATGCTGTCGTTCATCCGTGATCTGCGCGAGCAGGGCCACAGCCTGGACAGCGCCGTTCTTGAAGGTGCCCTCGGGCGCCTGCGGCCGGTGCTGATGACGGCGCTCGTGGCTTCACTTGGTTTTGTGCCGATGGCGCTGAACACTGGCATCGGTTCGGAAGTGCAACGCCCGCTGGCCACTGTCGTCATCGGCGGCATCATCTCTTCCACTCTGTTGACACTGGTGGTATTGCCTGTGCTCTACAGGCTGGTTCATGCGCGCGAGCGCATCACCGCCGCGTTGCGATAATCACACTGTGGGAGCGAGCCTGCTCGCGATTGAAGGTGTCACCATGAAGATCAGCGTGGCACTCAATCGCGGGCAAGGCCCGCTCCCACGCGCTGCATCATGAATCAGGAGAACTTAACATGAGTTGGATTTTCACCAAGTATCTGATCACGGCGGCAATCGTAGTGCTGGTGTCCGAACTGGCCAAGCGCAGCGACAAACTCGGTGCGCTGGTCGCGGCACTGCCTCTGGTGACGATCCTGACGCTCATCTGGCTGTACGTGGAGAATCAGCCGACGGCGCGAATCGCCAATCATGCCTGGTTGACTTTCTGGTATGTTCTGCCGACATTGCCGATGTTTCTGGTGTTTCCGTGGCTGTTGTCCAGGATCGGGTTCTGGCCGGGTTTACTGGCAGGTATGTTATTGACGATGGCGTGTTTCGCGGTGACCGCACAGGTGATAAAGCGACTGGGCATAGCTGACCTGTTGCTGTGAAGAATCATAGCCACTGACTGTGGGAGCGGGCCCTGCCCGCGATACAGTGCCAAGTTGAACATCAAACCGGCACTCAATCGCTTGCAAGGCAAGCTCCCACAACTGTCTACGGCAACGCCAGCGCCACCACGCGCGCCGCTTCCCCACGCGAACTGACTGCCATCACCAGATACTGCTTGCCTTCATGCATGTACGTCATCGGCACACCAGTAACAACACCTGGCATGTCGATCTTCGCGACGATCTCTCCAGTGGCCTTGTCGTGCGCCCACAGAACGGGGTCTCCGCCAACGCCTTCACCAGAGAACAGCAGTGTCTTGGTCAGCACCAGTCCGGAGCGCGTCGGCTTGCCGGTGCGACCCATATCCACACCTTTCAGTAGGGCGTGATTTCGAATCGATTCGGGCGTGTCGCCATTCACCACCTGCCACACATGGTCTCCGGATGTCATGTCGATCGCGGTAATGCGGCCATACGGCGGTTTCACCAGGGGGATTCCTTGCACGGATGGTGTTCGACTTCCACCATGAATGAAGGCGACGCTGGACACGTCAGGTTCATTGGTCAGAGACAAGACGCTGGTGGCCGTTCTGGAGGGGACGTAGAGGATGCCGGTCTCAGGATCGTAGGCCGCGCCCTCCCAGTTCGATCCACCGGTGGAGGAAGGCAGATGCAGTGTGCCCTCTGTGCCATCAATCGGATCCTTGAACAGCGATGGCGGCGTGAAGACGGATTCGCTGAAGCGGAACGGCGCAGCGGCCTCCTTCGCCATGGCCAGAATCTCCGGCGTGAAGTCCACCAGATCGTCTTCCTGGAAGCCCTGACGATCGTACGGCAGCGGCTTCATCGGGAACGGTTGCGTCAGCGCGGACCACTCACCCGGCACATCCGAGCCTGGCACCGGACGCTCTTCGATCGGGAACAATGGAGCACCCGTGGCGCGGTCGAAGGTGAACAGGTGCGACTGCTTCAGCGTCTGGATCAACGCCTTTCTGCCATCGGGCAGATTGGCGAGAATCGGTGCTGCCGGAGTGTCCCAGTCCCAGATGTCGTGATGCGTGGACTGGAAATGCCAGCGCATCTCACCCGTCTTGTAGTCCACGGCCACCGTGGAGCTGGAGAACAGATTGTTGCCGGGGCGATCACCGCCGTAACGGTCACCCGTTGCAGACTCTACCGGCAGATAGACCAGACCCAGCTCCTCATCGGCAGACATCGGCGCCCAGACACCCGCGTTGCCCGTGAACTCGGCACCGGCAAGCCAGGACTCATAGCCAGGCTCGCCCGGTTCGGGAATGGTCTTGAAGGTCCACAGCAATTCTCCAGTGGTGGCATCGAAGCCACGGACATCGCCCTTGACGTTGGAGGCAGCGACGGGTCGCATGCCCACGAGGTGCGCAGCCCCTGTAATCACCACACCATCCACTGCCATTGGCATGAAGGACATGCCGATGTCGAGGTCGTCCCGGCCCGGACCACGACGCAGGCCCTGCTGCAGATCCACCCAACCCTTCTCGCCAAAGGTCTCAATCTCGCGACCGGTGGTGGCATCCAGCGCCACCAGATAGTAGCCCGGCGTGATCACGAAGATGGTTTCCTGGCCATCGTTGTCGTAGTACGTCAGGCCCTTGCCAGCGCCCTTGCGCGGCGCCGCATCAAAGCGCTCCCCATCGTCAGGCCGCCACATCCACAGCATCTGTCCGGAGGCTGCATCAATCGCCACCACATTGCGAGTGGCACCGGCAGTGAAGAACACGCGGCCATTGACCATCAACGGCGTCGTCACGCTGGTGGATTCGGGTTCGGGACCGAAGGGGCCGGCGTTGAACTGCCACGCGATTTCCAGATCAGCCACGTTGGACGCATCAATCTGATCCAGCGGCGCGTAACGGTTGGCGGCATTCGTGCCGTTGTAGGCTGCCCACGCAAAGGAGTCACTACCCTCTTCCTCCACCGCGCCGGGAGTGATGGTGAGTGCGGTCAGCGCTGCCTGGCTGATCTGGCCATCGGGGATGGCAACGTTGCCAGACTGCAGGATGAAGGCTGTCACATCCATGTACTGATCATTGGTCAACGAACCCGGCGTCTCTGCGGGCATGGTGGTCCGAATGAGATCGTAGAGATCGCCACCGCTACGGCCGACCCAGCGGGCGCGCAGGCGGGCATCCATCTCCACCGGGACGTGGCAGCGTGAACAATCTGCCTCGAACACTTCCTGACCTCGGGCGACACTGGCCTCCTGACCATGGGCGGACGCAGCAAAAACCGTAGAGCAGATCATTAGAAACAATAACCGGGGCATCAGCACTCTCCTCGTGATAATTTTCTGACACATGACACTGGAGTGGGGGTGTCTATTGTTTTCCCCCACCAGAACGGACTCGGAACCTTACTAAATATCTGTAGCTGATGCTACATTTTTGTAATAACCTCTACCATATGAATTTCATCATCCTCATTCTTTCTCTACCTACCGGGAACGCCACTGCCCGCATGAGGGCCTGGCGCATGCTCAAGCATTCCGGCGCCGCCGTGCTGCACGATGGGGTTTATCTGCTGCCAGCCCGTTACCGCGAGACACTGCAAGGCATCGCAGACGAGGTGCTTGGTGGTGGTGGCAAGGCACTCGTGATGCCCGTAGACGAACCGGAGAACGGTCACTTTGCCACCCTGTTTGACCGCTCCGAGCACTATGCCGAGGTGCTGGGGCAGATCAACGGTGCCCGTGACGGGCTCACGCTGGCGACTGCAACACACACTCTCAAACTGGCGCGCAAGCTGCGCAAGTCTCTGCAGCGGATCGTCGACATCGATTTTTTCCCGGACCGCAAATGCATACAGACGGACGATGCCCTGAAGGAACTGGAAGTCAGCGCTGCACGATTGCTGTCACCCGATGAACCGAGCGCACTGCCCGGCACTATCACGCGCGTTCAGAAAGCTGACTTTCAAGGCCGCCTCTGGGCAACACGCCGACGTCCGTGGGTCGACCGGCTGGCGAGCGCATGGCTGATCAAACGTCACATCGATCAGCAGGCCCGATTGCTCTGGCTGGCCAGCCCCGCTGATTGCCCGGCCGAGGCTCTCGGGTTTGACTTCGATGGCGCCACGTTCAGTCACGTGGGCAACAAGGTCACGTTTGAAGTGTTGCTGGAGAGTTTCGGGCTGGATCAGCCCGCACTGCGACGACTGGCCGCCGTGGTGCATTTCCTGGATGTTGGTGGCGTCCAACCTGGGGAGGCGAGTGGACTGGAGTCCATTCTGGCAGGACTGCGCGAGACCATCGCTGATGATGACCAACTGCTGGCAACGGCCTGCGGAGTCTTCGATGCCATGCTCACGCATTTCAACAAGGTGGACGCCGTCGGAGAATCGAACACATGACACAGAACAGAACAGAACACACGAACGTGGACAAGGCTGCCACTGAAGAAGTGCCACCCGCCACCTTTCCAATTCCTTTTTCCGAGGCACTACGCCTCTGGTTCAAACTGGGCTTCCTGGGGTTCGGCGGCCCGGCAGCACAAATCGCCCTGATGCACCGCGAGCTGGTGGAAACGCGGCGCTGGATCAGCGAGAAGCGTTTCCTGCATGCCCTCAACTATTGCATGCTGCTGCCCGGACCTGAGGCCCAGCAACTGGCGACCTACATGGGCTGGCTCATGCACCGCACCCGGGGAGGCATCGCTGCCGGTACGCTCTTCGTGTTGCCCGGTCTGTGCTTTCTGATCACGCTGTCGTGGCTGTACATCGCGTTCGGCGATGTGCCTCTGGTCGCCGGGTTGTTCTACGGCATCAAGCCCGCTGTCACCGCTGTCGTGTTCTTCGCCGTGTATCGCATCGGCTCGCGGGTGCTCAAGAACAATCTGATGTGGGTGATTGCAGGGGCTGCGTTTATCGCCATTTTCTGGCTGAACGTGCCGTTTCCGATGATTGTTCTCACAGCAGCGATACTCGGCTATTTCGGTGGCCGGATGTATCCCGACAAATTCAAGGTGGGTGGAGGGCACGGCGCGGCGAACAAATCCTACGGGCCAGCCTTGATCGACGATGACACGCCGACACCCGAGCACGCCCATTTCCGCTGGCGCGGGTTGATGAAGGTTGCCATTGCAGGCGCCCTGCTGTGGTCAGTGCCCATGGCAATCCTCATGGGCCTGTATGGCTGGGACCATACGTTGACGCAAATGGGCTGGTTCTTCACCAAAGCTGCGTTGTTGACATTCGGTGGCGCCTACGCGGTGCTGCCCTATCTCTACCAGGGCGTCATCGGCAACTACGGCTGGTTGACGCCAACACAGATGATCGATGGTCTGGCATTGGGCGAGGCCAATCCCGGGCCGCTCATCATGGTGGTTGCATTCATCGGCTTCGTGGGCGGGTATGTGCAGGCGCTGTTCGGGCCCGACCTGCAGTTTCTCGCGGGCGCCGTCGCGGCGCTACTGGTCACTTGGTTCACCTTTCTGCCCTCGTTCATCTTCATTCTGGGCGGCGGGCCGTTTGTGGAATCCACCCATGGAAATCTGAAGTTCACCGCACCACTGACTGCGATCACGGCGGCCGTGGTCGGCGTGATCCTGAATCTGGCTGTGTTCTTCGCGTATCACGTGCTGTGGCCCGCAGGACTTGAGGGAACGTTTGACTGGCTCTCGGCGCTGCTGGTTGTCGTCGCTGCCATCGCGCTGCTGCGCTTCAAGCGCAATGTTCTGCAGGTGATTGCCGCCAGTGCCGCTGTTGGCCTGGCACTGCAGACGTTTGTTTTGTAATCCGGCGTTCAGAAATTGCACGCCCCGAACCACTCACCACAAGAAGAGGATGTCACCATGCTGGAGATCACAAGACGCACCATGATGAAGGGTATGACCTTGGGCGCTGCCCTGCCCGTACTGGGAGCAGCCACTCTCGTCCGCGCACAACAGGCGAGTGCTGCTGCCATCCCGGATGCCTTTGCCACGGACTATGTAGTGAAGCCGCTGTCATTTGACCCGACGGCGCTCGATGGTCTGTCCGAGCGACTGATGATGTCGCACTGGCAGAACAACTACAGCGGTTCCGTCGCCGCATTGAACGTCATCAAGCAGCGCCTGGTGACGGCACTGGCCGACGACACGTTGCCCGCGTATGTCTACAACGATCTGAAGCGCGAGCACCTGATGCGCACCGGATCAGTGGTCCTGCACGAATTCTATTTCGACAACATTGCCAGCGGGCAGGCCAGAGACAGCGAACTGGATCGCGCTCTCGGCAGCGCATTCGGCAGCGCGCAAACCTGGGAGAGGGAGTTCCGTCGCATCGCCGCAGGACTTGGCGGCGGTTCCGGCTGGGTTATGCTCGGCTGGAATACGCACACGAGCACGCTGGAAAATTACTGGATGGCCGACCACATGCACGCCCCTGCGTCTGTGCAGCCGATACTGGTGATGGACATGTATGAACACTCTTATCACATGGACTTCGGTGCTGCCGCTGCACAGTACATCGATGCCTTCATGCGCAATGTCAACTGGAGCGTGGCTGCGCAGCGCCTGGATACTGCGCGACAGGCATGAGGCATCCTGTGGGAGCGAGCCCTGCTCGCGATTGAGTGCCTGATCGTACTTCATGAGGGCAAGTTCAATCGCGAGCAGGGCTCGCTCCCACAAGGGGATTGGTTACACGCTGAACACCGGCGCGAAACCGCCGCCCGGCGTGCGGAAGTTGGTGGTCTGGCCCTGATAGAGGCGTGCCGCGGTCAGCAGGATATTGCCATCGTAGGTGTAGAGGCGGATGTCGGCCTTGCGCGCCTCCTTGTTGCCGTCGATCTCGATCATGCGCTCACTGGGTGGTGCAAATTCCTGCGCAACGTAACCCCCTTTGATGATTTCCTCCCATGTGCCGCGTGTGAGTTTATCGCCGCGATAGACTGCCTTGCCGCCGTAACCGGCTGCAGGTTTGAAGAACAGTTGTTTGCGCCTGGCCCACAATTGTTCAGCCTTTTCCGGTGTGACGACCTCTGTCTTCAGCACATTGCCCAACGCCGTCAGTGACGCCTCGTCGACGCCCCAGCTGGCAAGCAGATCACGGTCTGACAGGACAATCAGATTGCGTTTGTCTGCGAACAACGCATGCACGCCAGGATGAGGAGTCAGGACTACGGCATTATCCATATAGGCTTGCCGCAATGCTGTGTGAGCCGGATTGTCGAGCGCAAAATCCACCAGACGATTGTAGACCATGTCCACGGGTTTTCCGCTGGCCAGCAGATGAGTGCCGTCGTACTCGAGTGCCATAGCATCCACTATTACCGCCTCTACTGCATGACGCTCGAAGAAGTCCCGTGCCAGCTGGAACTCGGGATAGAGATACTGCTCTTCGGGTTTCTCGTCGACGATTGCCACCCGTGTCGGCGCACCACTGCGTCCTGCCAGGCGCCATTCATTGAGAAACATGTTCCAGAATGCCGAGTCGAACTTGTCATTGTCGTCGTTCAAGTCCATGCAGGTTTCCATCTCGATGCAACACGCTCGCTGGGCATTCGCAAGCGCCGCATTGAGAAAGGCGCCACCTGCATTGGTATTGATCTCGATCAGACGCGGCCCGTTGGCAGACAGGTGAAAGTCATAGCCCATGAACACCCCCAGCGGACCGAACTGATGCTGGGCAATGGCGGGAGACTGTGCCGCAATGTACTCCCGATACATGGGCAACCGCGCGACCGATTCGATGGCTCGGACGGTACTGTGCATCTGCGCCAGCAACTCTGCAGACAAGAACATCGGCGCATTGGAAAACAGGTTGGGACGCGCGTCGATGAGATCCTGGCTGATGGTATTGCCGGAGTCCTTCAAGAGAGCATCATGCAGCGCCGGACGATCCAGGGTGATGCAGAAGCATTCCTTGTTCAGCGCCTCGGCGACGGATTGCGCGAAAGATGGAGGTGGTGTTGACGTCATGTTGGAAGGCCATTGAGTCGGGGATAGTCCCTTGGCAGCACTCTATGCGCCCGATTGACAGCAGTTTCAACCCCAGTCTGATCGCGGGCAGGCCCGCTCCCACAGTCAGTGGTTCGCTATAGCTTCTCTGTGGGAGCGGGCCTTGCCCGCGATGAATTCCTCGGGAACCTCTAATCCAACGTCACAACACGCAACCGCAATGCATTGACAATAACACTGACCGAGGACAGTGCCATCGCTGCAGCGGCGATGATCGGTGACAGCAGGAGCCCCGTCAGTGGGTACAACACACCCGCTGCAATCGGAATTCCGACGATGTTGTATACAAAAGCGAAGAACAGGTTCTGGCGAATGTTCCTCATCGTTGCCTGCGACAATTTTCGAGCAGCCACAATACCCTTCAAATCGCCTCGCAGTAGAGTGACGCCGGCGCTCTCTATCGCTACATCAGTACCAGTGCCCATTGCTATACCGACATCGGCAGTGGCCAGCGCGGGGGCATCATTGACCCCATCTCCCGCCATGGCTACCACTCGGCCTTCACTCTTGTGACGCATCACAACTTTAGCCTTGTCCTCAGGCAAGACCTCCGCCTCGACTTCGTCGATATTGAGTTTGCGGGCAACAGCCAAGGCCGACGTTCGGTTATCGCCGGTAAGCATGACGACGCGAATACCCACTGACTGCAACGCACTGATGGCCTCTGCCGTCGTCGCCTTGATTGGATCGGCGATGGCGAGCAATCCAGCAAATTTCCCGTCTACAGCGGCGAAAATCACCGTCGCTCCATCTTCGCGCAGTTGCTCTGCCTCGTCCTCATGAGCACTGACGTCGACTCGTTTGAATTCCATGAGTAAACGATTACCAAGCAGCACTTCGCGGCCTTCCACGTTACCGATGACGCCTTTGCCATTGGGCGAATCAAAATCTGTGGCATCCGGCAACGTCAGTCCCAGCGACAGTGCCTTCTCGACTATGGCATTGGCCAGCGGATGCTCGCTGCCCTTCTCGAGACTGCCCGCCATTCGCAAAAGCTCCTCCTCTGTCAGCCCATTGACGGGCCGCACGCCAGTCACCTGCGGTTTGCCTTCAGTCAGTGTGCCAGTCTTGTCTATGACCAGCGTGTCAACTTTCTCCAGCCGTTCAAGCGCTTCCGCACTGCGAATCAAAACGCCGCTCTGTGCCCCGCGACCGACCCCCACCATGATGGACATCGGCGTAGCCAGACCCAGGGCGCAGGGACAGGCGATGATCAATACACTGACTGCCGCAATCAGCCCGTAAGCCATGGCAGGAACTGGCCCCAAGAGCGACCACCCCGCAAAGGAGACCACTGCAATCAGAACGACTACAGGAACGAATCTGCCAGCCACCGTGTCAGCGAGCCCCTGTATAGGTGCTCGACTACGCTGGGCGCCAGCCACCATCTGGACGATCTGCGCCAACATGGTGTCCCTGCCCACCTTGTCTGCCCGCATCACAAATGACCCCTGCTGATTGATCGTGCCACCTATCACATGATCGCCGACCTTCTTGGTGACAGCCATGGGCTCGCCAGTCACCATCGATTCATCAACGTGTGATCCACCTTCCAGCACCTCACCGTCCAGTGGTACCTTGTCGCCAGGGCGTACCCTCAACCGGTCACCGACGTTTACCTGATCCAGCGCGATGTCCGCCTCGCCTCCCTGTTCGTCAAGCCTGCGGGCTGTTGCCGGTGACAAATCCAGCAAGGCTCTGATGGCACCTGAAGTCTTTTCACGAGCCCGCAACTCCAGTATCTGACCGAGCAGAACCAATACGATGATGACAGCACCGGCCTCGAAATACACGGCGACGGAACCATCCACCTGCCGAAAGGCCTGAGGAAATGCACCTGGCACTAATGTGGCGGCAAGGCTGTACAGCAATGCCACCCCTGTGCCAAGCGAGATCAGCGTAAACATGTTCAGATTGCGACTGAGCAAGGACTGCCATCCTCGCACGAAGAATGGCCAGCCCGCCCAAAGTATGACTGGCGTTGCAAACCCCATCTGCACCCAGTTCGACAATTGCGGGCGAATCAGGTGATCGAGACCGAACAGATGACCACCCATTTCGAGTACCAGCACCGGGACAGAGAGCACCAGGCCAATCCAGAAGCGGCGAGTCATGTCGATGAGCTCGGCAGAAGGACCAGTGTCTTCGCCAGTGACCTGTTCCGGCTCCAGAGCCATCCCGCAAATGGGGCAACTGCCCGGTCCGGGCTGACGAATCTCCGGATGCATGGGGCAGGTGTAGAATGCTGAACCCGACAACGTTTTTTTCTGCCCATTGTCGCCTGAGTGATGAGCGGGTAGCTGGTGGGCGTGGTGACCTGAATGTCCTGACATGGTGCGCCTCCTTATCAAATTGAATCCGGTTTATTTACCTGTGAAGAATGTAACGTGACCCTATGAACAATCACCTGCTGACACTGCATCCAATGCTGGCGAGATATTTCCTGGTAATCGCGCCGGCACACCTGCTTTGGGAGTTTCTCCATCTTCCCTTCTACACTCTTTGGGACACGGGGTCTGCAACTGAAATTCTATTCGCGGTCATTCACTGCACTGGCGGTGATCTGCTGATAGCTGCAATTGCGTTGACGTTGGCAGTCATTGCCTTTGGAAAGCATCAATGGCCTGAACAACATTTTCTGCGTGTCGTCATTGCCGCTATCGCTTTCGGACTCTTCTACACGGTCTTCAGTGAGTGGTTGAATGTCGATATCCGCAGAGCCTGGGCCTATAAAGACACCATGCCACGACTGCCAGTGCTCGGCACAGGTTTAACTCCCGTCCTGCAGTGGCTCACGGTGCCGACGCTGGCGTTCTGGATTGTCCGTAAGGCAAGGTCAGAGTAAAACGGGTTTTTCCCCCGGTAGACGTAACCATCACATCACCGCCGTGCGCCTGGGCGATGGATTTGACAATTGCCAGCCCCAAACCTCCCCCTTCGCTGCTGCGCCGTCTGGCTGGATCAATGCGATAGAAACGTTCAAAAATCAGCGATCGATGCTCAGCCGAAATTTCCGGACCAGGATTTTCGACATCGATCTGCACACCTTTTGAATTTCTTGTACAAGTGACAGTCACAGCTTCGCCACTCGCTGTGTGCAACAGGGCATTGCTCAGCAGATTGCTGAACGCACGCCTGAGCATCAAACGGTCTCCCTGCACAGTGATATCGTCTCCCACCAACTCGAAACGGACATTGCGGTCCTCGGCCCAAGCCTCGAAATATTCGAACAATCCTGTCAACTCTCGACGCAGTTCTACATTGGCTGACTCGGGCTTGATGAGATTGTCATCGGCCTGAGCCAGAAACAACATATCAGCGACCATCTTGCCCATGCGCTCCAGTTCTTCGAGATTGGAGTAGAGGATTTCCCGATACTGTTCCGCACTGCGAGGCATCGACAACGCGACTTGCGTCTGCGTTGTCAAATTCGTGATCGGCGTGCGCAACTCATGGGCGATGTCGGCGGAGAAGTGCGAAAGGCGACGAAAATTTTCTTCCAGCTTTTTCAGCATCACGTTGAAGGACAACACCAATTCGCCGAGCTCTACCGGGGCCTGTGTGGGGTCCAGTCGCACATCCATGCGCTCCGAAGTCACTGAGAGCATTCTGGCGCTGATACGGCGAATGGGGGCGTGCGCCCTCTGCACCGCAAACCACGCTACCAGAATGGTCACTATGCTTGCCGCTACGCTGATCAACCATAAATCACGATCCAGTTGATCGAGGTAATGCAGATGAAAGTCCATCGCCATGGCAACAACGACAGTGTAGCCATTCACGCTCAGGACAATGCCGCGATAGGTACCCTGCTGTGCTGTCCAAATCTGCAAGGCTTCGACAGCAACGCTACTGGTTTGCTCCACCTCAAGAGCCATGGACACCAGCTCTGAACCCGCCGTGTCGTGCAGCACCTGCTGTGTGCCATCAAGAACGGTGAAGAGCACACCATGATGACCAACGCCAGCGGCAGCAAGTTGCTCGTGCAAGTTCTGTGGGTTGTTCACGACGTCCGCGCTTTCCAAAACCAAACGCAGGGCACTGACTACTGCTTCGATTTCCCCGAAATCCTGCTCCACAAAATGCTGGTCAATCGAACGCTCCACGAGCCAGGCAAACACCAGAAATGCTGTCGTGGTAGCGATGCCGACGAAAGCGGTGACACGCAGCGCCAGTGAGGCAGACCAGTGCTGCAAGAAATCATTCTTCATCGCCAGTATCCACCAGGTAACCCATCCCTCTCACTGTACGAATCAACCGTGTCGAGAACGGGTCGTCCACCTTGGCACGCAGACGCCGGATCGCGACATCGATCACGTTGGTGTCGCTGTCGAAATTCATATCCCAGACGAGGGACGCAATGAGAGAGCGTGGCAGGACTTCTCCCCGATGTCTCGCCAGCAATTCCAGAAGAACGAATTCCTTGTTGGTGAGATGCAGACGGACGCCAGCACGCGTGGCGCGACGGCGCGGTAGATCCAGCACCAGATCGCCTACCTCCAGGCGGTCGGAAGTCAGAGTGCCTCCCGCACGCCTCAGCAGTGAACGCACTCGCGCAAGCAACTCGGAGAAGGAAAAGGGTTTCACGAGATAGTCGTCTGCCCCCAGCTCCAGCCCCTTGACCCGATCCTCCACACTGCCTTTGGCGGTGAGGAACAGCACTGGCGTAGCTTTGCCAGCGTCTCGAAGCGAGCGGACAATCTTCCACCCATCGACATCGGGGAGCATGACATCCAGCAAAATCAGATCGTAGGTCTGGGTGGACGCGAGGTGGTAGCCATCGAGCCCATTGCGCACGAGGTCCGCTACAAACCCAGCTTCAGTCAGGCCCTGTCGAATGTAGTCACCAGTCTTTATCTCGTCTTCCACTATCAGGAGTTTCATGGGGTGCGTGACTCTTTGCGCAGGAGATTTGCGGGCATATGTTGAGAGTGGTTCCGCGCGGTAACGACTTTATGCACTCACTATAGCCACCTCAGCCTGACTCCGCCATGACGACAACATTACAGACTTGTAATGCAAGGGTCATGCTGTCGACAGCAACGGCCATCTAAGCTCCCCCCCAAGCTAAACAATTTGTTCGCGGGCACCTGCTGCCTTGCTGCAAGCCAACATGAGGTAAAAACAATGGCAGGAAACGAAAGTTTGAACAGTGCTGGCAGAACCCTGTCCCGCAGGCGTTTCGTGCAGGGACTTGCCGCAGGCGGCGTACTGCTGAGCACGGCAGCACTTTCCAGCCGCGCGCTGACTGCTCAGGGCGAACCTGTTACTGGCACCCGCGCTGCGCCAGTGCTCAGCGGTACTGAGTTCGAACTGGTCATCGAAAATTCACCCGTCAACTACACTGGTGAGGTCGCCACCGCAACCACAGTCAACGGCTCTATCCCCGCACCTACCTTGCGCTGGCGGGAGGGCGACACGGTGACAATCCGCGTCGTCAATCGCCTGCAGGAGTCCACCTCCATTCACTGGCATGGCATCATCCTGCCCTTTGACATGGATGGCGTGCCTGGCATCAGCTTCAACGGCATCCCGGCGGGCACCACGTTTACCTACCAATTCAAGATCGTGCAATCCGGCACTTACTGGTATCACTCCCACTCCGGCGGCCAAGAGCAGCACGGGATGTATGGCGCCATCATCATCGAACCGGCAGACGGCGAGCGCATTCAGGCGGATCGCGACCATGTGGTGCTGCTCTCCGACTGGACTGATCGTGACCCGATGGCGCTGTTTGCCAAACTCAAGGTGCAAAGCGACTACTACAATTTCAATCAACCGACAGTGCCAGACTTCATGCGCGATGTCGCCCGTGATGGCCTTGGCGCTGCACTGGACGAGCGCCGCATGTGGCAACAGATGCGCATGAACCCGACCGATCTCGCTGACTTGTCGGCCGCCGCGCTCACCTACCTCTGCAACGGCACGACTCCGGCAGGCAACTGGACAGGCCTCTTTCAACAAGGCGAGCGCGTGCGACTGCGCTTCATCAACGGCTGCGGGAATACGTTCTACGACGTGCGCATTCCGGGGCAGACGCTGATGGTGGTGCAGGCCGACGGGCAGGACATCGAGCCGGTGGAAGTCGACGAGTTCCGCTTTGGCCCGGGCCAGACTTACGATGTGCTTGTCACTCCCACCGCTGATGCCTGCACTCTGTTCGCCCAGACCATGGATCGCAGCGGCTATGCCTGTGGCACGCTGGCCGTGGCAGCAGGCATGCGTGCTCCGATACCCGAGTTGGATGAACCCCTGCCGCTCACGATGGCGGACATGATGGGTTCCATGGTGATGCCCACCACGCCGGTGCGGCACGCCTCTACGGAATATGGACCGAGCACTGACGCGCGTGTCGACACTCCCTCCGTTGCGTTGAACGATCCCGGCATCGGCCTGCGCGACAATGGCCGCCGTATCCTGACCCTCGCAGATCTGCACACCCTCGGTGGCCCCTTGGACTCCCGGCCTGCGGAACGCGAGATAGAGTTGCATCTGACAGGCAACATGGAGCGTTACACCTGGTCCTTCGACGGCGTCGAATTCGGACAGTCAACGCCGGTCCATTTCCGTCATGGCGAGCGCCTGCGTGTGATCCTGCACAACGACACCATGATGACCCATCCGATGCACCTGCACGGTATGTGGAGTGAACTGGAAAATCCGGACGGCAGCTTTCAGGCACGCCTGCACACGATCATGGTACAACCGGCGCAACGCATCAGTTTTCTCGTCACTGCCGATGCGCTCGGACGCTGGGCATGGCATTGCCATCTCATGTTCCATATGGACGGTGGTATGTTCCGCGAGGTAATCGTCGCATGAGAAATATCAAACACAGTGCGTACTTGTTCACCGCCGCCTCTCTCGTCAATGCGGGCTTGTTCAGCGCAGGCCTGTTGATTCCGGCACCTCTGCTGGCACAGCCTGCGGTGGATCATTCGCAGCATACGACACCGGCACAGGCACCAGCGCTTGCGCCTGCGACAACCCCTGCGGTCGATCATTCGCAGCACACCGCTCCTGTCAGTGCACCGGCTGTCGATCATTCGCAACACACGGCTCCCGCAGCAGCAACGACCCCAGCGGTAGACCACTCGCAGCACATGATGACTCCATCCGGTGACGCGGCGAGTGCTCGCGACCCGCACGCCTACTCTGGTGGTTATCAGCGTGGCAGCGGTCTGTACGCGCTGGAGCAGGGACATGAACAGTTGCATATGGCCGATACCCACCGCTTTGGGGCCATCATCATCGATCAGCTTGAGCGAACCAACGGCGATGACGAAGCGATCATCTACGACCTGCAAACCTGGATCAGTCAGGGATATCAGCGCGTCACGTTGAAAGCTGAAGGGGACATCGAAGGGAGCACACTGGAAGAGTCGCGCACGGAACTGTTGTGGAGTAGAGCTCTTTCACCCTTCTGGGACACACAGTTGGGCCTGCGTCATGACACAGGGGCGCAACCCGATCAGAGCTGGCTGGCTGTGGGCATGCAGGGCCTGGCACCGTACTGGTTCGAGATCGATGCAACGGCTTACCTCGGCAGCGGTGGTCAGACATCATTGCGGCTCGATGCGGAGTACGAGCTGTTGTTGACACAACAACTGATTCTGCAACCTGCAGCAGAACTCAATCTGTACGGAAAACGCGACGCGGAACGCGGTGTGGGCAGCGGCCTGTCCGACGTCACGGTGGGATTGCGGCTGCGTTACGAGTTCACTCGTCAATTCGCGCCGTATGTCGGTGTCGAATGGGCAGAAAAATACGGAGATTCAAAAGAATTCATGCGTGCTGCCGGAGAAAAAAGCAGTGGCACGAGATGGGTAGCAGGCGTGCGTTTCTGGCTTTCAAATTGAAAATTTTCTTAACAACCACTCACAGGAGAATACCGTCATGACAGTTCGAACAACATTTACGCAACGAGGGTTTCGCTCACTCGTGCTGGCCACACTGACAATGATGTCCGTCGGTGCGTGGGCGCACACAGAGCTGACAGCATCTGAGCCTGCCGCTGATGCGCAGTTACAAGCCGTTCCACAGCAACTCAAGTTGACGTTCAGCAGCCAGGTGCAATTGATGAGCGTGAGCCTTGTCCGAGGCGACAGTGAGAAAGTCGAATTGGATTTCACTCGCAGCAGTGAATCCATGCAGAGCCACAGCATATCCCTTCCTTCGCTCGAGGTTGGACTTTACACTGTCTCATGGGGGGTACTGGGCAGCGATGGTCATCAGGCACAGGGGAAATACAGTTTCTCTCTCGGCTCTGAACAAGGTGACCACCAGGATCACAGCCATTGATGTGGCCGCCCGGTATTTGGGAATTTCTGACACTCACCTGCAAGCTGCTGATATACGCAAGCACTGCAGGTGCGATAGGAGGAACATTCTCCATCAGACTGTTGGGGCACTACCACAACACTCAGATTTTCATACGTCGGTATGTTCGATGGAGTTGTGTTGCGGGTCTGGCCGCCAGCAGCGCTTTTTTCTTCTTTCAGGTGGGCGCCATTGCTGATCTCGGTCTGCGGGGCATGTTCGATGTCGATCTCATCGGCATCCTGGTCCAGACCTCGAACGGCTCTTCAGCTTTCACGCGCACTGCTGGGTTCGCCATGATAGGTCTCGCTGCTGTCGAATCGGTTCCCACATCAAAATTCTTTCGAATCACTCCCAGTAATTGTCTGACCCTTAGCGGGATAATAATCCTGCTCTACTCTTTTACCACAACTGGGCACTTGGCAAACGCTGACACTCTTGTCCAGCTCGCTCTGGTTTTACACGTCCTGATGGTCTCACTATGGATCGGATCCCTATACCCACTGTTGCGTTTCAGTCAGACGGACGAACTGCCCTCAATCCAACAGGGTATGCATAGCTTTGGCAAAGTGGCCACCTGGATTGTGTTGATACTCCTGTTGTGTGGTCTACTTCTTGCTTGGTTGTTGCTGGAAGGAGTTGGTGATCTCGTTACGACGGACTATGGCAGAGGACTAGGTATTAAAGTCATCCTCGTTGTTGCATTGCTGCTGATGGCTGCCAGAAATAAGTTGAGATTGACTCCCGCTATGTTGCAACCAGGAATTGGTGCCAGGTTGTCGCTGGCTATTCGCATCGAAATTCTGATTGCCTTGTTGATTTTGCTGACTACGGCGATTATCACAGTGATCATTGGCACCGAAGCAATCTAGTAATTTTTCACTGCTTGGTCGGTCATCTTGCGGAGGGTTTGTGCAATTGCAGACACAAGCCGGGACCGGCACTAATCCGGTATTGCGATTAACGGGGTGACACAGGCGAAGGCGTACTTTTTATACTTGGATCTTGCCCCCCTGCGGGTATTCCCGATAACCACTGTCGCTAAAGTCAAACCCTGTCGTGACTTCCCCGCGCCGAAGCCACGAGCTTAGCTCCCTCTTGCAGTGACGCAATCAGCGGACACGAAACGCTGCCTTTTCGCGCCCGACAGGCGCACACGAGTTCAAACAGCACGGCTTCCAAGCGTGCCAAGTCGATCATTTTCTCCCGCACATCCTTGAGCTTGTGCTCGGCCAGGCCACTGGCTTCCTCACAATGGGTGCCATCCTCCAACTGCAGCAGCTCGGCGATTTCGTTCAGACTAAAGCCCAAGCGCTGGGCCGATTTCACAAAGCGCACACGGGTTACATCGGCCTCGCCATAGCGACGAATGCCCCCATAGGGCTTGACTGGTTCCGGCAGCAGACCCTTGCGCTGGTAAAACCGGATGGTCTCCACACTGACCCCGGCCGCCTTGGCAAAAGCGCCTATGGTCAGATTCTCAAAATCAGCCTGCATATCGCTTGACTCCGTACATGACTACGGCAGTAAGGTTACGCCATCCAATACAAGTTCTAAAGGACAACCCTATGTCTGAACCACAATCCGGCCGCGGCGCGCTCTTCGTCGGCGGGCTGGCCGCCATCCTCGCCTCTACTTGTTGCCTCGGACCTCTGATTCTGGTCACCCTGGGATTCGGCGGTGCATGGATCGCTAATCTGATGGTGCTGGAGCCCTACCGCCCAATCTTCATCGGCGCAGCGCTGGTGGCGCTGTTTTTTGCGTGGCGGCGCATCTATCGCCCGGCACAAACCTGCAAACCGGAAGATGTGTGTGCGACTCCCCAAGCACAAGCCACTTACAAGCTCTTTTTCTGGGTCGTAGCCGCGCTGGCTCTGGTCGCACTCGGGTTTCCCTATGTCATGCCATTGTTCTATTAATCACAGGAGCTCATCATGAAAAAATTGTTTGCCTCTATCACTCTCGTTGCCCTCACTACTGTTCCCTCCCCTTTGTGGGCCGCCACCCGGACAGTCACGCTGTCTGTACCCGGCATGACCTGCCCCACCTGCCCGCTCACCGTCAAAGTGGCGATTTCCAGGATTGAAGGCGTTAGTAAAGTTGACGTTACCTTCGAGCCACGCGAAGCGGTTGTCACCTTCGATGATGCCAAAACCAGCGTGCATGAGCTGACCAAGGCGACTGAAGATGCGGGCTACCCGTCCACCGTCAAGCAATGAACCACTGAGTCCAAGCTACGCGATCATGGGGCTGAACGCCCATTGAGCGCGAGTAGTCGTTATCGCCGTTGCCTGCATTGAAAACAGGAGTTGTTGCATGACCAGTACAGGAATCACCAGCAGTACCTGCCACACAGGCGCGGGAAATATCAAAGGCGTGTTGGACAGAGTGCCCGGCGCAACAGGGTTCACTGAGAAGCACGGTGGCAGCGAACGCCCACTGCACATAGCCGTTATCGGCAGCGGTGGCGCGGCTATGGCTGCGGCGCTGAAAGCCGTCGAGCGAGGCGCACACGTCACGCTGATCGAGCGCGGCACCATTGGCGGCACCTGCGTCAATATCGGCTGTGTACCGTCCAAGATCATGATCCAAGCCGCACATATCGCTCATCTGCGGCGCGAAGGCCCGTTTGATGGCGGAATCCAGGCGACCAAGCCTGCGATTGACCGCGGCATACTACTGGCTCAGCAGCAGGCTCGCGTTGCAGAGCTGCGGCATGCCAAGTACGAAGAAATTCTTGACGGCAACTCCGCCATCAACGTTCTGCATGGAGAGGCGCGTTTCAAGGACGACCAGAGCCTCGTCGTCCGTCTGAACGAAGGAGGCGAGCGCGTCGTGATGTTCGATCGTTGCCTGGTAGCCACTGGTGCCAGCCCGGCGTTACCACCGATTCCGGGACTCGAAGAGTCGCCCTACTGGACGTCAACCGAGGCTCTGGTCAGCGACACCATTCCAGAACGCCTGGCCGTGATCGGCTCGTCGGTGGTGGCGCTGGAACTGGCACAGGCCTTTGCCCGGCTGGGCAGCAAGGTGACGATCCTGGCGCGCAGTACCTTGTTCCTCCGGGAGGACCCGGCCATCGGCGAGGCCGTAACGGCTGCTTTCCGTGCCGAGGGCATCGAGGTGCTGGAACACACTCAAGCCAGCCGGGTCGTTCATGTGAACGCGGAATTCGTCCTGACCACCGGACAAGGGAAAATACGCGCCGACAAGCTGCTGATCGCCACTGGCCGGACACCGAACACAGGCAGCCTGGTATTGGAGGCAGCCAGCGTTGTCGTCGGTGCGCAAGGTGCCATCACCATCGACAAGCGCATGCGCACCAGCAACCCGAACATATACGCGGCCGGCGACTGCACCGACCAGCCTCAGTTCGTTTATGTGGCGGCAGCTGCTGGTACCCGTGCTGCGATCAACATGACAGGCGGCGATGCGGCGCTGGACCTGACTGCAATGCCAACTGTGGTGTTCACACACCCGCAGGTCGCTACAGTGGGATACAGCGAGGTGCAAGCGCATCACAACGGAATTGAGACCGAAAGTCGCACCTTGACCGTCGACAACGTGCCGCGCGCGCTGGTCAACTTCGACACCCGTGGCTTCATCAAGCTGGTGGCCGATGCCAGCAGCGGCCGTTTGCTCGGTGTGCAAGCGGTCGCACCGGAAGCCGGAGAGCTGATCCAGACGGCGGCCCTGGCAATTCGTCACCACATGACGGTGCAGGAACTGGCCGATCAGTTGTTCCCCTACCTGACGATGGTCGAGGGGCTGAAGCTCGCGGCGCAGACCTTCAACAAGGATGTGAAGCAACTCTCCTGCTGCGCGGGGTGAGATAGAGAAAATGCTCAATCTCAATAAACGCCTTCATGGTGTTCGGGAAGCGCCGATGGCCTGAACAGCATTTTTTGCGCGTCGCCATTGCCACTATCGCTTTCGGGCTCGTCTACACGGTGTTCAGCGAGTGGCTGAATGTTGATATCCGCAGAACCTGGATCTACAAAGAGTCCATGCCACGACTGCCATGGCCGGGTACAGGACTGACTCCCGCTCTGCAATGGCTCATCGTGCCAGCGTTGAGATTCTGGTTTGCACGTAAGGCAAGGTCATAGCGCTGTTGCTTTCGGCGTTTGCAATGACTTCAGAATCCGGCACTGACTCACATTGTGCTCATCGCACGACAACGCCAGTCGTGCCAGATCTTCCTCCAACAGTTGCAACTCCCTGATAGTGCCCCTGACGCTTTCCAGTTGATCCCGCACGATCTGATCCACCTCTGTGCACGGAGCACCGCCGAATGCCTGCACCTTGACCAATTTGCGAATGCTGTCGATGGAAATCTTCAGATCACGGCAGCGTCTGATGAAGCGCAGCAGGTCTAGTGAACTCTGCCCGTACTCCCGATAGCCGTTATCCGCCCGGACTGCGGCGGGCAACAAACCGATATCTTCGTAATAGCGGATGGTCTTGGCGGAAACGCCAGACTGCTGAGCTAGTTTATTGATCTTCATCATGACGCTTGACCTTCCAGTAACAGGAAACTTTATCGTACTCCCAGTTGTCGCATGAAGCGATCAACGATTGTCATTGATGAGGAGAAAAGATCATGTCCGGATGCTGTGCTCGCGAAGCTGTCGAGCGGCGCCAACGCCAGTTGCTCTGGGTGGTATTGACGCTTAATGCCACGATGTTCGTAGTCGAGTTCATCGCGGGGTGGCTCGCCCACTCCACCAGTCTGCTGGCAGATTCGCTGGATATGCTGGCAGATGCCGTGGTCTATGGCATCAGTCTGTACGCAGTTGGCCGTGCCGTTTCACTGAAAGCCAGGGCGGCCCTGACCAATGGCTGGCTGCAGCTCACGTTGAGTCTGGTGGTTCTGGTGGACGTCGGCAGACGTCTGCTTGGCGACTCTACTCCGGAGCCCATGATGATGAGTCTGGTGTCACTCATGGCTCTGGCGGTCAACATCACCTGCTTCGCCATGTTGTACCGCTTTCGCAGTGGCGACATCAATCTGAAGGCCAGTTGGATCTGTTCGCGCAATGACATGATGGCGAACGTTGGCGTTATGATCGCAGCCTTGATGGTGAGCCGAACCGGGCGGGCCTGGCCGGATCTGCTGGTGGGAACGCTGATCGCCGCTATTGTGATGCGCTCTGCCATTCAGATCATTCGGGAAGCCAGAGGGCTGCAGACGACGGACTCAAGCGATCTCGTTTGTGAGAAGGATATGGCAAAGCCGGTTTGACCTGGCTTCAACCGCAGTGCTAAAGTCCTACTCACTGACAGCTGAGATCAATTGCGTGTACAAGAAACTCGTCATGGCACTTCTGCTAATTCTCAATCACTCCTTGATGATAGGAGTGACTGAGGCTGCGCATACGCCCGACGAGGAGCATCCCTACGGACACACCGTTGACTACGACCACACAGACGAACATGTGGAGCATTCGCCTGACGACGGTCATGACTTCCACGAACAACATCACAAACACGGCGCTCATGTTCATCTTGGCTTTGCGCTCCCTGCCAACGTTGATGTCTCTGTGCAGCCCGTTGGTGCAGTGCTCATGATGAATCACAAGTTCCTCCTCTCCGGTTTGACCTACGCGCCTCCCGTTCCACCGCCCACTCGCTGAACTTCCGAAAATTCCCCATTTTCAATTCGGTTCTATTACGGAACCGATGACTGGAGTTCATGCTCATGAAAAGTTTTTCAGATGCAAGGCTGCTTCGCAGTAGCCTTCTGCGTCCAATATTCAGCAATTTTCCTCAGCGGCTGAGGAAGCGTTTGCAGCCATTGTTTGTCAGCATCGTTCTGATCGTCACCAATGGCTCACTGGCCAGTGCGGCAGACGGCACCCTCACGCTCGAATCGGCCATGGAGCTCACTCTCGCGCAGAATCCTCAGTTGCGGGTCTTCGATTTCCGCGTTGAGGCGCTTCAGGGGCAGGCGGAAACCGCTGCACTCAAACCTGCGCTCGAAATAGGGGCCGATATTGAAAACATTGTCGGCACCGGCAACGTTCAAGGCTTTGATGGTGCCGAGCTGACGGTTTCTGTCTCCTCCGTGATTGAGCTTGGCAACAAGCGCGACGCGAGAATGGCATCCATCGGCGCCCGACGGGGACAGTTGGATGCAGAGCGTCAAATTGATGCTCTGGATCTGCTGGGCGAGTTAACCCGCCGTTACATTGACAATCTAGCTGCACAGAGTCGGCTTTCACTGGCCCAGGACGAAGTGAGCATCGCCAGCGAAACATTACAGATTGTGCAAGATCGCGCAGCAGCAGGCGCCACGCCTGAATTAGAGGTTCTGCGGGCCGAGGCTGCTCTATCTCAGGCCGAACTCCTTGTGTCGGCCGAAGAAAGTCGACTCAGATATGCCCAGGTTGCCTTGGCTGCGCTGTGGGGCGAAACAAATCCCACTTTCGAGTCCGTGACGGGAGACCTCTACCAGATCGAACAGACGGTGGGTTTTGAGAACCTCTTCGCACGCGTCGAGCAGAATCCGTTCATTCAGGTGTTCGCCAGCGAGGAGCGCTTGCGCGAGGCTGAAGTGCGCCTGGCCAGAACGCAGTCGATAGCCGATCCACGCTGGTCGCTTGGCGCACGAAGGCTGCAGGAAGGCGGTGACATAGGCTTGGTCGCTGGCTTCAGCATTCCGCTGTTCAGTGCAACGCGCAACAGTGGGGCCGTGCGGTCGGCAATCGCAGCACGCGATGAGGTGGAAGTGCGACGAGACGTGGCGTTGCTCAATCTGCGCACACAATTGTTCAATGCCTTCCAGAACCGGCAGCAGGCACTTGTGACCATCGATACATTGCAGACTCGCACCATCCCTCTGCTGACGGAGGCACTTTCTGAGACACAAACTGCATATGAGAATGGGCGATACAGCTATCTGGAGTGGGTGACTGCCAGACAGGAACTCCTTAACGCCCGCAGCACGCTCATTGATGCGGCAACCGCCGCTCTGCGTCACGGCGCCGACATCGAGCAGTTAACAGCTGAGCCCCTGCTCGCTCCCTTCATTGATCAGACCAATTAACAGGATCAAACCATGAAACCGAACTTACAAATACAACTGCTATCCGCTTTGTTGTTGTCGCTGTCTCTCATTGGTGCAACGGCGCAGGCCGCAGACGCGGATGCGCACGCCGATCATGACCACGAACTCCCTACCGTTGAACTCGCGGAAGAAATGCATGCAGACGAAGAACACTCGGAAGAAGAGCACGCTGAAGAAGAGCATGCTGACAGTGTGGTCATTGAACCGGGCATGGCGCGACAGGCCGGTATCACAACCGCAATGGCCGGCACAGGCGTTATACGTGAGGCCATTACGGTGTATGGCACGACAGCCATGAACCCCCAGGGAATAAGTGAGATCCGTGCCCGCTTCCCGGGGCTGGTGGTTGCGATCAGTCCTGAGGTTGGAGATCTTGTGTCGGCTGGCGATACGATCGCCGAGATCGAGTCCAACGAAAGTTTGCAGCGCTATCGGATTCAGTCGCCCATCAGCGGTAGAGTAGTGTCACGCAACGCCAACCCAGGAGAAACGACTGGGGAACAGCCACTGCTTACAATCATCAACTATGACCGACTGTGGGCCGAGCTCACCATATTTCCATCCAATGCACGGCACATCCAGCCGGGGCAGGAAGTGATCATGGAAGCAGACGGTGAACTGATGAGAGGGAGCATATCGCATATTTTACCGGGCTCCAGCGAATCTCCTGCAGTTCTCGCACGCGTCACTCTGGATAACAGTGATGGTCGCTGGACTCCGGGCCTGTTGCTGCAGGCAGATATCACAATCGCTCAAGTTGAGGTCGCACTTGCTGTGGATAACCGAGCCATTCAGAGTTTTGAAGACAACCCGGTAGTCTTTGTGCAGGAGGGTGATACTTATGCAAGCCGACCGGTGACGCTTGGACGCAAAGACGCTGAGCAGACGGAGATACTGAGTGGCCTTGAACCAGGGGAGCTGTACGTTGTAGAGAACAGCTATTTGATCAAAGCCGACCTGGAGAAATCCAGCGCCGAACACGCCCACTAATCAGGAAGCCAACATGATCACATCAATCTTGCGCTTCTCCATCGAGAGGCGCTGGCTGGTTCTGTCACTGATATTTCTATTGCTTGGAGCCGGGGTATGGAGCTTCCAGCAGCTTCCGATCGACGCGGTGCCTGATATCACTAACGTTCAGGTGCAGATCAATACCGATGCCCCAGGGTATTCACCACTGGAAACGGAACAACGAATTACCTACCCGGTAGAGAATGCTCTCGCGGGCCTGCCCAACCTGGACTACACACGCTCGATATCACGTTACGGTTTGTCGCAGGTCACAGTTGTCTTTCAGGACGGCACTGACCCCTACTTTGCCCGCAACCTGATCAACGAGCGGCTTGGCACCATTCAGAGCAGCCTGCCCTCAGGCCTTGAACCTGAAATGGGACCCATCGCCACTGGTTTGGGTGAGATATTCATGTACACGGTCTCGGCATTGCCTGGCGCCGTTCAGGCAAACGGCGAACCGTATGACCCCACCGCGCTTCGCGAGATCCAGGATTGGATCATCAAACCTCAGCTTGCGCGCGTTCCGGGGGTTGTGGAGATCAACAGTATCGGCGGTTACAACAAGCAATATCATGTGACGCCCTGGCCTGCGAAGCTGCTGGCCTTTGATCTGACCATGGAAGATGTCGCTGCTGCTTTACGCGTCAACAATGACAACCGCGGCGCCGGATATGTCGAGCGCAACGGCCAGCAGCTGCTGATTCGTTCACCCGGCCAATTGGCCACGGTGGCAGACATCGAACAGGTGATAGTGGCAAACCGCAGCGGGGCGCCAATCCAGATTCGGGACGTTGCCGAAGTGGCCATCGGCGGCCAGTTGCGTACCGGAGCAGCAACGCTCAATGGTCAGGAAACGGTGCTGGGTACAGCCATGATGTTGATGGGTGAGAACCCACGTACGGTGTCGCGCGCCGTTGCGGAGCGTCTGGAAACTATCCAGCAATCCCTGCCCGAGGGAGTTGTCGCCGAAGAGGTTTATAACAGAACTATTCTGGTGGACAAGGCAATTGCCACCGTGGAAAAAAACCTGCTCGAAGGTGCGTTGCTGGTCATCGTCGTGCTCTTCCTGTTGCTCGGTAATTTTCGCGCGGCACTCATTACCGCCGCGGTCATTCCGCTCGCCATGCTGGCGACTCTGACAGGCATGGTGCGCACCGGCGTATCGGCCAATCTGATGAGCCTTGGCGCACTGGATTTCGGACTCATCGTCGATGGCGCCGTGATCATTGTGGAGAATTGCATCAGGCGCCTTTCCATGGCCCAACCGTCCTCGGGTAAAAGACTGCCGCTGGACGAACGGCTTGAGGTTGTCTTCAATGCGACCAATGAAGTGATTCGCCCCAGCCTGTTTGGCGTCCTCATCATTACCATCGTATACATTCCATTGTTCACGCTCACCGGCGTGGAAGGGAAGATGTTCCAGCCGATGGCGGCAACGGTCGTGATGGCGCTACTGGCCGCACTGGCCCTGTCACTCACCGTGGTGCCCGCCGCGATCGCTGTATTCATGAATGGCAAAGTCAGCGAGAAGGAAAGCCCGGTCATCAAAGGCGCCAAGTGGCTCTACAGACCGCTGCTTGCAGCCGCGCTGAGCTTGCGATGGTTGGTGGTCGCCGTTGCCGCGGGGCTGGTGGTAGTGGCAGCATGGCTGGCCACGACGCTTGGCTCGGAGTTTGTGCCACAGCTCAATGAGGGTGACTTCGCCGTGCAGGCGCTACGAACGACCGGCACCGGGCTTGAACAGTCGGTTGCCATGCAGGAGATGCTGGAAGCACGCATCATGGAGTTCCCGCAGGTCAACACAGCATTTGCCCGAATTGGCACGCCTGAAGTGGCGACAGACCCGATGCCGCCCAACATCGCAGACACATTTGTCATGCTGAAACCGACAGAGGAATGGCCTGATCCGAGCCAGACAAAAGATGAATTCCTCATTGAGGTACAGGAAGCTCTCGAGCAACTGCCGGGCAATAACTACGAGTTCACCCAACCGATCGAGATGCGATTCAACGAGCTGATTTCGGGTGTGCGCGCGGATCTTGGCATCAAGGTCTTTGGTGATGATCTTGATCAATTGCTGGCATCCGCCCAGAGCATTCTGGAAGTCGTGACAACGATAGAAGGCGCGGCGGACGCCCGCCTGGAACAGGTGACAGGGCTGCCGATGTTGTCGATTCATCCCAAACGCATGGCCATCGCGCGCTATGGTTTGAACGTCGCTGACGTGCAGGACTACGTCTCCATGGCCATGGGCGGCGAGTCGGCCGGTTTGATCTTCGAAGGAGACCGTCGCTTTGAACTGGTAGTACGCCTGCCGGAAAGGCTGCGCAATGACATCGATGGCATGGGTGCGTTGCCGGTGCCCCTGCCGGATGGCAGCTATGTTCCACTGGCAGAGATCGCCACGCTGGAGATTGCCCCGGCACCCAACCAGATCAGCCGCGAGAACGGCAAGCGCAGCATTGTGGTCACTGCGAATGTGCGGGACCGCGATCTGGGATCTTTCGTGGCTGAAGCTGAGCAACGAGTCCTCGAAGAGGTCGCGCTGCCGGCAGGATACTGGTTGGAGTATGGCGGCACCTTTGAGCAACTGGAGTCCGCAAGCCAGAGACTATCGATCGTCGTTCCACTGACGCTCGTGTTGATTCTGGGCCTGCTGGTCATGGCCTTTGGATCAGTGAAAGATGCCTTGATCATTTTCACAGGTGTGCCTCTGGCATTGACGGGGGGCGTACTGGCGCTGTGGTTGAGAGACATGCCCCTGTCCATTTCCGCAGGCGTCGGCTTCATCGCCCTGTCCGGTGTGGCGGTGCTCAATGGACTGGTGATGCTGGCGTTTATTCGCGACCTTGTGAGGGATACCGGCGATCTTGTCGCATCGATTATCGATGGAGCACTCATACGCTTGCGTCCAGTTCTCATGACAGCGCTGGTGGCAAGCCTCGGTTTTGTGCCAATGGCGCTGAACACGGGCATCGGTGCGGAGGTGCAGCGCCCGCTCGCCACAGTGGTTATAGGAGGAATCATTTCTTCGACCTTGCTGACGCTGCTGGTATTGCCGGCGCTCTATCGAATAGTTCACGGTCGCGAAAGGCGTTTAGTGAAACACTAAGCTGGTGAGAGGCCAGATGAGCACAAAGGGGAGATCGCAAGATGAGTGATGAAAAGCTGGAGATACGCACTGCAGAACAACGAAAAATCCTCTGGATAGTGCTTGCTCTCAATGTGGTGCTGGCAATCACGTTTTTGATTGCCGGCTTGAGCGCGGATTCCAGCGCTTTGATCGCCAATGGGCTCGATAACGCTTCAGACGGTGTCGTCTACATCATCACTCTGCTGGCGCTGAACCGGCCCCCTGTATGGAAGCGCGCCGCCGCGCGCGTTTCCGGGGGCCTTCTGATCCTGTTCGCCGTCGGAATCCTGTTTGACGTGGGCCGACGGTTCCTGAGCGATCCCGAACCGTTGGGCTACAACATGATGGTGATGGCGGTCGTTGCTGCAGCAGTGAATGCACTGTGCGTTTGGCTGCTCAGGAAAATTCACGATGCCGAGGTCGATGTCCGGGCGGCCACGACCTTCAGTACCAATGATTTCATGGCGAACGCGGGCGTGCTGGTTGGCGGCGGACTTGTGCTCTGGACGGGGCAGGCGTGGCCCGATTTGGTGGTGGGACTGGCCGTTGCGGCGATTGCTCTTAAAGGAGCGATCAGCATCCTGCAGGACGCCCACAGCGAGGCGGGCAGATCATAAATTTTCGAGTCACTCATCTTTGTGTCATTCATTGCCGTCCATCACAAGTGGATCGTGTCGCTCAAAGAGCGACCGGTTTCCTTATCCTCCACTGATCGTACTTCAATGTTCCCGGACATTGCTGATTACGAAGCCGCTACGGGGCAGTGCCGGCAGCCGCGACCAGTCTATATGCGAATCCTGCTCAGGCACGTCATAACTGATCCGGCGTGTGAGGATATCAGCCGCCTGCTTCATGAGTGCGATCGTAAACCATTCCCCGGGACAGCGATGATTGAGGTGATGATCCCCGCCACCCTGTGGAAGGAAATTGAAGGAACTTCCATCCCATCGGTTGAATCGCTCCGGCTCGAACTGCTCTGGCCGCTCCCAGGTTCGCGGATCGTGGTTGGTCCCATACAAGTCAAGAAACACTCGTCGATCTTTCGGAAATCGATAGCCGTTCCATTCGAACGCTTGCCGTGTCCGCGCAGCCACGGCCGGGAAGAAGGGGTAATACCTGCGAACCTCCTGGACGAATAGGTCGACGTAGCCATCATTCCCGGGGGAAAGTCTCTCCCGCAAATCAGGTCGCATGAGCAGAGCGTGAGCGACGAAGACGATATAAACCGAGACCGCGACCGTCGGTCTGATCACATTGATCAGCTCAACGGCCGCAATGCGCGGGGGCAGTAATTTGTCGTCCAAATCCCGATGCCACGCAATCAAGTGGGCAGCCGAATGTTTCGGCGGCTGAATACGCCCACTGCGGATCTGTTCGACGACATCTTCCATCCAGCGATTGACCCGCTTGCGCGCCCACCGGGACCGTAAATGCCTGAGACCCACGGACCCTGCATGATCAAACAAGGCGGCGGTTTCTCTGGTTCGGGTATCGATCTGCAACTCTACAAGTGGAACGCCGGCCCAGGCGCACACAGCACGCATCAGAACTTCATGAAGTTCGGTATAGAGCACAACCTTCTGCATTGATGCCCATCTGTGGACGCCACGTTCCCATTCCCCGGCGCTGCTCTCCAGCAATTGCTCAATTTGCTCGTGTGAGGTCAGCGTCATGAACATCTGTTTGCGGTGCCGGTGTGCCTCGTCGTCGAGACCCTGCACGCCACCCTGGCCGAGCAGGGTCTTTTGAATCGCTTTGGGCATCGCACCGTGGCGCTGGAATCGGTCCGAATCATAGAACAGCCGCGCTGCCTCGGGGCCTGTCATGCAGATTACCTGGCGGAGTCCAAGCCGCGTCTCGAATAGATCCGCCCGAACGTCCCTGCAATGCCTGGAGATAAATCTGTAGGGATCCCTGATCAATGCGAAAGTACTGTCGAAGCTGGGGTCCCGTGGAATTCGTGGCATCTGCTTTACTCCTTATAGATACGAAGCATCGCTCAGCCGGTTTCCCGGACATAGCTCCGATTGACATGGCTTTTGAACGGCTCCGAAAAGGCGGCCAGAAGCCCTCTGCCGTCTTGCCTAGACGCTGGCAACAGCGCTAGGCATTACCCAATGTCCTCAGTTAGTGGCTAGTACGCTCTTCCGTCCATGAACGATCCGATACAATGCCGGCAACACCAGCAAGGTCAGAAGCGTAGAGGAAATAATCCCTCCAATGACAACCGTTGCCAATGGCCGTTGTACTTCAGCGCCGATGCCCGTATTCAGTGCCATCGGCACAAAGCCGAGGCTGGCAACGAGTGCCGTCATCAGTACCGGGCGCAGACGTATCAGAGCTCCCTCTATGATGGATGCGATCAGGTCGCCCTTTTCCTCAACCAGATCGCGGATGAACGTCAGCATCACCAGGCCATTCAGCACGGCAACACCTGACAGGGCAATGAATCCAACGCCTGCTGAAATGGACAGCGGCATGTCACGCAGCCACAACGCCAGCACACCGCCAGTCAAGGCCAGGGGAACACCTGTAAAGATGATCAATGCATCTCTGAAAGATCCTAATGCCATCACCAGCAGACCGAGAATCATAAGCAGCGTCAGCGGTACAACGATAGAGAGCCTCTGGCTTGCGGATTCCAGTTGTTCGAAGGTTCCTCCGTACTCCAACCAGTATCCCGCCGGCAGGTCGACCTGTTCCAGTACCCGCTGTTCGACTTCCGCCACGAAAGATCCCAGATCGCGATCCCGCACATTCGCTGTGACTACGATGCTGCGTTTGCCACTCTCGCGGCTGATCTGGTTGGGGGCCGGTGCGATCTCCAGCATGGCAAGCTCTGCCAGAGGAACATAACCGCCGCCTGGCAGTGGCACCGGCAGCTCGCCCATGCTGTTGATGTCATTACGCAAAACCTCAGGCAAGCGCACTACCAGCTCGAACCTGCGGTCCCCTTCGAAGATCAGGCCAGCCGACTCGCCTCCCATCGCCATGGAGACGTAATCCTGCACGTCGGCAACATTCAAGCCATAGCGCGCTATGGACATGCGGTTGGGGTGGATCGACAGCATGGGTAACCCTGCCACCTGTTCAAGCCGGGCGTCGGCCGCGCCGGATATTGTTGTGACAACTTCCAGGATGCTTTGGGCCGAGGCGAAGAGCTGATCCAGATCATCACCAAAGACCCTGATCGCGAGGTCCGCGCGCACCCCGGAAATCAGTTCGTTAAACCGCATCTCTATGGGTTGGGTGAACTCGTAATTGTTGCCCGGTAGCTGTTCGAGGGCTTCCTGTACCTCGATGAGGAATTCATCTTTGGTCTGGGTCGGGTCCGGCCATTCCTCCGTGGGCTTGAGAATCACGAAGGTATCCGCGATGCTGGGCGGCATAGGGTCGGTCGCGACTTCCGGTGTGCCGATTCGCGCGAAAACTCTATCAACCTGCGGAAAGTCTGCGATGCGAGTCTCCAGCATCTCCTGCATGGCCACGGATTGGTCGAGTCCGGTGCCGGTTGTGCGCAGTGCCTGCACGGTGAAGTCACCCTCATTGAGCTGCGGCACAAACTCCGAACCAAGCGTCGTGGCCAGCCATGCTGACACTACCACCAGCCCCGCGGCAACGGCGACCACCAGCCAGCGCAAGCGCAGCGCGGCTGCAAGCAGCGGTCTGTAGAGCCACTTGGAGCCTTTGATAACCGGACTCTCCTTCTCGCGAATTCTACCGCTCATGAATACTGCGATCGCAGCTGGCACGACGGTCACAGACAGCACTAGCGCGGAGAGCAATGCCATCACGACTGTTGCCGCCATCGGCTGGAACATCTTCCCTTCCACTCCTGTGAGAGTGAATAGTGGAATGTACACGATGGTGATGATGAACACGCCAAACAGGCTGGGGCGGATCACTTCGTTCGTGGCTGCAAAAACGACCTCCAAGCGTTCGCGCAGGGGCAATCTTTCTCCTGAGGCTGGCTGAGCTAACGAAAGGCGCCGGATACAATTCTCCACGATAATTACCGCGCCATCCACAATCAGGCCAAAGTCCAGTGCGCCGAGACTCATGAGATTGGCGGAGACTCCGGTGCGCACCATCCCGGTTAGCGTCGCCAGCATGGCCAGCGGTATCACAGTTGCCGTGATCAATGCAGCTCGCATATTGCCAAGCAGCAGGAACAGCACCACAATAACCAGCAGCGCCCCTTCGAGAAGATTTTTCTCGACGGTTGCAATGGCGTTGTCCACTAGGGTGGTGCGGTTGTAAACCGCTTCGGCGACGATTCCGTCGGGGAGCGACTGTTGAACCGCTTCCAGACGCTCTGCGACGGCGCGTGCTACGGTGCGGGGATTTTCACCCATCAGCATCATCGCCGTACCCAGCACGGTCTCCTGTCCGTCAAGCGTTGCCGCTCCCGTGCGCAGTTGTCTGCCAATCGATACCTCGGCAACGTCCCGAATCTGGACTGGCGCACCACTGCGGTTGCCGATAACCACCTGTTCAATGTCTGCTATTGTTTGCAACTGACCTGGCGAGCGAATCAACAGTTGCTGACCATTGCGTTCGATGTATCCGGCCCCACGATTGTCGTTGTTCGTGCGCAGCGCTGCAGCAATATCTTCCATGCCCAGATCAAAGGCCAGCAGTTTTTCTGGCCAGGGGGTCACATGGTACTGTTTGCTATAGCCCCCGATGCTGTTGACCTCTGTCACCCCCAGAACGAGCGACAGCTGAGGTTTGATGATCCAATCCTGGATCTCGCGAAGTGCGGTGGGGTCGTACGGTTCGCCGTTTGCCTGAACAGCGCCAGGCAATGCCGAGACCGTGTACATGAATATCTCGCCCAGCCCTGTGGCAATTGGCCCCATTTCAGGCTCAAGTCCTGGTGGCAACGTGCTCTTGATCGTGCCCAGCTGTGCATTGACCAAATTGCGGGCGAAGTACAGGTCTGTGCCTTCCTCGAAGACAGCCGTGACCTGGGAAAGGCCATAGCGCGAGATCGAGCGCGTATACTCCAGGTTTGGCAAGCCCGCCAAGGCGGTTTCCACGGGATAGGTGATCCGCTGCTCCGACTCCAGAGGCGAGTAGCCCGGAGCATTGGTATTGATCTGAACCTGAACATTTGTAATGTCGGGAACGGCATCGATTGGAAGTTGCTGGAAGCTCCAGATTCCTGCTCCGATCAGAACAAGGACAAAAGACAACATAAGCCACCGCCGCCCAATCGAGAGGCGCAATATCGAAGAAATCATTTTTGTCTCCTGATCAGTCGTCGTCTTCGACGCTGGATTTTTCCAGGTCGGCCTTGATTAAATAGCTGTTCTCTACAACGTACTGATCTCCGAGCTCAAGACCGCTCAGAATTTCCGTCCGCGCATCGTCCTGCCGTCCGAGTTGCACCGGACGGGGCTCATAGATGTCACCCTCCTGAACAAAGACCACCGGGTTATTCTCAAAGGTCTGGATGGCGCGATTGTCTACGGCAAGCGCGACGTCGGCCTGACCAATAATAACGTCTGCCTGCATCAACAGGCCTGGGCTCCACAGGGCATCGCGGTTATCCAGCGGTACTCGTGCGACGATCGCCGGCAATTCACTGGTGCCCGGTAAAATGTGCGCTACGCTGCTGCGAATCTCTTGCGCATTTGTTCGCAGAATGACTTCCTGTCCAATTTTGATACGCCCTGCATTGAGCGGGAAAACAGCCAGTTCTGCCCATAGCTGATCGTAGTTTGCAAGGGTCAGCAGTGGCTCATCGCCTGTTGTTTCTCCCGGGTTCGCATTGCGGGCAGTTACGATTCCAGCTATCGGAGCCCGAATAACATAGCTGTTCAAGCTCTCGCTGGACTCGATTTCCAGAACGGCATCGCCAGCTGCGACCAAATCGCCGATACCGGGTTCAATACTGATGACCAGTCCCGGAAAGCGGGCGCGGATGTGGCTGATTCCCCGAGGGTCGATGACAGTCCTGCCGTACACTCTGATAGCGTCAAGTATGACTCCTGGACTGGCGGCTGCCGTCGTAATACCAGCCTGTTGAGCCATGGCGGGATTAATAGTCGCACTCTCGGCATTTCCTTCCTCCTCTTCTTCATGTTCCTCTTCTGCTTCAGCGGCCAGTGATCCTGCTGAGAACAAAGTCAGTGACAACAATAAAAGCGCAGCAGGTAGCCGGTCCCAAAGAAATTTCTGTTTCATGATGTGATCCTGTTAGTTAGTCTGATCAAGAGGAGAGAGCAGAGGCTCTGCCGTTAACTGTTCAATCTCCGCTCCATAGCTCAGTGCTGCGGCGGCGGCGTCAATGAGCGTTGCCCTTGCGTTGAGAAGTTCCTGCCTGGCCGCCACCCATTCGAGGTAGCTGTAGCGCCCACTTTCGTAGGCTGCCCGGGTCTCTGACAGCGCCTGGTCCAATAACGGGATCGTATTGGTCTGCAGTGTATTAATGGTGGTAATTGCCTGCTGACGGTTCTGGAAGGCATTGAACAGCTGGCTGTGCAGATTGATCAAAGCTGCTTCCCGCCGCACGCCAACCTCCTCGCGTGCCGCAACAGCAGAACGCTCGGCTCCCCGATTGCGTTCTGCTGTGAACAACGGGATGCTGAAACCTGCCACCAGAGCCATATCGCTGTTTTCCTGGAGTCTTCTGGCACCTACGGACCACCGCAGATCGGACTCTGACTGCGTCCTCGCCAGCCGCAGTTCAGCCTCGCGCAAGCGTTCCTCGTGGGCAAATGCTTCAATAAAGGGATTCTGCTGAACGCGCGCAAACAGTTCCTCGAAGCCGCTTTGCTGTTCGACCTGAAAAAGGTCTCCCGACACAAGCTCGAAGTCGGGTTCCGTGTCACCCCAGAGCGCCGACAGGGCAACCCGGGCATAGCTCAACTGGTTCTGCTCCGCAGAGACCAGTAGTTCGGCCTGTGAAAGAGCAGCCTGGGCACGCAGAACCTCGGCGTCAGGCGTGGCCGCGGCTGCTGCTCGCGTCTCTACAGACTGGATTGTCTCGCGGGCAAGGCTTTCAGCGTCCTGCGCCAGCGAAAGTTTTTCCTGCGCTACCAGAACGCCGATATATCGACGCGTCACCTCGCCCAGGAGATCCAGCGCGTCAATCTGGCGTTCTGCGTCCAGCTGGCCCCGCCTCGCCCCTACAGCCGCCACTCTCGCTTGCCGTTTATCACCCAGTTCAATTACTGAGGAAAGCGAAATAGTCAGCTCAGCACCGTTGATGCCAGTGAGACTGCCGGTACCGTTGATGTTTTCGATGTCGGCCCCTATTTCGAGAGGTGGGTTGAGGGCAGCGGTATCGGCTTGGCCCCGAAGTGCTTCATCGCGAAACTCAAAAACCCGAAGCCGAGGATTTTGCGAAAGCGTCCGTTCTATCGCTGATTCGAGCGAGAGCGTGTCGTCTGCCGAGCCGGCAATGACTCCATGGCTAAAGCTCAAAATGACACTGACGAGCAGAAGTCGCCAGCGGACCACCAGTTGAGGCGAATTGCCGATGGGCAGCGCCTTGAAAAAGATAACCATTTAGTAAATCCTGCGTGGAATTTATGCAATACGGGCCGAATACATTCGGTCCGCCCTTGAGGGCAGCAGGATCAGACTATCGGAGGACGAAAAGGGGAAGCAGGGGTATCTGAAGGGAAAAATAACGCGTAACCGGACTGCGTCAACATGGACATATGCACGACCTGCTCAGCATAATTGCTGACGATGGCGACACAGGCGACACCATGGCAGTGGCAGCATTGATCACAGTCTGCCGGATCGGCAGAGAGTGAGGCGTCAGGCATCTCTAAAGCCAGATTCCCGTAATCAGCGAAATTCTGATCGGAGTTGACTTCAAGATGCTGGTCGCGCGACTGCTGATTCTGTTGGCTGTCGGCCATAGCAACAACTGATTGCAGGGCAACCAGCGCGACTAAGAAAATTGACAGCCAATATTTGAACATTAGAACTGGTTCTTCATTCCATTAGGGCCAAGCATTGGTCCACTATTCGCGGATAGTATCCGATAAGTTCCCCTGTGAACAGACATTGCGAGGAACAGACATTGCGAGATGTCGCTTGTAGGCTTTGGACTGCATTCCCTTCCTTGACGTCGATCACCGTTAGCGAGATTCTCCTACACTCAGGGATATACCTGATTCCCTTGATCGGCGAAGGGTGCTTTCATACTTTTTCCCTTCCACTCATTTTCAGGAGATCCAGTATGTCCCATCAAAGGTACGCTTCATGCATAGATGCTTGCAATACCTGTGCAGACGCCTGTAATCATTGTTCTGTCGCCTGTCTGAGCGAACCAGACATTGCAAGGATGGCGGACTGTATCCGTGCCGACATGGACTGCGCGGAAGCGTGCCGGTTCGCCGCTGCCGTCATGGCGCGTGGAAGCGATTTCGTCGCGGAAGTCTGCAGAATGTGTGCAGAGATTTGTGAACGATGCGCCGCCATGTGTGACCAGCACTCGGCAAGTCATTGCCAAGAGTGTGCTAAAGCCTGCCGGGACTGCGCAGCGGAATGCCGCAAAATGGCAGCCTGATAGTAGCCAGACATGGCCGTGACGGAGGCACTGTCGCATCTTCAATGTATGCCTGACGCCGTGCCGCATGATCATGGTTGTCGAGCGCAAAATCTACCAGGGGTTGTAGACCATGCCGACGGGCGTGCCGTCGTACTCAAGCGCAGCAGCGCCCACGATCATCGCCTCAATTGCATAGCGTTCGAAAAAATCCCTCGCCAACTGGAATTCCGGGTAGAGATTGTTCGTCCGGTTTCTCGTCCACAATCGCGACACGAGTCGGCACACCCAGCGCCTGGCCAGATGCCACTCATTGAGAAACATGTACCAGAATGCTCTATCTAACTTCTCCGCATCGTCAGTCAGCTTCATGCACAATTCCATTTCGATACAACAGGCACGCTGCGCATTGACT
>MGYS01000018.1 GCA_001802565.1 Gammaproteobacteria bacterium RIFCSPLOWO2_02_FULL_57_10 | reverse complement strand
AGCGTGAAGAGATCGAGGATACGTGCCGCAGGCCAGGTTTCCATGTCCTGCAACACAGGGGCAAGAATGCGTACAGGCACATCGGCGAGATACAGCGCCGCTTGGTCGGGCATCAGCGCCTGCAGCACACTGGCGGCTGCGCGAGGCTTGCTCGCAAGAAAATCGAGACTCAGAGAGCTGGACTTATTCATCAGTCTGCTCCCGAGTGATGACGCTGAAAGACTGCTCCAGACAGACGCTGGCAGGAATCAACTTGCGGCCTTCCTGGGTTTCCAGCACCACACCCACCGTGTTGAACTCGAGCACCCTGCCACGATCGGCGCCGATCTCGACGACCTGGCCGGGCCGCACGAACTGCCTGAGATGGCGTACCGCGATCAAGTTCTCCACGAGAGGCCGCGCCCCCAGACCAAAGGCCAGAGAAAAGCCCGCGAGCACCGCACCGAAGCCGATGGCAAACAGGATCACGAGAAAGGTCACATCGACGCCGACCTGCCCCAGACCGATCACTACACCCACGATGAGGAAGGATGACTGCGCGATCTGACCAAACAGCGACGCCTGCGCGATGTCCGCCGACGCAGCGGCATGGGTCACCACATGCCTTGCCACCGTGCCCAGAATGTACGCCACGATGATGATCAACCCACCCGTGACCAGAGACGGCAGATACACCACCAACCGGTCCAGCCAGGCAGCAGCGGCGGAGAATCCCACCACCCGCACCGCCACGGTGATGAACACCAGAATGGTCGTCCAGAACACCACGAACCCGAGCAGCTTCTCGGTCGCGCTGGAGATGCGCACGAAGTTCGCCATCGAACCCTGCAACTGTCGGTCGAGTAGATGGTTGAGGGTGCGGATCAACCGCGTGATGACCAGCCGGAGGAAGCGGGCGAGCAGCCAGCCCGCCAGCAGAAGCAGGATACCGCCAAGGACATTGGGAAGCTGGGCAACGATGGCAGACAGGACATCCAGAGTCTGCAGGCGTATCGATTCGAGCATGAGGGGTTCCTTGTCGTGGGTCAGGCGGTGAAAGGGTTCTTGATCAGCAGTCGATCTTCGATCAACAGCCCGTTATGCATGTCTTCGGAATAGAGTACTTCGCAATCGGCGAGCAGGGCTGAGGCCACAATCATGGCGTCGTAGAGACTCAATCCGTAGCGCTGCCCCAGTCGCACCCCTTCCAGATGAACGGGAAGTGCCAGAGGCTGGACAACAAAAAGAGCCTGCAGCAAGCCCAGCACTTCGTCGACTTCACGCCACGGGCGACGAAACTTGTACAACATCACATGAGCAACTTCGTTCAGCACCTGCACACTGATCATACCGCCACTGCGAGCAAGTTCCTCGGCCAGATTTGCTTTTTCGGCATCCGCTGACTGCAGGTATAGAAGAATGTTGCTATCGAGAAATATCCTGGAGTCTGTCATTGGCTTCGTCCCTGTTGAATTTGAAACCCTCTGGCAGCGTTCCCCGAAACTTCCTCAATCGGGTCAGCAACTCATCTCTGCCGGGCTTTCGGCTCACTTCGAAAATACGGTCGCCAGCGACCAGCACCTCGATGTCATCACCCTCTTTCAGCTCCAAAGCTTCGACCACATTCACGGGCAACCGGATTGCCAGACTGTTGCCCCACTTTGACACCTGCATGATAGCTCCTCGGAATGCCCGGAATGAATGATACACACGCAATCGAATGTATATCCTGTCATGCGCAGCGGTCAAGCAGTGAGGGATTTGGTCATGACAAAGTCGTCCATCACGAAGCCGTTGCCAATATCGAATACAGCCTTTTCGCGTATGGTGAACCCGGCCTTGCGATAGACTGCAATCGAATTCGCATTGCCCTTGTTGACGGTAAGCGTGAGCACTGCGCAACCGCGGCCGCGCGCTTCGGTTTCAACATGACGCAGCATCAACTTTCCCAGCCCCTTCCCTTGGTGTTCCGGCAGCAGATATAACTCCTGCAGTTTCATCTCTCCAGGAATTCCGGTCAGAGCGTAACTGCAATACCCTGCGGGGACACCGGACACCTTCAGCAGCTGCATCCAGCATTCCGTGGACTCAAGATAGCGATGGAGCTTCTCGGGTGTGTAGCGCCCAGCCAGCATGTAGTCGATCTGCGCCATGCTGATCATGGATGCGTAATGGGAGCGCCAGATGCTGTCAGCGAGGCGGGCGATGGTGGGAAAGTCGGCGGTGGTGACTGGAGAAAGAGTGACATCAGGCATCATCATATCCTGACGAAATACGGGAGGACGACCAGCAGGGCCCCAACGCCGACCAATACCATAGTGCTGGAAACGAAGTAGGGAAAGATCATCAGCGCGACACCGCAAAGCATCGGCACTTTGGCGTTCTGCTTCTTGCCGTAGATGAAGTAACCGAGCCCGACAGAGCTGAACAGCACGCCCCAGAGCAGCAACGATGCACTCACGCGTTATCCCCTGCACGCCAGGCCCACCCGCTGAACCTAGTCGGACAGATAGTACTCCACAGTGGACACCACGCGCACGGTCTTGATGTGGGGATTGTTGGTGTCGCGATTGCTGATGGTGAACTGGCCCTGGGAAGCGTTCCTGATCTTGCCAAGTGTGCTCTGAGAATCTTCCGCGAATTTCTCCGCCACCATGCGTGCTTCACGCGTCGCTTCCTCCACCATCTCCGGCTTCACGTCATTGAGGCGATTGAAGATGTACTCGGTCTGATACTGATAATTGCCATCGGTAAAGACGATGCCGGTGCGACCCAACTCGGACAGCGAGCTCATCACCGTGCGCACCGCATCGATGTTCTGCGAATATACAGTGACAGTCTGCGAGGCGGTGTAACGAAACTCGGCACGCTCACCGCTACCGTACTGCTGTGCTGACTTGTCGTTGATCACGGGAACAGTGGCGGTGATCTCGGTCGCCGCAATGCCGTTCTGCTCCAGAAAACTGCGGATCTGTGTCGTGCCGCGCTCCAGTGCTTCGTAGAGTCCTGGCAAGTCATTGCTCGCCTCGGCGAACGAGATTGGCCAGATCACAACGTCTGCGGGGTAGTCACGCTCGGACAACCCTTTCACGGTGACTGTGCGCTCATACTCGCGATAGTCCAGCGCGGCCTTGCCGAGCAGGATGCCGAGGGCAACCAGACCCGCAAAGAGAAAGGCACCGAAGATAAAGGCGCTGGATTTGTTGCTGTGCTGCATGACTACTCCCAATTTCAGAATCGTGAGTGGTCAGGATAGGAGGGAGTGGCTGAATGGCTGCTGAATATCTTCTATTGCGCGGAGGAGAAGAACTCCATCAACTTCTCTCGCGTCAGAATGCCACTGTGCGCAGTGAAGCTGTGATCTGCCGCGTAGAAATAGCTGCGCGGCAATTCACCGTGCCAGGCCGGGTCGATGCTGAAACGTAAGCGTTCGATGAACGAGTCAGCAAACATCCAGGACTCGATGCCGTCGAGCTCATACTCTTCGAGAATGTAAACGGCTTCTTCGCGATTCTCGATTGAATCCGTGGAAATCAGCAGCAGTGGGAATGACGGATCTTCCTTCTTCAGCTCGCCGAGCATTTCCAGTTCGACGCGACACGGCAGGCAGTCGACGGACCACAGACTGACGACGAAGGGTTTGTCAGCAAAGCCTGCTTTCAGTTCTGCAAAGGTGCTGGTGCCAAAGCTCTGGATGTTATCCGCAAAGGATTGTGTGCTCAGCAGCGTCAGCACTGACGCCAGCAGGATACTTCTAATTCTCATGACTCAACTCCTTGAACATATATCCGAACTCCTCACTCGACCAGCTGAGGAAGACGCCATGTTCCGAGGATACCAGCAATGGATGATCGCTGGCGCGCTCGGTGTTGAACAGTGTCTGAGGTTCAGACCAGCTTGCACCGTTGTCGCGTGACTGCATCATCTGCAGTTGCGAGGCGATGCCGTTGAAACCTTTCCACACGATGAACAGCGTGTCATCGTGTTTCGCCAGATAGGGGTGACCCGCTCCCGGCGTGCCGTCGACCTTGATGATGTCCTCTGCCACACCGCTGGCCATGTCGTAGCGCCCGTAGTGAATGCCGCTGTGGAGATTGCCCGCGCTGAACCAACTGATGTGGTACTCGCCCTCTGCATCTGCCTGCACCATGGTCGGGCCGTGATGAGGACAGGCATTGATATACCAGTCGTCAACAGTGGCGCGATTCAGCCCGGTGACTTCACCCTCAGCACCCAGCACCGCGATCGCGTGATCGCGAATCTCTTCATCGTAGATCTGGCGCCACAGGATGGCCACTTCATCTTCGCCGTGTGGTGCAATGGCGATGCGACAGCATTCGCAACTGTTGCGAGAGACGCGGAAATTCTGCGTGAATGTCGCGCCGAGGTCTTCCGACACCGTGTAGTAGATCGCCGCACCGGGATAACTTTCGTTGCGCGCGGACGCCGCATCGAGATCGCGCTTGTCGATCCATGTCAGATAGAGTTTTCCGGACTCCGTGAGAAACAGGCTGTCGAAGCGATGACCAGTCATCAGGCCGTCGTCGTTCATGGTGCGTGGTGTCTCAAATGTTTTTCCGCTGTCAATCGAACGAGTGAAGCGAATCTCGCCCGTAAAGTTCGGTGAGGTCTTCGTGGTCCATGACAGCAGCACTTCGCCGCTCTCCGCAACGATGATCTTCGGACGATTCTCGCCGTTGAACTCGGTGTCTTCCGGGATCGCATTCACCTTAACGGGCGCAGTGTATTTCTCACCATTGTCGTCGGAGCGAGAGACATACACATGCTTGTTCTGCACGAACGCGACCCACAAACGTCCATCAGCATCCAGCGTGGCGCTGGGGGCGCCGCCGCAGTGGATGCTGACGTGATCTTCGCCGTGCTGCTCACGCAGCTCTGCACAACTTTCTGCAGCAGCCTGACCACTCATCAACACAGCAATACCCAGTGCAATCAATAGCCTGTGGGAGCGGGCCCTGCCCGCGATTGCATTCGAGCACATCTCAATCACATGCATGAAACGTTCAGAAATCATAAGACACATTCGCATAGTAGGTTCGACCCGGCCACGGATGGGCAACGTAAGAGACTTCGTCCGTCACGTTATCCACACCAAAACCGAGGGCGACACCGTTGGTGAAATTGTAGGTGCTCTTGAATCCGAGTCGCGTGTAGGCATCCTGTGCGCCATACACTTCATCCTGACGATCGCGATTATCATTGCGGCCGTAGCTATCACTCGCATACTGCAGATTCAAGCCTGCATCCCAATTGCTGCTCAGATGATAAGTGAGCAGCAGATTGCCGCGCCACTCCGGCATGCGCGGATACGCATTGCCTTCGATGCTGGTGTCGGCCGCATTCTTCACGATCTCCGAGTCCGTGAAGACGACGTTGAAGCGCATATCGATATTGGGGTGCAGAATTTCATCGACGTTGGCAATGAATTCAACACCACGCGTTTCGATCTCGTCGACAGGAATGAAGGTGCGCACGGTCAGTCCGCCGGGCAACGTTTCGGACTGCGACTCCACCACATCCTTCACAGTCTCCTGGAACAGATTCACCCGCAGTGTCCCACCGGCAATGTCGCGTTCGATCATGAAGTTCTGGTGGATGCCATCTTCAGGTTTCAGCTCCGGGTTCGCGACGCTGATCGCATTGTAGGCCGAGTACTGACTGAAGAGCTCTTCCACGATGGGGAAACGATAAGCCTTGCCCAGCGCGTAAGCGAAGCGCCAGTTGTCCACCGGCTGATAGCCGAGAGAGAATTTTGGCGACACAGTCTTGTCGGATGACTGCGGCACTGCCACGAGATCGTATTCCGGTGTCGCCGCGACATCACGTGAGAAGTACCCGTTGTCACTCTCGAAGGATTCCCAGCGCACACCAAGCCCCAGATCCCACTGCTCGTTGATGTCGTAGTGCATCTGCGCGAACACGGCGTCGACTGACGTCTCACCGCCACTGCGACTGGTGAAACCGTTGAAGGTGCCCGCCACGTAGTTGGCCGAGTTGAAGACATCCATGTTCAGTTGGTACGCATCGTGTCGCGCGCCAACGATCAGGTTCACGCCGTCCAGCCCCAGATTGTTGCCTATGTCATCGAAAACCAGTTTCGCTTCAGCACTGCGCCAGCCGGTATCGCCGAAGTCCGTGACCTGACCCTTGAGGGTGTAGGCCGGGTCTTGTGGATTGGTCAAGGACGCACGATTCTCATCGTTGAGCACTCGGAATTCGTTCAGGTTCGCTTCGAACGTTACACCGTCCGCAACCGGTCCGCGCAGTCTCAGCCCTACGGAAAGACTGTCGCGCTCCAGCTCGCTGACCCCCAGACGTGCGGCAGGCATGTTGATCTTCCAGCCGTTCTGCACCACGTTCCCGCTCCAGACGGAGGTGCCAGATGCATTCCTTACATAACTGTTGGGGGAGTTGTTGCCGGTGAAGCGATCTTCATACGCCACGTTGAGCAGGGTCTCCCACTCGCCGAAGTCATGCCCGATCTTGATCTTGTAGTTGTCTGTGGTGGTGTCCACGATGCCGGTATCGCCAAACCACAGGCGCGAGGTCGAGAATTCGTCGTTGCCGACGATGCCACCCTCGACTGCCGTCGCATTTGTCGCAGAGGTATTGCCACCGAAATAGAAAGTCTGTGGCTGCGATTCACTCTTCAGTCGGTTGTAGGATAGGTAGACGCTGGTGTCACCAAATTTATCGCCGTACGAGAAGAACGACTTGTGGCCGTTGACCGTCTCGTCGAAACCGTAGGCATCGAACTGCTGAGAAAAGTAGGAACTGTCGAAGTGAAACTCGCGCTGCTGCGGGATCGCGGATTCGATCAGCACCACGCCGCCCATGGAATTGCCGCTGAACTCAGCGGAGAAGGGGCCATACAGCACTTCAACCTGAGCGATCTCGCTGGCAGACACCATCGTCCAGCGCGGTGCGCCATTCCAGCGCGACTGCAACAGATAGTGCAGGGGCACGCCGTCGGCAAACACCATCGAACGTGAGGTCTGGAACATGTTGGAGCCGCGCATGCCCATGGTGCCGTTCGAATCGCCGATGAAGCGGCGGCGGATCACCAGGCTGGGCTCGAACTTCACCACGTCCTCGGTCGTGGCCACGTTGATGCTCACCAGATCCTGTTGGGTGAGCATGCTGCTGGGGTGGGAAGTGGCAGCGCGCTGAACGGTCTGCGCACCCCATACCACAATCTCTTCTACCTCGGCCTCGCCTGCAGCACTTGCCGCGAAGGCAGAGGTGGCTGGCAACGAAGTCAGTATCAGGGCAATGGCGAGCGATAGCGGTTTTCTTTGCATCATTTGCGACATCCGTGAGGACCACCTGTACAGGACAGGCACGATGCAAAGTCTAGAGAGTTGTGTCGAGTAGGCAATGCGGCCTATTGTCGCAGATCAAGTCGCAGCTGTTTTTTCCGGTCGCAGGTCTACGACGCATCAGGCGAGACAATGCCACGGCGGGAGGCTTCGAGTGCGGCCTCGGCCCGGCTGGAGATGTTGAGCTTGCGATAGATCACCTTCACATAGCCCGAGGCTGTATTGCGGGTGATGTTGAGGAACTCGGCCACCTTGGCGGTAGTGTAGCCCTTGGCAATCAAACCCAGAACGTCGCGCTCGCGGGCGGTCAGGCGGGTTGCCTCGCGATCTTCGCGGGGGCCGAAGAAGCCGAGCAGGCGGCGGGCGATCGCCGGAGACAAGGGGGGCTCGCCTTCGGCAATGCGCTGCAGCATGCCGGTGAGGTCTTCGCGACTCTGGTCCTTGAGCAGGTAGCCCGATGCACCAGCACCGAGTGCAGAGAACAGGTGAGTATCGTCGTCGAACACGCTGGTAACGACGGACAATACCTCGGGATGATTGCAATTAAGCTCGTCAATCAGATCTATGCCGGAGCCATCGGGAAGGCCGATATCGATCAGGGCGACCTGCGGCAGCC
>MGYS01000017.1:61830-85299 GCA_001802565.1 Gammaproteobacteria bacterium RIFCSPLOWO2_02_FULL_57_10 | reverse complement strand
GCTGATTCCCATGCCGCCGGGTCGCATCATGGGCGGCTCGGCGAAGCTGCGCGGCACAGACATTCTCGGCCGCAAGCTGATCGATGGCCGCGAGGTGCGAGGCGCCGAGATCGGCATGATCTTCCAGGACCCGATGTCCTCGCTCAATCCCACCATGACCATTGGCGATCAGATCGCCGAACCGCTGATCGTGCATCGTGGCTACAGTGAGCAGAAGGCCCTTGCTCGCGCTATCGAACTATTGGAACTGGTGCGCATTCCCGAAGCGAAGAGACGGGCAGGGCAGTATCCCTTCGAGTTTTCCGGAGGCATGTTGCAGCGCGCGATGATCGCCATGGCGATCTCCTGCAACCCGACCATATTGATTGCCGACGAGCCCACCACCGCACTCGACGTGACGATACAGGCGCAGATTCTCGATCTGCTCAAGAGTCTGCAGGCGGAGACCGGCATGGCGATCATCCTCATCACTCATGATCTGGGCGTCGTGGCACGCATGGCCGATGAAGTCGCGGTCATGTATGCGGGCAAGATCGTGGAGTCTGGCACCGTCGATGACGTGTTCTATCGCTCGTCGCATCCCTACACGCTCGGACTGAAACAGGCGATGCCGACCAATCACCGTGACGCCGTGCAGAAGTTGATGCCCATCGAGGGCAGCCCGCCCGATCTGTTCTCGCCTCCGGTGGGTTGTGCGTATGCGGCACGTTGCCCTCATGCCATGACAGTGTGTGAGGCGCGGCACCCTGCAGCGTTCGCACTGTCGCCGCAACACTATTCGCGCTGCTGGCTGCATCATGAGAAGGCGCCGCACAAAGTCTCCGGCATTTTCTATACGGGCGGTTATGGAGGCGGTCATGACTGATCTGGTGCGCATCAACGAACTCACTCGGTACTTCGAGATTGGCGGCGGCAAGCGCGTGCACGCAGTGGACAAGGTCAGCTTCGCGATTGGCGAACGCGAGATTGTCGGACTGGTAGGGGAGAGCGGTTCGGGCAAATCCACACTCGGCAAGACCATGCTCGGATTGCATGACAAGACGTCGGGCACCGTCACCTATCGCGGTGAAACGTTGCCCGCCCATTATTCCTCGAAGGACTTTCAGCGCTTCGCCAGAAAGATGCAGATGATTTTCCAGGACCCGTATTCGTCATTGAACCCGCGCATGACTGTCGGTGAGATCATTACCGAGGGATTGCTGCTGCACGGCCTTGCCACGGCGAGCGCTGCAAGGGACAAGGCCGCACACTGGCTGGAGCGCGTCGGTCTGCATGCGGACCACATGTCACGTTATCCGCATGAGTTTTCCGGAGGGCAGCGTCAGCGCATCGGCATTGCGCGCGCACTGATTCTCGAACCCGAATTCGTCGTGTGCGACGAGCCCATCTCCGCGCTGGATGTGTCGGTACAGGCGCAGGTGGTGAATCTCCTCAATGAGCTGAAACAATCGCTCGGACTGACCATGCTCTTCATCGCGCATGATCTGTCGATGGTGCGCTATGTCAGCGATCGCATGGCGGTGATGTATCTCGGCTCTCTGGTAGAGATCGGTCCCGTCAATGATGTGTATTTCAATCCGCTGCATCCCTACACGCAGATTCTGATTGCCTCGAACCCCGAGCCTGATCCGAACACGGAACGTGCGCGACTGTCGACTCCGATCACTGGCGAGATTCCGTCGCCGGTGAATGTGCCGGAAGGCTGCCGCTTCGCCAGCCGTTGCCCGAAGGTGATGGATGTGTGCCGACAGAAGACGCCGCAGTTGCAGAATGTAGACGGACGCTTTGTGGCCTGCCACCTCTACTGATTGTGGGAGCGGGCCCTGCCCGCGATTGAATCTTGCGTTGTGTCCAATCGCGGGCAGGCCCGCTCCCACAGTCAGTGCCAAAAAAAACGGCAGACCTCGCGGCCTGCCGTATCAAGTAGAGAGAGTTGACCTCTTTCGCACGTCTGGTCTGGCGCGGCAACGAGGAGAGCATTGGTGCAGCCGCGTGACTGACATGGGGGCATTCTGCCGTCTCCCCGTGACATCCAAACGACATTCCCGTGACAATTCCATGACAGCGACGCCCGCTCCCACAGGGGTGCAAGGCAACCCTGCGGGAAGAAAAGCTAATATTCTTCGCTCTACACTTAAAACCGGGTATGCTCACCCTTTCCGGATTTGTCACACTCGGGGCGGGAATAGACAAAGCCGTTGAAAGATAATAAATTTTTGTGCCGACTTGAGCATGAATTTGACGGGTCGTCGAGCTATCGGCAGTGATGCCAGTTGACAACAGATTGACATAAAGAGAACAAGATAACCCTGATGCGTGATTATTTTCTCCGCCGCCTGCTGCTGATACCTCCAACGCTGATTGGCATTACCGTCATTGTCTTCATCATTACCCGGTTGGTGCCGGGTGGGCCGCTGGAAAGAGCGCTGATGGAAGCGCAGCAGATGAATCTGGGTGGGGGAGCGGGAATGCGTTCCGCCGGCCAGAACATGGCGATTTCCCAGGATCAATTGGATCGGCTTCAAGAGTATTACGGTTTCGATAAACCAATTCTTGTCAGCTACGTTGATTGGCTGGGAAAAGTGGCTACAGGTGATCTGGGCTCTTCCTATCGTTACAACGAACCGGTTTGGGATGTGATCAAGGACAGGTTTCCTGTGTCACTCTATTACGGGTTGGTTACTCTGATAATTACCTATCTTGTGTGTATTCCGCTGGGGGTGCTCAAGGCCATCAAGCACAGGACCGTCGTCGATAATATTTCCTCCATATTGATCTTTGTTGGATACGCCATTCCTGGTTACGCATTAGGTTCGCTTCTCCTGTTGTATTTCTCGGTCAAGCTGGAATGGTTCCCGATGGGTGGATTCTATAGCCTGCAATTTGCATCGAAAGGCACCTGGGGCCAGATAACCGACCTGATACATCATTCGGTATTGCCACTCCTATGCTACCTGGTAGGAAGCTTTGCGCTTGTCACGCTATTATTGAAAAATCATCTGATGGACAATCTCGCCGCCGATTACATTCGCACTGCGGTTGCCAAGGGCGTCTCCTTCCGCAAGTCTGTTACTCATCATGCAATGCGCAATTCTCTTATCCCGATTGCCACGACGTTTGGTCAGAATATTACCCTGCTGGTTTCCGGCTCCTTCCTGATCGAAACCATTTTTGACATTGATGGCTTCGGATTGTTGGGGTTGACCGCGATTCTTGATCGAGACTATCCCGTAGTGATGGGCATCGTGCTGCTGGCAAGTCTTCTGTTGCTCATAGGAAATATTCTGTCTGATATCCTTGTCGCAATTGTCGATCCACGCATCCGGTTTCACTGACATGATTCGACCACAGGTGCCCTGATGCTGTTCAAGTTGAATCCTCAAACTACCAAGAAGCTGCGACGTTTTCGTGAGATCAAACGTGGCTACTACAGCTTCGTCATCCTCATGACGATAATCGTTGTGAGCCTGTTTGGTGAACTGCTCATCAATAACAGAGCTCTGGTTGTGAGCTACGAGGGAGAGCTCTACTTTCCAACGTACACGGATTTTCGTCCTGGAACAGATTTTGGTTTCGACTATTCCTATGAAACAAACTACAGGGATCTGAAACGGCGCTTCGAGGAGGAAGGGCAGGGTAATTGGGTACTTTTACCTTTGGTACCTTACAGTCCCAATGAGAATCACTCGGTAACGGGAATCTACAAAGCCGATCCTCCAACGGCGGAATTGCAGCATTATCTTGGTACTGACACTACAAGCAGGGATATTCTCGCGCGGCTCTTCTACGGAACAAGGATCGCATTGTTCTTCTCTCTGGGATTTCTCGGAGCGGTGTATGCCATTGGCATCAGTGTCGGGTCAGCCATGGGCTACATCGGCGGGTGGTTCGATCTTCTATTCCAGCGAATAATCGAAATCTGGAGCAATATTCCTTTCCTGTACATGGTGATAATCATCTTCTCGGTCATCCCGGCCGCTTATGCGATCTCGACGAGAATCGTCATATTGCTTGTCGTCATGGTGTTGTTCTCATGGACCTCCATGACGTATTACATGCGCACAGAAACCTACAAACAGAAGGCGCGTGACTATGTTGCGGCTGCGCGAATCATCGGGGCCTCCAATACCAGGATTATCTTCCACCACGTCTTGCCGAATACATTGGCGACGATGGTGACCTTCATGCCTTTCACAATCGTCTCCGCCATTACGGCGGTGACAGCACTGGATTTCCTGGGATTCGGTTTGCCACCACCCACACCAAGTCTGGGTGAGTTACTCAAACAAGGTACGGAGAACCTGCGGACAGCCCCCTGGATCGTCATATCGGCATTCACAACATTGGTTGTGTTGTTGACGCTGGTGACCTTTATAGGCGAGGCAGTGCGAGAATCTTTTGACCCAAAGAAATTTACCGTATACAAATGAAAGTCCTGAATCCGGAGGGCACCACAATGATCAACAAGGTTTTCGCGAAATTGGTACTCATGGGCCTGATGGGGCTTCTTGCAGCATGTGGAGGCGAAACTGAATCGACCACCACTTCTGCTCCAGTTCCTGAAGGCACTCCAAGCGGCTCCGAGCAGGCACAACAGTTCTATGCTGCGAACCCTGAATTCTTTTCTTTCAAGACTCCGGCAGATGTCCCAACGGATCTGGTTTGGGAGAATGGTTCACACCTTCCAGAGATAGGTTCTCCCAATGCGAAAAAGGGGGGAGTTCAGTATGAAGCAATGCAGGATTATCCGCGTACATTGCGCCTGGTCGGCCCAGACTCCAATGGCGCTTTCAGGAATTGGATACTGGACAATGTCGCGGTGAAACTTGCTCACCGTCATCCTGACAATTTCGATTTCTATCCTGGTCTGGCCACAGAGTGGGCGTTGTCTGAAGAAACCAGAACCGTGTACATGAAGCTTGATCCGGATGCGCGCTGGTCGGATGGTGAGCCAGTGACAGCAGATGACTATTTTTTCATGTTCTTCTTCAACCGCTCAGAGCATATCGTCGCTCCGTGGTACAACAACTGGTACAGCACCCAGTACACTAATATCAGCAAGTACGATGACTATACAATTTCCCTGACCATGCCGGAAATGGACCCGGATATTCTCTATAACGCATTGGAACATACGCCTTCTCCAGAACATTTTTATGCCGAGTTCGGCCCGGACTACGTGGAGCGTTATCAGTGGCGTTTCGTACCCACCACGGGCGCGTACTACGTCAAGGATGAAGACATCGTCAAAGGTCGTTCTGTCACGCTGACTCGCGACACAAACTGGTGGGCCAAGGACAAGAAATTCTGGAAAAACCGTTACAACGCTGATCAGATTTATATCTCTGTCGTACGTGACAGCGCAAAGATGTTTGAAGCATTCAAGATTGGCGATCTCGACATGTTTGGTCTGAGTCTCGCGGAATACTGGTACGACAAATTGCCAGACAGTGATCCGGACGTTCAGAACGGCTATATCCACAAATCAGTATTCTACAATCAGAGACCTCGACCCACCTGGGGACTCTGGATGAACACCTCCCGCGCTCTTCTGGAAAATCAGGACATAAGACTGGGGATCAACTATGCCTCGAATTGGGATCTGGTCATCGAAAGATATTTCCGGGGCGACTTTCAGCGCATGAGAACACCACATGATGGATTCGTGGAATTCTCTCATCCGACATTGCGTGCAAGACCTTTCGACATAGGAAAAGCGCAGGAGCACTTTGCAGCCGCTGGTTTCACGCAACGAGGACCTGATGGCATTCTCATGAACGCGGAAGGGCAAAAGCTGTCATTCACCCTGACGAGCGGTGCAGAACCACTTGCCCCCGTGTTGACGATTCTGAAGGAAGAAGCGCTCAAGGCGGGTCTGGATCTGCGTATCGAAATGCTTGATGGCAGTGCCGCCTTCAAGAAAGTTCAAGAGAAGCAGCATGACATTTACTTTGGCGCGTTCGGGGCCTTCCTTGAAATGTATCCCCGATTCTGGGAAACCTATCATTCGGACAATGCGTATGACGATGCTTTTCTGGAAGATGGCAGCGTCAATCCCGATCGCCAGATCAAGGTTCAGACCAACAATCTTGAGAGCATGGCCATCTACGAGCTCGATCAGCTTATCGAGCAGTATGATGCCTCGTCAGACAAGCAGGAGATGATCGAGCTGGGGCATCGGATGATGGAGATGCATCATGACTATGCCTCTTTCGTTCCTGCCTATGTCCAATCTTTCTACCGTGTCGGACACTGGCGTTGGGTAAAGTTTCCTGAAGGTTTCAATCACAAGCATTCGGATACTTCCGGTGAGCTCTTTGTGCATTGGATTGACACTGAGCTGAAGGAAGAAACACTGGCTGCGCGACGTTCTGGCCAGACGTTCGAGCCTCAGATCAATGTGTACGATCAGTTCGCCGAAGAGTTGTAGTGCGGATGCAAGAACCACTACTGACCATCAGTAATCTTGTTACTGAGTTTGATACTGATGAGGGGCGCGTTCGTGCTGTCGACAACATCAGTTTCTCCATCAATCCCGGCGAGACGCTGGGCATCGTGGGTGAGTCCGGCTGCGGCAAAAGCGTCACCGCACAATCCATCATGCGACTGCTGCCCCAACCCATGGGGCAGATTGTTGGCGGGCAGATTCTCTTTCAGGGGCGCGATCTCGTCGGTTTGAGTATTGCCGAGATGCAGAAGGTTCGCGGCGCCCGCATCGGCATGGTCTTCCAGGAACCGATGACGGCACTCAATCCCGTGCACACGATCGGTCGCCAGCTCACCGAAGGAATTCTGCTCCACAAACCCATCACGAAGGATCAGGCGATTCGCGAAGCGATCGTGATGCTCGACAAGGTCGGCATTCCTTCACCCGACATCCGCATGACCGAATATCCGCATCAACTATCCGGTGGCATGCGTCAGCGCGTGGTGATCGCGATGGCACTGGCGTGTCAGCCCAGTCTGCTCATCGCGGATGAACCAACCACGGCGCTCGACGTGACGATACAAGCGCAGATTCTCGAGCTCATCAAGGAGCTGCAGAATCAGATGGGCATGGCGGTGATGCTGATCACTCACGACCTTGGTGTCATTGCGGAGACGTGTTCTTCCGTCGTTGTGATGTATGCGGGCAAGATTGCGGAGAAGGGCAGTGTCTACGATGTCTTCGATCGTCCCACGCATCCGTACACGCGTGGTCTTCTCGAATCCATTCCACGACTTGATACACCGCCGAAATCCAAGCTCACGATTATCCCCGGGATGGTGCCAGGTCTGCTTGATCTGCCAAAGGGCTGTCGCTTCGAGAACCGCTGTCGCTATCGCAAGGACGGTTGCACCGTTGCGCCGCCCCAGATCGATACCGTGGCGCCTGGTCACGAAGTCAGTTGCTACGAGTGGCGTGATCTGAAAGCAAATACTGTTGCCATCGATGTGGTCGTCGGCAGCGGCGACAGTACCACCTACAAGATGAGTGCCATCGCATGAGTGTGATTCCATTGGCTACTTCATCCGTTGCTCCGCTACTGCAGGTGCGTGATTTGAAAATGCATTTCCCCGTGAAGGAAGGCATCTTCATGCGCACCGGGAAATTCAACAAGGCTGTCGATGGCGTGAGTTTCGACATCATGCCGGGTGAGACGCTGGGTCTCGTCGGCGAATCCGGTTGCGGAAAGTCCACATTGGGGCGCTGCATCGCGCGCCTTTATCAACCGACTGCGGGCACTGTAGACTTCGGTGGCACGGATATCAGTCGACTCGGTCGCAAGGCACTGTTGCCGTTCCGCCGCGATATCCAGATGATCTTCCAGGACCCGATGGAGTCGCTCAATTCGCGGCACACCGTCGGGCAGATACTCGAAGAGCCCTTCATCGTGCACAACATCGGCGACAAGCAGTTCCGACAAACCCGTGTGAAGGAGTTGCTCAATGTTGTGGGACTCCCGGCCCGTTCGGTCACGCGCTACCCGTTCGAATTCTCCGGCGGGCAACGCCAGCGCATCGGCATTGCGCGTTCGATCGCGCTGAATCCGAAGCTGATCATCTGTGATGAGCCTGTGTCGGCGCTCGACGTGTCCATTCAGAGTCAGATTCTCAATCTGCTGATCGATCTGCAGAAGGAGTTCAATCTGTCCTATCTGTTCATCGCGCATGACCTCGCGGTGGTGAAACACATCTCCGATCGCATCGCGATCATGTATCTCGGCAAGATCGTCGAGACCGGCGATGGCGAGAGCATCTATCGCACGGCGCGGCATCCGTACACACAGTCGCTGATCTCAGCGATTCCCGTGCCTGATCCGCACCACAAGTCGCAGCGTCAGGTATTGGTGGGGGATGTGCCGTCGCCCATCAATCCGCCTTCCGGCTGTGCGTTCCATACCCGCTGCCCCAAGGTCATGGATGTGTGCCACACGGCCACGCCAGCGCTGACGACCGATCGCCAGCCGGTGTCCTGTCACCTGTATCCCTCCTGACCCAATCTCTGTGGGAGCGAGCCTGCTCGCGATCAGCGGCTTGCTTGAACTTCATCGTGGCGCGGGATCGCGAGCAGGCTCGCTCCCACACAATTGTCACTCAATGTGATTCCCGTCACTTGGGGCTCTCCTGGCTTTGAATATAGTGCGCCTCACATGTGTGGGAATTAATCCCACGATTGGGTTGGCACTTAATACTTACAGGAGTTCGCCATGGATAAGCTCATCAAGTCATTGTTTTTCATCATCTCTTTCATTTCTGCTCCGGCGTGGGCGCAATGGGGAGAGCTCGTCGATATCGAGATTTCTCCTGACACCCTGACCGATCGCAGCCAGATCGCCATTACCGTGAAGGGCGACAAGGGCGACCCCTGCCAGATCGTCGAGCACAGCTACACGATCGACGATAACCAGATCGCCATCGATGCCACCATCAGAGGCAACCCCGTGGCGATCTGTCTGGCGGCCGTAGTGCCGTTCGAGTTCGAGGTATTGGTCGGCAGTCTCGCAGTGGGTGACTACTCAGTCACCGTGACCATCAACGACACACTGGATCGCGGCGATGCTGAATTCACGGTGGTGCCGTATACACAGAAACTGACGCTGTCGCCCGCTACCGGCACGTATGCGTCAAAGCAACAGTTTGATTTCGGCATGGTGCTGGAGCACGACGCCGAAGTGGTCTCGGGGGAGGCTTACGTTTTCGGGCAGAACACAGGAAGTGAAGATTGGGTCGATATTTCAGCCCCGCTGGCGCAGTGCCTGCGGTCAGGAGTGCTGGAGCCGCAAGGCACGACCTATCGCTGCCCGTCCTTATCGGAGCACCTTGGCGAGGGAACGCACACTCTTCTGGTGAAGCTCAAGCTGAGCGATGCGAGTGAGGTGACTGAAGCAGTGACGTGGACGATTCTGGGTGAGTTGTAGGAGGGAAGGTACGTCTGTGTGGGAGCGAGCCTTGCTCGCGAAGAGTCGCTTCGACCTGGCTCTGTGCCTGACTTTAGCGAATCGCGAGCAGGGCTCGCTCCCACATTTTTTCAGAGATCGCGGGCAGGGCCCGCTCTCACACTTTTTCGCAGTGCCGGTCAGCCCTTGCCTTTCATCTTGTTCGGCCCCTTCAGGCTGTCCTTTTCCAGATACTGAATGATCGCCCCGGCAATGTCCTTGCCGGTGGCTTTCTCGATACCTTCCAAGCCCGGTGATGAATTCACCTCCAGTACCAGAGGCCCGTGATTGGAGCGGATGATATCCACGCCGGCCACATCCAGCCCCATCACCTGTGCAGCCTTGACCGCCAGCTTGCGCTCGTCGGGACGCAGCCGCACCACAGACGCCGTGCCGCCACGATGCAGATTGGAGCGGAACTCGCCCGGTTGTGCGGTGCGCTGCATGGCCGCAATCACCTTGTCGCCGATCACGAAACAGCGGATGTCGGCGCCACCGGATTCCTTGATGAATTCCTGCACCAGGAAGTCAGCCTCCAGACCTCGGAAGGCGTTGATCAGAGCCTCGGCTGCCTTGTCGGTCTCCGCCAGCACCACGCCATTGCCGTGGGTGCTTTCCATGATCTTCACTACCAACGGGGCGCCGCCGACCGAGGCAATAAGATCACTGGTGGCGTCTGCGGAGTGGGCGTAGCTTGTGATGGGCTGGCCGATGCCCTTGCGGGCGAGCAGCTGATGTGCCCGCAGTTTGTCGCGCGAGCGGGTAATGGCGATGGATTCGTTCACGGAATAGGTTCCGCAGACTTCGAACTGGCGCAGCACGGCACAGCCGTAGCCGGTGACGCTGGCGCCGATGCGGGGGATCACAGCGTCGAATTCAAGTGCTTCGGGGGCGGCTGAGCCAGGGCCCTTGTAGTACACGAGTGGATTGTTGGCGGTGATGTTCATGTAGCATTTGAGGACATCCACAACACGCACTTCGTGTCCCCGGGCTCTGGCTGCTTCCACCAGTCGAGTCGTTGAGTACAGTTTGCTGTTCCTGGATAAAACGCCGATCTTCATGCTGGAGAGTCCTTCGTGATTCTGTTGTGCTGGGGTCTGAGCGGGGCTGGTTACGTTATCACAACGCCCTGACAAAAGAGACGGGGCGCCTCAAAAAGAGTCTTTCCGATGTGTGGTGGAGCACAGGAGAAATCCCGGGTTTACTCCGTCGCTCGAGCGCTTTACTCTGGCACCGCTCGCATGAAAGTCCATCACAAGAACAAGTCCTCAAGGTAACGGCATGCGCAAGGAAATCTCGCTCGGACGACTGCTGGTTCGCATCAATCCCCTCATTGCAATCTGTGTCCTGCTGACGCTGGCACTGCTCATCAATCTCGGTTTCTGGCAGCTTGGGCGGGCAGAAGAAAAGCGTGCGCTGCAGCGTGAAATGCAGGCGCGGCAGTTGGAGCCGCCCATTCCCATATCTGAGATCGTTGTGGGAGCGGGCCTGCCCGCGATGAGTGCAGGTCTCGAAAGCAATCGCGAGCAAGGCTCGCTCCCACAGGATGTTGCGGAGGGGCTGGAGAATCAGAGTGTCACGGCTACAGGCACCTACTGGAACGAGGCCTCCTTTGTCGTGGCCTTTCAGTTCTTTCAGGGGGCCCCCGGCTTTGAGCTCATCACGCCGTTTGAGGTGAACGATGGCGGGGAGTTTGTGCTGGTCAGTCGCGGGTGGATAGCTCCGGGACCAGGTGATGATGGCATGCCCTACGTGGTTCCTGTTGAGGGTGAGCAAACACTTACAGGTCAGTTGCACGTCCCCGCGATAGTGCCTGGACGCACCCAGGTAGAGGGGGAAGCGTGGCCTCTGCGCTTCCGTCGACTGGACATTGCCCGCGCTGCGGAGGTGCTGGAGCGCCCACTGGTGCCCTTCGTGGTTCGTCTCGCACCCGGAGAACCGGGAGTGCTTGCCAGGCACTGGCCTGCCGCTTCAGTCAACATCCGCACCAATATCCAGTACGCCCTGCAGTGGTTCGGCATGGCACTGGTGGTGTTCGTCATTACTCTCCTCATGAGCACGAATGTGCTGGCGTTGTTGCGCGAGCGGCGCTGATGCTGGTCTTGACCCCCTGCTCTTAACCCCCTGTGGGAGCGAGCCTTGCTCGCGATTGAGCAATCACTAATTCATCGCGAGCAGGGCTCGCTCCCACACAGGGCCGCTCTCACATCAGGTCCAGGACGGAGTGCGCTCGACCGGCAAAATCTGCTAGATTGCTCCCCATCAGGCAAGACGTTCATGGAGCAGTCAGTAGATGCCACGCACCAAGTCAGCCAGCCCGTTCATCACCTCATTGGCCCATCATGCAGCAGACCCGTTCCGGCTGCTGATCGAGTCCGTGGTCGACTATGCCATCATGATGCTCGACCCGGCGGGTCATGTGGCCAGTTGGAACCCCGGTGCACAGCGAATCTATGGCTATGAACCCGAGGAAGCCATTGGTCAGCACTTCTCCCTGTTCTGCACTGACGAGGATGTAGCCGATGGCTATCCGGGTCACCTGCTGAAGCAGGCGCTCGAAGAAGGGCACGTGGAAGTGGAGTGCCTGCGAGTGCGTCACGATGGCGCGCAGTTCTGGGCTGTCATCACCCTTTCCGACGTGAAGGATTTCTTCGGCAATCACGCCGGGTTCGCCGAAGTGACCCGCGACATCACCGAGTATCGCCGCGCCGAGGATGCCGTGCGTGCCGAGCGCGATTTGTCCACCGCCATGCTCAACAGTCTGCCCGGCGTCTACTACATGTATGACGAAGACGGGCGATTCCTGCGCTGGAATCGCCGTTTCGAAATCGTCACCGAATATTCCGCAGCCGAGATTGCCCGGTTGCATCCGCTGGATCTGTTCGAAGGCACCGACAAGGACCTGCTGGCCGAGCGCATCGCAGCCGTGTTCCGCGACGGCGCTGCTGAGGTGGAAGCAAATTTCATCACCAAGTCAGGCAAGCACATTCCCTATTATTTCAATGGCGTCCGTCAGCTGGTGGACGGCAAGCCATGTCTGCTCGGCATGGGCATCGACATCTCCGATTACAAGCGCGCCGAACAGGCTCTGCGTGAAAGTGATCGACGTTTGCAACAGGCGCAGAAGCTGGAGGCCATAGGACAACTGGCAGGAGGAGTGGCACATGACTTCAACAATCTGTTGACGGTCATCAGTGGCTACACCGACATGCTGCTGGAAGATGTGCCGCCGGATTCCGAGCTGCGCGAGGGGCTGTACCAGATTCACAAGGCCGGCGAGCGAGCACAGACGCTGACGCGGCAGTTGCTCGCCTTCGGGCGCAAGCAGGTCATGGAGCCGAAGGTGTTGAACCTGAACGCCGTGATTCTTGATGTCGAGAAAATGCTGCGCCGCCTGATTGGTGAAGACGTCATCCTGTCGCTGAGCCTCGCACCGGAACTCAGTGCGGCGCGGGCCGATCCGGGGCAGGTCGAACAGATTCTCATCAACCTTGCGGTGAATGCCCGCGACGCGATGCCGGTCGGCGGTCAGTTGACGGTAGAAACGCAGAACACCATGCTGGACGCCAGCTATTGTCGAGCGTTCTCCGATCTCGAGCCTGGCAACTATGTACTTCTGGCGGTGTCTGATACTGGTTGCGGCATTCCCGCTGACGTTAAACCGCGCATCTTCGAGCCTTTCTTCACCACCAAGGAAGTGGGGCGGGGGACCGGTCTCGGTCTGGCTACCGTGCATGGCATCGTGAAGCAGTCACAGGGTCATGTGGCGGTGTACAGCGAGCCAGAGCGTGGCACCAGTTTCAAGATCTACCTGCCAGTGGTGGCCGATGCGGTGCAACCGGCCGTGCCGCCTCTCGAAGGTCGTGCCATGCCGGAAGGCAGCGAAACGATACTGCTCGTGGAGGATGAAGAGGCAGTGCGATCGCTCGCCTCTCAGGTCCTGCACAGTTGTGGCTATCAGGTGCTCGAAGCGCGCGATGGCAGGGAGGCGTGCGAGCTGGCACGTTCGTATGCCGGCAGGATCGACCTGCTGGTGTCAGATGTGGTGATGCCGTGGCTCGGCGGCCGCGAGTTGGCCGAGCAGATCACGGCGATGCGGGCTGACTGTCGTGTGCTGTTCCTGTCCGGCTACACGGACGACGCCGTCATTCGTCACGGCGTGCTGCAGGCCAGCTATGCCTTCCTGCAGAAACCGTTCACCCCTTCGGCACTGGCGCAGAAGGTACGCACCGTGCTCGACATTTGATACTGTGGGAGCGAGCCCTGCTCGCGATACCTGCCATAACGATTACCCGCTGCGGAGAAATTTCCATGTCATTGCAAGACGTAAACCGCCCACGCCCATTCTGCATATTGACGGCCATGGTCCTCCTTGTGTCACTGCAGGGCTTCACGTCAATGCAGAGCGTCGCCCAATCTCCCACCGAAACCGTTGCCGAGGTGACACACCCGATAGTGGGCACATGGGTCATCAACGAGGAACTCAGCGATGATCCCGACGAACAGGTCGAAGCAGCGATCCTTGCAGCGGGCGGGCGGGTAGAACGGCGCTGGTTCGGTCGCGAGGAAAAGGGCCGTTACCGAGGCGGGCCCGAGGAGCACGAACTCTATGACCGCATCTCCTATGACGAGGTGTTGCGCATCGACTACGACGAACCGGAATTCTGGTTCGGCTATGAGGATGGCTATCAGCGGGTCTTCCATACCGACGGGCGCACCCAGGTGGTAGGAGCCAACGATCACTACAGCAATGGCGCGCGGGACTTCTCCTTCGCCGCCTGGGAAGGAGAAACGCTGCTCGTGGAGGCGCGACCTCGCGACGGCGGCTTCACGCTGGAAACTTACAGCCTCGAGGCCGACAACACCCGCCTGAAGGTGGAGCTGGAGATCAAACCTGGCAACTTCGGCGCTCCCATCATCATGACCCGCATCTACGATCGTCAGCCCGACTGATCTCTCCTGCCTGATTTCGTCAGTAATGGCAGTCGCCCTGAGAAGTGCCTCGCAGTCGCGTCGCGCTGCTCATTTCTCTTGTCAGCAATGCTGGTATGGTTCCGTCACGTGAGGTAGACTCTTTTCGTGGGAAAAATACCCACAGAATTTTGCATCATTCTGCCATGGAGCGCGGAGACGGAGCATGAGGGATCAAAAGGGATTCTTGTCGATTGAATTTGACCACCTGGACCGCCGTCCAGTATTCGGGGAGCGGGTACGCGCAAACGGCCGACTGTTCGTGCTGGCGCTGCTGGTCTTCCTGCTCAATCAGGCATTGGAGTACTCGCTGCTGCGCAGCGCTGAGGCGGATTACCGAGTGCTTTGCGGCTGGGACTGCGGCTGGTACGCCGGAGTGGCCGAGCGCGGTTACGACCTGCAGCCCCATGCGCATCCCCGGGGCGATGCCGCCAACTGGGCCTTCTTTCCCGCCTTTCCGCTGACCGCCGCCGCAGTTGCCGCGATCGCGGACATCTCCACGCCGATGGCACTTGTTGTCACCGCCAAGATCTTCTTTCTGCTGGCCATCTTCGCCTTCGTGAAATTCGCCCAGGTCTGGGCTCCTGCCGTGCCGTCCTGGCTGGCCGCTGCAGTGGTCGGGCTGCACCCTTATGCTCTGTACGGCAATGTCGGGTACACGGAGTCCATGTTCCTGTTGTTCTCCTGTCTGGGGCTGTATGCGCTTGGAAGGCAACAGTTTGTTGCTGCCGGGGCTGGTGGGGCCGTGCTCAGCGCCGTGCGTCCGGTGGGAGTGTTCATTGTGATCCCGCTGCTGATTGCGGGACTGCGCCGGTTTCCGGAGGCCCATCCGCAGGAGCGCTTGCGGATACTGCTGGGTGCGATGCTGGTGCCGCTCGGCCTGTCGCTGTTCATGATCCACCTGCATCGAGTGACGGGTGATGCGCTGGCGTTCTCCCACGTGCAGATCGCCTGGGACAGAGTGCCGGGCAATCCTCTGGGGCATCTGCTGGCGGGTTTGCGTGGCGTCGAGCCACTGCCAAGATTGTGGGCGTTCATGAGTCTCGTGGCACTGCTGATGGTGGCAGCTCTCTTCTTCAGACGGCAGTACGAGTTGGCGTCATTCTCCCTCATTGCGACCCTGGTGCCGCTGTCCACTGGACTGCTGGCGATGCCGCGCTATCTGTGGTGGCAGGCGCCGTTACTGTTGCTGATGGCGCAGTGGTTGAGTCTGCGTCTGATTTCCTGGCCCACGCGGCCGCACATTGAAGTGAAAGTCTGGATGATCGCGTTGCCGCTCAGTGTCTGGGGCTGCATCACGATGGTGCAGGCGTGGATCAACGGGGAGTGGTTTGTCGTATGAACGGAAAATACTGGTGCTATACAGGGATGGCAGCGTTGGGGTTGCTGCATGTATTTGTCTTCTCTCTGATGCTCAGGCCAGAGGTCAGCGACGAATACATGGATTACTACATTACCCGCGAGACAACGATGAGCCCGCTGCAGCGCCGCATGCTCACACCCATCGAGCCGGGAGAGTCTTTCGATCACCACACCGTCGCCATTGGCTTCGATGGCTGGTCGTTCGCCGAGCGCGATCATCGCTGGTCTCTGGGCAGCAGCGCGAAGCTCGTGTTTCTGCTGGATGATGCGGAAAGTGCCGCCGATGCGCAGCATCTGGTGCTCAGATTCGCCACGTTAGGCGAGCAGACTGTGCAGATTTCCCTGAATGATGAGCCGTTGCTCGAGCGCCGGTTCGATGGCGCAGAAGAAGTCGAACTGCGAATAGAAGTGCCCGATTCTCTGCTGCAGGAGGGAGAAAACATCGTGCAATTCGATCTGCCGGATGCCCGGAAACCGGACAATGGAGACGCGCGAATACTGGCCGTTGCGCTCAAATCCTTCTCTCTGAGCTGAGTTCCCCCCGGAGAAAAACCTGGTTTTCAAGGTTGACGTGCCAAAACAGCCTAAGTAAGCTGCACCGGCTGTTACCAGTCACCAGGATCTCTCCAGTGTTAAAAAAAGTCCTCATTGCCAACCGCGGCGAGATCGCCGTTCGGATTGCCCGCGCCTGCCGTGAACTGGGTGTGCGTTCTGTCGCCATCTATACGGAAGCCGATCGCTACGCGCTGCACGTCAAGAAGGCTGACGAAGCCTACTTCGTGGGACTCGACCCGCTGCAGGGTTATCTGAATCCACACCAACTGGTCAATCTTGCGGTGGAAACCGGTTGTGATGGTCTGCACCCCGGTTATGGTTTTCTCTCGGAGAATCCCGAATTGGCAGAAATCTGCGCCAGGCGCGGAGTGAAATTCATCGGACCGAATGCAAGCGTCATTCAATCCATGGGTGACAAGACAGAAGCACGCCGCTCTGCAGAGCGTGCCGGTGTTCCCGTGACACCCGGTACAGACGGTAATCTTGCCGATGTGCAGGAAGCGCTCAGTGTCGCGAAGAAAATCGGCTATCCGGTGATGCTGAAGGCGACATCCGGTGGTGGTGGACGAGGCATTCGTCGTTGCAACGACCCGAAGGATCTGCAACAGAATTATCAGCGCGTGATCTCGGAAGCCACCAAGGCCTTCGGTCGTGCGGATGTGTTTCTCGAAAAGTGCATCGTCAATCCACGCCATATAGAAGTGCAGATTCTGGCCGATTCCTTCGGTAATACTGTGCATCTGTTCGAACGCGACTGCTCCATCCAGCGTCGCAACCAGAAACTGATCGAACTGGCACCTTCTCCTCAGCTCAATGACGAGCAGCGACAGTACATCGGTGAGCTCGCCGTGAAAGTGGCGCGCGAAGTCGGTTACGAGAATGCGGGCACTGTCGAATTCCTGCTCGACAGTGACGGCAGTTTCTATTTCATGGAAATGAATACCCGCGTGCAGGTGGAGCACACGATCACTGAAGAGATCACCGGCATCGATATCGTGCGCGAGCAGATTCGCATTGCGTCCGGGCTACCGCTCTCTGTACAGCAGGAGACCATCACCTACACGGGATTCTCCGCACAGTTTCGCATCAATGCAGAAGATCCGAAGAATGGTTTCCTGCCGAGCTTCGGTCGCATCAGTCGTTACTATTCACCGGGCGGTCCGGGTGTGCGCACCGATGCGGCGATCTATACCGGTTACACCATTCCCCCGTATTACGATTCGATGTGTGCCAAGCTCGTCGTGTGGGCGCGCAACTGGGAAGAATTGCTGGAGCGCTCGTTACGTGCGCTGGATGACATGCAGATCTACGGCATTCAGACCACACGCTCCTATTACAAGGAAATTCTCAAGCATCCGGAATTTCGTTCGGGCAATTTCAACACCGGTTTCGTGGAAGCGCATCCGGAGCTGACACAATATTCCACCAAGCGGCGGCCCGAGTTTCTGGCGGCAGCGATCGCTGCGGCGATTGCAGCGCAATCGGGGATGTAACGCCCCTGTGGGAGCGGGCCTCGCCCGCGAAGAAATTTCAGAATAATTCGCAAGATCGCAAGTCAGGAGATCCAGGGCATGAAAAGCCAAGGCATGAACAGAAAGATTCACATCACCGACGTCGTGCTGAGAGACGGCAATCAGTCACTGATCGCCACGCGTCTGCGCATGGAAGACATGCTGCCCGTGTGTGAGGCGCTGGACAAGGCGGGCTACTGGTCGCTGGAAGTGTGGGGCGGTGCGACGTTCGATGCCTGCGTGCGCTTTCTGAAGGAGGATCCGTGGGAGCGTCTGCGCACATTCCGCAAGGCTCTGCCCAACACCCGTCTGCAGATGTTGCTGCGTGGCCAGAATCTGCTGGGCTATCGTCATTATCCTGACGATGTTGTCGAGGCCTTCGTGACGAAATCAGCTGAGAATGGCATCGACGTGTTCCGCATTTTCGACGCACTCAACGACGTGCGCAATCTCGAGACAGCCATTGCTGCCACCATCGCCGCTGGCAAACATGCTCAGGGCACAATCTGCTACACGGCCAGTCCCGTGCACACAGTGAAAGGCTTCGTGAAGCAGGCGAAGCAGATGGCGAAGATGGGTTGCCACAGTATCGCCATCAAGGACATGGCGGGACTCCTGACCCCTCAGATCACGTTCGATCTGGTCAGCAGCCTGAAGAAGGAAATTGATCTGCCACTGTTCCTGCATTCGCACTACACCTCCGGCATGGCATCCATGTGTCAGATGAAGGCCGTCGAAGCGGGAATCGATCACCTCGATACAGCGATCTCTGCGTTCGCAGGCGGCACCAGTCATCCGCCCACAGAAACCATGAAAGCGGTGCTGGAGGCAGCCGGTTACGATACCGGTCTGGATTCCGCATTGCTGGAAAAAGTAGCCGCGCATCTGCGTGAAGTGCGCCGCAAGTATCATCAGTTCGAGAGCGAATACAACGGCGTCGATACGCAGGTGCTGCTGAGCCAGGTGCCAGGTGGCATGATGTCGAATCTGGCAAACCAATTGAAAGAGCAGGGCGCGCTCGATCGCATTCAGGAAGTGTTCGCGGAGATTCCGCGCGTGCGGCAGGATCTGGGCTACCCACCGCTGGTCACCCCGAGTTCACAGATCGTGGGCACACAGGCTGTGCTCAACGTACTCAACGGCAAGCGTTACGAAACCATCACCAATGAAGTGAAGCGTTATCTGCAGGGACTGTACGGCGCTGCTCCCGCACCCGTTGATGAAGCGCTGCGCAAGCGCGCAATCGGCAACGAAGAGGTGGTGGAATGTCGTCCGGCAGATCTGCTGTCCCCTGAACTTGATGCCCTGCGTCAGAAGATCGGGGCAGAGGCCAAGTGTGAGGAAGACGTGCTGACCTATGCGATGTTCCCCGATGTCGGCATGAACTATCTGCAACAGCGCAACAAGGGCACGCTGAAACCGGAGGCGCTGATACCCGCAGCTGCGGCCCCGGTCGTTGGCAGTATCGCCCACGAATTCAAGGTCACGATTCACGGCGAGACTTACGACATTCATGTCACGGGCGTCAGTCCTTCCAGTGATACGGAGCGACGCTTCTACATGACAGTTGATGGTGAGCCGGAAGAGATCACGCTGGAGACAGCAGGGTCTGCCGCCCCGGTGGAAGGTCGTCCGGGTCGCCGCACACGCGCCACCGCGCCAGGCCATGTCACCTCGGCCATGCCCGGCAATGTGGTGGAAGTCCTGGTGAAAGAAGGCCAGAGCGTCAATGCGGGAGACCCGGTGCTGGTGATCGAAGCCATGAAGATGGAAACCGAGATCAAGGCCCCTGTAAGCGGCACGATCTCCGGTGTCTTCGTCAAGAAGGGCGATCGCGTGACGCCCTCGGAAACCCTGGTGGATATCCGCTAGTTCCACAGGCACGTCACAAGTACTTCGCAAGCACGTCATAAACCCAGCCCCTCTGTACATCGCTGGCATACTTTGGTTAGATGGACGGGCATTCTCAGGACGAGGATGCCCATTCAATAATCAGAAAATCCATGCAGTCGTGTGCGCAAAAGGGGGGCTCATGTCTTCATATCTCGACTTCTCGTTCACTCGCCGTTCGCTGGTGTTATCAGTTGCCTTGCTCTGTTCCTCGGCAACCTTTTTCTCTGCTCAGGCAGACAATCTTTCCTACGCATCCCCCGAGTCCGTCGGCATGTCCAGCGCCGCGCTCGAGCGCATCGCACCAGTGATGCAGGAGTGGGTCGACTCAGGTGAGCTGGTGGGTGTCGTGAGCATGGTGGCACGGCGCGGCGAGATCGTGCACTTCGAAGAGTTCGGCGCCATCAACAAGGACACCGGTCAGGCGATGGAGAGCGACAGTCTGTTCCGCATCTACTCCATGACCAAGCCGATCACCACCGTGGCGGCGATGATGTTGTACGAGGAAGGCAAGTTCCTGCTCAACGATCCTGTGTCCAAGTATCTCCCCGAGTTTGCCGATCTGCGTGTAGCGGACGAAGGTGGTGCCCTGGTGGCTCCGGCGCGCCCGATGACAATACAGATGCTGATGACGCACAGCTCAGGGCTGACCTACGGTGTGTTTGGTGACACGCTGGTGGACAGACAGTACCGGGACGCACAGATTCTGGGCAATGTGGATCTGGCGGAGATGGTCACTCGCCTCGGCGAGATCCCACTGCAGTATCAGCCGGGCACACGCTTTCACTACGGCGTTTCCACCGATGTGCTGGGCCGTGTGGTGGAGGTGATCTCCGGCATGACCTTGAAGGATTTCTTCGAGCAGAGAATCTTCGAGCCGCTGGAGATGACAGACACCTTCTTCGAGGTGCCCGCCGACAAGAAGCCACGCTTCGGCACCAATCACACCTATGATCCTCGCACACAGACGCTGACGGTCAGCGATGCGCCTGCCACCAGTCAGTTTGCCAATCCGGTGACGTTCTACTCCGGCGGTGGCGGTCTGGTTTCCACGGCAGAAGACTACATGCGCTTCAGTCAGATGATGCTCAATGGTGGCGAGCTGAATGGTGTGCGCATTCTGGGCAGCAAGACCGTCGACTACATGACGCAGAATCATCTGCCCGGCATCTTCGGGCCGAACGCCGAATTCTCCGGTATGGACCTTGGCAGCATGGCGCGCGGAACGGGTTTCGGTCTTGGTTTTGCAGTGGTGCAAGATCCCGCTGCCATCGGCACGATCGGTTCGGAGGGCGAGTACTACTGGGGAGGTGCCGCAGGTACCATGTTCTGGATTGATCCTGAGGAAGAGCTCATCGGCATCGCGATGATTCAGCACATGAACGTGCAAGTGCCACTGCGCGCGACGTTCAAGGCGCTGGTCAATGGGGCTATTGTGGATTGAAGTCCGAACGACCCTGTGGGAGCGGGCCTGCCCGCGATGCTTTTCATTGAAGGACAAGAGCATCGCGGGCAAGGCTCGCTCCCACAGGCGGATCTCACTTCCAGATCAGCGGCTCAACCTTGATCGCAATGAACTGGCCCGCCACCATCGCCGCCACGAACAGAAAGATCGAGGGCGACAGCGACGCGAGTCCTGCCAGTGCCGGTCCAGGGCACAGTCCTGCAAACCCCCAGCCAATCCCAAACAGAATCGCGCCACTGAGCAGAGGCGAGTCGATTTTCGTCTTGGTTGGCAGTGTGAAGCGCTCCTCCAGCACGGGCTTTGCGCGACGCGTGATCAGGGGGAAGCCGATGACAGTGACAATCAGTGCACTGCCCATCACCAGCAACAGGGTCAGGTCCCACTCTCCGGCAACATCGAGAAAGCCGATCACTCGCGCCGGGTTTATCATTTCCGAAATCGAGAGGCCGAGGCCAAACAGGATTCCGCACAGCAGAGCAGCAATGGTGGTTTTCATGACAGCAGATGCCTCGTGACGAAGACGGTGATGACGGCGACAGCCATGAAGGTAATCGTGGCCGTCAGTGAGCGAGGTGAGCGCCTTGCGATGCCGCACACGCCGTGACCGGACGTGCATCCCGAGCCTAGCCGGGTGCCTATCCCCACGAGCAGCCCCGCGGCCACAAGCATCGGGCCTTCGGCCTGCATCTCGATCGGCAAAGGTCCTACGAACAACCGGTACAGGACTGCCCCGAGCACCAGCCCGCCGATGAACGCGGCCCGCCACGGCAGGCCGTCATTCCTGTTCCAGGTAATGATGCCGGTCAGAATGCCTGAAATACCGGTTATCCGGCCGAGCATCAGCAGCATCAACACACTTGCCAGACCGATCATGCTGCCGCCGATCAGTCCTCCTGCCACGTTGGGTTCGATCATCTTGTTCCCCTTGTCAAAGAGTTTGTCCTGTCATTCCATGATGGCATTGCTGTATCCCTGTGCAAGGATAATTTGTTACTCTTGCTGAATGTTATCTTGTATCAATCTGCATCGTGAAGCCGGGACCGTCCAGCATGTCTGACAACATCATCATTCAAGGCTTCGAATCTGCGGAGCATGATCACCGGCACTGTGTTGCTGATGCCTTGAGCGAAGCAGAGCGGGTCTGCACTCAGCGTGGCGAGCGTTTCACGCCACTGCGGCGCACCGTCTTCGAACTGCTGTGGTCCAGCCATAAACCCGTGAAGGCCTACGACCTGCTCGCTCAGCTTGCACTGACTCACGACAGGCCGGCTCCGCCCACCGTGTATCGTGCACTGGATTTCCTGCAGGAGGCAGGTCTGGTGCACAAACTGGAGTCGCTCAACGCGTACATTGGTTGTGGCGAGCCGGGCCGACGCCATCAGGGGCAGTTCTTGATCTGCGAGCGCTGTGGCGTGGTGGCAGAGCTGGACGATGAGGCCCTGACCTCACGCATTGATGCGAATGCCAGGAAAATCGGCTTCAAGGTCAGCGACGAAACCATCGAGATCACCGGTCTTTGCAGACAGTGTCAGGTGTCATAATGACCCCTCGAAAGCTGGGTGTATTACGGTAGACACCCATAGAAAGAGCGTTTATTCTTCCCGACCATTAACAAGAACCGGATGAGCCTACACACCATGAGCCTTTACAAGAATCTGTTCGTCGTCATCGACCCCACCAGCAAATCACAGCCCGCACTGGAGCGCGCAGCAGCCGTTGCGAAGAAAAGCAAAGGCCGCGTGACTGCGTTTTCAGCCATTCACAAGACTGTTGAAGAGATGGGAGCCGCCAAGTCCCGCAAGTCCGGCAAGCAGGCCGAACTCAAGGCCTGGGACGCGAAAGTGAAGGAGATGGTGGCGCCCTACAAGGACAAGGGACTGAAGGTGAAGAGCGATCGCTACTGGACAGCAGACTGGTACGCAGCAGTCAGCCGTGCCGCACTGCGCGATGGCGCCGATCTGGTCATCAAGTCCACGTTGAAACACGGCAAGCTGCAGCGTCTGCTGCACAGTACGTCCGATTTCACGATCATGCGTCACAGCCCCGCACCTGTTCTGCTGGTGCGTGAGCGCAAGAGCTTCAGCGGCAAGGTCATTCTTGCTGCTCTGGATCTGCAATCCACTGATGAGGGGCACCTGGCGCTCAATAACGCTGTGATGAAACACGCTCATCAACTTGCCGAGTTCACCGGCATGCCTTTGCACGTGATTTCCGCGACAGCGGCCAAGCCGGATTTCAGTCATCTGCTGGAAGGCACGGAAGAACAGGAAGGCGGCGTGATTCCGACGCTGGCACA
>MGYS01000017.1:56797-61824 GCA_001802565.1 Gammaproteobacteria bacterium RIFCSPLOWO2_02_FULL_57_10 | reverse complement strand
CGGTGTCAAGGCTGACAAATTCCACGTGGTGCGTGGCGATGCCCGCAATGTGATCCCGAAGAAGGCAGAAGAGCTCAAGGCCGATGTCGTGGTGATTGGTGTTTCCGCGCGCAGCGGCGTCAAGGGCGTGCTTGTTGGTACCACCGTTCAGAAGGTGCTCGACAAACTCGATTGCGACGTACTGGCGATCAACTGATCATTAACCATCATATGTGGGAGCGGGCCTGCCCGCGATAAAATCATGAAACGACGCATCTTCACCAAAGGCTTGATCTCGGCGCTGGCCGCAGCGCCGGTTTTGTCAGGAGTCAGTTCTCTCGTCTCTGCCCAGGGCCAACGCTGGTCACTCGTCGCCGATCTGGCCGAGTGTTGCAGCTGCGAGATTCCCTGTCCCTGCAACTTTGGTCGCCCGACCGAGCTGCGCTGTGATGGCAATCGTCTGATCCAGATTCGCGAGGGACAATTCGAGGGAGAGGATCTGGCTGGCATCAGTTTCCTCGTGACATTCCTGATGGGCAACTGGACGCGCATTCACATCGACGACAGCATGAGCGATGCGCAGTTTGCGACCTTCGAAAAGATGTTTCCTGTCGCCTTTGCGGGATTCGACAGGCTGGCTCGCAGCAAGGAGCGGGTGTCACTCAATGTCGTGCGCACCGATTCCACGATCACCTTCACGGTGCCTGAGTCGTCAGTGGAGATGAAACTGATTCCGGGTCTCGGCGGCGAGCCCATCGTCATCAACGGTCTGCCTAATCCGGCCTATCACGAGTATGTGCAGTATGAATCGGTCAATCATCGGCACGAGAGTGCGGATGCCACATGGACCTATTCCGGCACCAACGGTTTCACCTCCGTGATGCGCGTTTCCGGCTGACAGAACATTGTGGGAGCGGGCCCTGCCCGCGATTTTTTGGATCACATAGACAAGCAATCGCGGGCAAGGCCCGCTCCCACAGAGTCAGTCATTCTTTCACGATCGCATCCAGCGCCTCTGCGAGCGTCGCGTAGCGCCACTCAAACCCCATCTCTTCAAGTCGCTTCGGCAGCGCTTTCGTGCTGCCCAGCATCAGATTCGCACGTTCTCCGAGCAGAAGCCGCAGTGCCCATGCCGGTGGCGTGAGCCACACCGGGCGTTGCAGGGCAGCACCAAGCGCATCGGCAAATTCACGATAGCGCACAGGATTTGGTGCAGTCAGGTTGCAGGGGCCTGATGCGGCGGCCGAGTCCAGCAGAAGCAGGGCGGCATTCACCCAGTCCTCCACATGAATCCAGCTGTACCAGAATTGCCCATTCCCCAGTGAACCCCCGAGCCGTAGACGAAACAATGGCAGCAGGGGTTTCAGCAGACCGCCATCTCCCAGCACCAGTCCGGTTCTGAGCAATACCGTCCGCACACCAATCGATGCAGCAGGAGCAGTGGCCTTCTCCCAGTCTCCCACCAGAGTGGACGCCCAGTCTGTGCCAGCAGGGCTGTCCTCCGTAAGTGCCTGTTCTCCCCCAATACCGTAGAACCCGATGGCCGAACCGGAAAGCAGGACACGCGGCGGCTCGACCTGCGAACAGATCCAGCTCACCAGCTTCCAGGTGAAGGCGATGCGGCTGTCGCGCAGTCGTTCTCTGCGCCTGGCAGTCCACGGGTGTGAGAAGAGATTTTCGCCGGTGAGGTTGATGACGGCGTCGACAGGGTGCTCGATCTGGTCGAGAGCGGACGCCCATGAGGAGCCCGCCTTCCTGGCGGTGTGTTTCTGCGGTTGACGGCTCAGCACGATCACTTCGTCGCCGCGCAGCAGCAGTGCTCTGGTCAATGCCTGCCCCAGAAAACCGCTGCCACCCGTGACGAGAATGCGCATGTCGAGGCAGTATCCTAGAAGTGAGCCTTGGTCAGTTCGATATCGGCCTGTTCCCAGGCTTCCTCAAAACGTTCACGAGCGAGAGCTGCGTCGGCAGTCTTGCCCTGTGCTTCCAGTGCATCGGTCAGGCCACGCAGTGCCCAGCCGTTTTCCTGCAACAGTACCAGGTCTTCCAGAAACACGGCTTCCGCTTCGGCAGGCTGACCTGCGTTCAGGTAGGCCTGACCGAGGAACAGGCGCATGGATTGAATCCAGTCGGGCGGCTCCATGTAGCGCAGTTGGTCCTGCAGAGTGACGGCCTGCGTGAACTCGCTGATCGCCGTTGCGAAGTCGCCCTTGGCATTGGCGATCTCGCCCGCCAGTGAATGCTGGGCTATCGCCAGAATTCTGTCGGCGGAATTCACGGCGGCACGCTGGGTCGTCAGTGTCGGATTCTGCAACACGGTGTTCAACGCTGCGAGCTCAGCCTCGGCGCCCGCGATGTCACCCGTGGCCGCCAGTGCAGCGCCACGAATATGATTCAGCGTGCCCTGCAGGAACGGACGTGTGTCCGGCTGGGCAGGCAGAGCGAGAATCTGTTCCCACTGGCCGAAGGCCTTCAGTGTCATCCATTCCACCGAGACATTGCGCAGTGATGAGCCGCGATCGAGCATTTCCGGTGTGGCAGATGCCGCGAGTGGCGAGGCGATCTCCAGCGCAAGTGCCAGGTTACCCTGCAACAGGCCAGCCCAGTGAATGAACGCGCGGGCGTGACCGCGATGGTTGGTGGCGGAGAGGAAGTAGGTGCCGTAGTCGGGCAGCGGGCGATCGCCCCACTGCTCCACAAAGTATTCATCAGCCAGCACGGAGCGGCGATTGGTGGCGATGGCATCTTCGTAACGTCCAAGTCGCATGAAGATGTGACCAGGCATATGTGCCATGTGTCCTGCTTTGGGAGTCAGGGGTTCCAGCGCATCGGCAGAAGTTTCGGCACGCACCGGTTCGCGTGAGGCCTCCATCAGGTGAATGTGAAGGTGCGTCAGACCCGGGTGGTAGGGATTCTCGCGCATGCCCTTTTCCTGCACTTCCATCGCCAGCTCGGTATTGGGGCGCGGTGTGCCGTCCCACTCGAAGTAGTACCAGGGCGAGGCCATCATGATGGAGTGGGAGAGCAGGAATGCGAGTTCGTGATCTTCCGGATACTTGTCATACGCCGCCTTGGCGGAGTCGATCACGGCCTGGCTGCGAACCGCCTGATCGGGATACTGCTCGGTGTCGAACATCGGCACCAGTGCCTGGATCATGTCCTGCCAGATCTGTGGCTGACCGGCTGCGAGCTCCACGGCGCGATCCATGGACTTCTTGCCTTCGCCCTTGGGATCATCGGGTTGACCGCCATTGCGACTGTTGGCATTGGGGCCGAGTGCCTGGGCACGTGCCCAGTGAATGCGCGCGTTGTCCGGATCGAAACACAGCGCCGCGTTGAACGAACCCACGGCCTCGGGGAAGTAATAGCCGTAGGCCAGTCGCAATCCCTGATCGAAGTACTGCTGCGCTTCAGTCGAGTGCGAATCGATATCGCGGCTGTACGTGCCGGTGCCTTCGACGAGCGTCGCGTGACTGTCAGCGCAGGCGAGCATTTCTGCCGTCGCGGTCCAGGGAGCTGCGGCCGTCTCCTGTCCGGTGCCGGGGCTTTCTGTATCCGGGCTGCATGCCGCCAACAGGAACACTGTCAGTGCGGTCGCGCTCAGGCGGTAATATGGGTTCATGGGCACCTCTGCTGGATGGTATTCGTGTGCGCAGACTTTAGCAGAGGGTCGAACGATGGTCACCAGATGATTGAACGGGCAGTTTCAGCGCAGTCCCAACTCGCGTCGCAGCTCGGCGACTGATCCCACGATGGCGCGGGGTGCGAATCTTCCCAGCGCCTCATCGTCGTGTGAACCCCAGCGTACGCCGATCGAAGGCATGCCGATGCGCTGCGCCATCTCCAGATCGAAGGTGGTATCACCGATCATGACTGCTTCGGAGGGTTCGAGGTTGTAGAAACGCAGGATCTCTTCGAGCATCGCGGGATGCGGCTTGGAGCGCGTTTCGTCCGCACAGCGCGTGACATCGAAATGGCCGTGCAGGCCGCTGGAGCGCAAGGCACTGTCCAGTCCGCGACGACTCTTGCCCGTGGCGACCGCGCGACCCTTGCCGAGCGTGCGCAGGTCGGTGATGACTTCGGTCATGCCGTTGAAGATCTGCTGAGGTGTCGCTTCCTTCGCGAAGAAAAAGCGACTGTAGGCTTCACGAATGTCATTGATCTCCTGGTCGGTGGCAGCCGGATACAGCGCCTTGAGCGCATCGACCATGCCAAGCCCGATGATGTTGCGGTAGGCCGCCTTCTCCAGCGTTGGAAAACCCAGCTCGGCGGCCGCGTGATGCAGGCTGCTCGCGATGTGTTCGATGGAATCGACGATGGTGCCGTCCCAGTCGAAGATGACGACCTTGGCGTTCATGTGGAAGCTCTCCTTGAAACCTTGCTGCCCTTAAAATCCTTGCCGCGTATTGCTTGTGTTCAATGCTCTTTGTACTGTGTCAGCAGTCATATGGATCATACCTCGTACACCGTTCGAGGTCAGAGGGAAAAATGTGAGTACCGCCGCTGTCTTGACGTTTCTCGGAGGAATAGGGCTGTTTCTGCTTGGCATGCGCCTGATGACAGAAGGGCTCACGGCCGCCGCAGGGGACACATTGCGCAATATTCTCGCGGCGGCCACACACAGTCGCGCACGGGCCGTTGTGTCAGGGGTATTCATCACTGCGCTCGTGCAGTCTTCCAGTGCGGTGATCTTCACCACCATCGGCTTCGTGAATGCCGGACTGTTGTCGCTGATGCAGGCCGTAGGGGTCATCTATGGTGCCAACCTCGGCACCACGCTCACCTCGTGGATCGTCGCGCTGCTGGGTTTCAACCTCGACCTGCAGGCGCTGGCGATTCCGGCGATCGGCATCGGCATGACGCTCTCCGTCATCTTCGGCAACCGCAGCTATGGCGAGCTCGGTCGTTCGCTGACGGGATTCGGGCTGTTCTTTCTTGGCATCGACGTGCTGCGTGAGGCCTTCGACGGCGTTGGTGATGTGATTGCGTTGGAAAGCTGGGCCGGGCAGGGCGTGCTGAGTCTGCTGCTGTTCGTGGGCATCGGCATC
>MGYS01000017.1:45161-56771 GCA_001802565.1 Gammaproteobacteria bacterium RIFCSPLOWO2_02_FULL_57_10 | reverse complement strand
CCACTTCAACTGCCGTCTTTGCCGCTTTCGGAGCCACTGCACCGGCCCGGCGTGCCGCGAGCGCGCACGTCATTTTCAATCTGGTGACCGGTGCGCTCGCCTTCGTGCTGCTGATACCCTTGCTGTGGACGGTGAATGCGCTGGCCGTCATGCTCGGTTCGGAAGATCAGTTGGCAATGTCACTGGCGATCTTCCACACGCTGGTGAAACTGTTGGGCGTCCTGGTCATGTGGCCACTCACCGGGTTGCTTGTGCGCAAGCTCGAAACCCGTTTCCGTTCCATGGAGGAAGACGAGAGCCGCGTGCATTTCCTCGATCGCAACGTGCAGGCGACGCCGACGCTGGCACTGAACGCCCTCGCGCTGGAATTGCATCGCATGAATGCACTTGCGCGCCGTCTGGCCGTCGAAGCGATCAGCACGGAAGATGGCAACAATCATCATCTGCCGAGTGGGCATCGTGCGCTGGAGAGTCTCAATATTGCGGTGGGCGAATTCGCCAGTGGCATTCCGCGCAACGGCGTTGCCGCGACACTGCTGCACGGACTGCCCGATGCCCAGCGCGTGGGGCAGTATCTCGTCAATGTGTCCGAGCACGCACTGGAGATGGTGACCGAACATCCGACTGCGGAACTGACAGTGCAGGAGTTGTCCGATGCGCGCAATCAGTTGCGTGCGCACGCGGTCACGTTGCTGGATCATGCACAGGTGGACAATACAGACTGGGACGCCGCTGTCCTGCAGACATTGCGTCAGGAATTCGAGGCGGAGTATCAGGCACTGAAGATGCGACTCCTGCGTGCAGGCACCGCGGGTGAACTGGCGCCTCGTCACATGGCTGCCATTCTCGAGCGCCTGAGCGACCTGCACAGGATCATCGACCAGGCAACCAAGGCCGCGATCTATCTTGATCGCTTTATCGGCCAGAGCAGAACGCCGCCTCCTGTTGCGGCAGAGCCAGACAGCGAATCCGAACCGAGGTAAGTGTGACGTCACTCAGCGCAGTGAAAAGAATACTCATGGCACCTGTCTTCACTCTTGTGTTGACCGGGACTCTGCTTGTGAGCAGTGCCGTGCACGCCCAGCAGGATGAACCCGTCTCTGCCGCGACACAGGCTTATCTCGACGGCGAGTTTCTCGCGGCGCACGGACTCTGGCGTCCACTCGCGGAGCAGGGGGACCCCGACGCCCAGACCAACCTCGGCATTCTCTATCGCTATGGTCTTGGCGTGGTGCAGGATTACGCGGCCGCACTGCTCTGGTATCAGCTCGCTGCCGATCAGGGCTATCCGCGCGGACAGTTTCAATTGGGACTGATGCACGACTATGGTCTCGGCGTGCAGCAGAATCATCTGGAAGCGATGCGCTGGTATCGCGCCTCGGCCACGCAGGGCTATGTGCGTGCGCAGTTCGGCATGGGAGCACTGTATGGCGAGGGGCGCGGTGTCCCACGCAATGCCACTGAGGCCGCTTACTGGTATCGGCTCGCGGCGGAGCAGGGCGATGCCAACGCGCAGAACATTCTCGGCCGCATGCTGGAAAGCGGTGAGGGTGTCGATCAGGACCCGGCTGAGGCGTTGCACTGGTTTGCCCTGGCCGCAGAGCAGGATCACGTGGAGGCGCAGGAAAATCTGCAGCGCGTTTGTCAGATTCAGTCCGATAGCAACTGTCCGTAATTGCAGGGAGAAAAACCATGTCATTGTCACGCCGTCATTTCCTCGGAATGCTCGTTACTTCTGCTGTCGCACTTTGCACGCCCTTGCGTGCGCTGGCGCAAGAGCTTCGCGCCCGCGTTGTTAGCATTGCCGGCGTGGGTGCTGCAGGTGAAGACGCGCCGAGCGCCAGTGGACACGTCGCCACGGAAGCATTCGTCAATAATCCCTACGGCGTCGTGGTGGGGCCGGACGGCGGGCTGTGGTTCTGCGAGGTGGATACCGGCAGAACGCGACGACTTGATCTGACCAGTGGCATCGTCACTACCGTGGTGGGCAACGGCCAGAAGTCCTACACAGGCGACGGTGGCCCGGCACTGGCAGCAGGATTCTCTGCCCCGCATGAGATCCGCTTCGATGCCAGCGGCCATCTCTACGTGGTGGAGCGCGATGCCCATGTCGTGCGTCGCATCGAGATGCCGAGCGGGATGGTCTCAACGGTAGCGGGTACGGGTGAGCCCGGTTTCTCGGGCGACGGCGGGCCCGCGACTGCAGCGCAACTGCGCCAGCCCCACAGCATTGCCTTCGATGCGGACGGCAATCTGTTGATCTGTGACATCGGCAACCATCGGGTGCGTCTGGTGAACATGATATCTGGCACCATCAGCACGTTGTCAGGGACGGGAGAGCGCGAGCAGACGCCGGACTCGGCACCACTGGCGGGAACACATCTGCGCGGTCCACGCTCCATCGATACCGACAACGACGGCAACGCTTATCTGGTGCTGCGCGAAGGCAATGCCGTGTTCAAGCTCGATCTGCGTGCGCAGCGTCTGCAGAGAATTGCCGGCACGGGCGAGAGTGGTTATTCAGGAGACGGTGGACCTGCCATTGACTGCAGGTTCAATGGTCCGAAGGGTATTGCCTGGTCGGTCGAAGATCACAGCCTCTACATCGTGGACACTGAGAACCATGTGATTCGTCGAATGGATCTGGCTTCCGGCATCATCACCACGATGCTTGGTACGGGCAGTGTGGCCGATGGTCCCGATGGCGATCCGCTGCAGTGTGCGCTGGCGCGGCCGCATGGCGTGTTCGTGCACGAAGGTGTGGTCTACGTGACCGACAGCGAGAACCACCGCATTCGCGCGGTCACCAATCTCCCCGCCTGAACCAATATCCTGTGGGAGCGAGCCCTGCTCGCGATTCCCTTTCCGCGCGCGAGTGAAATCAGATCGCGGGCAGGCCCGCTCCCACATGATTCCGATTCGAATTCAGCCCTTTATCCCATGTCGATTGACGAAGGCATAAAGCTCCACGCGAGTGCCCAGATCGAGCTTGGCGTAGACCGAGGTGAGGTGGTTGCGCAGCGTGCTGTCGCTGATGTGCAGCCGCTCGGCGAGCTGCTGTGAAGTGGCTGAGGCATCGCGACCGATCTCCGCAGCGATCATCCGCTCCTTGCGGGTGAGACTCTCGATTCTGACCTGCTCCGAGTTCTGTTCCTGCTCCGGCTTCTTGCGCGCCATGCGCTGGAAAACTCGACCCGTCGTGGCGCGATCCAGCCATAACTCTCCCTGACTGACCCGCTCAAGTGCCTTGCAGTAGACATCCACCGGTTCGATCTTGCGGATAATGCCACTGGCTCCTGCGGCCACGGCGGCATCAATCAGCGTTTCATCTTTCGTCGCGGTGAGCACCAGTACCCGTCCCGGGAGAGTGGTCAACAGTTCGCCTATCAACTCCAGCCCGGTTGTGGTCTCGATCTCGATAAGCACGACATCGGGCGTCTGCCGCTTGAGGGCTGTAATCGCATCGTCCCGATTGGTCGCCGAACCCACAATTTCGATGACCGAGGCTCTGGTTTCGAGCAACTTCTGCAGCCCGTACAGCACGATCGGAAACCTGCTGAGCAGCAGCACCTTGACAGGGGAAGTCTGGATGATCGACATGAGAAGTCCTGAAGAGTCGGAGCGGTGCATCTGTACCAGGAGTTTTGTACTGGTTCTGCGACCTGGTGCGTAGGATAAGTGACTGGAAAAAAAGTAGAAAGCTCCTTTGTTGCGAAATCTGCAGATACCTAGACTGAGCCTCACAGTAAGCACTGGCAGATAGTTCGAAGTTCACCCAGTTCAACTGCCCAACGCTTCACACATTTTGCTCTTTTTTTGCACAACTGGAGATAACGCATGTCCCGCTCAATGAGTTTCCTGATCAACGATGCCTCTACCGACACCACGATTCCGCAAGTGCGCGTCACCATCACTGAGTCCGCCAATGGGTCCCTGTCCTTCAGCGTCAGCCAGGAAGGCGGTATTGTGGGAGACCTGCGCGGTCTGTTCTTCGATCTGGCAGATGAGAGCCTTCTGGGCAGCCTGAGCACCGCGACTGCGAACACAGGTTTCCGTCAGGGCAATGACTCCGTCAAGGATCTTGGTGAAGGCGTCAACATGAACGGCCTGACAGGTTCCGACAGCGGTTTCGACGTGGGCATCAAGATGGGCACCGCTGGTATCGGCAAGGATGACATTCGTGGTTACAACTTCACGTTGTCCAGCAGCACGCGAGCACTGACTCTCGAAGATTTCGCCAATGTTGAATTCGGCGTGCGTCTGACTTCGGTTGGCACACTGGGTGGCAGCCGCAATGGTTCGTCCAAGGTTGTGGAAACCACTTCTGCGGGTGTGAACGCGATTGATGACGCGAGCGGTGTGGTTGTCGAGAACGGCAGTGCATCCGGCAATCTGTTTGCCAACGACACTGGTGCAGTCGGCAGCATCAACACAGTGACCTCCTGGACTGGTGGCGCAGTGGGTTCGGTAGTGGCACTGACCACTGACGATGTGGATGCATTGCAGATCGGTTCAGTGACAGTGGGCAGCGATGGCACATGGGCTGTCTCTGTCGATGGCGCCGATGCTGATCAGCTCTCTGCGGGCGAATCAATCACCCGCACGTTCACCTACGACGTCAAGAATACTTCCGGCAGTGAAGCCGGTGACTGGAGTTCCGACTCCGCCACGTTCACCGTCGTGATCAACGGCGAGAACGATGGTCCGGTGGCCCTCGATGATGTGGTCGCTGCAATCGACGAAGACCAGGGCATCGTCAATGCCAGCGTCACTGGCAACGACTCCGATGTGGATCGTCTGGACACGCACACCTGGGCTCTGGAAGACGGCAGCTTCGTTGATGCGGCGGGTAACGATGCGCAAGGTTCGCTGGTATTCAATGCAGACGGTACATGGTCATACGATGCGGAAGGTGCTTACAACCACCTGAACGATGGCGAGTCTGTCTCCCTGTCTTTCCAGTACGCGATGACTGACAACAACGGAGCTTCTTCTGTAGCCACAGTCTCTTTCACGATCGATGGCAAGGGCACAGCGCCGGTTGTCACACCACCAGTTGTGACCCCTGCTGCGAATGACTTTGCAGACTGGGCTCAGGAGATTTCCCACTTCACGCTGGTGTTTGACACTAATGCGGGCGATACCGAGGACAGCGCAGGAGATGATGGTTACTACACGGTGAAGTTTGATTTCGATCCAGGCGTCACTGATCTTGACTCAATCATTGGCGACGTCCTGGCGGGCCTGATCGCCAACGACCCGGTCGTTGATGCTGACACCGATCTGCTGGGCTTGGTCATCAAGGGTGGAAAGCAGATCACCAACTTCTACGCCTACGGGGACAACAACACCAATGGCGATCTGCCGGATGTGCTGCCGACCGATGTAGGTTTCTGGCTCAATGGCACGAAGGACGGCGAGCAGAATTCCCCTGCGATCGATGTTGTCTACGCAGACGGTTTCATCTACTGATCTGATCAGCAGATATCTCTGTGGGAGCGGGCCTGCCCGCGATCACTCCTTCGCTCTGGCGCTGTACCTTTCGATGTGCGGCGCCAGAATCTCCAGCGCAGTCTGATGACACGGTGGCAGTTCCGCATCGCTGATTGAAAGAGGCGTGACCCGTTCGCCCCATTTGACGAGACCTGCCCCCCACGTCAGGCCCGCTCCGAATGTCGCCATCAACACATGGTCGCCCGGTTTGATGCGATGCTCTTCCAGTGCTTCCGTCAGGGCCACCGGAATGGTCCCAGCGGAGGTATTGCCGTACTTGTGCACGTTCACCATGATCTTTTCTTCGGGAATGCCCAGCCGTTTCGCGAGCGCGTCGAGAATGCGCCGGTTCGCCTGATGCGGCACCATGATGTTCACGTCTTCGATGGTCAGGCCGGTCTGTTGCAACACATCGTCGCATGCGAAGGCCATGGCCTTGATCGCGCGCTTGAAGACTTCCTGCCCTTCGAAGTTCCAATCCGGATACAGGAAGTCATCCGTCAGTCGACTGTAGGCGCTGCCGAGGTTGGTGATCTGGATGGCCTCGCCGGTGTCCAGTTCGCAGCCGATCTTTGCGGCGAGCAGGCCGCTGGGTTCATTGCAGGCCTCCAGCACTACCGCGCCACAGGCGTCGCCGAACAGGACCGCCACATCGCGCCGCGCCCAGTTCATGTAGTGGCTGATGAACTCTCCACCAATCACCAGCACCTTCTGATGGGCGCCAGTTCTGATCAGATTTGTGCCGATGTGCAGGCCGTAGAGAAAACCCGTGCACGCCGAGTTGATGTCGATGGCGGCAGCGTTGCGTGCGCCGATTGCGTTCTGCACGATCGACGCGGTGTTGGGGCACAGCGAGTCCATGGTCAGGCTGCCCAGCAGGATCAGATCGATCTCGCTGGCGTCGAGATTGGCCGCCGCGAGTGCGCGTTTGGCGGCGACGATCGCCATGTCGGAGAAATTGCAGTGACAGACCCGTCGTTCACGAATGCCGGTGCGTGACGCGATCCACTCGTCCGACGTGTCCATGAAGGTGGCAAGATCGTCGTTGGTCAGCACAGCGGGGGGCACACATTTCCCCCATCCTGTGATCTTTGCGTACTTCATGAGTGATTTTCTCCCCCGAGGTCTCAAGTGACCGAGCATACTGCAATCATGCGGAGCACGGTAGTCGGGTGCAGCACGACGTTTTCCGGAAAGGTTTGATAAAGTGCGGGTGCTGGCGCCAAGAGCTGTGGGATAATCGCCAGCGTCTGCGGTCAATTCACCTGCCAGGATCGGCGCGTTTCAAAGTCGGGCATCTTCAGCACCATGGCATCAAGCGTCGAGTCACAGTCAACACCACACTGGCGCATCAGCAGCGTTCTGATGGTGCTCGTCCTCGCCTGCATCGTGCCGGGAGTTGTCGGCACGGCAGTGTTGATCTCCTATGACTATCAAAACCGCCGTGCACAAGTGAATGAGGACCTGATCACCACCGCACGTGCCATGGTGCAATCCATTGACAGCCAGTTGCTGCGCACTCGGGCGCTGGCTCAGACTCTGGCCACCTTCGGCGGCATCCGCAAGGATGATCTTGCTTCGTTTCATGCGTGGGCCACTCAGGTCATTGCCGACACTGGGTTGGGTCTGAACGTGATACTCACGGAGCGAGGCGGGCAGGAGGTGCTCAATACCAGAGCGCGAATGGGTGAACCGTTACCCATGCACGGTGATATCGTGGGCATCCAGCAGGTGTTCGACACCGGGCAACCCATGATCTCGGCGCTATACACCGGCGCCTATACCCAACAGTTGGGCATCCACATCAGCGTGCCGGTCCTGGAAGACGGTCAGGCCCTCTACGCATTGAGTGTCGGTGTCATGCCTTCGGACTTTGACGAAGTGTTGATCGCGCAGAACTTTCCGGCCGAATGGATCGCGGCCGTGTTTGACAATACCGGCACCATCGTCGCCCGTACTCATTCGCCAGATGTCTACGTAGGACAGAAGGGCTCCTCTGACTATATCCGCAATATCAGCGAATTCCTTGAGGGTGCCACGCTCGGTGTTTCGCGAGAAGGCTTTGCGCTCTCCTCGGTGTGGAGTCGCTCGGCAGTCACCGACTGGAGCGTGGGAATCGGCGTCCCCACGGCGCAGGTGGAGCGGAATCTGCGAGTGGGCATGATGTGGCTCGCGATAGGGGGTGCAGTGCTGTTGAGTCTTACACTGGCACTGGCGTGGGTTGTGGCCAGACGCATTACCGACTCTGTGCAGGCACTCAAGGCTCCCGCACTGGCCATGGGCGACGGCGAGATTCTGCCGGAACCGCAGGTGTCGATAGAAGAAGTCGCGCAGGTCGCAGGAGCCATCCGTCAGGCTGCCACTTTGCTGAAGCGGCGCAGACTCGATCTCGAACTGGCACAGCGCACCAACATGCGCGAGCTGGAGCGGCAAGTGGACGAGCGCACACAGGATCTGTTGGTGCTCAATCACAAGCTGGAGCAACTGGCGCTGGCCGATGATCTCACCGGTCTGCAAAACCGCAAGGCTGTTTATGCGCGACTGCGACAGGAGTTCCTGCGCCTCAAGCGCTCCGGCAGGGGCTATGCGGTGCTGTATCTGGATATAGATCACTTCAAGCGCATCAACGATACCTTCGGCCACGAGACGGGCGATCAGGTGTTGCATGAACTCGCCAAAGTTCTCGTCGCCTCGGTGCGTGAGTCCGATCTGGTTGCGCGCCACGGCGGTGAAGAATTCATGATCGTGTTGCAGGACACCGACATGGATGGTGCGGTTACCCTTGCCGAGAAAATCTGCGCGGCGGTGTCTTCTCATGAGTTTCCGCTGGTCAGACAAGTGACCACCAGCATCGGCGTGACCATTGCCGCAGGCAAGGACATTGGTGAGGAAGACGCTGTGCGCCGCGCCGACGCCGCGCTCTATCAAGCCAAGGCAGAGGGCCGCAATCGGGTGTGCAGTCGCGCCCCTGACTGACAAACCGCGAGTTCATAACAAGAAGGAGATGGAAAGCATGAAGACGGAAATCGAAAATCTGGTAGATCGCTTCGAGAGCAAGACTCTGAGCCGCCGCGAACTGGTGGCATCACTGCTGGGACTGGCCGGTGCGGTAGTGGCATCGCCAATCGTCCGCGCACAACAGGTGCAGCCTTCGGCCATAGGTCTCTCGTTGAACCATGTGTCCCTTTCAGTCGCAGACGTGAATCGCTCTGCAGAATTCTACAACCGTGTGCTGGGCCTCGAAGTCATCAGCCGCCCCGCCAACGGCGGCATCAACATGGGTCTGGGCAGCGAGAGTTTTCTCGGCCTGTATCAGTTGCAGAACCCCGGCTCCATGCATCACTTGTGCATCGGCGTGAACAACTACGACGCCGATGCACTCGCAGCACGACTGGTCGATCACGGCATCACCGCGTCGGTGAACCGTGACCCGGCCAACCGCACCAGCGGTGGCGATCAACTGTACTTCAATGATCCCGATGGCATCCGGCTGCAACTGGCGCAGCACGGGTACTTGGGATGATCAGGCGTAGCTCGGCCCGAAGTTGAACATCCACTTCGTGCCGAACCTGTCTGTCAGCGTCCCGAAGTAGTCACCCCAGAACATGTCCTGCAAGGGCATATCGACCTGCCCACCTTCCGCCAGCGCTGCAAACAACCGATCGGTTTCCTCGCGCGACTCCGGATGCAGAGTGATGAAGACGTTGTTGCCCTGCACCAGATGAAACCCCATCGACTCGCACGCGTCCGTGCCCATCAACAGATGTCCGCCAGTAATTGGCAAGGCGATGTTGCAGATCAGATCGAGATCGGCCTCGGCAAGTGGTGGCTGGCTCGGATCGGCGGGCACATCGCGCATGCGGGTGATCGCGCCGATGAACTCGGTGCCGAAGACCTTCTTGTAGTACATGAATGCCTGCTCGGTGGTGCCGGGAAAATTGAGGTATGTGCTGACGCTGGCCATGGTGGCCTCCTTGTGTCTGATTATTGAATTTGCGACCCGCCTGTTAGTGCGGCGCCCCTGTAGGAGCGAGCCTGCTCGCGAGCCGTTGACGAGTAGTCGGGTGGGGCGGGCGGATTTCGACATCGTTGCTAAACTTCCTCAAGCAGGAGATCTTTATCTGTCAAAAGTTGTCAGTTGACAACTTTCCGGAATCCACACTAAGCTTCGATACCAAGGATCGGTATGCCGCGCCCGAGACACCCGAAGAAGGAAATTGAGCAAGCATTGACCTACGTTGAAGGTCATGGATGGCGAGTGATTCAGGGTGGCAGCCATGCCTGGGGTCGAATGTATTGCCCATGGAACGATAAGGAATGCCGAATTGGCAGATTCTGTTCGCTCAGTATCTGGAGCACACCCCAAAGCCCATTCAAACACGCCAGGCTGTTGCGGTACGCCGTGGACAACTGTGTGCGAACAAAGCAGGAGCTCAACTCATGAAAGACTACGACTTCACCCTCACGTTTTCATTGCCGGAGTCAGTGGTTGTCGATGACGAAGTATTGGATCGGCTTTACGTCGAAGGATGCGATGATGCAGTGGTCGGCTTTGGCGCCGCTGGTCGGATTGCTCTCATGTTTGCTCGTGCTGGAGAAACTGCCGCATCTGCCATGCTGAGTGCAATTCAGGATGTGAGCCGAGCGGTGCCCGGGTGCAAGCTGACCGAAGCGCAACCGGACTTCGTTGGACTGTCCGATATTGCCAACTTCTTTGGCTTCAGTCGGCAGAACATGCGCAAGCTGATGCTGACTCATCGCTCCACATTCCCTGTGGCAGTGCATGAGGGCTCTACTGCGATCTGGCACCTGACAGATGTACTTAACTGGTTTCAGAAGTATCAAAACAGAAGCCTCGACCCCACGATTGCTGAAGTGGCTGCGGTCAGCATGCGTCTGAATCTTGCGCGGCAATTGGGTGAAGAGCCTGGTTCGCCCGCTGCAACAGTGTCCGTCGCTGTGGGTAGCCCACCATGACTGCAAAAGGCAGCCTCACTTCATAGATGTCATTTGGCCGTAATCACCGCCATCGTGATCCGCGAAATGCACGTCATCTTCCCCTCGTCATTCACGATCTTGATCTCCCACACCTGCGTGCTGCCGCCAATGTGAATCGGCCGCGCCGTGCCGGTGACCCAGCCGGAAGACACTGCGCGCAGATGATTGGCATTGATCTCCAACCCCACCGCGCGCTGGTTCTCACCCTTCACGCAGTAGTTGGCGCCGATGCTGCCCAGCGTCTCGGCCAGCAGCACCGACGCACCACCATGCAGGATGCCGAAGGGCTGCACCGTGCGATGGTCCACCGGCATGCGGCCACTGATGAAGTCGTCGCCGATCTCCGTGAACTCGATGCCCATGTTGCCGACGGCGGTTTGAGTGTTGCTGGCGCTGATCTTTTCGAGCGTGATGGGGCGGGTCCAGATGGGCATGATTGGTCTCCTCAGGATTGACGGGTTAATTCTGCCTGAACGGTTCTTTTTAGTCTTGGGCTGGTTTACTCTTGGTCAACTCTCAATAAAGTCAAAATACCAAGAAAAGCAAGACCACGGAGATACCCTCAATGGCACGCGCACTCCCGCTCCCGGCGCTTCTCGTTTCACTTGCACTGCTCACTCTTCATACCCCTGTCAGCAACAACGCTCACGCCCAGTCCGCCGAAGAGGTCGACCTCGATGTCGTCACCCGCATCCGGCAGGAAGGCTTCTACCGCTCGCAGGTGATGGACACGCTGCAACACCTCACCGACGTCATTGGCTCGCGCCTCACCGGTTCGCCCGGCATGGATGCGGCCAACGCGTGGACGCGCGACAAGCTCACCGAGTGGGGCCTGAGCGATGCGCGCCTCGAAGGCTTTCACTTCGGCAAGGGCTGGTCGTTCGACAGAGTGTCCGTACACATGGAAGCGCCGCGCAAGGAAACGCTGATCGCCTATCCGCGTGCGTGGACACCTGGCACCAACGGACTCGTGCAGGGTCAGGTGCAACGCATCACGCTCGAAGACGAGGAGGATCTCGAAGAACATCGCGGCAAACTCGCGGGCAAGATCCTGCTCATGGAGGCCCCTCGTCCCATCGAGGAAGTCGACACGCCCATGGTGCATCGCCACGACGATGA
>MGYS01000017.1:19724-45146 GCA_001802565.1 Gammaproteobacteria bacterium RIFCSPLOWO2_02_FULL_57_10 | reverse complement strand
TCCACTTCCGCGAAACCCTCAATGCGTATCTGCAGGAAGAGGGCGTGGTTGCCACACTTTACATCAGCTCCCGCGACTACGGCATCGTCCGCCTCGGCGCCGGTGCCGCACACGATGCCGACGCGAATCCCGGCGTGCCCTCGCTGCAGATGGCCGCAGAACACTACAACATGCTCGCCCGCCTGATCGAAGACGAGCACGCTGTCGAAGTCTCACTCGAAGTCGTCGCACAGTTTCACGACGATGACCTGAACGCCTACAACACCATCGCCGAGATCCCCGGCAGCGGCCGCAACGCAGACGAGATCGTCCTCGTCGGCGCGCACATGGACTCCTGGCACGCAGGCACCGGCGCCACCGACAACGCAGGCAGCGTCGCCACCATCATGGAAGCTGTGCGCATCCTCAAGGCCATCGGCGCAGAACCCGAGCGCACCATACGCATTGTCCTGTGGTCCGGCGAAGAACAGGGCCTGCTCGGCAGCCGCGCCTACGTCGAACAACACATCGCCACGCGTCCCGAACCCACCGACCCCGAACAACTCGCCCTGCCACCACGCGTGCGCGACACCACCTGGCCCATCCAGCCGCTCGACGGCCACGAGCGCCACGTCACCTATTTCAACATGGACAACGGCAGCGGCAGCATCCGCGGCGTCTACGCGCAGGAGAACTCTGCGGCGGTGCCCATCTTCGAGGCGTGGCTCAAGCCGTTCAATGATCTGGGGGCTGACACGGTGACGATGAGGAATACCGGTTCAACGGATCACATTCCGTTTGATAACGTGGGGATTCCGGGGTTTCAGTTTGTGCAGGATCGGCTGGATTACTCTACGCGTACGCATCATTCGCATTTGGATACATACGACTATGCCAGACGGGATGATCTGGTGCAGGCGTCGGTGGTGATTGCCGGGTTTCTTTATCATGCGGCGATGAGGGGGGAGCCGCTGCCGCGGAAGCCGGTGCCGGTGGAGCCGGAGAGCGATTGAGATATCTTAGTGAGAGGCACAGATGTTTGAGAATCTGACCGATATATTTGTAGCAGCTGCCGCTAAGTATTTGACTGCGGTAGACGCTGAGCCATCGAAGTCAAATCAACATGAGATTGGTGGTTTGCCGCGATCCGGTATTGGCGAGGCAATCGGCTATCCCGCCGACGGTCAGAAGGTGTACATCCCGGCTACAATGGTCTACATCAGTGAGGGCGATGACGATCCGATCATTTCCGAAGATATCGTCACATGGTATGACACCCGATTTGCTAATCCGAATCGAGGACCAGAGTTCAGGCTTTACTATCGAGGCAATGAAGTAACTGAAATGCTTAGCGAGGGGGACTTTTTCCTGGTCTCGCTCACGAAGGAAGGTAGCCTGCTGATGATATTTTGCAAGGCTGCTTCCCAGACTGAGTACCAACTTAAGACGATATTTGGCGCACAGGATGTGCTCGCCGAAGACCAGCTCAAGAGAATTCCGATAGAGCGATCTACAGTAGTAATCCCGATTAGATTGATGCTCGCCAGATATGGAATAGAGCTCGAAATAACTCGAGCTAACGATGATGAACTGCTGGAAAATATCAGACAAAAATTTGGTGGAGTATTCCCATCAACACGAGAGTTCTCCGAGTTCTCAAGACTTGTCTGCAAGGGTGTTTCTGCAATTGATGACCCTGACAATACGCTGATCTCATGGATGGAAAAAGAAGAGCATCTCTTCAGATTGCTTGAGCGTCATATTGTAAGGGAAAAGTTAAATGAAGGGTTTGGACCTGGCGGTGACGATGTAGATGACTTCGTAAGGTTCTCTCTTAGTGTGCAAAATAGAAGGAAATCCAGAGTAGGGCGTGCGTTTGAAAATCACATTGAAGAAATACTCAATCAGAATCACCTTGCTTTCGAGCGTGGGGTAAATACTGAAGGAAAGCAGAAACCCGATTTCTTGTTTCCAGGCCGTAAAGAGTACATCACAGTCACGTACCCCACGAACGGTTTGAGAATGCTTGCCGCCAAAACAACCTGCAAAGAACGTTGGAGACAAGTACTTCCAGAGGCTGATCGGATCAGTCGTAAACATTTGATCACGTTGGAGCCCTCCATTACGAGCGATCAAACCGATCAGATGAGGGATAGGAATCTTCAGCTTGTCGTACCAACTCCCATACAGTCCTCGTATCTTCCTGCCCAACGAGCATGGCTGTTTTCATTTGCTGATTTCATCGATGAAATCAAGCGACTGTGATCGCTGAGTTCAATGAGTTTGGGTATCTGCCCATTCAATCTGGATGTAGTAGCGCAGTCGTCAATTGAGTTACAACTTCTTCAGGGTGCTTCTTAATCTGACACTCCCATACAGTCAGTACCTCCCAGCCCATCTGTTGTAACTCAAGAGTCTTCAAACGATCTCTTCGCACAGTTTGCTCCAGCTTCGGCAGCCAGAACTCCTGATTGGACTTAGGGGTGTAAGCATAGGGACATCCTTCGTGGCGGTGCCAATAACACCCATGAACGAATATCACAGTCTTGTACTTTGGCAGGATGATGTCCGGCCTTCCAGGAAGTTGTCCTGAGTGGAGCCGAAATCTAAAGCCTCGACGATGGAGCATCGACCGGATCAACAGTTCCGGCTTGGTATCCTTGCCCTTTATCCGGGACATGTTCCAGCTACGTCTTTCGGGGGTCAAAGTGTCGATTTTCCGGGCTCCAAATGGTATCCGCAGCTATACTGTATAAAAAGACAGATTGTGGTTGCCTCTGGGAATACATTCGGGCATGATGTCCGCAAATGTTCCCGCCGACAGGAGTTTACGCCCATGAGCAAATCAGACCCGATCCCACTGCTAAAACGCGCTCGAACAGTCTACAGCCAGGGTAAGCTTGCGTCATTGTTGGAGGTGGATGCCCGCACATTGCGCCGTTGGGAAACCCGGGAAACTGATCCGCCCCTTTATCTTGCGGATGCCATACATCAGCGAATTCTCCCTCTGCGTCAACCTCAACCGGTGACTTCAAAAGGGTTCACTTTCATAGACCTGTTTGCCGGTATTGGCGGGATCAGGCTTGGATTTGAGAAGCAGGGCGGAAGCTGCGTGTTTACCAGTGAGTGGAACGCATTTGCCCAGAAGACTTACCTGGCAAATTTCCCAGCCGACGAGGGGCACATACTGGCAGGAGACATCACGGCTGTTCATGCTGATGACGTCCCCGACCACGACGTATTACTGGCTGGCTTCCCCTGCCAGCCCTTTAGTATTGCAGGTGTATCCAAGAAGAATGCATTGGGCAGACCTCACGGGTTTGCCTGCGCTACTCAAGGAACGCTCTTCTTTGACGTTGCAAGAATTATTGCTGCCCGAAGACCGAAGGCATTCCTGCTGGAGAATGTGAAGAACCTTGTTTCTCACGATAAGGGCAATACTTTCAAAGTAGTACTTGAAACTCTGCGCGATGAGCTTGGTTACGACGTTCATTTTAAAGTGATAGATGGAAGTCGGTATGTACCGCAGCATAGAGAGCGGATCATTATTGTCGGCTTTAAAGAAAAGACGGGCTTTTCCTGGGATGACCTGCAGCTGCCTGATCAGGGGCCACGCCTGTCCAGTATTCTGCATCCTCAGGACGGAACTGAAGCCGTGGAAACTCCTTACACGGAAGGTAAAAATGCGAAGGTTTCGAGCAAGTACACGCTCACCCCAGCTCTCTGGGAGTATCTGCAAGCTTATGCGGCAAAGCATCGCGCGGCAGGCAACGGCTTTGGGTTTGGTTTAGTAGATGGCGACAGCGTAACGCGAACTTTGTCAGCGCGATACTATAAAGACGGTTCGGAGATACTGCTCTCGCAGGGAAAACGGAAACGTCCTCGTAGATTAACTCCACGAGAATGTGCTCGCCTCATGGGATACCCTGATAGTTTTCAGATTCCGGTCAGTGATACACAGGCTTATCGCCAGTTTGGAAATAGTGTGATAGTTCCTGTGATGGCAGAGGTGGCGCGGATCATGACGCCTAGAGTTTTGGAGTTAAAGCAGCAGGAGTTGAGTGGAATCTATCAGGAGCAATTGTTGACCGCGTGAATTCTTTAGAGCTGCAAATTCCGGTGTCTTGTGTGTACTGCATGAGAGCTATGAGGTGAAGGCAGCTTCTTAGATGCGCGTGTGTTGTAGCTTTAGAATCTGCGTACTGATTTAAAAAAAGCCGTATCGCCGCTTCACTTTTTCAATGAAGTGGCAATTGGTCTCAATAGAAAGGAGATCGACAAGTCGATCACCGCTAACTCGCTCTCTGAGACCTAATTTGAAAGTCGCGTAAGGACTATAGAAGACATCGTAATGATTGACAGGGTGTTGCTCATGATTTTGGTTCTTCTCGTCATAATCATATCTAATATAAGCGTCCTCATACATCAATAGATCTAAGAGTAGCTGCCAATATCCATCGACACCTTCCGAGAAAACTAAAACTGGATCAATGAACTGATATGGGCAACCAGAGTTGAATAATTGATCATCAGATAGAATTCCCAAAATTTCTGAAGTAATTCTACTATCGATGGACATTCCAGATTTGGAGGAAAATACAGGAGGAGTGGTTTCGAAGTTTGCCGAGAACGGGAATCCGATTGAAAAAATTTTATCTTTGGTGAGATAAAAAAGTCTGCTCATTTTCGAAACGATAAGTATCATCTCTCCGTGCACATTATCACTGCCAATGGAAGGGTTTACCAACATTAGCTTAATGCTTTTCATTAGCAGAGTTGTCGTATCCCGCTTCGATCTAATGGGTTTGAGTAGTCCCTTCCAGATCGCTTCATTTAATTTGAATGAATACCTCTTCATCATTGCTCTCTATTCATTCTGCTAAAGTTGAAGTCAATTATTTCGCAGACAGAATTGTAATCAAAAGATTCCCCAATGGTTCTCTTAACTACCTCGTAAAGATTTTTTCTGAATAGTGGCGGAATTTCTAGATCATCGAAAACCTTTTCCACGAATTCGTAGTGCGAAATGCTATCTTCGGTATATGTAATGGCAGTAACAATTTCTCTTCTCTCTTCCTCTGACGGAGGCGTGATTCTTAGAACCCCTTCAGATCGAATACTGACAAGGCCGGCTTCAATTCGCCCTATTAGGTCGCTATTAGTTAACTCTGGCAGTAGCAGGTAAGATCGCAGAAAAGATCTCGTTAACATCATATATAACGCGTTTCTGTAACTTCTAGAGTTTTGGATTTTCAAGGTCACGCATATTACGAATGGAAACTCTAGTCCCTTGACATTATTCTTATTGCTAATAAATAGGGTGTCTTCTATTCGTTCTTTCGATTCATAGGCCTTATTGACCTCCCAGCCAAATTCTCTAGGAATTGTGAACTGAAGTTTGTCTGCATTCCAATAAGTTGATTTGTTGTTGTCAATAAAGATAATTCCGATGTCAGCTGCGAGTACAGTGGGATTTTCCTCTCTAATTGAGGCAATGATTTCCAGTATCTTATTCCCTACGTCGCTCTCGTCCGCTGGGTTCGTCTTTACCAGCTCGATGCTGGAGAATGCACTTTGCTCGAGGTCTTCGAATCGGCGAAGCGGTTCCCTTGATAGCTCGTAAATCGTGCCTTCTTCACTCTTGTTCACGATATAGCCGCAGGCTTTCCATTCGTTATCGTCAAGCCACCGCAGTTTCGGGTGTTCGAACAAACCCATTCCTAAAGCATGTGCAAACATTAGAGTTTTGGGATCAGTCCGATAGCATTTGCTAAGTAAATAGTCAGGTTCAATTTGCCTAATGATATTGTCATCAAATATGCTCTGGAATATGTCGCCTGCTACGTACACGGTATTGCTAGTTACCAACTCACATAACTCGAAAAACGAAGGTGGGAAATCTTGGCTTTCATCAATTAGCATAAAGTCAAAGCAATACTCTCTGCCTTCCAGGGAGCTGATTTCAGAAATAGCCTTTCTGCAGACGAAATCAAAATTAGTGCTCGGAGTAAATGAAAGAAACGGAATCCTATAAAAATCACATATGTAGCTGTAGGCCCCAGTATCCTTTTTGTACTTTGAGCCCCATGCGTTCACACACCAAAGTCTCTCGTCCCATTTAATCTGCTCTTCGACTTTCATAAAATTGAAAAAGTCTGGGATTCTAGTTCGTAAACTATCCGCCAGTATTTTATTGTGGCAAGTAAAAATTATCTTCGAATTAACATTTTCTATATAAATTTCTTTTAACTTATGAAGCAATAACTCTGTCTTTCCGGTTCCGGATAAACCTTGTATGGTAATCCTCTTCTTCTCCGGTTTTTGATAAACAAATCTTGTTTGTTCGCCATCAAAAAGAATTATCTTCTGCTTAATCTTGTCAAGAATATTGTCTGGTACACTTCCCTTTATTCTATCAATATCGTTAATACTTCCAGTCAATAATGAGATTAGGAGTTCACATTTCTTCTTGTTCTCCCCAGTGTCTAGCGAGAACTCTGCTAAAACTTGCTCTATATTGTAGTTCGCCCTATTTACGTGGACTGATGCAGTAAGGTTTTCCTTCCAGCTTCTTGGTCTTCCGATGATTTCCTTGTATCTGAATTTGTCCGATATTGACCCAAGATCCTCCATAAAATCTTCCATAAACTCCTCAAAAGCATCGTCTCCTTCCGAGCCAGTATTAATAAAAAGTATCTTATGATTCGGAGCTAGTAATACCAACGCGTCGGTATATGCGTATGAATATTTACTATCTCCTAATGGACGATCGATCAAGTAGATCTGCTTTTTTCGTGCTGCAGAGAGCAATTCCAATCCTCTTATGAGTTCGGAATTTCTCTCGTTCCTTTCAGCCTTGCAAAAGAAAAAACTTGTTGTCATTTTTATGTCCTTAGTTCACTCCGGCAGGGTGATCGTGCCTCGCGTCTCTAGTCGTTGAGGGCTGATGATCCACAAGCATACTATGATTGCGATTTGGAATCCGCCGCGTTTCCTAATGCACTATTCTGGCGTGTCGCCAATCAGAGTGAGGCGATTTGCTCGAGTAGCAACTTAGTTTGACCGCTGTGTCTTAGCTCATTGTAGTATCGTCTCAGGAACCTCGCCATAAGATCCTATCGTCGAATAAGGTCCTTGCGCATGGCGCTCCTCATTTCGGTCAGGTTGTCGCATCTAACGGTCTGAGTTTATTGCCCAGTGTCAGCTCAAAGAGCTGCGTTTCTGGGAAATGGGGTTCCCCACTCCCCCAACTGCTGACTAGTCTTCAACTTCGCCCGCTGATGCTGCATCGCATGAAACACCCCTTCCATATCGCGGCTCTCCGCACTCATCAACGGCAGCGCCGCCTCGGCCTCGATGTAGAACAACTGGCTCATCCGCTCATCCTCAAGATACGCCCGTTCCCACCAATCCATGATGTGATCGCGCGAGTGCAGTAGTAATCCGGCCGATGGCAGCTTGTCGCTCTTTGCGTTATTGGCGGCTGTCGTGGTGGGCATCAGGTTCCACAGGTCGTTGTTGAGCCAGCGTGACCACGGGAAGCAGTGATCGACGGCGTACTTCTCGTTGGCGATGATCAGCTTCTTGTGCGTCCACACGCATTCCACGCGCTGTCCCTGTTGATGCAGTTGCATGATGCGGCCACTGACCTTGGTGGTGTCGCGCGTGGCGTCGATCCACTGGAAGGCGTTGCTGTAGACATTGGTGTCGTACTGGAAGCGCCAGGTCTGCATCAGCTTCACCCACTCGTTGAAGATGGCAGGTTCGAGCCAGCAGGCGTACTGGCTGAAGCATTGCCATAGAGCAGCAGGTATGCGGAAGGTGCCGAACTGTTGCAGACTCTCGCGAGTGATCTGCCAGGGTTTGTTGCCGTGTTTGACGGTGCGCGTTTCGCATTCAAACACTTGGCGATCCTGACCGGGGTAAGTAATGAAATGCGCGGGCATCTTCTTGATGTTGATGCAGGCATCGCGAATGGCGCCGACAAGACGAGGTGCCACGTTGGCGTCGAATGAAGCGCCGATGCGCAGGTCGTAGGGCGACAGATCCTGCAGGCTGTAGAAATTTTCCTGCTTGGCCCAGCCGTAGCCGCGCTTATTAACGTGATCAGCGCTGGGCGACTGAATCAGATTGTGTCGCAACACCAACGGCATGTAAGTCTTCAACCAGTACAGACCGACAAGACCGAACGGAATCTCCACCCAGTCATCGGTGCGACGTGTCACCATGCCGGGTGCGCCTTCGGCAATTCTGATGAGTGTGCGCAGCAGACCGAGTTTGTACGACGCAGCCTTGTTGTCATTGACGATGATGTGCCGCAGCAGCGGCAGACTTCCCGTGCCATCGTCCGGCAGCGTGAACACCACCACATCCCACTCCACCCCATCACGCTGCCGCAGATCATTCACGCGAGCCCGCCGCTTGTTCACCAGCGCCCGATCCTGCGCCAGCCGTATCACATCATCCGCCTGCACCGCATGAAAACGATTGGCCTCATCCGGCCCGTGCCGCAACGTGATCACCAGCAACCCACCGGGCGCGAGCAACTCGCTGACAATGCGCATGGCGCGCTCGTGCTGCGCCGGGGGCATGTGCATCCACACGGCGCTCATGAGGATGAGCTGGAAGCGCTGGTCGAGGGAGCGCAGTGTCTTCAGCTCCGGCAAGCCGTCGTCGAGCCATGTGACGCCTGCGTGGGATGAGTGGGTCTTGGCGGACTGACTGTTGGTGTGTTGCTCGCCCAGTGCGCGCAGCTCGGCGCAGGGTTCCACCGCAATCACGTCCCAGCCCTGACTGGCCAGCCACACGGCATCGCGTCCGCTGCCAGCGCCGATGTCGCACGCCAGGCCGGGCTGCGTGGGCAGCAGGTCGCGCCAGTGGCGGTGGACTTGTTCGGAGTCCATGGCGTTGTATTGCTCGCTGAGGGTGCGGGCGTTCTGGGTGTAGTAGTTCATGGGGCGTGTGCTGGTCCTGGGCATTGTTGGTGCGATTTGAATGTGTGGGAGCGAGCCTGCTCGCGATGGGGGGCTGCGGTTTGGGGGCAGCGGGCATCGCGGGCAGGCCCGCTCCCACAGGGTGTACAGGTGTTTTCGGGGAATTTCAACCATTTCGGCGGGTGAGAAATCGGTTCCCAATTCCCCGCGCCGACCGCACAATGTCAGCACAATAAAACCAAGGAGCCGCCCATGTCCCGCTCATATTCTGTAAGCCGCACGGCGCTGTCTGCATCTCTCCTCCTGCTGGCTATCCTGCTGCAGCCGATTTCAGCCAGCGCGCAAGCGGTCTCCGGTATCAATGCCGAACGGCTGGCGCGGATCGATGGTGTCCTGCAGTCCTATGTGGACAACGGCGAACTGGCCGGCGCTGTCGCGCTGGTGCTGCAACATGGTGAAACAGTCTACGAGAAGGCGGTTGGCTTTAGCGACCGGGAGGCCGGTCGGGCTATGACCACGGCGAATCTGTTTCGCATCGCCTCGCAGACCAAGGCGTTGACCAGTGTGGTGATTCTGTCGTTGATGGAGGAGGGCAAACTGAATCTGAATGATCCGGTGAGTCGTTTCATTCCAGAGTGGGCCTCCACGACGGTCGCCGAGGTGACCGACACCGGCGTGAACATCGTGCCCGCGCGGCGCCAGATCACACTGCGGGATCTGCTGACGCATACCGCCGGCATTTCCTATGGCACCCAGTCACATATTGCGGATCTGTACGCCCAGAAAGGTCTCGGTCCCGAGGCGGGTATGGGATGGTACACGGCAGACAAGGAAGAGCCTGTTTGCAGCACCATGGAGCGCCTCGCGTCCCTGCCATTCGTCGCTCAGCCCGGAGAGCAATGGGTCTATGGCTATAACACGGATGTGCTTGGCTGTGTCGCGGAACGTGCCTCTGGCATGCCGCTGGATGAGCTCATTCGCAGCCGCATTACCGGACCGCTGGGAATGCAGGATACCGAATTCTTTTTGACGGCTGCGCAAGCGGAGCGGCTGGTCACCGTGTATTCCAGTGATGACAGCGGCAAGGCGGTGCGGGCCGCCGAAGGTGCAAGGGGTCAGGGACACTACGTGGACGGACCGCGACGCAATTTTGCTGGCGGCGCGGGGCTGATTTCTTCGGCACGGGACTACAGTCGATTCCTGGAAATGATTCGTCAAGGCGGCGAGCTCGACGGGGTGCGGATTCTGGCGCCGCGCACAGTTGCGCTAATGACCAGCAACCAGGTCGGCACGCTGCATTCGAGCACCGGTCTGGGTTTCGGCCTGGGCTTTGAAACCACCGATCGTTATGGGGCCAACGGCATGGACTCGGTGGGGTCTTTCGGCTGGGGCGGCGCTTACGGATCTGTCTATCGAGTAGATCCGGAGGCGGGTCTCAGCATCCTGTTGATGATCAATCAGTTGCCCAACAGCACGGATATCCGGGTGAAGTTTCCGACTATGGTTTATCAGGTGTTGGAGTAACCAAGGGCCAGGCAGTTTCGAGGGGGCGGAATGTCAAATGCTGGAGGTACAGCCCTTCCTGCGCCATAATCACCGCCAAGGCCTGCAAGGAGTAGCCCATGCTTCTGGATATTCTTCACACCAACAAAGATCGTATCAATGCCCTTGGCACCCAGTACGGGGCACGCAGAATTCGGGTGTTCGGATCTGTGGCTCGGCGCGAAGAGGGACCAGAGAGCGATGTGGATTTTCTGGTGGATTTCCCGAGGGGCTACGACATGTTCACTCAGCGCCTGGCGCTGGTGGGTGAACTGGAGCGATTGTTAGCCAGAAACGTCGAAGTGATTCCCGAACATGAGCTGAATCGTCACATCAAGGAGCGGGTGATCGGGGAGGCGGTTGAGCTGTGAGCACGCCGTGGCAGCCCTATGCCAGACACATTCTTGATGCGGCAGCAAAGATTCGTCGCATACAGGCGCGCGGCGACCTGACGAAGGACGACATTCTCTACGACGCGGTACTCAGAAATCTCCAAACATTGTCGGAAGCGACTCAACTCCTGCCTGACGAACAGAAACAGGCTTTCCCGGCCATACCCTGGCGAGAGATCAGCGGTTTCAGAAACATTCTGGTTCACAATTATCTGGGAGATATCGACGCCCAGACCATTGCGGCAATTCTTCAGTCACATCTTGGCACTCTCGAGGAAAGCGTTCGCAAGATGTTGGCGGAAGATTACTAGGCGCCGCAAGCCTGCTTACCAAGACCAGTCCAAACGCGTTTCCGCAGAAACATTTCGGGAGTGCAATTGTCGTTGGAGAATAGTGTGGGAGCGGGCCTTGCCCGCGATCAGTCTTGTTCTGCTCCATCGCGAGCAGGGCTCGCTCCCACAGAATAGAACCGATAGGAATTCTTGCCCTTCTGCTTCGCGGCGTACATCGCCTCGTCGGCGTGTGCGATCAGGGTCTGTTCGTCTTCGCCATCGAGCGGGAACAGGCTGATGCCGATACTGACGCTGATGCTGCATTCTTCGTCGCCGATGCTCACCGGTTTGCTCAACGCGGCGAGCAACTTGCCCGCTACCACATTGGCATCTTCCGGCTGATTGACTGCCGTGAGCATCGCCACGAATTCGTCGCCGCTCAGACGCGCTACCACATCACTGGCACGTATCGTGTCGCGCATTCTCTTGGCCATGATCTTGAGCAGGTGATCTCCCGCCGCATGACCGAGGGTGTCGTTGATCTGCTTGAATCGATCGAGATCCATGAACATCACGGCGAAGCGACGCTTGTGGCGCTGTGCCGAGCGGATCTCCGCATTGAGCAGTTCGCCGAACAGCATGCGGTTGGGCAGGCCGGTGAGGCTGTCGTGCGTGGCCATGTAACGAATGCGTTCCTCGGTGCGTTCGCGTTCGTTCTCACGCTCGATGGTCTGCATGGCGATGGTCAAGTTCTGGGTGATGCGTTCCAGCAACTGCAACGTGTCTTCATCGAAGGCGCGCTTCTCGGAGGAGCACAGCATCAGCACGCCGATGGGACGATGATCGCGATGGATCGGAATGGTGGCGGCAGCCTTGATGTCGGCTCCTTGCGCGGTGTCGTGCCAGAGTACCGTGCGCGGATCGTTCAGGAAGTCGTTGCTGATGCAGGGTTTGCCGGTGTTGTACGCGGTGCCGACGAGACCGGTGCCGTCGGGCTCGGAGTAATCGATGGGCACACTGAGTTCGCGTAGTACTTGCTTGCCAAGCCCGGCGATGGCGACCATCTTGGCGTGTGAGGCGCCGGGTTCCACCATAAGAATGCTGGCGCTGACGAAGTCACCAAAGTCGATGGCGGCGCGGCAGATCTGTTGGAACAGTTCGGGGGTGGAGCGCGCCCGCACGATGGATTCGTTGCTGGCGTTGAGGGTGGCATACATGCGAGTGGCACGTTGCGCGGCCTGTTCCGCCAACACGCGGCGCGTGACATCGCTGGAGATGGTGTTGAGCAACCAGCGGCCATCCACTTTTACGGCACGGCGGTGGAATTCCCACCACGCCTTGCGCTTGCCGGACCTGTCGGAAATGATTTGCGGCTCGGCCGTCAGGCCAGCATCCCCTGCGGCGATCACTTCGGCATAGGTGCGCGCAATCTCGTCGGGTGTCAGCCCTGTCGTCATGTGCGGTGTCAGCTGCATGTACTCTTCGCGGGTATAGCCGGTCAGATCGAGCAGTGTCTGATTGACGTACAGGAAGCGCTGGGTTTCCACATCCGTGATGATGACGCAGTCGTGCGAGGCATCGATGGCTGCGCGAAACCAGTGCAGTTCTTCCTTGGCGATCCGGGCTTCGGTGACGTCCTGACCAACGCCCCGATAACCGATGACCTTGTTGCCGTCGAGGATTGGTGTACCGCTTACACTGATGAAGCGGTGCGTGCCATCCGCAAGTTTGCGTTCCATGATGACGTTACGGAAGGGCTCTCCCGCTTGCAGGATGGCTTGATGAGTTGTCCACTCCTCTTGATCAGGCAGTTCCAGGCCGACTTCCCAGCGGGTTTTGCCAAGCAGGTGCTCTGAGGTGGCCGCAGGGTCACCTTCGAGGTTGCTGCCGTTCAGTCTGGTGAAGCGAAAGACGCTGTCCTGTTCCCAGGCCCAGTCGGCTGAAAGGCCGACCGTGCTGCACAGGTGCTGCCATTCCGGTACGTGGTATGTGCCTGCGTGATTCACGCCGCTCCCCTCTGGTTTTTTTGTTCTCCCCTTGTAGACAGCGTCGTCCCTGTGCTTATCCCATCGGGTACGGAATCTCTTTATGCACGTCGTTGCATTGCCTCATCACATCGTCGCTGAGTTTCACGTTCAGCGCCGCCAGCGATTCATCCAGTTGTGACGCATCGCGCGCACCGACGATGGTCGAGGCAACAAAGTCGTGCTGCATGCTCCAGGCAACCGCGAGCGTGGTCGGCGAGATGCCGGCTGCCTTCGCGATCTCGATGTAACGCGCAGTGGAAGCAAGCGTGCCCTTGTTCAGGAAGCGATCTGCCATGGCGCGCTGTCTCGGGTTTTCCAGTTGCAGATATTCACCGAAGCGGCTGCGCGCGGGAATCGGATCGGCGTTGTACTTGCCGCTCAACATGCCACCACCAATTGGCGAGTAGGGAAGCAGGGACACATGCTCCTTTCGACACACCAGTGCCAGTTCGTCCAGAAAGCGCCGGTTGAGCAACGAGAAGTTGTTCTGGATCGACTGGAAGCGAGCGAGGCCTTCGTATTCTGCGATCGTGTTGGCCTTGGTGAGACCATACGCGTTCTCATTGGAAGTGCCCAGGTAGCGCACCTTGCCGGATTGCACGAGTCGATCAAGGGCCTCCATCGACTCGCCTATGGGTACCACGGTGTCGGGCCAGTGCACTTGATACAGGTCGATGTAGTCGATGCCCATGCGGCGCAGGCTGCCCTCCACCGCGCGTTCGATGTGGTGACGATCGATGGCAGTCAGGCCGCTGCGGATGGGAGGCACGAACCAGCCCGAAGCAGCACCGGCGACCTTGGTGGCGATGATGAGAGAGTCGCGGTTGCGGGTCTTGATCCACTTGCCGAAGATGGTTTCGGTGGTGCCCGCGAGGTCGGCGGTAGGAGGTACCGGGTATACCTCGGCTGTGTCGAAGAAGTTGATGCCGTGTTCGTAGGCCTTGTCGAGTATGGCGAATGATGCCTTCTCATCGCTCCATGTCCCGAAACTCATGGTGCCCATGCAGATGGGGCTGACCCTCAGGCCGCTCTTGCCGATGTAGCGATATTCCATGGACGTTCCTGCTCCGATAGCCGCTGCTGATAGTTGTTATTGACTGCCGTTATGGCTGAATCCTTTGTGACTGAATCATAACGCGATGTCCCTCATGTGGCCACCGTCGCGGGCTGGTGGTAATCTGCAGTCAGATTCAGAACCCGCTTTATTCCCGACACCATTCGACCTTGGAGACTGTTATGCACAAGACTGCGATACACAAGACCATAAGAATGACACTGGCCACGACACTGCTGGGGCTGGCTTCCACCTGGGCACTGGCAGCAGGCCCGGCGGCAACCATCGATCAGCTGGCGTGGATGACCGGCAACTATGCTGGAGCACTTGGCCCCAATCAGCTGGAGGAGAATTGGATCAAGCCAGAAGGCGGATCGATTGCGGCGATGGTACGCATGACCGGGGAAGCGGGTACCACCATGTTCGAGATGATCACGATCGAAGAGGTGGATGGCTCGCTGGTGCTCAACATTCAGCAGTTCAATGCGGGGTTCGTGCCGCGCACGCCCACGCCGCAGAAGATGGAGCTGGCTATGATCGCCGACAACCATGTGCACTTCACGGCGGTCTCCGAAGGCGGCATGAAGTCGTTGGGCTATACGAAGAGCGGTGACACGTTCACGATTCATGTCGAGCAGGCCAGTGGCGCCAAGGTAGATATTCCGCTCGCATCGCGCAGCCTCTGGGAATAATTTTTCGCATTCACATTCTTGTCATCTGTGATTGATACATTCGTCTTAAGAACGCTTGATTGGTTTCAATCAGGTGAATGTATCGTCACAGGAGACAGCATCAATGCCGAATTACCCACACCTGGCACCTTTATCTGCAATTCCTTCAATACCAGGTCGCATCAAACCTCTTTCTGCCGCGATTGGCCTGCTTCTTCTCAGTAGTCAGGCATTGGCGCAACAGCCAGAAATAGAAGAAGTTGTCGTCACCGCATCACCGATTCGTGACAGCCAGATGGCAGCACTTGAAGCAAAGCGCAACGCGCTGAACATGTCGGACGTCGTGGCCGCCGACACCATCGGCCGCTTTCCGGATCAGAACCTTGCCGACTCTCTCGGTCGCCTTCCGGGTCTCGCAATCGAGCGCGATCAGGGCCAGGCGCGCTTCATCAATCTGCGCGGCGCACCGTTTCGTTACACCAGTATTGCCTTTGATGGTATCGACGTACCTGGTGCGGAGAACGGCCGCATTCCACGCTTTGACAGTTTCCCTTCGGTAATCACGAGCAGGGTAGAAGCGAACAAGGCAATTCTGCCGAGCATGCCCGGTGACTCGATCGCGGGACACATCAACATTCATACCTTCAATCCCTTCGATCAGGACGGCCTCGCCATCAATGCCGATTTCGGTGTGGGCGAACAGAGCCTGGGCGATGGCGACATCGACAAGCGTGGCCTGCGTACTTCGTGGTCGAATGAACAGTTCGGACTTGTGGCGTTCTTCTCCGAGAACAGCCGCGATCAGATTACCGACACGCGTGAATATGACATGGAAAGAGATGCATCCGGCGCTCTGATCGTCAACGAGCTCGACTTCCGCAGCTACGTTCTCAATCGCACGGACAGTGCGCATGGTGGCACGTTCGAGTGGCGCGGAGAGGACGCGGTGCAACGCGTTTTCCTTTCCACACTCTACAGCGAATTCGTGGACACCGAAGAACGTAATCAGTTCGTAGTGGCACTTCCCGGCACCACAGGCGTTACCGGCTATTCATCAACGAGCGCCGTATCGCGCCTGCTTGAGGGCGGTCAGTATGACAACTCCACCTTCACCAACACGGTGGGCATGGATGTGCAGGCAGGCGACTGGTTTGTGGAAGGCCGGTACAACCAGACAGAAACCGAACGCAACCAGTTCCTGCCGATCTCCTACGACATCGGTCTTGCGGCGGCGAGCTATGACGTGTCGGACATTGAAGATCCGCTGCTCTCGCTGTATACCCGCGGCACGCGCAATCCGATTCTGCCAGGCCAGATCACCTACAACGTGCGCAACCTTGGCCTCATCGTCGCTGACGAACTGAACAACGAAGCGTCCAAGTTCAAGCTGGATGCCGAGCGCGAGATAATGCTGTTCGACACCAATGCCATCGTCAAAGTTGGCCTGCAGCACGATGATCGCGATGCACAGGGTTACAGCACAACAGCCTTCGGTGCCTCGCCCGTGACGGGTGGTGTGAATGTCGAGAGTTTCAACACCGGCAAGCCATGGCAGAGCATGACTACCAATTCCATTGGCGGCAGCTACTACAATAACGTGGGCCTGCGCGATGCGTGGGAAGCCTCTCCTGTGTGGAGATTACCCGTTCCTGCGGACAGCCAGCGCATTCTGTTACAGGAAGAGATCACGTCGCTTTACGCGATGGCGACACTCGATTATCGCTGGGGCAATGTCGTGTTCGGTGCTCGCAACGAGATGACCGATTACACCAGCGAAGGCACCATCAACGGCACGCCGATTTCCGTGTCCGAAGACTTCAACAACTTCCTGCCCAGCGCACACCTGAACATCGATCTGGCAGAAGATTTGAAGTGGCGCATCTCCGGCTCCACCGGGTTGAGTCGCCCGACGTACAACGAGTGGCGCGCGGCCGCTGCAGTGGACGTGATCAACAAGAAGGTCAGCGGCGGCAATCCGACGCTTGAGCCCGAAGAGACTGTCGGCCTCGACACCTCACTGGAGTGGTATTTCGCCCCCGCGAGCATTCTCTCCGCCGGTTTGTTTCATCGCGAGATCGACAATGTGATCTACGCAGACTCCAGTGTCATCGACGGTGGTCTCTATCTGCCTGCAGCGGCGGGCGAGCAGTGGGAATACAGCGGCACAGTGAACGGCAAGGACGGCCAACTGAGTGGTTTCGAACTCAACGTCATCACGTTCCTCAACGACTTGATTCCTGCAGTGCCGGAGGGCTTGGGATTCAGCGCCAACCTGACGCTTCTGGACAGCGAGTTCAACGGCATTCGCGGCGAGAATTATCAGCTGCCTGGCACCTCGGACATGATTTACAACGCGTCCGTGTACTACGAGAACTTTGGTCTGTCCGCGCGCCTGAATTACCAGTACCGCGACGAGTGGATTTCTCCGATCGAAAGTCCCGACGAAGTGTGGGGTGAGCAACAGCGCGTGGATCTGTCCATTTCCTACGAGCTGCCGTATGACTTCGGCGGTGCGGCCATGTCGGTGTACCTGAACGGCAACAACCTGACAGACGAAGTAGATCTGCGCTACGCGGGCAACGGCACCATCAACCAGCGCGAGAGTTACGGTCGCAGCTATCTGCTCGGTCTGCGTGTGGGCTTCTAACGCGGAAATTCTTCCAGGAGAAATAGTCATGATCAAGAAAGTGAGTCGTGTTTTAGTGTGTGCCATGGCACTTCTGACGTTGGAAACCGTGCTGGCCGATGAAGCATTGCTGAGCTCGTACACACAACTGCTGCCACTGGAGGGCGGTTCCAACTTTCGTGACATGGGCGGCTACACCGGCGCCGATGGCAAGCATGTTGTGAAGGGCAAGCTGTTTCGCTCGGGTGCGCCCAGCAGCCTCACGCAGAAGGACATGCAGTATCTGGAGCAATTTGATTTCGCCGCTGTGGTGGATCTGCGCTCCACCGAGGAACTGGAACTGTATCCGAACCGTTGGGTGCAACAGTCTGATGTTGAGTATCTGAACGTTGACTACAGCATCGTCGAGCTCGCTTCCAGTATTTCCAACCCTGCAGGTGAGCAGGTACCCATGGATGCGATGTACCGCAATTTCCCGGCCATGCTCAAGCCGCAGTTGACGCTGCTGCTGGATACACTGGTGACAGAGGATGATCCGGTGCTGGTCAATTGCTCCGCCGGACAGGATCGCACTGGCGTGGCTTCGGCGGTCATTCTGACACTGCTGGGCGTGGATCGTCAGACCATCCTCGCGGATTACCTGCTGTCCACCCAGTATCGTCGTCCTGCGGTGGAGCGTGGCGATGTCGATATGGTGGAAGCCGCGAAGACGAATGCGTTTGCGGCTATGATGCTGAGCTACGGCGCTGCTGACGAAGAGCCTGTGGCAACGCCGCTGTACACGGAAGATGGCACGCCATTCCTGCACTTTGCTCTCGACGAGATCGAGACAAAGTACGGCTCAGTCGCGGCCTACGCCGAGCATGAGTTGGACATTGATGCGCAGGATGTGCAGGTGCTCAGAGCCAAGTATTTGGAGTAAGGACATAGAGGGGGCTTATCCTGTAAGATCGCACTCTACGTATTCCGGGCGCAGACCTGAACGGTCTGCAGCCCTACTGAGAGATGTGATTCATGAAACAACTGCTTACCCTGATCCTGCTGGCAGGCTTCAGCCTGAATGCCTTCGCTGACATATTCGCCGTATTCCGTGAAGAAGATGGTGGCACCAACTGGCAATATGTTGCCAATACCAGCGCCAGCCTCCTCATCATTACCCTATCGATCGTGCTGGCCTTCCTGATACGCGCCAACATTCGCGCCAGACGTTCCAACCGGGCCCTGACCGAGATCAAGGCCACCCTGGAAGAGCGTGTGGCGCAGCGCACTGCCGTACTGCAGGAAACCACCGCGCAGTTGAGCAAGCGCGAGGCGTACATCGCCAGCATCGTGAACTCCATGCCGGTGATGCTCATCGGTATCGACCAGCAGTTGTGTGTCACGCAGTGGAACAAGACGGCAGAGGACACCACTGGCCGCCCGTTCGAGGATGTGCAGGGCATGAACCTGTGGAAAGCCTACGCGGGCATCACGCTGACGGAAGATCAGGTGAACGGTGTGTTGACCACGGGCGAGACACTGCACCTGAAACACACCCAGCGCGGTCAGTACACGTTCGACATCACGCTCTACAGGCTCGACCTGCACGATGACACCGGTATCGTCATTCTGATCTCCGATGTGACCAAGCAGGTCAATGCCGAGAACAAGGTGGCCGAGCGCGACAAGGTGTCGGCGCTGGGCGAACTCGCCTCCGCGATGGCGTACGACATCAGCTTGCCGATCAACACCATTTTCCAGCGCGTCTCCAGAGCCAAGCAGCAGATCGAAGCGGCCAACCTCGGGCCCGTGCAGGAAGTTTTCCTGCAGGAAGTGGACACGGTTCGTCAGAGCACGGAACAGGCGAAGGCGATCGCGCAGAACCTGCTCGATCTCTCGCGCAGTTATCGCAACATGAAGCAGCACGCGGACGTCGCGACAATCATGGAGCGCAGCATCGCATTGGCGACAGAGCTGTTTGCCGACGTGGATAATCTCGCGTTCAGCGATATCGAGATTCGCCGCGACTACACCGCCGCATTGCCACAGATTCCTTGTTATCCCGAAGAGCTGGAGCAGGTGTTTGCGCGCTTGCTGCGTAACGCGTTCTACGCACTCAAGGCCAAGCAGTGGGAAGCCCACGACAAGCCCTGGATCCGAATCGAGATCGGTGAGTTCGTGGATTCAATCTGGATCAAGGTGGATCACAAGGGCCAGTGTCTGAACGCCGACGAACAGACGGATATCTTCGAGCCGTTCTTCTCGGTATCCACGAATGCGGCGAGTTGCCCTGCGGAACATCGCCTGTCGTATTCCTACTTCATCATCACTGATCGTCATCGTGGTCATTTGTCTGTGACTTCAGATGAGAGACATGGCACGAGTTTCAATATTCAGTTGCCGATGGTGTGAGAACTGGCTCTCATGTACCATGCTTCTGTCCAATAAAGGAGCATGGTCAACACGAGAGGGTCAGCTTTGTCAGGACAACTGTTGGTTTCTCTTTTCAGTCCGAGCATAGGCATCTTGTTCTTTGCTGCCTTTTTCGGACTTTGGCTGAATCAACGCAATCTGAACTACAGCTTGAGCGCCGCTCTCGGATTTCTGCTTTCCTCCATCGGATTTGTCATACAGGACATCCTGCCTGCCTGGCCGTATGATCTGCAGCGCATTACTGCAAACCTGTGTTTTCTTGTCAGTATCTGTGCACTGATGGCTGCACCATTGCAGCGCCGTGAAATTCCTCCGTCGTCCCGCGTATTGGCAGTGGTGGTGACTCTGACCACGGCTGCTTTATGCTGGTATCTTCTTGTAGATCCCGACCTGATTGCCCGTATCGCAATCGTTAGTGTCAGTCTGACTATTCCAGTGATAATTACCATCATCAAACTGATGAGAGCCACCCATGATCGGCTTTCCGATCGTCTGGTGCTGAGCGCATTGTGGTTTACCCTGGCGCTGTTCATCCTCCGGCCGCTGCTGGCATTTCTGGTTCCGGAAAGCTTTGGCAACTATACCGCGCTGGAACAGTCCCCGTACTGGGGACTGGTTCATTTCACCTATGTCCTGATGAGTGTGACACTGGCTATCGCCCTGCTTATCGCCGTCGCACTCGATCTGATGGACGAACTTCGTCATCAGGCAACGACAGATACCTTGTCGGGGCTTCTGAACCGGCGTGGATTTGAAAGCGCTGCGACCATGGCTCTGCAGAACAGCCAGCAAGCGGGACTTCCCGTCGCCTTGATGATTACAGATCTTGATCATTTCAAATCGGTGAACGACAGCCAGGGCCACGCTGCCGGAGACGCTGTCATCCACTCATTCGGGCGCCACGTGAAAGAGGTGGCCGGCGAGTCGGCAGTGTGCGGGCGCATTGGCGGCGAGGAGTTCGCCATTCTGCTGCCAGGTCACAACGAAACAACGGCTGTGCAGATCGCCGAGGCCATTCGACAGGGCTTCCATTCTGACGTGACAACCAGCATCGGTCTTGTGATCAGTGAATCGCCCGGCACACTCTCTGCTCTATTGGGCATTGCCGATGCAGCCTTGTATCAGGCCAAGGCAAATGGGCGCGATCGGGTTTGCGTGTTGCGCGATGGTGGTTGACCCGACGAGGTTGTTGCCGATTGATAGGGGGCCAGTGTTTCGTTTACTGGCCAGTGCCTCCCAGATTCTCGATATGCACGCTGTCATCCAGTTTGTGCTCCAGCGCGGCGACGAACGCATTGCGCAGAATGCTCAGCATCGCCGACAGCCTGCCGGTGGTGACGTCATCGAGTTCCCCTGAGAAAGGAATCACGGTGGCGAACTGATCCCCCGGCTGATTCTCCAGCAGCTCCGCTGTCATCGCCACGATTCCTTCCCAGATCTTGCGCAGCAGATTGTCGTCTTCCTTCAGGCTGAAGAATTCCGCCTCTGTGAGCATTGGTTTGATATACCCGTCGAAACGATTGTTGGCAGAAGCAACCTCGGCAAACACCGAGAAATTGCCTGCTTCTGCATCCACCCCGATATAGGCATTCAACAGACCGTTGAGCTCTATCAGGGGCAGAGTCTCGAGCTCGAAATCCATCTCGAACGCGGGAGGATCTGCCTGTGGGCTCAATTGACCGTTGATCGTCAGAGGCGTGCCCTGACCGAAGAGGCCTGTCAGACAAACTGTGGCAAAGGTGTCCGCATCTGTTTCAGTCGCGTTGGAAAGATTGGTGCCGAGCGCATCAATGTCGTGGACGTAGACATCGAGTGGTCTCTCGAGATCTGCGTCTGTAAATTCGAAGCGGCCATCGTGGACTTCGAAGCGATTTATCGTGAACGGCACCAGTTCTTCGAGCAGATCGTACCAGGGCACGCCCAGACCGAACTGCGCCCGAGCGGGATCGTCGGAGACAGTGACGTGCAGTTCGGGAGCAAACAGTTCCACTTCGCCCACAATGGCGCCATCGAGCAGCGCTTGCCACTCAATCGAGAAAGAAGCCTGTGGCACGCGCAGGAACGGCTCGTCCGTGTCGACGCCGGTCTTCACGATAACCAGATTCACGATGCTGTACTCTCCGCGCCACAGAGCGAGGTCAATGTCTTCGAGGTGCCCGTTGTACTCCTGCAGCGAGGCGAGGCGTGAGTTGATCTGATCCTTGATGATGAGGGGCAGCGCGGCTCTGACACCGACGAGCAACAGCAGGATGACTCCGAATGTGATTGCGGTGCGGTGTCTTATTATCCGGATTTCCGCCATGTCGTAAGCTCCAACGCTTGTGTGCGATGGCTCAGTCTAACCCGCGTCGACGCTGGCGAAAGGTTGGGTAGCGCTCACTTCTGGGAAAGAAACAAGGCGTGTGCTCCCGGAGGAACATGGGCCTTTCAATCACGAAAACCTCCTGTGTCCAGAGTTTCGCCGCTGTCCAGCACAAGGGTTCTCTCTGGCCAGCGCAGCGCAGCCAGCTTGGTGCCTTGGTCCCGACGCGCACCGCCACGTCGTTCCTGGTACCGGCCCCCGACCGAAAAATCGACGCAGAAAACATTCCCTCGCGCACCATGCCAATGTGTCGGAGCAATGTCGTCGAACAGATTGGAATCACCCTTGCCGAATTGCTTGCGATCAACCGGTGAGAACTGGCGCCAGTAGTGGCCTACCACCACAGGAGTTCTGGTTTCGTAGTGATCCCACCATTTGATGCGGTCAGTGAAACGCCATTTGCCGCTGCTGTAGAAAGGTTCGCGCGCGAGTCGCTCTACACCAGATACGAGCACTCTGACAGGGTTCGACATTTGCCGCAGTTCGTCGCACAGTCCCGTGGCCTGCAGCAACGGAACGATCTGATCTGAATCAGAGAGTGCATGTTTCCATGCATCTTCTTCAGCTTTGCTTTCCGATAACAGCCCTTGCTTTGCCAGTTCGGCATCGGTTTGTCTCTCCCATTCATCAAACAGATCAAGCAATGGCTCACTGGATCTCGCCAACAATTGAGTCATAGCATTGTCGTCCCAGGCAGCATGTATCACGCGCAAGTCTTCGCGCTGGAGTATCAACGGCAGTTGCCCGATGAAGCTCAGCAGGCCTTCGCGTTCCGCGGGGTTGATGCGGGCATAAGGTTCGAACTTGTGCTCTTTTGGATTAACGTCATCCCAGAACCAGTTGTTGCCGTCCTTGCGATCTCCGCGCAACAGATTCAATTCATGATTGCCCATGATGGCCTGCGCCTTGTCGTCTTCCACCAAGCGTCGCACCAGAGCTATTACGCCGGGACTATCCGGTCCGCGATCGCAGAGATCGCCTACGAATACGAGACGTCGGCCTTGTGGGTGATGGCCTCTGTTGTTGTAGCCAAGGTGATGTAGAAGAGCCTTCAGAGCGTCGAATTCACCGTGAATGTCGCCGATGATGTCGAGTGGGGCGTCTGGCAGGGATTGTTGCATCCTTGAGATACCGATACATGTCATTTTAGATGCGGCTCAATTTGTTCCCAGTGCTTGTCCTTAACCATCACAAACCGGCAGTGCCCATCGGGCATCGCTGTAATCTCTGACATGTGCTCCAGTTCGTAGTTATCACGTCAATCCAGCTCTCGGCTTGACAAAAGAGCCTTTCAGGATAGACTCTTTCCCTGAGTTCACTGCCTATCGGCTTTGAACCTATCGAGGTCTCGGCCGCTGAACCCGCGTAGCGAATCAGCGGCCTTTGTTTTTTCTGAGTCGCCATCAAGGCTTTCCTCCCAGCAGGCGCAAGCACCCTTCCAGTGACCAAGTGGGTGCATTCCTGATTTTTCCGATGCTGTTGTCCGCCTGATAACAGGTCACAAAATTCGCCTTCAGATTTCCATCCTCGTTCAATCGCATCACCACGATCACTACGAAGTCTTCATAAACGACGGCTACGCGGCGAGTAGCATCGTATCGACGATGTACTTTGTCCCACCCTTCAAAAAGGGCAGCTTCAGGGTGCTCAAGTGTTGCCTTGATCCAGTCAATGCGTTGTGCACGTACGGGTGAAAAAACGTCCTTTCGACCATCCCGTGCTGAGCTCTCGTAAAACATATGATCAAACTTGTCGGGGCTGAAGTGTACGCGAATACCATCAAAGCTATGGATGGCATTCCGGCAATAAGCCTGTTCGTAGTGCAGCCGGTACTCATTGAGAGTGGCGTAGTGGACCAGTGGTGGCAATGCCATTACCAGCCACCCTTCAGACGAATCTTGAAGATGTTGAATTTCTCCTCGCTTTTGTTGGTCGGAGCGAGTTGTCGACCCAGAGCAGACTCGATTCGTTCCACTACAGATTCCTTTGCGGTGCCTTCATTCAGAGTCTTGTTGATGCGGCTGCTGGCGGCGCCCAGCAAGAGATCGCACAGTTGGATCAATACGACTTCGTGGGACGGTAGCGACTGGATGCTATCAATACTCGATGTAAGATTTGCGTATGAGAGACATTGTGCCAGCACGGGCAAGCGTTTCGGATCTCGGTTGCTCTTGATGTCGCAGAAGATACTGTAGTCGTTGAAGTCGAGAATCCAATGATGCAGCAGTTGGTAATAGAACTTGTAAAAACCCAACTCACCATCGTTGTCGTGCAATGCCAAGTTGAACTGGGTTCGATCAACCGCAATGCAGCGGAAGCGGAGGTTGTCACCGTATGCAAAGAACAGATCGATCAACTCGACATAAAAATTGACACGATTTGGCGATACCTTGCTCCACTTGATCTCACCCCAAGCCTGGTTGCGTTCTCGCAACGCGATGACTCGGGATTTGATTTCGCTACGTAACTCCTCTGGTAACCACAGGCTGCCGATCATGAGATGTTGCGCGCGGGGATTCGCGGATGTCAGCACATCCGGGTTAGCCTCATCACAATAGACTTCGAACTTCATTCCCTTGCCCTTGCATCAATCCAGCATTGGTAGCTCCCGTGAACGTTTGTGATGCTATCACGGGATAGCCGTCTGGGGCAGGGTAGGAATGGTTGTCACAAACATATTCAACAATCGTACCAGGTCATCGAGGCAATCCTTGGTTTGCTGTCCGCAGTTATTCGAAAATTTCGAATAACTGCGTCATTGTGCAACTTGCTGCAAGCTCGCCAGTTCGGTAATTCCAGCCAATACCAGCACCCAGTTTTGTGCGCGCCTCTGGGGGGATTTCACTCGGCACATCCATGTGCCTCGCCCCTTCGGGGCAGCTCCTGCGTCGCTGTGCAAAACGGCTGTCCTGCCGTTTTGTGAACCCCGACTTGGTTTCATTCGAAGAATCTGCCACGTCGAGGCGTCTGACGACGCCTGATTTGCGCCTGAAATGCTCGCGCATTTCCGGCATTCACGCCGCGCTTGGGCGCGGCGCTCACCCCGACTATAAGAATCCAAACTCTCCCAGTCGACCAGACAAAAGAAAGGCCCTGTCAGCTTGCGCCGACAGGGCCTTTCTTTTGTCTGGTGGAGGCGGGGGGATTTGAAC
>MGYS01000017.1:9817-19717 GCA_001802565.1 Gammaproteobacteria bacterium RIFCSPLOWO2_02_FULL_57_10 | reverse complement strand
AACCCTCGCCGGCCCGACGGGCAGGGTGGTTCGGGCGAGCCCAGTACTTTTAGCTGCTTCGCGCTGGGCGCGCTAGGCTGGCGATCCTGTTCTATATGACAGTCACAAAAACACCGGTTTACAGGCATCCCGGGGTGACCGCTAACCGCACTAAGCGGCTAGAGCGTAGCTATCGTCGTTGGCAACTATGAAGTTGCATAGATTGATTTACGAGAGTCTATACCCTCTCGACATGCACCTCAGGGTTTGATACCGGCGTCGAATCCAAAGCGCCCCCAGATGTGTGTGCAGTCTAGCACAGGAGGATAGATTGGGACGCACAATGATTTTTCAAGGCGCTGACTGTAGGAGCGAGGCTCGCTCCCACAGGGTATAGGCACAACGTCAGCGGTGGGCGTGACGAACCACGCGCTGCTTCTCGATCGCCCACTCGCGATCCTTCACGACATCGCGCTTGTCATGGGCCTGCTTGCCCTTGGCCAGTGATATCTGGCACTTGATGAGATGACCTTTCCAGTAGATCTTCGTGGCCACGCAGGTGTGTCCCTTCTGCTGCACACTGGAGAACAGACGTGCCAGCTCCTTGCGTTGCAACAGCAGCTTGCGCGTGCGGTCGGGTTCGCAGATCACGTGAGTGCTGGCAGTGTTCAGCGGCACGATGTTGCAACCGAGCAGCCAGGCTTCGCCATCTTTCAGGATGACGTAGCTGTCCGTGAGCTGCACCTTCTTCTCGCGCATGCTTTTGACTTCCCAGCCGAGCAGGACCATGCCGGCCTCGAAGGAGTCCTCAATGAAATAGTCATGAAGGGCTTTCTTGTTGCGGGCGATGGTGGTGTCGACGGACTTTGATTTACCGGGTTTTGCCATAGCGCGGCATTATAACCGCAAGTGGGCCGGGAGCCAGCACGATGTGCTTTTGCTTTTCATGCCCTGTCTCTTGCGCTACCTTGTTGCTCGTCCTCACTAGCACAGGTAAGCCTCATGAAAACAAGAACAAGAATGCTGGCTCTCACACTTTTCTGTCTCGCGGCGAGCAGTTCGTTGCCGGTCGTTGCGCAGACGAAGATTCCCTATGGCCCTGACCCCATGCAGTACGGAGAACTCTCTCTGCCCGCAGGCGATGGACCATTCCCGGTTGTCACCTTCCTGCACGCGGGCTGCTGGCGCTCCAGCGACGGCATGATCAACAGCTATCGCGCGATGGCCAAGGCGATGACCGAGCAGGGCATTGCCGCGTGGAATCTGCAGTATCGCGGCGCCACCAGTCCGGGCGGTGGTTGGCCAGGCACTTGGCTGGACATCGCCAATGGCTTCGATGCGCTGGTTGATCTGGCTGGAGAGTATCCCCTGGATCTGCAGCAGGCGATCGTGGTGGGGCATTCGTCTGGAGGACACTTCGGTGCCTGGCTGGCGACGCGCCCGCAGTTGTCGAAGGACAGTGAAATATACGTCGAGCCAGCACTGAACCCGACGGCGCTCGTGATGGCCGATGCTTACATCAACCCCATGGTTATCGATTCCATCGGCGTGAGCGGTGAGATCTACTGCGGTGAACCTTTGCTGGAAAAACTGACCGGTGCGCCGGTTGACGAGAATGGCGCGAACTTCCACGCAATTTCACCGCTGGAGTGGCTGCCGTGGGGCATTCCGCAGGAATACATCGTCAGTACCTACCGTTATCCGCTTTCCCTGCCACGAGAGCTGGCTCAGGGCAAGACAGCACTGCAGACCCTGCCGGACTATCCGGCCCTGGCGATTGTCGCCGGTGACGAGGTCAGTGTGCGCATCATTGCCAACGAGGAGCATGGCGACTTCGTGAAGGAAGGGGCGCGTGGTTACCACGCCACCATCTCGGCAGTGTTGCGGCTGCTGGGCAAGGCGAGCGAGTAGCTGCTAGAATCCGCCGCAATTTTCCGGGTCAGCAATCCAACCGATTGAGATAACAGGGTTTTCCATGTCAATTGAACGCGGTCAATTCAGCTCCAAACTGGGTTTCATTCTTGCGGCTGCGGGTTCTGCCGTGGGGCTGGGTAATCTGGTGGCGTTTCCGGTAATGGCCTCCAAGAATGGGGGTGCGGTATTTCTGTTCGTGTATGTCTTGTTCGTGGCGCTGGTATGCCTGCCAGTGATGATGGCGGAGATCGCGATGGGGCGACGTACACAGCGCAACCCCGTGGGTGCCTTTGCAGCCTTGTCGGACAATCATGGCGGCTGGCGCATGGCGGGAAAGCTCGCGATTCTGACGCCTTTCATGATTGCGGTGTTCTACACCATCGTGACGGTGTGGATCATCATCTACCTGTTGAAAGCGTTGACCGGTAATCTGGGTGAGCTGGCACAACCGGAAACCTTCGGTGCGGTGGTTGGGTCGCCGTCGCTGTTTGTCTACTTTGTGATATTGCAGGTGCTGGTTTTCGCAGTACTGCTCAGTGGTGTGAAGAACGGCATCGAGAGGCAGGCCCGCATACTCATGCCAACACTCGCGGTGATGCTGGTGGGGCTCATCATCTTTGTCATGACGCTGGATAATGCGAGTGCGGGGATACGCTATTACCTGGTGCCAGACTTCAGCCAGTTCGACAGCACCGTGGTGAATGCAGCGCTGAACCAGGCATTTTTCTCGTTGTCGCTCGGCATGGGAATCATGATCACCTACGGCTCCTACTTCAGCAGCAGTGACAGCATCCCCGGATCAAGCAGGTTGGTAGCGATTGCCGATACTTCGGTGGCGTTCCTCGCCGGTTTGTTGATCCTGCCCGCCATTTTTGCTTTCAACCCGGCAACCAATCCGGAAGATCTTTCCAGCAGCAGCGTAGGACTGATCTTCACCTACCTGCCACAGATATTTCTGTCGATGCAGAGTGCAGTGGGTTTCGTTGGGGCGAGCATTGTCGCGGCAGTTTTCTTCGCACTTGTCCTGTTTGCTGCCTTTACGTCTCTCGTGTCCATTCTTGAAATTCCAATTTCCTACATGATTGACGAATGGTGCTTCTCGCGCCGGAAGGCCGTCCTGACGCAGGCCGCGCTCGTGAGCTTCTTTGCCATCTTTGCCGCGATGTCGTTCGGAATGTCGCCATTCCTCACGGACTTCATACCCTACGGCGGTGGGCCGAAATCCTTCTTCGATCTGCTGGCCGATACGTTCTCCGAAGTGATTCTGCCATTTGTCGGTTTCCTCGCCTGCATTCTGTGTTCCTATCGCTGGCGCAATCGTGGTCTCTCTGCAGAATTGAGTGTCGGTGACGAAAGCTACGCAGGCTCACTGATGGAAAAGTACGTGGACTTTTCTCTGCGCACCTTCATCCCGGTAGTGCTGTTGTTTGTCTTCCTGAACTCTCTGGCGCAGAAATACTTCGCGTTCGATCTGCTGAGTCTGCTATGACGACACGGATTGACCGCAGCGCACTGGTGATGTTCTCGGCCCGGCAGATGTTCGATCTGGTGAACGACATCGAAAACTATCCGTTGTTCATGCAGGGTTGCCAGCAGGCGCGTGTTCTGAGTCGTTCCGAGACCGAAGTGGTTGGTGAGCTGGTGCTCGGCAAGGCCGGTCTGCAACACTCCTTCACCACGCGTAATATTCTGAAGCCTTGCGAGGAAATGCAGATGAGTCTCGTCGAGGGGCCGTTTCGCAAATTCAGTGCGTCCTGGCGCTTTCAGTCACTCGCGGAGAATGCCTGCAAGGTGAGCCTGCAGATGGAATTCGATTTCGCCGGGGGGCTCGTCGGTTACGCGCTGGAGAAGCTCTTCAATCACTCGGCGAATTCACTGGTGGATTCCGTGGTTGCCCGTGCCAATCAACTCTACGCCAAACCGATTTCCTGAGGAACCTGCATGAGTGCGGACGCGCAGATCATCGAAGTGGAAGTGGCGTTCGCGTTGCCTCAGGAGCAGCGCATCATTGCATTGCAGGTCCAGAGTGGCACTACCGCACTGGAAGCGGTGCGGCAGTCGGGTATTCTCGAGGCGTATCCCATGATCGACATCAGCACCGCTGCCATGGGCATATTTTCCCGCGTGCTCGACGGCAAGAGCACTCCGTTGCCGCAGGACCATGTGTTGGCGCCGGGTGATCGCGTGGAGATCTATCGGCCCTTGCAGCTCGATCCCAAACAGGTGCGTCTGCTGCGTGCCAAGAAGGCGAAGAAAGCCAGGTCTGCCACGCAGAACATGCGTTGAGAGCGTGTTGCCTACAGGCGTATACTCGCCGCTCAGGAGAAGACCATGGATCAGAATGACATTCCCGCCAACGATCAGCGCAAGGGCCTGTTTGCCCGCATCGAAGAAGGCTTGCGCGAATACTACATCGCCCCGCATCGTCGTGAGTTCGCCCGTGCCCAGCGCGACGAAGACGACCTGTTCATGATGCTCGTGTTTTCCGAGAGTCTTGGCATTCCCAATCCCGCGACCTATTACACCCTTGAGCTGTTACCCGTGGTCTACGACCGCTTCCATGACTGGCATCGCCGCATGGGCATGGAGCGCTCGCCACTGGATCACGTCTCATGTTGTTAGAGCTGGCGCGTTCCAAGCACATTCTGTTTTTCGGCGGCAAGGGCGGCGTGGGCAAGACCACGGTCTCAGCCGCAACCGCATTGGCCATGGCGATGGAAGGCAAGCGAGTGCTGCTTGTTTCCACTGACCCTGCGCACAATCTCGGCCATCTCTTCAATCGCGACATCGGTCCGCGTCCTGTGCGCCTCGCATCCAATCTGGATGGCATGGAGCTCGATCCCGAACAGACTGTCAATGAGCATCTGAATGAAGTCTCCGGTTCACTGCGCAAACTGATGGCCCCGCATCTTGCCGGGGAAGTGGACAAGCACATCGAGTTGTCCCGTGATGCGCCGGGCATGCAGGAAGCGGCCATCATGGAGCGTATCGCCGAGGTGGTGGAGCAGGCGGCACGCGAGTACGACATGCTGGTGTTCGACACGGCACCTTCCGGACATACCGCGCGACTCATCGCGCTGCCGGAGATGATGTCGGCGTGGACTGACGGACTCATCAAGCGACGTGACAAGGCGGAGCGCTTCAGCTCTGTACTGCGCAACATGGGCAGTGACAAATCGATCGGCAACAAGGTATTGGGGGGGCAGGAAGATCCTCTGGCGGAGCGCGAAAGCGCTATCCGCAGTCTGCTCAATCGCCGCAAGCGACGCTTCAGCGATCTGCGTACCGCCCTGTCGGATGCGCAGCGAACGTCATTCATCATTGTGCTCGCGGCAGAGCGACTGCCTGTGCTGGAAACCATCGAGTTGCACGATCAGCTGCGGCGCACGGGCGTGAAAGTGGGCGGTCTGATCGTCAACAAGCGGCTGCCCGACGGCTTGGGAGAGTTCCTCACCGAACGCAGAGTGCAGGAAGAGGTGCACCTGGCCACTCTCAAGCAGGCATTGCCGGATCTCCCGAGACAGGATTTGACGCTAGTAGCCCATGATGTGGTGGGGCTGGAGGCGTTGGAGCGCTTTGCACGCAGCCTGGCATGAACGGCGATCTGCAAAGAGGGGTGGTGTCGGAGAGATTCCGGTGTTATGTTACTTAATAACATAAACAGAGTTTTGTGACAGTTTGCAACCTCTCCGAAACTTTTTCAAAACACCATGGTCAATCGTATGTGCCCGCAAGTCCGCCTCCAGACAATCGAAGAGCCCATCATGCTCCCTTCGGTTGTTCTGGAGGTTTTGCGTTGTGCGGCTCGGTTAGTGCCTCGTTGATCTTTCAGGGAACCTGTCGTGCCGATGACTGAAGAGAGAATCAGCCTGCTGAAGAGAAGTGCCGGGAAGTTCCTGGCATTCGGCTTTGTGCTGGTCTTTCTGTTTGCGCAGAGCACGTCTCTGCTGCACTCCCATGCGGGGGATCTGAAGAGACATATCGACTGCGAGCTCTGCTTGAAGGTAGGGTCCGGCGACGATGCACTTGTCGCTGCTCATTCTGTAGTTGTTCCTGACACATCCATAGCATATTCCACCCCGCTGCCAGTCCTGGCGGCCAGTCTGCAACCTGTTGCAGCAAAGTCCCGCTCTCCTCCGCAGTCCCTCTGATCTGACTCCGCCACGGCGGCCATTACATGCTTTGCGCCTGACAGCCTGTCTCCGTGACCCAATGCTGCTCTCGTGCATCTTCAAGTTCAGTGACCAGACAGAGGTAGAAAATGCTTTCTCCCATTCGTTCGTTCAGGGTGCGTGCCCTGGTTTCCGCTGTATCAGCAGCCACGCTTTCCGGTCTGCCAGCCTTCAGTGTCTGGGGTGCCGAGGCACACGACGGTGTCCTCGACGAGATCATCGTGACGTCCAGTTTGCAGCGCTCCCGTGCGGAAACCGCGTTGCCGGTGAACGTGCTCAGCGGAGAGGCGCTGCGCGAGAAGGCAGCGAGCACGCTGGGCGAGACGCTCAAGGAACTGGTGGGAGTGAACAGTTCATCGTTCGGCACCGGCGTGGGATTGCCCGTGATTCGCGGTCAGAGTGGCAATCGTGTACAGGTGCTGCAAGGGGGTGTCAGCAACATGGACGCGTCTGCCGTCAGCCCTGACCACGCCAACAGTGTGGAGGCGGCGCTGGCAGAGCGTATCGAGGTGCTGCGTGGACCCGCCACGCTGCTCTACGGCAATGGCGCGATAGGTGGCGTCGTCAACGTGATCGACAATCGCATCCCGACCAGTATTCCCGACGGCGTGACAGGTCTTGTGGAAACCCGACACAGCAGCGCTTCCGATCAACAGACCAGTGTATTCAAGCTGGATGGCGCTGGCGGACAGCTCGCGTGGCATCTCGATGGCACTTACCGGGACAGCAACGACACCCGCATCAACGGTTTTGCCATCAATCCCGCGACCGTCGACATTGGCGATGAAGAAGCGCTGGAGGAATTGTTGGGCAGCAGGGGAGAAATCGACAATTCCTCAACGCGCGCGCATGCCGTGACTGGCGGACTTTCCTGGATATTCGACATGGGCTACCTCGGCATGGCAGTCAGCCGCTCCGAGAGTGACTATGGCTTGCCTGCGGCCGCCCATCATCACCATGAAGATGAGCATGAAGGCGAAGCACACAATGAAGTACATGACGAAGAGGCGCATGAAGATGAGGGAGCCGATGAACACGTGCTCGAAGGGGGCATCCGCATCACCATGAAACAGGAGCGACTGGACTTCGAAGGTCGCACCGAGTTGGGTGGCTTCTTCGAGGATCTGCAGGGCAAGGTCAGTGTCGTCGACTATCGGCACGCGGAGATTGAAAGCAGCGGCGAAGTGGGTACCGTCTACGCGAACGAAGGTGTCGAGGGTCGTTTCAGTTTTGCCCACACGCCGCGAGGCAATCTGAGCGGCGTGACCGGCTTGCAGTTTGGCGACAAGACTTTCAGCGCACTGGGCGAAGAAGCCTACATCCCGGAGACCGACACTCATTCTTACGCGCTGTTCTCCGTGCAGAGCATCGAGGCTGGCGACATGATCTACGAGATGGGGCTGCGCGCCGAACACCAGCACTTCGAGCAATCCGGTGGCAGCTGCAACGAATCGACGGACAGCCTGAGCGGAAGTGCGTCCGGTCTGTGGCGTGCACGTGACGATCTCAATGTGCTGATGTCGGTAGCGCACTCCCAGCGCGCGCCGACGATCGAAGAGCTCTACTCCAACATCGATAATGTGACATGTGCCCCTCCCGAGGACGATCACGACTTGATTGCTCACGCCGCGACGCAGCGACTGGAGATCGGGGATCCGAATGCCGACAAGGAAATCTCCAACAACATCGAGATCGGTCTGCGTCGGCATCTGGGCGCAGTGACGGGCGAACTCAACGTGTTCTACAACGACATTCGCGACTACCTCTACATGCGCGACACCGGCGTGCTGGAAGATGACGTCGAGATTGCACGTCTGACACAGGAAGACGCCGTGTTCCGAGGCGTCGAGACAGAAGTTTCCATGCCACTGAGCCGCAACAATCTGCAGCAGACGCGACTGACTCTGTTCGGGGATTACGTGCGTGCCGATTTCGATCGAGGGGGTGACGTGCCGAGAATTCCCGCGCTGCGTTATGGCGCGGAGATCAGTCATGTGCACGAGGAGTGGCAGTACAAGGTGCGTGCCACGCGTGTGGCGAAGCAATCGAACGTGGCAGTGAATGAGTCGGAGACGGACGGTTATGTTCTGGTGAATGTGTCAGTGGACTATCACGCGCCACTGTTCGGTCAGGACGCCACGGTGTTCGGAAAGATCAGCAATCTGCTGGATGAGCGCGTGCGCAATCACACGTCTCTGCTCAAGGATGTCGCGCCCGAGGCCGGGCGCAGTGTGGAATTCGGGTTGCGGTACGAGTTCTGATCAGGAGTTGCCTGCAGCCGATGTGTCCACAGGGGTATCGGCTGCAGTTTCTTCCGTGGGTTTGAAATCGCCAGTGAAGTGGGTCAGCAGATCGTTCTCGAAGAACATCGTGACGCGTTCCTGCCCGCGAATGCCGCCACCGGGCTGGTAGCTGTAGACATAATCCCAGCGGTCCTGATCGAACGGGTCGCGCACCAGGGGGGTGCCCATGACGAAGATGACCTGACGCTTGGTCATGCCGGGGCGCAGCTGATCGATCATCTCCTGGGTAATGATGTTGCCCTGCTGAATGTCAATCTTGTAAACGCCGGGGAACTGCAGACTCGGGATGCTGCAGGCGCTCAGGGTCAGTGTCGCAACAGCGATCAGCATCGCACGGCCAGCGCTCACACGTGCAGTTCGAGGGAGATTGCTGATAAATGATTTCTGGAACATCGGAATTCTCGGCAAGGTGCAAACTTTCATCTGGTTCGGTTAGGGGGCATAATACCTCACCTCTACCGGCGGACCAAAGAGAGAATCATGTCAGGAGAAAATCAGGAATTACGCAAGGCAGGCCTCAAGGTCACGCTGCCACGGGTCAAGATTCTGCAGTTGCTGGAGAATTCCGAGACCCGCCATCTGAGTGCCGAAGACGTCTACAAGGCGCTGATCGAGGCCGATGAGGACGTGGGACTGGCGACTGTCTATCGCGTGCTGACGCAGTTTGAATCGGCAGGTCTGGTGATGCGACATCACTTCGAGGGTGGCCATTCGGTGTTCGAGCTGAGCACCATGGAGCATCACGATCACATCGTCTGCAACAAGTGCGGTCTGGTGGAAGAATTCTACGACGAGGTCATCGAGACGCAGCAGGACAAGATCGCTGCCAAGTTCGGCTTCGAGATCACGGATCACAGCCTTTATCTTTACGGCATCTGCAAGGACTGCCAGAAAGCCGCCTGATATGTGGGAACGAGCTCTGCTCGCGATGAATTTCCATCCGCTTCATCGCGAGCAGGGCTCGCTCCCACAGAGGAATGCCTCACACGCCGAGCATCTCCTGTGCGTGAGCCAGCGATTCCGGAGTAAAGCCTTCAGCTTCTGATTCTCCGCCGAGCATGCGGGCAATTTCCTTGATCTTCTCGTCTTCGCTCAACTCCCTGATGCGCGTTCCTGTCACGGCACCTTTTCCGTTGGCTGCCTGTACCTGCTTGCTGACAAACAGGTGCTGATGCCCCTGGCTTGCCACCTGTGCCTGGTGGGTGACACACATGACCTGGCCGCGATTGCCGAGTTCACGCAGCAACCTTCCCACTGCACGCGCCACGCCGCCGCCGATCCCCACATCTACCTCATCGAACACCAGCGTGGGAGTGGCAGAGGTCTGTGCGGTGATGACCTGGATCGCCAGGCTGATGCGCGAAAGCTCACCACCGGAGGCGATCCTGATCAGCGGACGTGGTTCCTGCCCGGGGTTGGTGCTGACGAGGAATTCGACACTTTCCAGTCCGTGCGCCGATGGGCTGTCACTTCCGACAGGCGTCAAGGCGACGCTGAGTCTGGCATTGCTCATTCCCAGCTCGGCAATCTGC
>MGYS01000017.1:8543-9776 GCA_001802565.1 Gammaproteobacteria bacterium RIFCSPLOWO2_02_FULL_57_10 | reverse complement strand
CTGCGCGAGTGACTCGTCACTGTTCTGAAAACCCTCAAGCTGGCGCCGCAGGGCATCATGGTGTTGTGCGAGTTCATCGGGTTTCAGTTTGTGCTTGCGGGCGATCTGGTGAATGGCGGCCAGGCGCTGATTGATTTCTTCCAGGCGCAGGGGATTGGCATCGAAGTCTTCGATGCTGCGCCGCAGTTCCACAATGGCCTCGTCGATCTGGATGGCGGCGGTATTGAGAAGGTCCGTCACGGGCGCCAGTGCCTGCGTCTTGCCACCCAGTTCCTGCAGCAGGTGCAACGCCTGGTTGAGGCTGCGCTGCAATGTGTGTTCGTCGTTCTCGCAGCACAGATCCAGTACCTGTTGTGCGGCGGCGAGGGTGCTGTCGGCGCTGTTCAGTCGCCGATATTCCTCATCGAGAGATTCCAGTTCGCCGGGCTCCAGCGCCAACTCGTCCAGTTCGTTGACCTGATAGCTGATCAACTGCACCTGCGCGGAAAACTCCTCGGATTGCTGGCGCAGTTGCTCCAGCCGATCCCGATTCTTCTTCCACTCGCGCGCGGTGCGCCGCACCTCGTCCACCAATGTCGCTTCACCAATGAACTCGTCGAGCAGGCGCAGATGAGTCGTGCGGTCGAGCAGGGACTGATGCTCGTGCTGGCTGTGGATATCGATCAGCATCTCACCAATGGTCTTGAGCACCTGCAGCGTGACCGGAAAACCGTTCACCCAGGCCTTGGACCGACCATCGTCACTGACTACCCGGCGTAGCAGGCAATCCTGTGGATCATCACCTGCGAGCAGTTCGTTCTCTTCCAGCCAGGCGCGTGCCAGGGGCTGATCGGTGGTGTCGAAGTGTGCCGTGATATCGGCCTTGCTGGCGTTGCTGCTGATGATTCCCTTGTCGGCGCGATCGCCCAGTGTCAGCCCGAGTGCGCCCAGAATGATCGACTTGCCGGCGCCGGTTTCGCCCGTGATGACGGTCATGCCGGGGCGAAAATCGATCTCCAGATGGTCAACGATGGCGTAATGACGGATGGACAACTGGGTAAGCATGGGGCCGGGGATTCCAGTGGGTCAGTGAGTTCTGTGGGAGCACTGCAGATGCAGGTGAATATAGCGCATCAAGCCCGGAGTTGTCAGTGTTGGAGCAATCGGGGAAGAAAATCGGGATTTCGTCCCTGCGCGGGTTGAATAGGGGCAGCCAGCCCCCATATCGGCTTGCAGATCAGACTTTGCAGGCAG
>MGYS01000017.1:0-8529 GCA_001802565.1 Gammaproteobacteria bacterium RIFCSPLOWO2_02_FULL_57_10 | reverse complement strand
AATGAGCGATAACCCAGAGCAGCAGGAACAACAGGAAGCCCAACAGAACACGAGCGCAGAGGGAGTGAACGGCATGGAGGACAATCTCGAGTCCGCGGAGAGCGGAGCGCAGGAGTCAGCGAGTGATGAACAGTCCCAGCTGCGCGAAGCCCTGCAGAGACTGGCGCAGGCCGAGACTCTGATCATGCATCAGAAGGACGAGGTTCTGCGCGTACAGGCGGAGATGCAGAATCTGCGCAGACGCACCGAGCAGGACGTCGAGAAGGCTCACAAGTACGGTCAGGAGCGTCTCAGCACTGAGCTGCTGGCAGTGATGGACAACCTCGAACGCGCACTGCAGGTCACCATGGATCGTGACGACGAAGCCGTGAAGGCACTGCTGCAGGGAGTGGAGTTGACCCTCAAGAGCTTCGTCGACTGCTTCCGCAAGTTCGGCATCGAGCAGATTGATCCGCTCGGAGAGCCTTTTGATCCTCAGTTGCATCAGGCCATGGCGATGCAGGAAAACCCGAATGTGGAGCCCAATACCGTCACCGCTGTCATGCAGAAGGGCTACACGCTGCACGGTCGTGTGATACGCCCGGCGATGGTCATGGTTTCGAAGGCTGCGGGTTGAGCCGACCAGCATGAAAGAGGCCGCGAAGGATGGGGAATTACGCCTTCCGGACTTGAAATAAGTCGCAGCGGGCCAATATAGGTGGCCAGAAGCAACACAAACACGTTCAACAGAATCAAGTAAACAGCTCATCCGGCGGCGTGACAACTGACCGGACTTGCGAGGCGGAGAAAAGAGAATGGGTAGAATTATCGGGATCGACCTGGGAACCACGAACTCATGCGTGGCAATCATGGATGGCGGCAAGGCACGAGTGATCGAGAATGCGGAAGGGGATCGCACGACACCGTCCATCATCGCGTTCACCAAAGACGGCGAAACACTGGTTGGCCAGCCCGCCAAGCGTCAGTCGGTCACCAACCCCAAGAACACGCTGTTTGCCATCAAGCGTCTGATCGGCCGTCAGTACAACGATGACGTTGTGCAGAAGGACATCAAGATGGTGCCGTACGAGATCATGAAGGCCGACAACGGCGATGCATGGGTGCGCGTGAATGGCGACAAGATGTCTCCTCCGCAGATCTCCGCGCAGGTGCTCAAGAAAATGAAGAAGACCGCCGAGGATTTCCTGGGCGAGCCAGTGACCGAGGCTGTGGTGACAGTCCCAGCCTACTTCAACGACTCGCAGCGTCAGGCGACCAAGGACGCCGGCCGCATTGCTGGTCTTGAGGTCAAGCGCATCATCAACGAACCGACGGCTGCTGCACTGGCCTATGGTATGGACAAGAAGGCCGGCGATTCCACCATCGCGGTGTTCGACCTCGGTGGCGGTACCTTCGATATCTCCATCATCGAGATTGCCGAGACCGATGGCGAGCACACGTTTGAAGTGCTCTCCACCAATGGCGACACGTTCCTCGGTGGTGAAGACTTCGACCTGCGCCTGATCGAGTATCTGGCAGCCGAATTCAAGAAAGAGACCGGCATGGATCTGCACAACGATCCTCTGGCACTGCAGCGTCTGAAGGAAGCTGCAGAGAAGGCGAAAATCGAGCTGTCTTCCGCGCAACAGACGGAAATCAATCTGCCGTACATCACGGCGGATGCGAGCGGTCCGAAGCACCTCGTGCAGAAGCTGACGCGCGCCAAGTTCGAGTCCCTCGTGGAAGATCTGGTCGATCGCACCATGGGTCCAGTCAAGACCTGTCTGCAGGACGCGGGACTGGATGTATCGAAGATCAACGACGTGATTCTCGTCGGTGGTCAGACCCGTATGCCGATGGTGCAGAAGAAGGTTGCCGATTTCTTCGGCAAGGAAGCCCGTCGTGACGTGAACCCCGACGAAGCGGTTGCGATTGGTGCGGCCATTCAGGGTGCGGTACTGTCCGGTGAAGTGAATGACGTGTTGTTGCTGGACGTGACGCCACTGTCTCTGGGTATCGAAACACTGGGCGGTGTGGCAAGCATCCTGATCGAGAAGAACACCACGATTCCGACCAAGAAGACGCAAGTGTTCTCGACGGCAGACGACAACCAGACCGCGGTGACCATTCACGTGGTGCAGGGCGAGCGCAAGCAGGCGGCGCAGAACAAGTCGCTGGGTCGCTTCGACCTGGCAGACATTCCTCCGTCGCCGCGCGGCATGCCGCAGATCGAGGTCGCCTTTGACCTGGATGCCAACGGTATCCTGAACGTGTCAGCGAAAGACAAGGCCACTGGCAAGCAGCAGTCCATCGTGATCAAGGCGTCCAGCGGTCTGTCGGACGAAGAGATCGAGAGAATGATCAAGGACGCGGAAGCGCACGCGGCGGACGACAAGAAGTTCGAGCAACTGATTACCGCTCGCAACACGGCTGATGGTCTGGTGCATGCAACGCGCAAGACACTGGAAGAAGCGGGCGACAAGGTTGATGCTGCCGAGAAGGAAAGGATTGAGGCAGCGATCGTGGCTCTGGAAGCGGCAATCAAGGCCGGTGACATCGCCGACATCGAAGCGAAGACGAAGGAGCTGACGGACGTTTCCTCCGGCCTCGCGCAGAAGATGTATGCCGACAAGCAGGCCGGTGCTCAGGCTGATGGTGGAGCACAGGGTGGTTCCACCGGCAACGATGATGCCGTTGATGCGGAGTTCGAAGAAGTCAAAGACGACAAGTAAGTTGCGATAGCCGCTGTGTTCAGCGGCATCTGCAATGCACGGCAAGAGCAGAAAACCGGACGGGGCTATCCTGTCTGGTTTTTTGCGTTACAGAGCGAGCAGGTTTGACGGCCTGCATACTGTTCTGAAAACCATGACACGAGATACCACAAAACCATGTCCAAAAGAGACTATTACGAAATACTGGGTGTTGCGCGCGACGCATCGGAAGCCGATCTGAAGAAGGCCTATCGCCGCGTTGCCATGAAGCACCATCCTGACCGCAACCCCGACGACAAGGAATCGGAAGACAAGTTCAAGGAAGCCAATGAGGCCTTCGAAGTGCTGTCCGATGCGCAGAAGAGAGCGCGTTATGACCAGTTCGGTCACGCTGGTGTAAATCAGCAGGGCGGTGGCGGAGGTGGCTCTGCGGATTTCGGTGATATTTTTGGTGACATCTTCGGCGATATCTTCGGCGGCAATCGTGGCGGTGGTGGGCGCAGTCATGTGCGCAAGGGCGCGGATCTGCGTTATACGCTGGAGTTGGATCTGGAAGAAGCTGTGCGCGGCACCAACGCGAAGATTCGTATTCCTGCTGCTGTCTCGTGCAAGACCTGTGACGGCAGTGGTGCGAAGAAAGGCTCAAGCCCGGTGGACTGCAGCACCTGTAACGGCATCGGTCAGGTACGCATGCAACAGGGCTTTTTCTCCGTGCAACAGACCTGCCCGCGCTGTCAGGGTTCCGGCAAGCAGATAAAAGATCCATGTGGCACCTGTCACGGACGTGGCAGTGTGGAAGAGCAGAAGACACTGTCGGTGAAGGTGCCGCCAGGTGTTGATACAGGTGATCGCATTCGCTTGAGTGGTGAAGGCCAGGCCGGCACTCATGGCGGCCCACCCGGCGATCTTTACGTGCAGGTTTCCGTGCGTGAACACAAGCTCTTCGAGCGCGATGGCATCGATCTGCATTGCGAGATTCCGATCAGTTTTGTGGATGCTGCATTGGGTGGCGAGCTGGAAGTACCTACCCTGGATGGTCGCGTGAAGTTGAAGATTCCACCTGAGACACAGACCGGCAAATTGTTCCGTCTGCGCAACAAGGGTGTGGTGCCGGTGCGTGGTGGCGTGACCGGAGACTTGCTCTGCCGTGTAGTGGTGGAGACACCCGTGAATCTCACCAAGCGTCAGAAGGAAATTCTCGCCGAGTTCCACGACATTGCCGAAACCGAAGGCAAGCAGTCACCGAAGAAGACGTCATGGTTTGATGGCGTGAAGAAATTCGTGGACGAACTGCGCGCCTGACATGTAGGAGCGAACCTGCTCGCGAATAGCCCTGATTCCGGCTCGTCCGGGGAGCGACTCACAAAAGTCGCTCTCCGCACAAACCTCTCTATCTGCTCAACTCCAACCTCTGCAGAAGCTCCAGGTGCTGCTCCGGCTCCAGCCGTGGCCCGAAACGCGACACCACCATTGACGAGGCCAGACTCGCAATCCTGCCGGCAGTCGCAAAGTCATAGCCCTGAGTGATGCCATACAGGAATGCGCCGGAGAACATGTCTCCCGCACCATTGGTATCGATGGCGCGCACTTTGTGTGGCTCGACATTGATGTATTCGTTGCCGTCGAACAACAATGCCCCCTTTGGCCCCAGCGTTACAGCAAACTGCGCAGCCTTCTTCTCCAGCGCCTTGCAGGCATCCTCCAGAGTGTTCGTGCCTGACCACAGCATCGCTTCCTTCTCGTTGCAGAAGAGCAGGTCCACGCCATCGCCGATGAACTCGTTGATGCCATCCTTGAAGTACTCCACCATCGAAGGGTCAGAGAAAGTCATGGCGAACTTCACGCCGTGCTCCTTTGCATATTTCTTCAGTTCGAGGACCGCAGATCGTGCTGACGGCGATGTGACGAGATAGCCCTCGACATAGGCATAGGTCGAGGCGCGAATCGCGTCATGATCCAGCTCGGCGGTGGAAACCAGTTGCGAAATGGCGAGCGACGTCAGCATTGTGCGTTCGGCATCCGGTGTCACCATCACCAGGCAACGCCCCGTCACGCCTTCTTCAAGAGTCGCGGAAAGATTGGTGTGGATGTTCTGGCTGCCGAGTTCCTTTACGTAAAAGTGTCCGGTCTCATCGTTGGCGACCTTGCAGGAAAAGAATGCACGTCCTCCGAACTGACTCAGTGCATAGATGGAATTTGCTGCCGAACCACCGCCTGCACGTTTTTTCAGGCCATAGCGATGCGTGAGCATCTCCAGCAATTCGCTCTGCTTCTCGTCGTCGATCAGCGTCATGAATCCCTTTTCAATGCCCGCATCGACGAAGAACTGGTCGTCCACTTCGAATTCCTTGTCCACCAGCGCGTTGCCAATGCCGTATACGTCGTATTTCTTGTTCATGTAGCGAGTAATCCTGTAAAGAAAATTGGATCGAGTGGGTGAGTCGATTCAGAATCAGAGTGCGGCGAAGGCCTTCTCGGCAGCGTCCAGCGTCAGTTGTATCTCTTTCTCCCCGTGTGCTGCCGACACAAACCCGGCTTCAAATGCGGAGGGGGCGAGGTAGACACCGCTGTTCAGCATGATGTGGAAATATTTTCGGAAGCGCTCGACGTTGCACGCCATCACCTGATCAAACGTCGACACTTGTTGCTCATGACTGAAGAAGCAACCGAACATGCCACCGACCTGATTGGTGGTGAAGGGAATCTTCGCCGCGTCGGCGCGCTCCTGCAGTCCTTTCATCAATGCGCGGGTGCGCTGATCGAGTTGGGTGTAGAAATCGGGCTTCTGGATTTCCTTGAGCATCGCCATGCCTGCTGCCACCGCGAGGGGGCTGCCAGCAAGAGTGCCAGCCTGATAGACAGGACCCATTGGAGCGATCATCTCCATGATGTCGCGACGACCACCGAAGGCGCCAACGGGCAATCCACCGCCGATGACCTTGCCAAGCGTTGTCAGATCGGGTGTCACGCCATAGACGGCCTGTGCGCCACCGAGAGCAACGCGGAACCCGCTCATCACTTCGTCAAATATCAACACGCTGCCGTACTGGTCGCAAACGTCGCGCAACGCCTGCAGATAACCCGGCAGTGGCGGTACGCAGTTCATGTTGCCTGCAACGGGCTCGACGATGATGCACGCAATCTCCTTGCCGCTGGCGGCGAAGAGTTTCTCCAATGCATCGACGTCGTTGTATGGCAGAACGTAGGTCTGATCCGTGTAGGATTTTGGCACGCCGAGGGAGTCCGGTTCGCCCAGGGTCAATGCGCCGGAGCCGGCCTTGACCAGCAGACCGTCGACGTGGCCGTGATAGCAGCCTTCGAACTTCACGACCTTGTCGCGCCGTGTGTAGCCACGTGCTACCCGGATGGCACTCATGGTCGCTTCGGTGCCGGATGTCACCAGTCGTACGCGTTCAATGGAGGGCACCAGATTGCAGATGGTTCGAGCAATGGTGATCTCTGCCTCTGTCGAGGCACCGTAGCCAAGCCCGTGAGTGAGCTGCGTCTGCAGCGCCTCGATGACCGCAGGATGTCTGTGTCCCAGAATAAGGGGACCCCAGGCACCTACGTAATCGATATAGCGATTGTTGTCTTCATCGATCAGCCATGCCCCTTCTCCGCCCCGAAAGAACAGGGGATTGCCGCCCACGCCGCGGAATGCCCGCACGGGTGAGTTCACGCCACCTGGGATGTAGCGCTGGGCTTCTTCAAACAATGCCGCCGAGCGGCTGACGTTCTTGTCGGGGTTGGTGGCAAACGCAGACATGGGTTCCTCTGATGAGCTTTTCAGGTGCTGGATGATGTAAATAATGTATTCAGTTGGCGGACCCGAGCAGTCACGTCGGGGAAGGCGAACAGATAGTGAATGACGGCCAGCATGTCGGCGCCAGCGTCTAGTAAAGCTGCGCCATTTTCAGCGTTGATGCCGCCAATTGCAACAATCGGGAGAGTCAGCGTCTGCCTGGCCTGGCGCAGGACATCAATGCTGGCAGGCGTTGCCTGGGGTTTGGTGTTGGACGGAAAGAAGCGTCCGAAAGCGACATAGGACGCACCCCGTTGCTCCGCTTTCAGCGCGAGTGCAAGGTCGCTGTGGCATGTCACGCCGATGATGGCTCTGTCGCCCAGACGGGTGCGTGCGACTTGCAGTCCGGTATCGCTCTGACCCAGGTGTACCCCATCGGCGCCCGCTGCAATGCAAAGGTCGACGTCGTCATTGATGAGGAGGGGAGTGTCGTATTGGCTGCAGAGATGCTTCAGAAGCCGGCATTCCGCGAGCTGCCGAGCCTTGTCCGCGCTCTTGTTCCGATACTGCAACAGAGTGATTCCACCCGCCAGTGCGGCACTCACGCGCTCACTCAACAGATCGCCCTGCAACAGACTCTCATCGGTGATGGCATAGACCCCGCTCATTGATGCTACCGCCGACATCATTCAGCGATTCCAGTAACTGCGGTTCGGAAGATGCTGCCCAAAGCCCGCGCGAATGCCGTTGTTCAGGGACTCCCAGGTGAAGCGCTGGGCTTGCTGAGAGGCTTCGGCAATATCCAGTCCGTGAGCGAGATAGCCCGCCAGACATGCAGCCAGCGTACAGCCAGAACCATGGTACTCGTGCTCGAGTCTCGGCCATTCATAACTGCGAATGGGTTGATGGCGGGTGTAGAGACGGTTGATCACATGAGCCGAACTGGCGTGCGTGCCGGTCAGCAGGACATTCTGGCAGCCACGCTCCAGCATTTCGTTGGCGCAGGCATCCAGGGTGTCGGCACTTGGCGACAGGGCTCTGGCCTCGTTGGTGTTGGGGGTGGCCACGGTCGTCAGCGGCAATAACAACGTGTTGATGGCGTCCGCAATGTTGTCTCTGGTGAATTCGTAGCCGCCGCCGGCGCGGATGATGGGATCAAGCACGACGGGAATGTCGGGATAGTCCGTCAGGAGCGTGTGGATCACTTCGATGGTCTTGACACTACCCAGCAGCCCGATCTTGAAAGCCTGCACGGGTATGTCCTCCAGCACGGCACGAGCCTGGGAAATCAGCAGGGCAGGATCGGTCGGGACGGAATCCATGACATTGCGCGTGTCCTGGACGGTCAGCGCAGTCACGACCGGCAGGCAGTGACAACCTGTGCTGAAGAGGGCTTCTATGTCGGCCTGGATGCCGGCGCCACCCGAGGGATCCAACCCGGAGAAGCACATGACATTCGGCTTGTTGTCGGAGAATTTCTGCACGGTGAACTGGCCTTGATGAACGAAGCGGAAGCGCCGATGCCTGACAGCGGACTAGAACGGTCGGACCACCACCAATATCACGATTGCGATCAGCAGCAAAACCGGAAACTCGTTGAAGTATCGGTAAAAGACATGGCTGCGCGTATTCTTGCCTGCCCGGAATTGCAGCATGATCTTCCAGCACATGATGTGGTAGATCGCGAGCAGCAACACGAGGCCAAGCTTGACATGCATCCATCCGGAGCTCATGTAATAGGATGGATTGAAGGATATGAGCCAGACCCCCAGCACAATGGTGACGATGGCTGAGGGAGTGCCGATGCCATTGAACAGTTTGCGTTCCATGATCACGAAGCGATCGCTGCTGATGCGATCTTCGCTCATGGCGTGATAGACGAACAGGCGGGGCAGGTAGAAGATTGCGGCAAACCAGCAGACCACGGCGACGATGTGAAATGCCTTGACCCAGAGCATGGCTGTCCTCATTTATCAGGGCTGGATGCCGAGGCTGCTCGGCGGGAGCGGCTACACTAGCACAGCTGATAAAATGGATCGAGCCGGAAAACAGGCGTATCATCGCTCGCTCGAATTTTCCAGTAATTGAACCAGGCCA
>MGYS01000016.1:236231-236773 GCA_001802565.1 Gammaproteobacteria bacterium RIFCSPLOWO2_02_FULL_57_10 | reverse complement strand
CGATCTCCATGCAGGGCGCCTTCAACCACAACGTGAGCGCCGCCGCCCAGTCTGCCGATGGTTCGCAGCGTTTCAGTGGCGCGATTGATGGCACCTCACTGGCGCTGTCCATCAACATCCCTCTCTACTCGGGAGGCGCCGTGCAGGCGCGTCGTCGTGCTGCCGAATATGATGTGGTGGCACAACAGGAAGCCTTGAACCTCACTCGCCGACAGACGACTCAGGACGTTCGCAACGCATTTCGCCGCGTGAACACTGATGCGCTAGTGATAGCACAGCGTCAGCAGGCCATTACGTCGGCGCAGAGTGCACTCGATGCGATTGAAGTGGGATACGAAGTGGGTACGCGCAACATCGTTGACGTACTGCAGGCGAGACAGCAGTTGTTCATTGCCCTGCGCAACTATTCCGACGCAAAGTACAACTACGTGATGGATACTCTGCTGCTGAAACAGATCACGGGTCTCCTGACCCCTCAGGACATCATCGATCTGAATCAGTGGCTGGAAGAAGAGCCGGTGACTGCGGCTCCATAGTGTCGT
>MGYS01000016.1:235004-236203 GCA_001802565.1 Gammaproteobacteria bacterium RIFCSPLOWO2_02_FULL_57_10 | reverse complement strand
CCGTCCGGGCGGTTTACGGCCCACCATCAAGCATCCCACCTCCGATCATGCAGGCGATCAGGAATTGAGGTTGCCCCACAACCACAAATTCAAGAATTCGCGCCACGCGCAGCAGCGCGAGCTACTCTTTCCTCATCGTGCGCCACACCCCACCCCTGCACATTATCCAGCACAAGACTCGCCAGCGCTTCGATGTGCTCGGGGCGATCGTTCAGTGCCGTGATGTATTCATAACGCTCGCCGCCTGCGTGGATGAAATATTCCTTGTTCTCTTCGGCGATCTCTTCGATGGTTTCAAGACAGTCGGCAGAAAAGCCTGGGCAGAATACCTGCACGGACTTCACACCCTGTTCGGGGAACGCCTTCAGTGTCGCATCGGTATACGGCTTCAACCATTCCTCGCGTCCGAAGCGCGACTGGAATGTGGTGATGTATTCGCTCTCTTTCAGGCCAAGTTTTTCCGCGATCAATCTCGAGGTCTTGTAGCACTCGCAGTGATACGGATCACCTGCGTGCAGATAGCGCAACGGAATGCCGTGATAGGAGAACAGCAGTTTGTCGGCACGGCCGTGCTCTGCCCAGTGCGCTTCGATACGCTTTGCTGCCGCCGCGATGAACGGTGCGTAATCGTGGTAATGCGAGACGAAGCGCAGATCGGGAATCCAGCGGCGCTTCGTGAAGTCCGCACTGATTGCATCGAATGTCGATGCGGCGGTGGAACCGGAATACTGTGGATAGAGTGGCAACACCAGCAGCTTGCGCACGCCACGTCGGAACATGGATTCGAGCACGTCGGGCAGCGACGGGCTGCCGTAGCGCATCGCAAAATCGACAATCAGATTGTCACGCCCGTGCGCAGCGAAATGCTGTTGCAGTGCGTGCGCCTGGTGCCGCGTGTGGAACAGCAGCGGCGAACCTTCTTCGGTAAACACCTTGGCATAGGACTTTGCGGAACGTCGCGGACGAATGCGCAGGATCACGCCGTTGAGCGCGAACCACCAGATCAGCCTTGGCACCTCCACGACGCGTGGATCGCCGAGAAATTCCTTCAGGTATTTGTGCAGCGCCTTGGGAGTCGGGGCGTCTGGAGTCCCGAGGTTGGTGATCAGTACGCCGATCTTGTCAGCCTGCTGGTGAGTGAAGTCGGGGCTGCCTTGGTAGTTCATTTGAATCCTTGGGGTTCTTGCGTTGAATAGTGC
>MGYS01000016.1:233548-234914 GCA_001802565.1 Gammaproteobacteria bacterium RIFCSPLOWO2_02_FULL_57_10 | reverse complement strand
CTATTAAATTCTCATTCAATTACGCCGAATCTACTGAAACAGATCAAGATCAATCGCATCCGCCATCGCCTTGTATCCCTCGTCGTTCGGATGCAGATTGTCGGCGGTATAGGATGGCACCAGTCGCGTGATGTGGGACGGATCGCGTGCGGGAATCTCGAAATCGATCACTCCGTCGAACTCACCACTGGTGCGAATCCACGCGTTGACCACCTGGCGCTTCTGCTCACCCTCTTCGGTGTAATAGGCCGCACCCTCAAAAGGGGTCAACGTGGCACCAATGATCTTCAGTCCCTTCGCATGAGCACGCGCGATGATCTGACGGTAACCCGCGATGATCTCTTCGGGCGCAACGTGCTCACCTGGAAACATATTGCCCATGCCGATGTCGTTGATGCCTTCCAGCAACACGATGTGACTGACGCCACTCAGCGCGAGCACGTCGCGCTCGAAACGCACCTGCAGGTTCTCACCAAAACGCGCGGAATTTTCCTGCAGCACTCGATTGCCACTGATGCCCGCGTTCACGACCGCAAAATCGGGCGCATTGTCGTCGGTGAGCAGGCGTCTGGCAAGATAATTGGGCCAGCGGTTATTGAGATCACGGTTCGAGCCAACGCCATCCGTGATGGAGTCGCCGAGCGTCACGATGGCGGTGATGTCGTCGCTGCGCCGCACATCCACCGCGGTCAGATAGTTCCACACCGCGATTTCTTCCGCGCCGGTCAGCTCTGTCGTCGCGGTAGCGTTGCCGCTTGCCACATAGCTGGTCTGGGCCGCCGCCAGGTGCGTGGTCACCGTGCCGCTGGGTTCGGGCAGGTAGAGACTCACACTGAGATTGCTCAGCGCCGGCACCGCGAAAGGCACCGGATCGCTGAACACGAGACCGCCACGGGAGACGGTCACGCTCTCCTCGCCCCCGAAGGTCAGACGTGTGAGCGAACCGGGCACGATACCGCTGCCTTCAGCCTGCAACGCAATCGTCGCCGCACCCACGCGCAGACGCTTGTTGCCATGCGTGTTGGAGACGCGAATGCGCACACTGTCGCCACCGATGCTGGTGTGCAGCACCAGACGCAGAGTCTGATCGTTGAAGGCGTCGGTGATGGTGTCCGGAGGCAACATGCCGGGTGGCAGCGAGCTGGGGCTGGCAGACCATGTTGTCACCCAGTTGAGTTCATCAGTCTGGGCCTGCAGGGGTTGCAGCAGGCCGCCGACCATGAGCGCGAGCACCAACGCTGCGGCAGCCAGACGTCTGACAAGCAGATCAATGAGTGACGGATTCGTGCAGGGCTTTTTTTTATTGTCATGCAGCATGGTGGGCCACCTGGGGGATGCGGTTAAGGGATGCTTCGAAAAAAGGGTT
>MGYS01000016.1:232374-233534 GCA_001802565.1 Gammaproteobacteria bacterium RIFCSPLOWO2_02_FULL_57_10 | reverse complement strand
TAGGCTTCGCCAAACAGCTTGCTGCGGAATGCGAAGAAGACGGCGCCCATGATGCACAACGCGCTCCACAGATAATCGAGCTTGAGAGGGTCGCGCATGTACAGCAGCGCAAAGGGGACGAAAACGGTCAGCGTGATCGCTTCCTGCATGATCTTCAACTGGCCCAGTGACAGCACGGTGTAACCCACGCGATTCGCCGGTACCTGCAGCAGGTACTCGAACAGCGCGATGCCCCAGCTGAACAGCGCGGCAATGATCCAGGGCTTCTGGTCCAGCTCCTTGAGATGCGCATACCACGCAAAGGTCATGAACACATTGCTCAGCGTGAGCAGCAGCATGCTGAAAAGAACGGGGTGGTTGGCAATCATGGAGGAGAAACCCTGTAGGAACGAACGCAGGAGCGAGCCTGCTCGCGATATTAGCCCCGGCATCACACACTCATCAATATGAGCGGATCAACTGTCGCACATAAACGCCCCGACGGTAATCAGCGGCCGGCGCGGTCAGTCAGGGTCTCTTCCAATATCCCGGTGATGTCGTCCAAGGTGCGCTGCCTGCCACTGTCCCAGGTCGTGGACTGGTAGAGCGCGGACCACTCGGGATGCTCGCGCACGTCGCGCAGCACTGCAGACAGATCGCCCTGCCACCGCGCGGGAGCGGAAATGTCTGCCACCGCAATGCGCTCAATCGCTGCGTGTCCCCGTGCCTGCAGTGCCCGAATGAGGAACAGCTGTCGCGTCGCCAGGATCTGCAGGATCTGATCGTCGATGCGCAGATAACGGCTGCCGGTGACCGCACTGAGCGCATGCCTGCCGATACGGCGACCGAAGCGGCGCACCGTCTGCAGTCCACCGCCCATCAACGCACCTATGGCCGCAGCGGCGCCAAGCGTCGTCCCGCCCAGAATGAGATCGACACCCAGACCGGCGGCCGCTCCTGCGGCGGCACCCCCACCAACGGAAATGCCGAAGGCAGTCAGTGTGCGCGGGTCAAACAGATCGTCCTGCCACCCCGCTTCGCTGAAGGGCAGATGCGTGGCCGCCACATCCTGACGACTGAAGCGATAGAGCCCCAGCAACGCGTCGACACAAGTCTGCTCGCGCTCGCGCACCCGACGATTCAGCTCCGTAACGGCCGTGTCCAGAGCGCCGGATTCGTCA
>MGYS01000016.1:231185-232353 GCA_001802565.1 Gammaproteobacteria bacterium RIFCSPLOWO2_02_FULL_57_10 | reverse complement strand
CGCCTCTGCTGGGCCTCGCGACTCTGGCTCGCCGTCAGTCGCAGCAGCGACTCGCCGCGCTGATCAAGAAGAGTCGCGAGCTTTTCGTACAGTACGCGCTCTCCTCCGCGCATCGGCGCCACGGTGTCGAAACTCACCAGCACATGCAGGCCCAGTCGAGCCAGAGCTTCGCGCCAGGCTCGCTCATCGGCACGCGGATCGCGGGTGAAATTCAGCAGCGGCAGAATCGGCACCGCGCAGTTCGCAAGAATCTCCAGCTCGTCACGATACTTCGCCAGCACCGGATCACGGGCGTCGATCACGTAGACGGCCGCGTCGCTGCCGAGCATCTGCCGCAGCACCTTGGCTTCCTGTTCGAACCGACCGCTCGCCACCGAAGATTGCAGAAACTGCTGGATCCGCGCAGGACCATCGAGACGCCTCCCGCCTCCCGCCGCCTGCGCATCCAGCACTTCCAGCAGCGCGATGGCATCCTCCATGCCGGGCGTATCGTAGAACTCCACAATCAGTTCGGCGCCGACTGTCAGTCGCGCGCCTTCCACGTGGCGCGTCGTACCAGGGCGCGCAGAGACTTCTCCGAAACCGGTGTCCCGGGTAAGCGTGCGCAGCAGCGACGTCTTGCCCGTATTGGTATGTCCGACGACCGCAACGCGCAGCGGCCCGCCAACGCCCACAGCAGCGCCTTGGGAAGACCCGGAATCATTCTGCACAGGCGCGTCAGTCATGATGGCTCAACCAGTCGAATGCGGCGGTTTCTCCAGACATCACCCTGGCGCCAGTCAACCCGATGGCAGCAAGGCTGTCCCGCCAGGTCTGCAGTCTTTCCTGCCCTGTCTGCAACTGTGCGTCGACCAGCCAGACGCGCAGCTCGCCGGCATGGTGAGAGACATCCACGAGCCATTCCAGTGTGCCGCGATCAGGCGAGAGCCCGGCGTCGCAGGCCACGAGCAGCCGCGCAGGGGGAGTGAGCTTGAACCGCGCCAATGCGGAACGCCGCTGCTCGCGACTGTCGACAATCTCGGCGACCGTGAAGGTTGGCCTTGCCGCTGCGATACTGCCCGGTGGCCAGTTGATGGTGCCGCGTAGTTCCAGGCCGAGCAGCACTGCGCCACGGCCGGGGACGCGGTGCAGATCTGCCACATGACGAGCGGCGGGAGCCGGTGGCGCT
>MGYS01000016.1:227635-231172 GCA_001802565.1 Gammaproteobacteria bacterium RIFCSPLOWO2_02_FULL_57_10 | reverse complement strand
GCATATCCCGGCTGGCTCAGATCCAGATCCATGCGCCGGAACAGAAACTGCAGACGCCATACCGCAACCCCCCAAGCCAGCAGTCGTGGCAGCAGCGCGTAGACCAGCAGACCACCGATCAGCCAGGACGACCAGGCGCGGCGGGCCGGTTCTGTCTGTGTGGCAACATCTCCCGTGAGCGCCATGGCGATCATGTCAGCATCCGGCACGGCGAAACCGACACGGGCTGGCAGCGCGCCAAAACCCTGCACAAGGCGGGAAAACACTTCGGGTGGCAAGATCGTCGTCTCCAGCACGAAGCCATAACTGCGCAGACTCAGCGCGAGCAGCATCCCCACGAGCGTGGTCGTGAGCAGTATCAACCAGAGACTGTGCGTGATGACACTGATCCACCACTGTCCCAGCCCGGAGCTGTTCATAAGCAGAGCCAGAGCGCGGGCCACCGAGTCTTTCGCTCTCTTCTGCCTACCCTCGGCGTCCGACACATGAGCGCCGTCCATGCCGTTGATCCCGGACGGGTGAACTCCCATTGGCCAATGACTGACGAGCCAGAGCCACAACCGCCCGAATATGCCACCTGACGCCTGCCCTCCGGCGCTGATCACCATGCCGACAATCCACAGCAGCAGAGCCAGCAGTGGCAGGCCGATCAGGCCAAGCAGCGTCCAGATCACATTGACAGCACGATTCTCGGCGCCGAAGAATCCCAGAGCGGCGGTGAAACCGGTGATGACTGCGACCGCTCCGAGCAGAACCAGCACGACATTGGCATGACGGCGCCAGGTGCGGATGGTCTCCAGCATTCCCAGCTCCGCACCGATGACCTGTGCACGCCGCAATATCCAGGCCTCCTCCGTTCCTGATGAGCCAGAGGTGGCGGACAGCAAGGGTTCGGAGAACCGGACAGAGAGTTCGTCGCCAAGGTGTTGCTCGTGCAGGCGCAAGGCTTCGGCAAGCCAGCGGGCGTCGAAACGGGACAGAGAGGAAGGTGGGACATTGTTCACTGGCGTGACCCTAGCCCCCCGGACGTGCCGGATCGGATTGCGGGGAGGAGCGTTGGGTGCGACGGATGGCTTTGATCGCGTACATCTCCCGATCGGCGTCTTTCCACGCCTTCATCAGATTGGCAGAAGGCTCTCGCATGGCATGGCCTACCGAAGCGGATACACCGGCAGCCTGCAATGCCGCCAGTATTCGTTCATGCAAACGCAGCGCTGCCGCTGTATCGGTTTCGACTGCCAGCACCATGAATTCGTCGCCGCCCACCCGGGCGAGTGCATCGCTCAGACGCGTCACGTCTCCGAGGACACGCGCCGCCCTGCGCAACAATTCATCGCCAGCAGCGTGGCCGTCACTGTCGTTGATTTCCTTCAGGTCATCCAGATCGACGCTGAAGACGCAGGCAGGGCTGCCGTAACGGCGAGCACGCGCCTCCTCCTGTTCAAGGCGCTGATCCCAGCCCCGACGATTGAGGAGACCGGTGAGCGGATCTGTGACGGCATCCTTCTGCACACGCTCCAGCAGACGCGCTTGCTCCACTGCCTGCAATTCAGCTTCAAGAACAGTGACGAGCAGGCGGGCCAGGGTCTGCAACAGAGGCAGGTCGGCTTCGATGGCATCGGGCTGCGGCAGCGGGTCGATCGCGCACATGGTGCCAAACAGGGAACCGTCCTCTCGCATCAGCGGCAGACCGATATAGGCACCGATGGGAACCTGCTGACCGATGGGCGCCTTGGCATAGGCATCCACGCAGCGTGCGTCGGACGCGATCTGCGGGCCCTGGCCCTGTACCATGCGGGAGCAGAACGAATCGGACCAGCGAAACACCGCACCCGCCCTCACGTCATAGCCATGATCCTCGGCACTCAGGACTATCCAGTCGTTGCCCTCCGTACGGGTGACCATCCACAGTCCAAAACCGAGCCGCCGATGCAGAAGCGACAACACTTCCTGCGAAGCGCTCTCGAAATCCTTGAAGGGCCCAATGTCATTCATACTTGCGCCAGGTCAGGGTGCCGGTGGTGCGCCCCTCGTCATCAACGATGGAAAGTTTCAGCAGTCCGTCGACGAACTCGTAATGACGGACATTGTCTTCACCGACCCAACTGCCGCGACTCGGTGAGCCTTCGACACGGTGGGTGACGATCTGATTCTCGATGTCCCACTTCACGCTGCCGTAATAGGCAAAGCCGCCGCTGACGTTGCGATCGCTTGCCGCCGCGCGCGCGGGAAGATCTTTCGGCATGCCCTGCGCTGTCATGTTGTCGTGTTCGTCGTACGTAATGCGGCCTTCGTAATTGTTGTCGACTTCACCGCCTTCTTCGGGATAGGAGATGAAACTCAACAACTCATAATGACCAACGAACTGTCGCTTGACCGCTTCGAGGTCATTGTCAGCTGCGTTCAATTGATGACTGGCGCCCCACAGTACTGCTGCCGAGACAAGCCCCACTGCACCTGCAATCGTTCCAAAGTGACGCATGTTTTCCCCTCTTTCCCGCTCTCATGAAGTCGCACACAAGCGAGTCCCGATCATACGCGGGACGTCTGACGCCGTAAAGGCGAGCGGCCGGACGGGGCAACAACGCAGCACTGACCTGGCACGAACAAACAGCGCTTGCCGAGTGGACAGCAATAGCTGATAAACTGCGTCACAGCATATTGGCTTTTAATCCTTACTTTTTCACGAGATTGATTCATGACAGATGAACAACCTAATTCACAACTACAGCAACTCTTCGAGCACCTCGAACTGGAAACGCTCGACGTGGATCTGTATCGCAGCCAACACAAGAATGAAGGCTGGATGCGAGTCTATGGAGGTCAGGTGCTTTCACAGGCGTTGCTGAGCGCAAGCCGCACCGTACCGGACGATCGCCAGCCGCACTCCCTGCACAGTTATTTCATGCGCCCCGGCGATCTGGACCATCCGATCATTTTCATGGTGGAGCGTCTGCGCGATGGCAAGAGCTTCAACACGCGGCGCGTGAGCGCCATGCAGCATGGCGAGGTGATCCTCAATCTTGCCGCATCGTTTCAGGTGGCCGAAGAGGGGCTCTCGCACCAAAGCGAGATGCCCGCCGTCCCGCCACCGGAACAATGCCTGACACGCAAGGAGCTGGCAGAAAAATATCGCGACTCGATGTCTGCGGAAATGCTCGCACGTTTCTCGCGTCCATTTGCGATCGATCTGCGCCAGGTGGAGCCCGAAAACTTTCTGCGTCCCGACAAGCGGCCACCGCAGCGCAGCGTATGGCTGAAACTCAATGCGGAGTTACCGGACAACTATCCCTGGCACGCGCACATTCTCGCGTACGCATCGGACATGACGATTCTCGAAACCAGTCTGCGGCCCCACGCCATGAGTCTCTTCTCGAACAAGCTGCAGGTGGCCAGTCTCGATCACGCGATGTGGTTTCACAGACCATTCCGCGCCGACGAATGGTTGCTCTACGTGCAGGACAGCCCGTCGAGTGCAGCGGGTCGCGGTTTCAGTCGGGGCAGTATCTATCGGCAGAACGGCGAACTGGCGATCTC
>MGYS01000016.1:214478-227615 GCA_001802565.1 Gammaproteobacteria bacterium RIFCSPLOWO2_02_FULL_57_10 | reverse complement strand
CTGCCCGCGATTTTGTGCACCACTGAACTTCAATGAGGCACTGAATCGCGGGCAGGCCCGCTCCCACAGGGGTTGCAGAATTTTTCAGAACGCGTGGAAGAATCTCTCGGTTCTCGGCAAGTAGGAATTCTCGTAATCCAGTGACAGCACGACGCTGTCCGAACGCCCCACGATCTCACTCCGTGGCACGAAACCAATCACGCGCGAGTCCGCACTGTTGTCGCGATTGTCACCCAGCACGAAATAAGAGTCATCCGGCACCTCTACGGGGCCGTAGGACGAAAGGCGTCCTCCCCGGCTGAGCCTCACCGTGTATTCACGCATGTCTGCAGAACCGACATCTGCAGCAGGAATAGTCTCTCGCATGTCGCGCACATAGCCGGATGGATCGAAAGCATTCTCATCGTCGACCGGACTGTAACCCAGCGGCTCACCATTCACGTAGACCACATCGCGACGCACTTCGATCACGTCACCTGGCACACCGATGACGCGCTTCACCAGCCGCAATTCGGACACGGCGGAATCGAAGATGATGATATCGCCACGCTGCGGATCCGCGAGCCTGGCAAGAGAGATGTGGGTGAGCGGCACACGCAGATCATAGGCCATCTTCTTCACGAAGATTCTGTCGCCCTCGATGATCGTCGGGCGCATCGAACCTGTCGGAACATCACTCCAGTCCGCTACCGCGCTGCGGAACACGATCATCAGCAGAAGGAATACAGCAATAGAGCGGAACTCCACCCACGCCGTGGCGAGGATGCGTTTAAGATTGAGCAACTTGTCGGGATCTATCATTTTTCACCGTAATCTCAGGTCGCGCAGCAGGGTTCCACGGCGCAGGCAGTCTTCTTCGTGATCGACATCCCGCCAGGGTTCAGCAATGGCATCCTTCATCCACTCCTGCATGGCAGGCAACGCAAGAAGGCGTTCTGCGTAGGCCGCAGCAGGAGCATCCAGTGTCAGGCCGTAGGTCTGCACACGAAACGCGACCGGCGCGTAGAACGCATCGACTGCCGTAAACTGCGAGCCCGCAAGAAAGAGACCGCCGAAGCGGGTCAGCCCTTCCTGCCACAACTCGTTGATGCGGGCGATGTCGCGTCGCAACGCAGCACTCTCTTCATGCAGGCGGATCTCCACACCACAGTTCATCGAGCAGCGCTCGCGCAGATTCACAAATCCCGAATGCATCTCCGCAGAAGCGGAGCGTGCCCAGGCGCGGGTCATCTGCTCGGAGGGCCACACATTCGGATACTGTTCGGCAAGAAATTCGGCAATCGCCAGAGAATCCCAGATCGTGCCGCGCTCAGTGACCAGCGCTGGCACCTTGCCACTCGGCGAGAAGCGCCGGAACTCTTCCCAGTTGGAATTTGCCGTGAAGGGCACGAGGCGCTCTTCGAACGGAATGTCGAGCACGCGCATGAGAATCCACGGTCGCAATGACCATGAGGAGTAATTCTTGTTGGCAATGTAGAGCGTCAGCATTTGCTGTCCTGTGTTGCAGTCCTGTCTTGCAATTCTATAAGTCCACCTGCCGGTGTTGCGTCCCCTCACCCGCCGTGATGAAAAGCATGGTACTCGGCGCATTCACTTTCGCCGTATGCCACATGCCGCTCGGCACCAGTACCCAGCCGCCGCAATCGCGCAGCGGCATCACACGATTGCCCGTCTTCTTTTCCAGAATGAAATCGACCGAACCGGAGAGCAGCACCACAATCTCGTCACCGTTCGGATGCATCTCCCACATGGGCCAGTTCTCACTGAAACTGTGAGTCGTCACCAGATACTCGTTGTGGAAATCTCCCAATGCTCCGCTGCTCAACTCCTGCCAGAACGACTCACCCACCGGAAGAGGCTGCGCCGAGGCATCGGGGCGCAAACGGAAATACGTACTATCCAGATGAAACGGTCCGGCTTCTCGACTCATTGACACAACCTCTTCTTGTTCTTCTTCAAGTCATGCAGCAATGGCAGGATGCTCACCCTCAGGCACCGGACTGCTTCTTCAACAGATCGCGAATCTCGGCCAGCAACAACTCTTCCTTTGAAGGGGGAGGTGGCACCTCTGGCGCAGTCGGCGCGGCCTCTTCCTTCTTCTTGAGCCGGTTGATGAACTTGATGGCAATGAACACAGCGAAGGCGACGATGGTGAAGTCCACGACCGTCTGAATGAACTGCCCGTAGCGCAATACGACTTCAGGAGATTCCTCACCCACTGCAGCTCGCAGCACCACCGTAAGATCGGTGAAATCCACACCCCCCAACAGCACACCAAGCGGTGGCATGATCACATCAGCCACGAACGACGAGACGATCTTGCCGAACGCCGCGCCGATGATGATACCGACAGCCATGTCAACGACATTTCCGCGTACTGCAAACTCTCTGAATTCCTTGATGAAGCTCATGTTTTTATCTCCGAGGTTGTCTGCTTCGAGCAGCTTCACGGCATCATAGCGCCATCGTTGCAGACCGGCAACAAGGCCGGCAACCGGGTCAGCAACAACAGCGGCTTTGTGCTATCGTCCAGCGCAACAACCACACCGGAATCACACTCAACACCAGGCCGTGGCAGGTGAAAAATGTCCTTCGCTCAGCACTATGCAGAACACATCAGTCATCTGTGCAAACTCTACGATGCTGCGCTGACGGAAGTCGGCAACGGCGTCGACGCCATACTCCTGCACAGTGGCACCGATCGGTACTACTACGCCGATGATCAAGCGGCACCGTTTCGCGCCTACGGGCACTTCGCATACTGGCTGCCGATCAATCGTCCCAGTCAGCTCGTGTTATACAAGCCTGGCGACAAACCCGTGTACTTTCAGGTGGTGCCCAGAGACTTCTGGCATGAACAGGATATTACGGTCGAGGACTGGATCGCGAAGCAGTTCACGGTGCACGTGCTGGATAACAGCAGCGAAGTCGCCGAGCGGTTGTCGCGGCTCGGCTTGCAGACATCACGACTGGCGTTCATTGGTGAGCACACGCAGTATGCGACAGCCATCGGCATCCCGTCTGCAACACAGAACCCTTCCGCCCTGCTGAGCTGGCTCGACTATCACCGCGCGTACAAGACTGACTATGAAGTCGCCTGTATTCGCAAGGCAAATCGCATCGCTCTGCAAGGTCACAACGCTGCACGCACCACGTTCGAGAATGGAGGCAGTGAATACGACATTCACATGGCCTATCTGCAGGCGTGCAACATTCTGGAGGAAGAGACGCCCTACACCAACATCGTCGCGCTTGATGAGAAGTCGGCGATTCTGCACTACCAGTACAAGCGTCGGGAAACCATTGCGAACAGTCAGGTACTGCTGATCGATGCGGGTTGTCGCGTGAATGGATACTGCTCGGACATCACACGCACCTCCACTCGCTCACACACACTGTCGCTGTTCAGCGATCTGGTCGAGGCCATGGAGGAGCTCGAGATCAATCTCGTGCGACGTGTCGTGCCGGGAATCTCCTATCTCGACATTCACACGGCGGCGCAACGCGGCGTGGCAGAAATCCTGTTGCAGCATGGCATCTGTCGCGGCTCCATCGACGAACTGATGCACGAGAAGATCAGCACGCTGTTCATGCCCCACGGCGTGGGCCACTTGCTCGGCATTCAGGTGCATGATGTCGGTGGCAAACAGATCAACACCCGTGGCGACATCACGGCGCCACCGACTGATTACCCTGCCCTGCGCAACACGCGCACGATCGAAAAGGGTCAGGTGTTCACGATTGAGCCGGGGTTGTATTTCATTCCGCAGTTGCTCGATCCCGAGCGCAGAAGCTCACGCGGCAAATTGATCAACTGGAAATTGGTTGACTCTCTGCTTCCGCTGGGCGGAATCAGGATCGAAGACAACGTGCTGGTCACGGCCAGCGGCGTGGAGAATCTGACGCGAGTGTCGATCTAGCTCTTCCCGACAATCCCTGATCCATGTAGGAGCGAGCCTGCTCGCGATTGAATTTCCTGTAAAGCATACTGCATCGCGGGCAAGGCCGGCTCCCACAGGGGTTTTACTCCGGCAGCATTTGCGGATTCCAGGCCACTTCCCAGAGGTGGCCGTCCAGATCCTGGAAATATCCCGCGTAGCCACCCCAGAACGTGTCCTGCGCTCTCTTCACAATTGTCGCGCCAGCTGTTGCAGCCTGCTGCATGACATCATCCACTTCCGATCTTGATGAAACATTGTGACCCAGCGTGAACTCGGTTGCGCTGCGCGACGTCAGCGCGATGCCGGTGTCGTGGGCAATACTGCGGCGCGGCCACAATGCCATCCTGAGTCCGTTCGCCAGGTCGAAGAATGCGACAGCGCCATGCTCAAACTCGGTACCGATGATGCCGTCAGTCCTGAACCCAAGCCCGTCGCGATAGAAGCGCACGGCCGATTCAAGATCGTCTACACCCAGAGTGATCAGCGTGATTCGTGGTTTCATTGTCATCACCTTGTGTAGGAGCGAGCTCGCTCGCGATGCAGCGTGCGCTACAGTAAAATCATTCGCGAGCAAGCTCGCTCCTACAGGGAGTCTCTTCAATCAGAACTCGAACGATACGATCAGGTTCGCGACCATGTCCACGTCGGTTTCATTGAACATCGGCTTCGCCACGTAGGCACGCAGTTCCAGATTATTGTCCGCGAACTTCACGCCGAGCAGCGGGCCGTTGCCGACCCATCTCTCGGAGTACACGCCCGCGTAGATGTTGTCGGTGAGATCACAATGCACATAACCGCGATAGTAATAGCCCTCGCTGTCGTCCTGCAGATATTCGTACTCCGCGAATCCCTCCCAGGCATCGCGCTGATACCACAGAGTCGGGTTGTAGCCGAAACTGCTCTCGCCACCAGTCTCTGCTTCACCCAAACCCAGGCCAAGCTGAAAATCGCCGATCATGCGCGCAATGCCGACATAGATTGAGGCGTACTCGGGATCGTCATAAGCGCTTACGGACAACGAGTAGTCGCCGCGAAGAACATGCTCGACGTAGAGGTTCTTGCCGCGATAGCCGTCGCCGTAATCGGTGATGGAGGCTTCAACATAAGTGTCGGCGAACGCAGTGGTCGGGACAAGGATCAACGGCAGGGAAATCGCGAGCAGGGCTCGCTCCCACAGGGAGGGGGTCAGGGTCATTCAGCGGCCTTTGTATTGTTGGTTTGAATGGGGTTGCCGATGGCGATCACGCCGGACTCCACGACATCCGCGCGCAGTCCGGCGCGATGCAGCCAGCGCTCCACGACATCTTTGGCAGACAGCGATTCTGTGGCAAGCGAGCCGGCGAGTTTGGAGCACGGCTCACAGAGTTCCACGCCGCGCAGCACCGCATTGCCGATGCGAAACTCCCTGCCGACGAGTTCGTTCAACCTGACGCCTCGCGTGACGATGTTGCGGCGCGTCAGTGTCTTGTCGAGCGCGCGGCCCGTCTGCGCGCAAAACGCCTCGATCTCTTCGGCCTCCACCAGTGTAAGGTTCTGCCCGGGGTGGCGCATTTTTCCGAAGTAGCGATCACCGACAATGCCCTTGTGTGCCTTAAGCTCCACGCTCTCGCAGGCGATCTGTTCACCGCTCTGATCCGTACTGACGAAAATATTCTCGATCATCACATCACCCTCCCTGTTCACCACGCCACTGCGGCGCGTCAATTCTGTAATGGACATATTCGTGCGTGGCATTGTTCATCTCGTACAGTTGCTCGTGCGAGAAGCGACCACCGATTTTTTCCAACGCCTTGCGCGAACGCACGTTGTGTTTGCCGATGTGAAACCACACGACTTGCGCCCAGCGGAACGCATGATCCAGCATGAGCTTCTTCAACTCGCCATTGGTGGTGCCGCCCCAGTACGCTCTGGTCAGGAACGTGTAGCCGACGGCGACCTCACGCTTGTCTGCATCCCAGTTGTAATAGCGCGATGAGCCGATCACGTCACCTGAGTCATTGTGAATGATCACGAATGCGCTGCCGGAAGAAAGCGCACTGGCGAAAAAATTCTTCATGAAAATGTCGCGCTGATAGCGCAACGGATCGGGATGCTGCTCCCACAACAATGGATCGGATGCGGCCTCAAGGAGTGACTCGAAGTCATCCGCGTGCAGAGGCAGCAGCGTGATGGTTTCACCAACGAGCGTGGGTTGCAGATCGAACTCGGGTGGCTTTGTCATGAGTGGTTGCTCATATTCATTACGATGGCGTAGGTGCGGTCGAGTGCCCCGCGATTCTCGGCAATCAATCTTCGTCCTGCGGCGCCCATGCGTGCTCGCAGCTCCGAGTCACCCACGGCAGAAATCACTGCCTCGGCCAGAGCCTCTTCGTCCGCGACTGTCCGCAGAGCCCCCGCCTCTTCCAGTTGCTCGCAGATGGTCTGGAAATTGAATTGCGACGGTCCGACGAAAACCGGCAACCCCAGTGCTGCAGGTTCCAGCACGTTGTGGCAACCCGTGTTGACGAGACTGCCACCGACAAACGCGATGTCACTGACACTGAAGTACGCCAGCATCTCGCCCATCGAGTCGCCCAGCAGCACATTCGTCAGCACGCTTACTTCTGTCTTGTCACTGCGCTTGACGACGGTGAGGCCGCGATCGGCACACAGCTTTGCCACGGCGCGAAACCTTTCCGGGTGACGTGGCACCAGGATGAGCAGCAGGTCGGGGATCTGTTGCAACGCGCGCTTGAATGCCGCCAGCACCTTTTCCTCTTCGTCCTGTGGCGTCACCGCACGTGTGCTCGCCGCAATCCACACCGGGCGATCACTCCCGATCAAGGCGCGTAGTTCACGTGTTTTCTCTTCCAGTGAATCCGGCAAGTCCATCTCGAACTTGATACTGCCGGTGATCTGCAACTGCTCGTCGGTCACGCCAAGTCGACGGAAACGTTCGGCGTCATTGTGCGCCTGGACGGCGATGCAGTCGATCTCTGCCAGCATCGGTTTGCCGAGTTTCGAAAATTTTTCATAGCCGCGCGCGGACTTTTCCGAGAGTCTCGCGTTCGCGATCAACACCTTCGCGCCGCTGACCTTGCTGTAGTGGATGATGTTGGGCCACAGCTCCGTCTCCATGATGACCAGCAGTTGCGGTCTGAAGGTAGCGAGAAAGCGTTGCACGGCCAGAGGATGATCGTAGGGCGCGTAGACATGACAGACATCGCTGCCGAACATGTCACGCACGCGCTCGGAGCCGGTGGGGGTCATCGTGGTGACGACGATGGGCAGCTCCGGATGCTCGGCGCGCAGCTTGCGAATGAGGGGTGCCGCCGCGATGGATTCGCCCACGGACACGGCGTGAATCCACAACCACTGCCCCCTGACTACCTGCTCCTGCGCGGTGAGCGTGACAAACCCGAACCGCTCGGCCCAGCGCCTTGCGTAGGCTGGCGCACGGATCGCACGCCACAGCAGTCGCAGAATGATCAGCGGCAGGATCAGCGTGAAGAGAATGTTGTAAGTGGTTCTGTTCAAATTGGCCTTGTGGAGATCCGTCTGCGGCGACTGCCGTGCTACCATTGGCGGCCTTGAATGGCGGCCGACAGATGTGCCGCACTGTACCAAACTTTCAGCTGGCACTGTTAGCCAGCGCAGGCGTCTGCATTACCCCTGAGTGAGATTTATGACCCGTTCGTTTTCCACTGACATCGTGATCATCGGCGGCGGCATTGCCGGGCTCTGGCTGCTGAACCGTCTGCGCCAGCAGGGCTTCGATGCCATCGTTCTGGAGAAATCGGCACTGGGCAGCGGCCAGACGATCGCCTCCCAGGGCATCATTCACGGGGGCCTCAAGTACGCTCTGAGCGGCGTGCTGAGCCCTGCCAGCAGCGCCATTGCGGCAATGCCCGAACACTGGCGGCGCTGCCTGCGGGGCGAGGGCGATGTGGATCTGCGCGGCTGTCGCGTCTTGGCACCCCACTATTTCATGTGGTCCGGCGGCGGCTACCGCTCACGCCTCAAGACCTTTCTGGGGAGCAAGTCTCTGCGTGGCCGCATCGATACCCTCTCCGCAGCGAAGTATCCGCCGTTCTTTCAGCACAGCGATATCTCCGGTGCGCTTTATCAACTGTCGGACTTCGTGCTGGACACACCTTCGCTGATCGAGCTGCTGTCCAGCCCGCACCGCGACCGCATCTTCAAGATAGAGGCCGACAGCCTGCGAGCCAGCGTCACGGACAGCGGCAAGATCAAGTCCATCGAGCTGCAGTCGCGCTCCGGCGCAGTGAGTATTCACGCCCAGCGGTATGTGCTGTGCGCCGGTGAGGGCAATGGGGCACTGCTGGAGATGCTGGGCATCGCCTCCCCGTGCATGCAGACCCGTCCCCTGCACATGGTGGTCGTGCGCACGAACCACCCACAACCGGTTTACGTGCACTGCATCGGCGATGATTTCGGCATGACGCCACGCCTGACCATTACTTCGCATCCCGACGGCTCACGTGAAGGCGGCTGGATCTGGTACGTGGGCGGCGAGCTTGCCGAGAGCGGCGTGGGTCGCAGCTCGGAGGAACAACAGGCTGAAGGCAGGAAGCAATTGAGCGAGTCCTTCCCGTGGGTGGATTTCAGCAGCGCACAGTGGAGCAGCTTCCAGATCAATCGTGCCGAGCCGCGCCTGCCCAATCTGCAAAGACCCGACACGGCCTACGTGAATAGCCAGCAGAACCTGCTCATCACCTGGCCCACCAAGCTCGCGCTGACACCGAATCTCTCCGACACCGTCTGCAAGGAACTGGCGCACCAACAGATAACACCTCAGTCATCGGGATCTGGCGAACCCGCCACCGTACTGACCGAGTGCTTCGACTTTCCCGGCATTGCCAGACCACGCTGGGATGCAATCTTCAACGCCGACGCTGCACAGCCACACACGGACTCTCAGTCATGAGCGAACAACTCCTGCCGACCAACCCTCTCGGTCGCACCGGACTGACTGTGTCATGCCTGGGGCTGGGCACCGTCAAGATCGGTCGCAACGAAGGTGTGAAGTATCCAACGGGGTTTGCCCTGCCCGACGATCAGCAGGTGCGGGATATTCTGGCGCTTGCCCGTGAGCTGGGGATCAACCTGATCGACACAGCACCGGCCTATGGCAACAGTGAGGAAAGACTTGGCAAACTGCTGACGAATCGCCACGACTGGGTGATCTGTTCCAAGGTGGGCGAGGAGTTCGCGGACGGCCAATCCTTCTTCGACTTCAGCGGCAAGCATGTGCGGCGCAGCATCGAGCGCAGTCTCAAGCGTCTGCGCACCGATTACATCGATACCGTGCTGGTGCACTCGGATGGCAACGACGAAGCCATCATCCGCAGTACCGATTGCTTCGAGGTGCTGAGTCGCTGTAAGGAGGAAGGCATGATCCGCAGCTTCGGCATGTCGACCAAGACTGTTGCGGGTGGCAGGCTGGCACTGCAGGAATCGGATGTGCTGATGGTGACCTATAATCCGGGTGCGGCGGCTGACGCAGAAGTGATAGACCTGGCACATTCGCAGGGGAAAGGCATCCTGATCAAGAAGGCGCTGAACAGCGGTCATGCCGTCGCGGATGCAGCGGCGACTGTCGATCCGGTGCAGGCGAGCATGAATTTCATCTTCGCGCGGGCCGGGGTCAGCGCGATCATTGTCGGCACCATCAATTCGGTGCATCTGCGTGAGAATGCAAGAGCGGCGATCGCCGCCTGCTCATGACCGGTCGGTAACACCCCCTTTGTGGGAGCGGGCCCTGCCCGCGATTCAGTGCCAATTCCCGAAACAGTGTAAAAATCATCGCGGGCAGGCCCGCTCCCACAGGGTCAGCGACTCACCTCAGCAGCGTGCAGAACTCACATAGGCTGTAGAGATTGAGGGGGTCGTTGAAGCGGGTGAATGCAGTCAAGTCGACTCCAGGAAGAATGGACGACAAGGGCATCGCGGGCAGGGCCCGCTCCCACACTGACTCACTTCCGGACAGGTAGGTCGACAGCAATGCCGCCAGACCCATGTTGCGCACGATTTCCTGCAGCAGTTGTTCACTGGGCGTAAGCGGTCTGTCGATGGTGCGCACGCCGTAGTCGGTCAGACCCGCGAGTCGTGCGGCGGATTCCACCGCATCGTCGAGATCGCCGAGGTTGTCCACCAGTCCGAACTCCAGCGCCTGCGTGCCGCTCCAGACCTGACCCTGACCTACCGCATCCACTTCTTCCAGCGTCATGTCGCGTCCGTTCGACACGAGGCGCAGGAAGCGGCGATAACCGTCTTCCACGCTGGCCTGGAACACACGCGCCATCGGTTCGTTCATGCCGGAAAAAGAGTCGGCGCGGCTCAAGGGAGTCGTGCTCACACCGTCAGCATAGACACCGAGTTCGGCCATGCCTTCCTCGAACGTCGGGATCATGCCGAAGATGCCGATGGAGCCTGTGACCGTAGCGGGCGATGCCCATATCTCATCTGCGGTAGCCGCGATCCAATAGCCACCCGAGGCCGCCGTGCCGCCCATCGAGACGACCAGTGGCTTGCCCGCACTCTGCAATTGTTCCAGCTCCTGCCGGATCAACTCGGAGGCCAGCGCCGAGCCGCCGGGAGAATCCACGCGCAACACCACAGCCTTCACACGGTCATTCATGCGCGCTTCACGAATGAGCGCGTTGAGAGAATCGGCTCCAATCGTTCCTCGCGGCTGCTCGCCCACGTCGATCGTGCCCTGGGCAACGATCACACCGACTTCGTCCTGCATCGGCAAGTGAGGTCTGGCTGTCAGCAGCAGATACTGCTGGAAACCGATAGTGTGCGGACCGTCATTCGCAGCGCCCGCTGCACCGGCCAACTCTCTGATGCGTGTGCGCAATTCAGGTTGGCTGATGAGCTCATCCACAAGACCGTGACTCAATGCCGTCTGCGCGGTATCGCCGTCGCTCGCCAGCAGATGGTCGGCAAGGTCGTTGGTGTAGCTGCGCAGCAATTGCTCACTCAGCCCACGATTGGCCGCCACCTGTGTGAGATAACGCTGCCACAATTCGTCGACCAGCTGCTGACTGTTGGCGCGGGATTCGTCGGACATGCCGTTGAGAGAAAAAGGCTCCACCGCCGCCTTGTGCGTCCCCACGCGGAAGATGTGCACGTTGACACCGAGCTTGTCGAGCAGCTCGCTGAAGAAGAGCTGGCTGCCGCCATAGCCCGGCAGCAGCACCTGCCCCATCGGATGCAGATACACCGTGTCGGCATAGGACGCCAGCAGGTACTGCGCCTGGCCGTAATAGTCACCATGCGCGATCAACGCCTTGCCACTGGTCTTGTAGCCTTCCAGCGCTTCACCCACGGTTTCGAGGTTGGCAGGACTGATGCTGGTCATCTCGCCGAGGCTCAGCATCACTCCGGCAATGCGCTCATCGGCGGCAGCGCGCTCCAATGCGTCGAGGATGTCGCGCAGCGGGGTGGAAGTGACATCGGAGGCGCCCAGCAGCAGATTGGTGGGATCAGGCATGGCGGCCTGCTCAACCACAGCGCCTTTCGGTTCAATCACGACGAGACCGCCTTCGGGAATCTGCAGAGGCTCGGGTCCGGAGAAGAGCAGCACCAGCACGATGCCAACAAACAGCAGGAGCAAGAGTCTGCTGAGCAGCCTGCCGAGAAAGTCGATGCTGCGCCCGAGAAAGCGGAAGAAGCGGCCAATGAATGAAGTCTGTGCCATAAAGAGGTTCCAGGAGTCTTTGGTTCTGAGCGTCTCGCGCTCGATACGAGACGAGTATAGAAGTGAGTGGCGCAGTTAGCCAATCAACACGACAGCGGACCGGACTTACATCTCACAACAGACTCGCGGCAAGCTCAGATTACGAGGGTCCACGCCATTCCCAGCAGTGCCGTGAGTCCCAGCACCTGCAACATGCGCAGCTTCACGACAAACAGCAGCAGGAACGCGATCGTGGACAACACCAGCTCCGGCGGATTGATGCTGGCGGGGACAGGCAGCAGCATGTCGAGGCCCGCGGTTTCGATACGCAAGGTTTCAGCAAACAACAGATTCAGTGCGAACCACAACGCCAGGTTGGCAATCACACCCACCACCACAGCGGTGATCGCAGCCAGTGCTGCAGAGAGCGCGTGATTGTTGCGCAACTTCTCGACATAGGGAGCCCCCGCGAATATCCACACGAAACAGGGCAGGAACGTGACCCAGGTCGTCAGTACGGCGCCTGCAGTGGCCGCGAGCAGTGATGGTTCGACACCTGCCTGGCGCCACGCGCCGAGAAAGCCGACGAACTGGGTAACAAGAATCAGCGGACCAGGTGTTGTCTCCGCAAGGCCGAGACCGTCGAGCATCTCGCCCGGTTGCAGCCACTGGTACTGCTCGACACCCGTCTGCGCCACGTAGGAAAGCACCGCGTACGCGCCCCCGAATGTCACCACCGCCATGCGCGAGAAGAAGCCGCCTATCTCGGTGAAGACATTGTCAGCGCCAAGAAACCCATACAGAGCCACGAGTGTCCCCAACCATAGAGCAAGACAAATGATCGCCGCCCACCGCGTCCCCCTCACTGTGGGAGCGAGCCCCGCTCGCGATTGGCTGTGCCCAACGTCCGCCGCCCCGTGCGCCTCGTTTACTCCTATCCTGCCCGCCAGAACATACCCAATCACCCCCGCCCCCAACACCACCAGCGGAAACGGCAGCCCGAACGCAAACAGCGCAAGAAACCCCGCTGCCGCAAGGACAATCCGCAAACGATCCTTGAGCGTGCGCTGCGCAATGCGGATCAACGCCTGCACGACGATTGCCAGGACGGCTGCCTTCATGCCGAAGAACAGCCCCTCGACGACACTGAGATCACCGAGCAACACGTACATCCAGGAGAGCGCAAGAATGGCGAAGGCACCGGGAAGAATAAAGAGGAGACCTGCCACCAGACCACCCTTGACGCCGTGCATCAACCAACCAATGTAGGTGGCCAACTGCTGGGCCTCGGGTCCGGGCAGCAACATGCAGTAGTTGAGCGCGTGCAGAAAACGCGATTCATCGAGCCAGCGTTTCTCATCGACAATGATGCGATGCATGAGTGCGATCTGACCCGCAGGCCCACCGAAACTCAGCAGCCCGATGTGCCACCACACGGCGAGCGCTTCACGAAAGGGGATTTGTTTTTCCATTGCTTGGATCCGCAGCCTTTGTGGGAGCGGGCCCTGCCCG
>MGYS01000016.1:191959-214331 GCA_001802565.1 Gammaproteobacteria bacterium RIFCSPLOWO2_02_FULL_57_10 | reverse complement strand
TCACCGCCCTTCACCAGCACTTCCGGCTTGAGCATTTTCAGGAGCGGCTCCGGCGTATCATCCGCGTAGGAAACCACCCAGTCCACCGCTTCCAATCCCGCGAGCACAGCCATGCGGCGTTCCACCGGATTGATGGGGCGACCCGGCCCCTTCAGTCGCTTCACCGATGCATCATCGTTGATGGCGACAATCAGGCGCTGACCCAGTTTGCGTGCCTCGGCCAGATAGCCGACGTGGCCCGCATGAATGATGTCGAAGCAGCCATTGGTGAAGACCACCTTCTCACCGTGAGCGCGCGCGTCCTCCACTGCCAGCAGCAATTGCTCGGCAGACATGACACCGCGCCCGGTGCCTTCCTCGCGCTGAATGGCGCGACGCAACTCCGGCCCGCTGATGGCAGCCGTGCCGAGTTTGCCAACCGCCAGCCCTGCGGCGAGATTCGCCAGGGCCGTGCCATCGTCGAGTGAGTGACCTGCGGCAAGCGAAGCCGCGAGCACGGCAACCACTGTGTCGCCTGCGCCCGTCACGTCGAACACTTCGCGAGCCCGCGCCGGCATGTGCAGTTCCGGCACGCCGGGACGCAGCAATGTCATGCCGTGTTCACCACGGGTGATCAGCAGCGCATCGAGGCCGAGCTCGCTCATCAGTTTCAGGCCGCGCGCAGACAGTTCTTCCTCGCTGCGACACTTGCCGACGATGGTTTCGAATTCGTTGAGATTCGGCGTGATGATCGTCGCACCGTGGTACTTGCTGAAATCAGAACCCTTGGGGTCGACGACGACGGGAATGCCGCGCGCGCGGGCGGCGGCGATCAGCGGTTGCGTGTTCTGCAATGCGCCCTTGTTGTAATCGGAGAGCACCAGCACCTGTGTACCTGCAAGAAGGGCTTCGGTTTTCGCCTGCAGCGAATCGACCACGCCACTCTCGAAATCCTGCTCGAAGTCCACGCGGATAAGCTGCTGATGCTGGGCTACCACACGAAGCTTCGTGATGGTGGGAGCAACCTCGGATACGGCGAAATCGCACAGCACTCCGGCAGCCTTGAGACGGGACTGCAATTCCTCGCCAGCCTCATCGTCACCGATGATGCCCACGAGCGATGCAGCAGCCCCCAGGGCGGCGACGTTCAGTGCCACGTTGCCCGCACCGCCGGGACGATCTTCGCGATTGCCCACGCGCACCACCGGGACCGGGGCCTCCGGAGATATCCGCAGCGCCTTGCCGTGCCAGTAGCGGTCCAGCATCACATCACCAACCACAAGCACGCGGGCCTGCTGAAAAGGGGGCATATCCAGTTTCATTGACGAGGTTCCGAAAGTCCTGAAAGAGGCGGCGATAATACCACAGGAGGCCAGCGGGGCTTGAGCCCGGGATCCTGCCGGGCAAAGCTTTTGATGGCGAAACAGCCCGTATCGCGCCACAATACGGGCATGACAACAAGAAATTCATCAGGCTTCGCAGCCTTCGGCCCTGGCAACCCGTGAGCAAGAAATCCAGAAAATCCGACAACCTCACCGACTTCCTCGCGCCACGCTACTGGCCCACGTGGATCGGTTTCGCCATCATCTGGCTGGCAGCCCAATGGCCATTCGCGCTGCAGATCCGCTTCGGACAACTGCTGGGCTGGCTCAGCTATCACTTCGCCAAGGAGCGACGACGGATCTGCCGGATCAACATCGCCCTGTGCTTTCCGGAAATGACTCCAAAGGAGCAGGAGAAGCTGGTCAAGGCCACATTCATCTCCAACGGCATCGGCGTCATGGAGGTGGCAATGGCCTGGTGCCGTCATCCGGCGCACTTTCGTCAGCGCGTCACGGTCAGTGGGCTCGACAATCTGAAGGCAGCCTCCGAGGCTGGCAAGGGAGTACTGCTGGTGTGCGCCCACTTCACCACGCTGGAGTTCGCGGGCAGCCTGCTGAGTCTCTTCCACAAGATGGATGTGACGTACCGTCCCCACAAGAATCCTCTGTTCGAGACTCTCATGTTCCGCGCGCGCAAACGTCTGTATGGCGCCGTGATCGAGCGCGGCGATGTGCGTCAGGCGTTGCGCTCCCTGCAGCAGGGACACACGGTCTGGTACGCGCCGGACCAGGACTACGGTCCCAGGCATTCGGTGTATGTCGCCTTCTTCGGCGTGAAGGCCGCGACGATCACCGCCACCAGTCGCTTCGCATCGTTCAACGACTCGGCCGTGATCATCTTCACTCATTACCGCACCGCCGATAACTCGGGCTATCATCTGGACTTCAGTCTGCCCCTGGAAAACTATCCGAGCGGCGATGATGTGACCGATGCCAGCCGCATCAACAGCGTGCTGGAGGAAGCCATACGACAGCATCCCGAGCAGTATCTGTGGCTGCACAAGCGCTTCAAGACGCAGCCCGATGGCAAGGCGGCGAGTCCCTACAGGAAAGCAGAGCGAGCGAAATGAAACCCGAGTGGCGCCACCTCGACATCCGTTACTACGCCATCGCCGTCAGCCTGCTGCTGTCGGTGCTGCACGCCCTGCTCAATCCCATTCCGAATGCCGATGCCTTCGGCTACGTCCGCACCGCCGAGGTCTATCTCAACGAGGGCGTCGCGGCGGCCTACGCCTGGTATCCTTCTGCGGCCTATTCTGTTCTCGTCGGTCTATTGCACCAGATCACCGGGCTCGATCTGTTCGCGGCCGGTCAGGTATTGAACTCTCTGTTCTACGCGCTGGTGGTGTACTCGTTCATCTCACTGGCACTGGAAATTCGCGACACCCGGCGCCTTGCGATCATTGCCGCCATCACCGTACTGATCTACCCCCAGCTGAACGAGTATCGCTATTTCCTGATTCGCGACATCGGCTTTCTCGGATTTGCATTGCTGGGATTGTTGTTTCTGATTCGCTACAGCAAGGCGCAACGCTGGCTCGAGATCGTGCTGTTCTGCGCGACGACCGCCATCGCCGCATTGTTTCGCAGCGAGGCATTGGCCTATCTGGTTGCCGGGCCCCTGGTGTTGCTGTGCAATTCGCAATTCGCGTGGCGTGCACGATTCATGGCGCTGCTGAAGATGATCGCAGTGCAATTCGTGCTCGCGCTTCTTGGCGCAGCGGTGCTGATGATGATGGACGTCGATGTATTGCGCATCCTGCGCAGCATCATCTCTGTCTACGTCCCATTCCTGAGAGACTCCTGGGCGGCACTGAGCGCAGCCTCTTCACCACTGACTGATGCCGTGTTCGGCGAATATGCTGCTGATTATTCCGGGCAATACATCGTGCTGTTCATGACGGCGGGGCTTGGAGCCATTCTGGCGTTGAAACTCATCACCGGGTTCGGCGTGCCGCCGCTGCTTGTTCTGCTTTACGGTCTGAAGAATCGCTTCTGCGAATTGCATCACCCCGCCTGGCGTGCGGTGTTCTGCTACGCGCTGATTGCCTTCGTGATCATGCTCGGATTTCTGTTGCTGACGCGTTTCATGTCAACGCGTTACACATTGTTGTTCTGCACGGTGTTGGTCCTGATGGTTCCGCTGGTCATCGATAACGCGCTGAATCAGGTGCGTGGAGAATCTGCCATGAAAATCATGCGAGGGGTGCTGGGTTTCGTCGTGCTGTTCTGCGCGATCGATGCGCACATCAGTTTCGGCGCGTCGAAGGACGCGATGCAGGAGGCCAGCGACTGGATCGTGGCGAACACGCCGGAGAACATCACGCTGATCACCAACAGTCACTATGTGGCCTTTCATAGCGGACGCGTGAAGGACTACGACAACATCTCCCGCTACGTGGACGAGAACACCATCACCTACGCGGGATTCGGCACCCTCCTCGCCCTGAGCCTGGACCGCAACGTGAGCGAACTGCTCGAAGCCAGCCGCGCCTTCCAGCAAGTGGAACTCGTCGCGCAGTTCCCCGCGGACGGCGAGCCCGAGTTTGTGATATATCGCCGCACGGGGTTTTTGCCTTGAAGAAGAACATCACCGCAGAAGTGGCACAAAGGTAGAGCTGTGATTGTGGGTAGAGGGTAGCTCGGCAAGAAAGCAATCGCGAGCAGGCTCGCTCCCACATGTTCATTTCAGCTCCTCACAAGTCAGGATCAGCCCATGTCCCAATCCGGCTCCGGCCGCTTGGTGACGAGAATGTCCTGCATGATCAGATATTCCAGATCAGAACCAAAAAACAGGTTCAATGCATCCTCCGGCGAACAGATCATCGCCTCACCAGGACGGTTCAGTGACGTGTTCAGCACGATGCCGTAGCCACTGATCTTCTGGAACTCCTTCAGCAGTTTGTGGAAACGCGGATTCGCCGTCTTCGTCACCACATGCGCACGCGACGTGCCATCCTTGTACACCACTGCGGGCAGCAGTTGCTTCCACTTCTCCGACACATCAAACGTTCTGCTCATGTAGTGCGCGGGGTGCGTTGACTGCAACACTTCTTCCGCCATCGTGTCGATGACACTCGGCGAGAAAGAGCGCCAGTTCTCCCGGAACTTGATCTTCTTGTTGATGCTCTCGACCATGCCCGCTGTAGATGGATTGCCGAGAATGCTGCGATTGCCGAGCGAGCGCGGCCCGAACTCCATTCGGCTCTGGAACCAGCCCACCAGATGTCCCTGCCCCAACAGTTCCGCCGCCTTCGCAGCAGGACTTTCCAGCACTTGCCACTGTGGTCTCTCGCGGTGCCGCTCGCATGCGCGAATGCAACGATCAGTCGTATAGCGGGGTCCGAGGTACGCGTTGGTATGTCCGTGCACCTTCACATTCTGTCGCGAGAGCGTGTAGGCCGCCGCACCGATTGCCGTACCCGCATCGCCCGGAGCAGGAGGCACATACAGCTCCTTCACGAATGGCAGAGACGCGAGCCGCTGATTCAGCTTCACGTTCAGTGCGCCTGTGCCCGCGAATACCAGCTTGCCGGTCTGCCTCAAGATATCGGAGAGATAATGTGTGACAAGCGCTACCGCTGCCTCCTCATAGATTTTCTGAATGCTCGCGGCGTAGTGCACATAGGGGTCCTGAATGAGATCACCGGCACGACGCGGCCCGAGCTGATCGATCAGTTTCTGACTGAAGAAATGGCCTCGGGATTTATCCTTGAAGCGACGCAGACCCACCGTGCCGATCAGCTGGGTGTTGACGCGGAAATTCTTGCCGTCATAACTCGCGAGATTGGACAGATCGTACTTGTCGGGATCGCCGTAGGTGGCCATGCCCATCACCTTCGCATCACCGTCGAGCATGTCGAAGCCGAGATAATCGGTGATGGCGCCAAACATTCCGGCCAGCGAATCGGGGTCGTAGAATTCCTTGATCTTGCGGATCTGGCCATTCTCGCCGTAGCCAAGAAACATCGACGCATACTCACCCTTCATGTCGATAGTGAGGATGGCAGTCTTCTCCGCGAATCCGCTCATGTGATACGCACTGCTGGCATGTGCCAACTGATGCTGCACCGGTACGAAACGAATCTTGTGCCAGGGAATCTTCAACTCATCCATGAGCGCCTTCACTTCGTGCATGTAGCGTCGGTAACGGCGATTACCGTTGAAGATGGCGTCTATGCCGCGATCCGGCGCGTACCAATAGCGCGCCGCATGATGCCAGCGTGCGGGGCTGAAAAGCGAAATGGGAGCGTAGGAGATCGCCACGTTGTTGATGTCACGCGGCTTGATCTTCGCGGAGCGGATGCAGAACTTGGCGGACTCGCGCGGCATGCAGTCCTTGGCGTGTTTGCGCCTGACCAGTCGCTCCTCTTCCACCGCTGCAACGAGATCGCCATCGACAAACAATGCGGCGGCGGCATCGTGACCTAGGGCACCCGAGAGGCCCAGAGTAATGAGAGACATTGTGACCCTTTTATAATCCTTTCATCGACGTTCTAAAGTGTATTGTTCCGACTGTCCTGTTCGAGCGTCCTGTCAATCCTGGCAATGAGCGACGCGACACCTTGTGCGAGCTCGGGTTGATTCTGCCAGTTTGCAGCGAAACGCTGCAGATCCTTGCGAAACGCCATAACGAAGCGTCTCCCGTCCTGTTCCTGTCGCATCGCGTCCAGGTCCAGCACCACCAGCGCCGTTTCGTTGCTGATGAAATTCGTTGCCTTCATGTCACCGTGCACGATGCCGTAGTCGCACATGATCTGGAACAGCGCATCGAACTGTTCCAGCGCCCGACTCCAGGCCGGCGAGTTTATAGGCTCTTTGCCCAGCAAATGCAAGGCGTCCTCGCCAGGTACATGGTCGCACAGAAAGTACGCCTCGCGGCGCAGCATCCCGAGACGCCGCTCCATCATCAGCAGAGGGGTTGGCGTTGCGATACCCAGCATCTCCAGCATGTGCGCATTGCGCCAACTCACCCACGCTCGACTCGGACGCAGCAGACGGCTCAGCCCGTGCCAGACGTTCTTGATATTGTAACGCTTGAGAACGTAATGACGCCCGGCAATTCGTATCAGGGCGACAGTGGAGGAATTGCCCTTCTTGAGCAGGCGTCCCTCCGCGATCGCGGAATCGGGGTCGGCGATGAACTCACGCATGGCGGCAGAATCCATCTCCCGCCGATACACCACGAACTTGTCCCATTGCCGGACACAGATGTGTGCGCTGGTCTCGCGATAGAGTTTGGCGAGCACGACCTTGAGGCGAGCCAGACGATTCTGGCGCAGCAATGCGGCAAACATCCCGGTGTCTGCGCTGATGTCTGCCTCTGGTCGCCGGGCACGGTAGAAAGCATGGAGTGATTGCACGCTGGTGTCGTTGCTCACGGGAAACTGCGCAAGGAATAGCGCCAGATTCTGCAGTGAACGGACGGAATCCACACCGACACCATCGGCCTCCACACTCTGCCGTTCGATCGCGGCCGCATCCAATAGATAAAGATCGTCCCCGCGCATCAGGAAGTTGTCGAGATGAATGTCCTTTTGCAGGAGGCCCTTGTTGTGACACTCGGCAATCAGGGCAACTACCTTGTGCAGCAGGAGGTCGCGTTCGGGCTCCGCCGCATTCTGCCAGCGTTGTCCGACACTCACGCTGTTGTCGATATATTGCAGCAGCAGCACACCCGTGCCATCGTCCGTGCTCACCCCTGTGGCGAGGAGCCTGGGTGTGGCAATGTCTGCTGCCATGATGGTCGCGATCCCTTGCGTCTCGCGCTCCAGATGCTGCGCCCAGCGGCCACGCACAAAGAACAGTTTGGCAACCACCAGCTGCCCATTCCAGTTCGCCAGCGCCACGATCCTCTTCTCCGGCAACACACGGAAGACACTGAGCACCTCGAGGGTCTCTGATGTGCCACTGTCCGATTGCCATTGCAGCACGGCGGGCAGTGGCAGCGCACGTCCGCTTGAGAGCAATGTTCTGGTGTCGAGTGGTTGCATGGGTTTCAGGTTGCAGTTTTGGGTGAAAATTCTTTCGCCTGCAAGCAGGCTCCTACAGGGTTAGTTTCCTGTCCAGTTGCATCGCCTTGTTGTGTACCTGTTGCCAGAATTTTCCGTCTTCCTGAAGCGCGGCGCGCAGCGACTTGCCACTATAGAGTTTGACGAAGCGCAGGAAGTCATGACGGTTGAGTCCGACATGCAGGGCCGAGAAATACAAACCTGCCACATCCTTGATGATCCAGCGCTGGGCAAGATTGCGACGAATCAAGGCACGATGCAGATCGATCAGGGACAGTCGTGGCTGAGAAATTTCTCCTGCGCTGAATTTCTCCGCGTCATGCAGAAGAAAGTGGCACAGATAATAATCACGATGACAGATGCCGTTGCCGTGCAGTGTACGGCTGATGCTGGCAAGCTCTCTGAGCAGTCGCAGCTTGATGATAAACGGTGGGCTCTTGTGCGCCCACGGCGCGCAGTAATCCTCGAGGCTGACGGTGTTCTCCAGCGCTTCCGTGATGATGAATGAATGCCGTGTTGCCGGATTCATGCCTCTGCGTCCGTAGCCTGCAGCCGTCATGGTCGCCACACCGAGTTCCTGCAGACGCGCGATGGCACACCATTCATTCTCTGCGCCAAGGATCGGCATCTTCAGCGTCAGCAGATTCTTGATGATCTCGGCCCAGCCCACGCCGCGATGAATCTTCGCGAAATAATTTCTGCCCTGATGAGAGAACTGCAAAGTGCGCCGGCCCTTGACGTTGCGATAGACCACGCCCTCGAGAGCATCGACTCGCTCGAAAGGGTCACTGCCTTCCCAGGCTTTCGCAAACTCTTCGCGCAGGTTGACGATCATGGCAAACTCCGTGTCGATCGCCTGCAGGCAAGCTCCCACAGGGTGTTTTTCAGGAGCAGAGTGGCTTTCATGCTGTCACCTCTTCGCGCGCCCTGTGCTTCGCCGAGACAAGAGTCTCGATCAGACCCGCAACCGTTGTCGGCATACTGTACAGGTCTGCCGTCTGTCCATAACGAATGCCATTGGCCCGCCACTGACTGCGCTGATCCGACAGCAGCATCTGTAACAGGCGACGATTCAGATCATTCTGGGAGAACGGTGACGCGCATACTTCACCCGCACCGGCCCGCGTGATGTGAAACGCGTAGCCACAGGTGTCGGTAGTCAGCACAGGCAATCCTGCGATGGTGGCTTCCAGCAGCGCGTAACCGGCACTCTCGCTGTACGCAGGATGCAGCAGCAGATCGCAGCCAAACAGAAAGCGCGGCACATCGTCGCGTCCGGAGAAGAATGTGCAGTTCTCAGCAATGCCGAGACTGCGCGCAAGCCGCTTGAACTTGCCCGGCTTGTCCTGTCCCACCAGCAGATACCGTGTCTTGTTGCGTACTTCATCCGGCAGCGCGGCCAGCGCACGCAGCGACCGGTCCACGCCTTTCACCACGAAACCGGAACCGACCTGCAACACGGCATGATCGTCGTCGCGCAAACCGAATTCGGCACGAAACTGGGCGCGAATCTCCTTCACATTCGCAGGCGGTTGGCGGTCGCGGCTGATACCGGGCGGGATGTCATGAAGACGCGGCTCGCAGCCGGGATAATGCTGTGCGAACTGGCGCCTCTGCAAGGGCGACAGCAGCAGCGCATGCGCGGAAGAGGACTCTCCGAACACCGCCCGCTCGTACTGACTGAAATGTCGATAGCGTGGGGTGAAGCGATAGTAGCCACCTCTCTCCTTCAGAGCCCGTTCGGCAAAACAGGGGTCTGCGGCAAAATACACATCGAGCCCCGGCATCTTGTTGAAACCGATGACGCCATCGACGGGATGTATCCGCAGCAGATCAGCAACCGCCGCAGAGAAGCGCTGGTAGCGCACATGACTGCTCCAACCCCTGATCGGCACGATGACGATCCTGATGCCTTCGGGTTGCTCGCCCTGCCACTTCATCGTGTACACCGTGATGTCGTGCCCACGCGCAGCACACTCCCGAACCACGCGCAGGAAATCGCGCTGCTGGCCGCCGTAAGGAAAGTAGGAGTAGATGAGGAAGGCGAGTGTCATGCGATCTGCACGCTCCTCTTGCGCTGGGCGGTGAGGGACTCCAATGCCGCGAGCGCCTGGCGGGGAGGATGCGAACTGAAACACGGTGGCGTCACCGTGAACACACTGCCATCAGCCGTGTCGGTGATCGCGGCACCTTCGTAGTGGCAGGTCTTGCTCATGCAGGGGGCGCAGGGGAGCGTCGAGGACAATCGTGCCTGATGTAATCCGAACGTGCCGGCCAGCCCGGGATTCGTCGGACCATAGAGAGTAAGTGTAGGAGTCGCCAATGCCGCCGCAAGATGACCCAGACCGGTGTCGACACCGATCACCCCGTCGGCCATGGCGATCTGTTGCGCCATGCCGGTGAGCGTCTGTCTTTCCAGAACGGAGACCCCGGCGATGCCATCGGCAATCGCATGAGCGCGCTTGAATTCAGGCTCACTGCCCCAGGGCAGTTTCACGGTATAACCTCTTGCGGTTGCCAGCTTCGCGAGTTCGCGCCAGTAAGGCTCGGGCCAGTGCTTCGACTGCCACGTGGTGCCGTGCAAAAACACCAGCACGCCGCTGTCCTGCAACTTTTCTGTCAGACCGAGGCGGGCAAGATCCAGTCCGTAGTCGATGCGCTCCAGGTCGGCAGGCAGCAGTGGATAATTCAGCGCGCGCGAAAACAATTCGCGCACCCGCTGCACGGCGTGTTCATCTCTGGGCACGGAGAACATCTTGTTGTAGAACAGCGTCGCGAGTGGCTCCTTGATGGTGCTGTTGCTCAACCCGACGGTGAGCCCGCGTGACATTCTGCTGATGATGCCGCTCTTGATGAGGCCCTGGGCATCGATCACGAGATCGTAGTGAGTCTGCTTGAGGTTCTGCCTGAAGGCACCGAACTCGCCGCCACGCAGGGTTTTGACAATGCTCTTGCGCCAGCGCCGGAACGCAACGGGAATGACTCGATCTATGGCCGGATGCCAGGACGGTACCTCGGCAAAGTTCTCTTCCACAACCCAGTCGAACTGCAGGTGCCGGTTGGCGCTCTTCGCATCCGTCACGGCAGGCAGTGTGTGAATCACGTCCCCCAGGGACGACACTTTGACTATTAGAACTCGCAACTAGCGTTGCTCCCCATCTGTTTGTGTTGGCGACCCGGCCCGGTTCAGAACCGCCTCCAGTGCCCCCAGCGCCAGCTGCGGCGAGAGATCCACGAGGCAACGCTTGTGCTGCAGGGGGCAGGTGCGCTCGAAGCAGGGGCGGCAGCCGATATCGGTTGCGAGCAATTGTACGTTATCTGCCAGCGGAGGGGTGAAGTCGGCGGAAGTGGAGCCGTACAGCGCCACAATGGGACGCGCCAGCGCGGCGGCGACGTGCATGAGCCCGGAGTCGTTGCTGACGACCGCTCTCGCCAATGACATGAGGTCGATGGCTTGGGCAAGCGATGTCCTGCCAGTCAGGTCTTGGCACTCCGCCCGCGCTACTGTGGATAGCAGGTCTTTGATGGTCGTGGCAACGTGATTGTCCTTGGCCGAGCCGAGTATCCACACCTGCCAGCCATCCTCGATCTTCCTGGCGCTCAGGCTGGCGAAGTGCTCCGCGGGCCACTGCTTGGCGTCGCCGAACTCGGCACCCGGGCAGATGACCAGCACCGGTCGAGTGGTCTGCAGCTGCAGATCCGCAAGGGCCAGCGCGACGCTCGCGGGATCGGTGATCAGTTGGGGTCTGGGCAACGGGTCCGGCAAGGAGGCACCCTCGGGCAGGCCCAGTGCCACGAAGCGCTGCACCATCAGCGGCAGCGCCTGCGGGTCCAGCTGCCGCACATCATTCAGGAGTATCCCCCGTGCCTCGCCGCGCCAACCGGTGCGCTTCCTGCTGCGAGTGAACAAGGTCAGCAGCGCCGACTTGAAAGAGTTGGGCAGCACGATGACCTGATCGTAACGCTCCTTGCGCAGGGAGTGCCCGAGACGATAACGCCCTGCGAGATTGAGTTCGCCGTGAGCAAATGGCAGATCGATGGCGTGACGCACCTGGGGCATTCGCACCAGCAGCGGACGACTCCACGCCGGGGCCAACACATCGATGATCGCCGTACCGCCCGCCGCTGCTGCCTGCGCCTGCAACGTGATGAAGAGCGCCTGCGCCATCACCATGTCGCCCACCCAGGAGGGCCCGACGATCAGAATCTTTTTGCTCGCGCCCGAAGAAACCTCTGTCATGAAAACACCGCATCCCAGACATGGCTGACTGCCAATTGATGCGCGTCCAGTTCGTCGCTCGCATCCGCCACGTCCTGTTGCGCCAGCGCAAAATGATGCAGCGCGGAACGCAGGCCGAGATAGGCATCGGTGAGTTGTCGGAACTGATCGCTGGTCAGCAGTCCACCGTCACGCGCGGCCTCGAGAATGCGCACGTTGTCGGGATACGTCAGCAGCGCGGCATTGTCGGCGCCGTGCGCCAATACCAGAAACTGCACAATGAATTCGATATCGACGATGCCACCACGACCCTGCTTGATGATGAACGAAAGCTTGTCGCGCTCACTCGCTGGCTTCTTCGCGAACTCGTCACGCATGCGCTGTCGCATTGCGGTGACGTCTTCGCGCAATTTCTGCAGATCACGGCGCGTTCCCAGAGTAGTGGCGCGCAACTGATCGAAAGCGCGCTGCAACTCCTTGCTGCCCGCCACCGCGCGCGCGCGCACCAGCGCCTGATGCTCCCACGTCCATGCCTCGGCGCGTTGATAGGTGGCGAATGCTTCCATCGAACTCACCAGCAATCCGGATTCACCCGACGGACGCAAACGCATGTCCACCTCATAGAGTTTTCCCGACACCGTATACGTGCCGAGCATCATGATGACGCGTTGCGCCAGTCTCGTGTAGAACTCACGACTGTTGATGCTGCGCTGACCTTCACCAACAACGGTATCCGTATCAAGCGCGCCACTGTGCAGGAACACCAGATCGAGATCGGAAATGTAACTGAGCTCGATGCCACCGAGTTTTCCATAACCGATCACCACAAAATCCATCTGGCCATGACCGCCTTCCGTGTTGACCGGATAGCCATGCTTGCGAATCAGAAAATTCCAGCACAGACCCAGCACCTGTTCCAGCACGGCCTCCGCAGTGAAGGTCAGATAATCGCTCACCTTCATCACGGTCAATCTGCCGGTGATCTGCGCCGCGGCCACCTGCAGAGTGTGCGACTGCTTGAAATAGCGCAGCGTCTCCATCTGCTCTTCAAAGTTGTCGGGATCGATACGTAGAATCTGTTGCGCGAGCTCCTCCTGCAACACGGCCTTCACCGGAGGTTCGTCGATGCCGCCAAGAAGCTCATCCAGCAGCACCGGATGCTTGCTGAGAAACTCCGTGACGAACGGACTCGCGGTGCACAAGTGAATCACCTGCTGCAGTGCAGCCGGATTCTCCAGCAAGAGCACCACATAGGCCGTGCGACGACTCACCGCACCGATCAGCGTCAACACGCGAGCGAAACCAAGACTCGGTTGCTCCGAATCCGCTACCGCATGGAGCAGGACCGGCATGAACTTGTCGATGCGCTGGCGGCTCTCGCCCTGCAGTACGACGAAGGTTCTGTCCTTGCGGAAATCGTCAATCAATTTTGCTGTCTGTGCAGGATCCTCGAAGCCGTGATCGCCAAGAAACTTGATTGCGGCATCGATGGTCATTTCCTGGCGCCACAACGCTCCCCAATCACTCTCTTCCAGAGAGGGAGCAGAGGATTGTTCCTCATCTTCCGTCTTGATCACCGCCGAGAAATGTTGTCGCACCACTCTGCGATGCTGATCCAGTTGTTCGACAAGTGATTCCCAATCGGGGAGATTCATCGCCAGCGCGACACGCTGTCGCTCGATCTCGTTCGTGACCAGCATCTGCGTCTGCTTGTTGGCCAGCCCTTGCAGCTTGTGTTCCAGTCTACGCAGAAAATCGTAGGCCTCGCGCAGTTCATCGATCGTCCAGCCCGGCAGATAATCATTCTGTGCCAGCACCTTCATCGCCTTGTACAGAGAAGGTTCCTGCAGACGCAGGTCACGACCGCCGTGCACCAGCTGCAGGGCCTGCACGATGAATTCCACTTCACGAATGCCACCTGGCCCCAGCTTGATATCCTGACTCAGACCCTTGCGTCGCACCTGCTTGTTGATCTGCATCTTCATGCTGCGCAGCGCTTCGAAGGCAGAGAAATCCAGATAGCGACGATAGATGAAGGGACGCAAACGCTTGAGCAACTCCTTACCCGCCATCTGATCACCGGCCACGATGCGTGCCTTGATCAGCGCGTAGCGTTCCCAGTCACGCCCCTGATTCTGATAATAGTTTTCCATCGCGTCGAAGCTGCAGACCAGTGCGCCTTCGCTGCCGTAAGGACGCAGACGCATGTCAACGCGGAACACGAAACCATCGCTGGTGACAGTGTCGAGCACGTCGATGAGACGCTGGCCAAGACGCATGAAGAATTGCTGATTCGAGAGCGGCTCGCCCTCTGCTGGTTGCGTGTCACCCGCGTCGGGATAGGCAAAGATCAGATCGATGTCGGACGATAGATTGAGTTCGTGCGCGCCGAGCTTGCCCATGCCGATGACGACCAGACGCTGCGGCTTCTGATTACCGGCACCGAGAGGCTGGCCCCATTTTCTGACGCACCAGGAATGCAGAGTATCAAGACTGTTATCCAGCGCCGCATCGGCGAGAGCGGAGATGTCCGCACAGATCTCTGCAACGTCAGCCTTGTCGCAGACGTCGCGCCAGATGATGCGCAACATCTGACGCTGATGATTGATGCGCAGAATCTGTTTGAGTTGTGCGTCCTGCTCGGACTCGGGCACATCGGCAAGAGAGGCGAGTCGCCCGGCCAGCTCTGCGGAGAAATCCTGCTTGTCACACCGCTCCAGCTCACCGCTGCGCTTGAGTGCGACAATCATGTCAGGCTGAGTGATGCAGAGGTTGGCAGCATAATCACTGGCCACCCACACACGGCACAGCTCGTCGGCAAACCCGGTATCGGCCGCCACGAGCGCACTCAGCTTTTCCTGCGTTCCTTCCTGGTTTTTCTCGAGATCGAGCAGTCTCTCCCAGTAAAGATCGACAATGGACTTGACTGACGCCGGTAAACTCTTTGTCTCAAGCATAAAGGCTTGCCATCATCGGTTCTTTGCTGTCATGTAGGTGCCGACAAGTTTATACTGCGCGCCATTAATAACAAAGGCTATGCAGATACAGGCTCAACACTTCGATTGCCGATCTACGGTATGAGCTGAGGCCATGCCGGACACGCCGTGAACCCATCCATGGGGGCTCGGCATCCGCCGTCCAGGCGGATGACGGTCCGTCATAACCTCACCTCACACCGCAGCTCTACTTTCAGTGGTAACCCTGACCATGCAAGAGCAAGCTTTGCTCGCGAATGATGTTGCCCCTCACCCACCGCAGCATACATCTGCCTAAGGTAGTGAATTCAACGTAGAAATTGCGATCTTCATGCCGCACAGAAGCTAGAGCAGCGGTGCCCGTCCCCCTCATGACAGACCGTCATCCGCCTGGACGGCGGATGCCGAGCCCCCATGGATGGGTTCACGGCGTGTCTGGCATGAGGGGGACGGGCATTGCTGCTCGGCGATCGAAGCACGAGAATACAAACGTTCGTACACACAAGTTTTGCTGGAAAATTTTTATGCTGCTTTACAGACTTTCGAACTTGTCACTCGCTTATGGCGACCGCCCCCTGCTCGACAAGGTGGACCTCACCATTCACAAGGGCGAGCGTATCGGCATACTCGGCCAGAACGGTGCGGGCAAGTCCACGTTCATGAAACTGCTGTGCGGTCAGGCCCTGCCCGACAGCGGAGAGCTGTGGCGTGCTGGCGAGGTACGCGTTGCGTATCTCGATCAGAATCTTCCCGAACTCAGCAATGAGACCGTGTATGACTACGTTGCGAGCGGCCTGGCTGAACTGGGCGACCTGCTCCGTCGCTATCACGCGATGACGCACACCGATGCCGACACCATCGACTGGAGCGATCCGAAGCAGCTCGATCTCATGGCCCATCTGCAGAAGCAGATCGAGGCACGGGACGGCTGGGCATTTCAGCATCGCATCGACAGTATCGTCGATAGCTTGAAGCTACCCGCCGACTCGCTGATGCGCAATCTCTCCGGCGGCAGCCGTCGTCGCGCTGCTCTCGGACGCGCACTCGTGTGCGATCCGGACATGCTGCTACTCGATGAGCCCACCAACCATCTCGACATTCCCACCATCGAGTGGTTGGAGAAACACCTCAACTCCTTCAATGGCGCCGTGCTCGTGATCAGTCACGACAGACAGTTTCTCCAGCGCATCACCAATCGCATCATCGAAGTGGATCGCGGCAAGCTGCGCTGCTGGGATTACGATTACGAGAGTTTTCTCGTCTTCCGCGATCAGCAGCTCGATGCGGAAGAAAAATTCAACAGCGAGTTCGACAAGAAACTCGCAGAAGAAGAAAAATGGATTCGCACCGGCATCAAGGCCCGCCGCACCCGCAATGAAGGACGCGTTCGAGCACTCGAACAAATGCGCTACGAACGGCAGCAGCGACGCGAATTGACCGGCAAGGCGAAGTTCGAACTGGAACAGTCGTCTTCTTCAGGAAAGATTGTCATCGAAGCCACAAAGATCACACACAGTTTCGGCGGCGAACCTCTCATCAAGAATTTTTCCACAAAAATTCTGCGCGGAGATCGCATCGGTTTCATCGGCGCGAATGGCTGCGGCAAGACCACATTGCTGAAAATATTGCTCGGCAATCTGCAACCCGATCAGGGCGAGGTGAAGATCGGCACCAATCTCGAACTGCTTTACTTCGATCAGTTGCGCAACCAGTTGGAGCTCGACAAGTCGATCATCGACAATCTGTGCGAGGGACGTGAGTTCATCGAGATCAACGGCAAACAGCGCCACGTCATCTCCTATCTGCAGGACTTCCTTTTCGTCCCGGCGCGCATGCGTCAACCAGTGAAGTCACTCTCTGGCGGAGAACAGAACCGCCTCATTCTCGCGAAGCTGTTCAGCAAGCCCGCTAATCTCATCGTGCTCGACGAACCGACCAACGATCTGGATATGGAAACGCTGGAACTGCTCGAAGAAATTCTGCTCGAATTCTCCGGCACCATTCTGCTTGTCAGCCACGACCGCCGCTTCCTCGACAACGTCGTGACCAGCAGCATCGTGTTCGAAGGCAATGGTGTGGTGAAGGAATATGTCGGTGGTTACCAGGACTGGGTAAACCAGGGCGGCAAGCTGGTGTCGTTCGCGGATCAGGGGAAGGCAGAAAAATCGTCGCCGGCGGTATCATCTCCTGCGAAAATTGCAGCACCAGAACCAGTCCCTCAAAACAGGAAGTTGTCCTACAAAGAGCAGCGCGAGCTGGATCAACTACCGAAGGAGATCGAGAAACTGGAAAAAATGATATCCACTCTCGAGCAAGCAATCTCTGCAGAGGGATTCTATTCTCAACCGCAGGGTGCGATCGACGCGACATTGTCGGAACTTGAAAATTTGCAATCGCAACTGGACGTGGTCTTCACCCGGTGGGAGGAGTTGCTCTGAACGCTGCTGATCGGATTGGTTCTGACAAGTTCCGAGAGCATCGAGGTTGTCCGCAATGACGACGCCAGTAATCGCAGGACGCTTTCAGATCGTCTGCGCACGATCAATGATGAGTAGCAGTCGCTGCCGCCCGTAGAATTCAATCCAGCTCAATATTCATACTACCCAGAATACGGATCAAGGACGCTTTTCGGTAGTCTGGCAGAAGGTCCAGACCCTGTTGATATTGCTGCTTTGCCAATTCCAGTTCCCCACGTTGATAATGGAGATGGCCGAGAGTGACCCGATAATCGCCGTTTTCCGGTTCGAGCTCTACTGCTTTGAGCTGAGCATCAACACTTTTCTCAAGATCGTTATTCACCAAAAAGGAATAAGTGGAATAGATCTTTCCCGAAGTCACCCCTTTGGCAATGACTTCTTGCTCGACCAGAAGAGAAATTTCTTTCTTGAATGGATTCAGATCCTCTGTCTGGACCATTCCGGCTGGTTGCAGTCGGGTGTTGATTCCCTCCATGATTGCCTCTGTATACGACACCGAAGTTTCAGACGCCAAACTTGAAATGGAACGTAACGCATCCTCGATAGCCATCGAACAATATTCTATTCCCAGCATTTCCCGCACTGATCCCAGACACAGCGTCTGCAGTGTAAACTCAGCTTCATCCAGAGAAAGCCTCCTCATGTTTGCCAATTCCTGAACTCTTCGCTCAGGATCAATGTCTTCTTTCACCTCTGACAAGAATCGATTTTTTCTGAGGGTCTGACCAGCACTCTCCAAACTATTGATCACCTCTCCTGCCATGTTCCACTTACCAAGCTGTGCTTCCGATTCACGGTAGCTTGTCATATAACATCGGGCCGCTTCCGAATAGGCACGACTTCTGTCTCCGGGCGTGTCATAGACACGACTCAAGGCTCCTTGCAGTAGTCGGCAGGTCAGATAATCGGGCGTTTCAGTTCTCACTACGAGTCTTTGCCACTGCAAACGTTCCTCATCACTCTCTGACGTCAGTGATAGTGTCCGCATGGCTTCGATATTGTTATTGTCTTCGTCATAGACTTCCTGGCCCAGTTCTCGCACCTTCAGTAGATAATGTTCAGAACTGAGCAGTTTTTCTCCTTGTGCGTTCAAGTGCGGAAAGGCAGGAAGACTTGTCCAGCGCTTTAACTCGGACAGTCGATAATAAGTCGATGCCATTAGCAACTTGATGTGAGCATGCCCATGTTTTGGCAAGCCCTCCAACTCAGCAAGCCATTTCAGGCAGATATCAACTACTGTGGCAGAATCAGGATCGCACTCGACATAGAATTTGCTCTCCAGACATTGGGTGTCAGAAACCAAGCAGGCTTCGGGGGTCCCTATTCCTTCAAGCACATAGACATCATCACGGGCTTCCAGACCGGGACTGGAGTTCAGGCAGCCAGTCAGGCTGAGAACGCAGAGCAGGAATGACGCAATTATTCGTATCACAAAGATGTCCCATACCCTTCGATTCCGGGCCAATGTAACTCCATCTTCACACTATCTCCAACCCTTATTGACCTCCACGCCCTAAATTGAAACGTCACTCGATCAAGGGAGACGTCGAAGTACTCTGACCCTTTGACTCTGACACGAGCACTGTAATCCACTTCCGCGCTTTTGATGTGCGGATTACCATACAGGTTTTCGTTCAACTCATTTTTGGACTCAGCGCATTGAATCCAGGCAGATGTCCCTTCTGGCTGAGCATGGCGCCCACTGCCAGATCGTAATCCATCCGCCCCCCCTGCCATCGCGTCACAGCAGTATGTGAATTGACTTCCAGGCCCGCGCTGTCGTGCTCCCTTTCGATGGCCAGCGTTTCCATCAATGCCTCGTCCACGCAGTCAAACTGCGGCGTGATCGCCCGTGCCATCGCGCGTCCCTGCGGTGTCACAAACAGGAATGCACCGTCGCCATTGCGCACAATCTCATACCCTTCCTGATGCAACAGCCGGTGATGGTGACGACACAGCAGCACCAGATTATCCAGCTTCGTCTCGCCGCCATCACACCAGTGCTGCACATGATGTGCATCGACATACCGCGACTCGCAGCAGCCAGGAAAACGGCAGCCTCCGTCACGCACTTGCAACGCTCGACGAGTCGAAGGTGGCACAGTGCGTGTCCTGCGTCCCACGTTGAGAACATTTCCGCGAGAATCCTCCTGAACCATCACCATCGAGGCATCGCAACACAAACGTCGAGCGGTAGCGGCAGACAAAGGAAAATGCGAGTCACCACATTCAATCGAACAGCGATGATGGTCTTCGCTGGGCTGCACATCTGTCGCGGGCACAACGGTATCTTCCAGCGCAATACTCTCGCGGCCGAGCGGATTCGCGAGCAAGCTCGCTCCTACATGCACCACCACCTGGAACTTCTCCGCCGATGACACTGGCTGCAATCCATTGTCCATCGTACGCACGGCCTGCTCTGCCATCGCCAGCAACGCATCGGCGCGTTTCTGCGGAAACGTCTTTTGCTCGAACTCTTCCGACAGCTCACACTTCGGCACTGGTGGATTCAACGCCGACAGCATGGCATTCAACGAACCCATGAACACCGCGCCATCCTCCGGTGCCAAACGACCGCGAATCACCAGCATGCCATCTTCATCGAAGAAACAGGTCAGCTCGCGTGCGTCATAGTTCGAAGCATCGCTCTTCCTGTCGCTCAGCTTCTCGGCGCGATGATACTTGCGCACCAATTGCTCCACATGTTGCGCTGTGCCATGCAGCGCCACCTGCAACAACATCGCCTCATTCTGCGGCATAGCCGAGCGGGTCATGGCGCGCACTTTGGAGTAACTGATCACACCGCTGCGAAACGCCTCGTCGATGCCAGGCAGATTCTGCAAGCACTTCGCCACGCGCACTTTCTCGCGCGCGGCGCCGAGATCAATGCCACAATAATAGTTCAGCCAATGCGCGGGCGATTTGATTCCATCTCCCTCCCACGCATTGCGCTCGATCAGCGCAGCGAGCAGTGTCAGGAAGCGATGCTGCGCCGCGTTGATGTGGCCAGCGAGGCGAGTGATTTCGTTGCTTAGTGTGGCGTTGTCTGCGGGGATGAGGAGTGAGTTGAAAGGCGCAGTTGGTAGCGGGGAGAGATGAGACATGGAACGATTCCTCCATGGAATTTTTGCAATGACAGGACACTGTCTATTTATACATATTATAGTCCTATCATGCTGATTATGCGAGAGAATATCTGCATTTTTCAGAGCGTTACAACCGATTGTCGATTCAATAAAGGTGTTCGTTGATTGGCGCAAATCAACGACTCATACTTGACCTCACCAGTACCAATATCGTCTGCACGGTTACAATCAATATCTGGAACTCATCGGCATAAGTAACGCCGACGAAATCTATATCCCACACGACGTAATGGGGCTTTGCATAGAAGGTCTCAGCCTGATCGCCGCGTGGCGTACTCACAAGGGATTGATTCAGACACAGCGCGCGGAGCGCCTGGGATTAGTTGACCACTACACTTTTCTGATCGCATGGCTTGCTGGAGGCGCGATTGATGTTGACCGCATTAGCAAATCGTTGGCGGAGATTATTTCCTGTCTGCTGTGTTGGCGGGCAGACTTTTCGCGAGCAAGGCTCGCTCCCACAGGTAGGTTCACTCCACAATCTTGATCCACTCCCCCACCTGCGGATTCCCGGTAGGGTAATACCCATTCAGCAAACGCAGAGTCTCCTCAGGATAATTCGCAATCGGACTCATGCGCGCCAGCGCTGGCCAAGTGAAGCCATCGCCCACCTGCACGTAACGAATCCTGCTTTCGTTACCGGAGAATCTTTCGTTCGCCTGTATCGCTCTGAATGTGCGAATTGACGCCAGCAGCTGCGCGTCCAGTTCTTCCTCGCTCGCCGCGTCCTTCATCTCGCCGGTGAAAATAAAGACTCGTGGCCCCAGGTAGATCACCGCGATGCGCTTGCTCATGCCTCCCTCGCTGACCACTCCTGTGTAACCGGTCAGACGGAACTGCGTGAGTTGTTCGGATTCCTGCAAATTGGTGATGCCGAGCGTGTCGCGAATGAACAGGCGTGGCTCGATGCTTTCCTGCATGCGCTGCACTTCCACTCGCAGGCTGCTGGTACCTTCTGCGTTCGCGGCAGAGACGGTGGTGGGAGTTTCGGTGATGGTCCAGTCGTTCGGGAATACCATCGTGTAGCCGAGCAGTTCCTGATAGTAGCGATTGCGCGCTTCGCTGCCGGTGATGGCCTGGCTCTCGCCGACGATCAGGCCGTCCATCTGATCGCGGAATTTCTGATTATCCACCAACGTCGCTTCACTCGCGGGCAACGCGCCGACACTGGCAACAGCTTGCTGCAGTCGCGTGTCGTTGCGCGGGTGCGTGGCGAACAAGCCGTGATAGCTGGGCTGTTGATTCGCAACCTTGGTGTTGAAGTCTTCCTGATTCTTGAGCACGGTGACGACGCGAATGACGGCCTGCGGATCATAGCCTGCTTTCAGAAGATACTCGGCACCCAGGCTGTCGGCCTCCAGTTCATGTTCACGGCCGAAACCGCTCAGGCCCGCCTGTGCCCAGATGGAACCGACGTCCATGATCTGCGAACCGATATAACCGCTGCCGGTGGCCACCGCTGCCACCACACCGCCGATGCCTGCTGCGATGCGCGCGAGATTGCCACTCGATTGTTGCTGCACAGCGTGGCGTGCCGTGATGTGGCCGATTTCGTGACCAAGGACGGCAGCCAGTTCGGCTTCGGAATTCAGGTAGGCCATGAGACCGCGATTGATGTAGACATAACCACCGGGCAAGGCAAACGCGTTGATCTCGGGACTGTCGATCACGGTGAACGTGAAGGTGAGGTCGGGCCGATGGCTGACTGCAGCGAGGCGTTGACCGACTTCGTTGACATAGGCGTTGATCTGCTCGTCGGTCATCACGGCCATGCTCTGCATGACCTTTTCGTGTTCTTCCTTGCCGATCTCGATCTCGCGACGCTCGGAGGTCATGACGATGTTGCCCTGACCGGTGGCCGGGTTAACGGCGCAGGAGGACAGCAGAAACAGACAGGCAGGCACCAACAGGATCAGCCTGCAGAGCGTGGAAGGAATTCTGTTGTACGAGCCACTCATGTCTACCCTGCCCTGACCGCACACAAGGGGTCACTAGTCACCATTCACAAACTGCTGCAGTTGCACCGCGAGGCTGTTGCAGGCATTTGCCTCCACTCGCGCGATCAGCGGAATAGGCACCACGACTGCGGGCAGATAGGATTGCCCTGTCGCGTCCGTGCTGATGGTGCCGACGGATGCAAACGAGGACACGTCCCACACCCGTGCGTCGAAGTTGGAGTCATC
>MGYS01000016.1:162024-191876 GCA_001802565.1 Gammaproteobacteria bacterium RIFCSPLOWO2_02_FULL_57_10 | reverse complement strand
GCTGGTCTCCGTTTGTCCGTCCACCCAGACGATGTAACGAATGCCGTAGTCCGCGATCTTCTGCGACACCAGCGGCTCTTCCATCAGCACCTGCAGATCGGCGGTGCGCAGCGGTGCCGTGCGCGGCTCGAACCAGGGAAACAGTGAGTCAATGAATTCCTGCTCGGGAATGACGCGGATGGCCGTCGAACCGCGCCCCACTCGCTCGCCGACGCAATTGACGAACTCCTCGCGGGTTTCATAGGTGCTGCCCTGGCGCCGTCCCAGTATCACGATGGACTCGTGCGACTCGATGCCGGTCTCGCCCTGACGGAACTCGTCCACCGTCGTCGTGGTGCACGCTGCCAATGAAAAGACAAACGCCAACGCCGCGGATGCCTTCAACAAGGCGCCACGTATTCTTCTGGTTCTTCTGCTGTTGTCACTAGTCATGATGCCTCTGGAAAACTTTGTATTCATCTTCCTTGACCACATTGAAGCCGTTTTGTGCTGTACCTATTGTCTGGCCGCCAACCATTCGCTCACTTCCGGCACCGAACCGAAACTGAGTGAAAAATTCGATGCCAGGTCGCGCAGCGCACCCACGGTGGCGTCATTGATACCTGACTCCACCGAGCGCAAGGATTCCGTCGGCGTCTTGCCGTAGGACGTCACTACCCAGTCGGCGATATAGCCACCATCCGGTGTCAGCAGCCGCATGTTGTACTTCACCCATACTTCGTAGGCGTCAAGGCGAGTCTTCTGCGGAAGCGCCAGCTGGAACTCTTCGATGCTGGGCGCGAACACCGCATCCACGTCGGCACTGGCGGCCTCGGAAAGGTCGTCGAGCACCACGACATTCTCGAACATGGCTGGCAACACCGAACCGAACAGCTGCATGTGTGTCAGACCGCTGTCGACTTTGTATTCTTCCTGCCCTGTCTCGGTGTACTCGATATAACTGTAGTTCTTCAGCTCATCGTCGTAATAGACACCGAGGGTCAAGGGGATGCGACGGATATTGGGGCTGGGATAGCTGCCTTCCACCACCACGGAGCTCACACCACACGCACTCAGCAGGAGCGCCGGAATCATGAGAGCCAGTATTTTCATTTGCGTTGCACGAATCACTGCATTTCTCCGTCTTACTGAAAACTGTTCAAACCGACAAAGGTGCCGCCGTTGCGCTGGGTAAGTTCACGCATCAGGTTGGCGAAACGGTACGCGCTCTGATGATAGCGCGGCTCCAGTCCGAAGATGACCGGGAAACCCACACCATGTATACGCACCATCGGATTGCCGTCGGCATCCTTGGCGTTGAGGCGATCGATGGTCTGCAGCACCTGGGTGATCGAGCCGCCAGGCTGGAAGTCGTCGCCCATCACGTAGATGCTGATCTTCTTGTCCGGTGCATAGTAGGTATTGATGGCTGCCGTCACGCCTTCCACCGGGCTGCTGTTGCTGAAGGGGCTCCAGTTGCGCAGCGTGTTGATGATGGTGGTGCGGCGAGCGGGCGTATCGGGAATCCACTGTCCGCGGAAAGAATCGAACATGTAGTCGCCCATGTCGTTCATGATCTGGATACCCTTCACTTCGGGATAGACATCGAGGGTGGCGACGATGGTGTCGATCAACTTCGGCCACGCGTTCTGAAACATGCTGCCGGAAGTATCGATGACGAAGATGATGTATTCGCTGTCGACCGGAATGCCGCCGACCAGATTGTTGCTGCGCTCGAAATCCTCGCCCATGAGTCTGGCCATCTCGTCGGTGAGAGACTGTTTGGCGGACGCCAGGGTCTGTGCTTCGATGATGCGTTCGTCGGCGACACTGTTGGAGGACTCGAATTGGCCCTGCACGGCATAGAGCTCACGCCGCAGATTGGCGATGCGATCCTGGAAGGCGGAGAGCTGTTCACGCTTGGCATTCAGATCGCGATTCACTACCTGAGTTTCGCCACGAATCTCGAACAACTGCGCCTGCATATCGTTGATCGGCACCTCCTGGGGAACAAGAGCGGCTTCGACTGTCACGGTGGGAGAGCTGTCGGTAATCAGCAGCAACAGGATCATCGCTCCGAAACCACAGGAGATCACGTCGAGGAAGGCGATGCTGGAAGCATCTGAGTCATCACGTCGTTTACGCATTATGGCCAGTCTCGCGCTGGACTGAGGAATGAACCCCGGGTGATCTGAGCCAGTTGCCAGTACGCCGCCGTTGCGCTCGGGTCGCCCTCAAGCGGCAGCAGTATCACGTTTACCGGCGTGCGCTGAGGAAGATACTCTACCGCCTCCTCGAAAAGTTCAAGCCTTTTTGCCGGGGTGATCAGCGTGTCGTTGGAGCGTGCGCCGGACAACGTCGGCAGCCCGTCGGTAATCAGATAGATATTGTCAGGCGGCGGTGACATTTGTGCGGCAGCCTCGAACACGCCGGCGAGGTTGGTGCCATCCTGAGGAATGAAGCGCTTCACTCCTTCGACCGCCTGATTCAATTCATCGCGATCGGCGACTTCGCGCCAGGTGCCTTCCGTACCCGCGAGCGCTGCAGTCACTCCGCTGCTGAAACCATAGATCTGATACTGGCTGGCCACCGGCAGTTGGCTGCTGATCCATTCGACGGTACGCACGGCACGCTGCCACTTCTCGGCGGCACGCTTGTTCTCGTCGCCCATGTTGCGCGTACGAATGATGTTGACCAGGGTCTCATCCAACATACTGGCCGAGGTGTCGACGAGAATCAGTATCCGGTTGCCGCCCAGGAACATGCCTGTGAGGTATTGACGATCACCCTCGCCGACAAAGGCGCGCGCGTTGGTGCCGGTCTGCTCGATGGCACTGGCCTGCAGACGTTGCAGCTCTTCTTCGAGAGAGCGGATATCGGCGCGCAACTGTTCGAGGCTTTCGTCACTGGCCAGTGAGGTGTTCTCCAAAAGTGCCAGTTGTTGCATGAAGTTCTCGATCTCTTCTTCGATGCGCGTGGCGAGCCCCTGCGCTTCCACCACTTCCATGCTGACTTCGTCGAGCGTGTTCCTGGCGCGCACGAGATTCTGTTGCCCTTCCAGAATTTCTTCTTCAAGCAGCCTCACCTCTGCCGTGACATTCGGATCGGTGACGACTTCCTGCTCGGACATCTGATGGTCGAGTATCAGGAAGATGAGCACGACAGCACCGAACCCGCAGGACATCACGTCCAGAAAGGCCATGCTCATCGGGCTGAAAGCCCTGCGCAACTGTTTCTTGCTAGTCGCCATCCTGCACCCGGATCAGCTCAATTGTCGCGGTGGAGTTTGCGAGTCCGATGCGCTCGCCCAGATGCAGACGCTGGACTGGTTGCGCCGGCACACCATTGATCAGCAGATCAGTCGAGCTGGTCGAGCGCATGCTGAAGTGTCCGGAGTCGAAGGCGATCTCGCCCAGCACCGTCGAGCCTTCTGCTGTGCGACGCGCACCTCGACCGACTATCTCAAGCATGACATTGCCATTCGATTCTTTAGTGCGGCGAATCACCAGCCCATCCACCAATCGGCGAGCGTGGTGCCCATTCAGGAAATGCGTCGGCTCTTCGACAACGATTTGCGGCGCTTGCGCTGTCGCGGCCTCCACGGGACGAAGGCGCGTGACGAAGTGCACCGCGTCCGGCGAGCTCTTCAGCTCTTCGTGATAGCGCAGACAGGCGCCGCCCACTGCATCGGCAGAGAGCACGCTGATCCTGCTGAAGTGTTTACCAACTTCATCGGCGAAACCGGGCAGACCCTGCAGACGATCGGACACCAGTAGACGACTCTTGCCTTCCGGGTCGAGCAGCTTCAGTTGTTCGGACACTTTCTGGAAGAACGGCTGCAAACGTGTCGCTAGACTGCTGCGCGGCACTCGTGCCTGATGCACCGTATTGTTGTGGCTGACATTCACCAGCAGATTGCGGCGCGCTTCATCGGAATCGGTCGCCGCACTGTTCTCCAGCGCATCGGCAGCATCACTCTCGCGCAACCAGCCCGGCAGACCATCGAGCAGCATCTGCTCGGATTGTGCGTTGTGCTGCGGATTGAAACGGCATTGCTGAATGAAGGCCGCTGTCAGCAACTGCATCAAGCTTTCGGACATGTTGACCCAGCCGGAGCCCGGCACCTGCACGACGCTTTCGCGCACCAGATCGCCACTCTCCCGCACCAGTCTCGACAACACGACCTGATGCAACTGGATGTCGGCATGAATCACGCTGTCACTGCGCGCATGATCGATGGCCGCAGCCAGACCCGCATCGACGACACCCACGGCGCGGAACGAACACTGCTTGATGAGGCCCAGCAGAATCGCGAGTTGCTGGCGCGAAAAACTTCCCGGAACAGCGAGCAACACATCCCCTTCCAGTTGCGTGACTGAAGCGAGATCCTGCAGATGCGAGAATGCGATGTCCGCGTTGTGGCGATAGTGTGCGACCGGGCGCGCAAAGGGATCGAGATTGAGTTTGTGCCAGAACTGGTTGAAACAGTTCAGCGGATTCAGGCGACTCTGCTTGCGAGCATTCTCGCCGAATTCAATGCGCTTGCCCGCGACAAGAGCGTAGCCGGGGCTGCTGACAAGCACACCGCTGTCATCGCTGACGCGAATGCCTGCATCATTGAATTCGAGAACGTGCAATGTCATTCGAGGAGATCCTTGTCGGGAACCTGCAGATAGCGCAGCAGGTGTTCGTCGCAATACGCCTGGGTATCGAGCACGAGGCGATCCTGCAGAAGCAGCAATTGATGCAACAGAAACATCAACAGAATGCTCGTCACCAGTGCAACGAATGTGGAGTTGAACGCCACACCAAGGCTCAGGGTCACACCGAGAATATCGCCGCTCACTGCCTGATGTGCCTGGCTGAGTGCAGCACCGATGCCGCGCACCGTGCCGATGAATCCGATCGAGGGAATGGCCCAGGCGATGTAGCGGATGATGCTCAATTCGCTTTCGAGTCTGTCGGATTCGCTGTTGCAGATATCCTTGATGGTGTCAGATGCATCCTGAATGCTGCGGGTACTGCCGAAGCGATGCAGTCCGGCGAGCACGGCGCGCGGCAACAGGAAGACCCGCTCATGATCCGGCAGCGCCTGCACAGGTCGTGAATAGTGCCGCGCATCTTCCGGTAGAATGCTGATGCCCTCGGAGACCTGCAGCAGCTCGCGATCGAGCAATCTTCTCTCGCGAATGACGCGACGCGTCTTCATGCCGATGATGGAGAGCGCCCAGAACATCAGGATGATACAGGTCTCCTGCTCCATGTCGCGCAGGATCACGTACATCGAACGCTCTGCGACATAGTTTTCGTCGGCGGCCTGCATCGCGGCCTGCTGTTCCATGATGAACTCTGCATTGGGCAGAATGACGGCAACATAGACCGCATGCACCACGATCACGACGATGATGAGCGCGAAGATCTGATAGATCACTTCATTGAGGTAATTCTGTTTCATTCGCTGGTCCTGATTTGTCTGTTTTGATTTCTTGTCGTGCTCGCACAGCGTTCTGGCTGCATTAAATGTCCACAGGGAACGAGACTCCCAGATCCTGGGACACCTGCTCCGTTGGAATGAAGCGGGCGTTGCCGTCGACTTCTTCTTCGGCGTCGGTGGCGTCTGCACCTGTGGTGTCGTCTGCGTCGGCGACTTGCTCTACTTCATCGCGGACAGGGTCCGCTCCCACAGCGGTGTCGTCGGCATCTGTGGGTGGCTGCGTCGTCTGTGCATGCAGTGTGAGTGGCACACTCATGAGCATGGTCAGCAGGATCGACAACAAATGTTTTTGTTTCATGACTCACTCCTCCAGATAGCGCGCGATTCGGAAACCCAGATCATTGCGCGCCGTATCGGCGAAATCGCGGAAGGACAGACGCAGCTCTGTGATGCTGCTGTGCGCCCAGCTCGAACCCTTGATCGTGTGATAGGCACCGGACTCGGGGCCCAGAGGATCCACTTCAACAGAAGTTCCGAGACTGATGAGCGTGCCATAGAAATCGTGTACCCACTCGGAGACATTGCCCGCCATGTCGTACATGCCCCGACTGTTGACCGCGAACTGGCCGACCGGCGCAGTGCCCATGAAGGTATCGTCGTAACCGGGAATGTACTGCCCCATGAAACTGCTGACGGAAACATCGGCGAAATTGCCCGCGGCGGCTGGTGGTGGCAACTGGTCACCCCAGGGGTAACGCAGGACGTTGCCATTGCCGTCGGTGCGTGCGGCCCATTCCCACTCTGCTTCACTCGGCAGACGATAACCGGTGGCATCCGGATTGAAGCCGACCACCTGGCCACCTTCCACGTTGTAGAACACCGGCAAGCCTTCCTGTTCGCTCAGCCAGTTGCAGTACAGTGCCGCATCCTGCCAGCCGACCTGCACGACAGGCTGGTTGTCGAGGTCCAGCGTACGCCCTTCCAGCACACCGGAAGAATGGTCGGCCTTGAAGCGCCGGTACTGGGCATTGCTGACTTCGTGAGGCGACAGATAGAAAGCCCGTTCCAGGCGCACCTCGCGCAGATCTTCATTGGCGCGCCTGCCCGGTTCACGCCGTGACGCGCCCATCGTGAACTGTCCGGGATACAGCAGCGTCAACGACTGACCAGCCACCGTGGTGATGACGGGGCGGATGGCCTCCACTCTGGCCTCCTCGAGAGACTTGAGCGTCACGCGCAGTTCCTGCTCAAGCCCCGGTCTCGACGTGAAGCTGCCTGTGTAAGGCACATAGCCATCCAGGCGGACCTCGATGACCTGGCTTGCAGCGAGCAGTTCCAGTGTCTGGTTGGCGCGACCCTTGAACTCACCGTCCACATACAGTTCGGCTTCCGCAGGTTCGGCGACAACCCGCACCACAGAGGTGATGGGAGTCAGGGACACGGTGATGTCCTGCTCCTCGTCGGGGCGGGTCTGGATGCTGCGCGAGGCGGCGTCGAAACCGCTGCGGAACAATGTGACTTCGTGGGTGCGCCCCGGCGGCAACGCGACCTCAAGCGGGGTCTGCCCGCTGAACTGGCCATTGATAGTGACGTTCGCTCCGCTGGGCTGGGAGCGGATGAAAACCAGCCCATCGGCACGCTCCAGTGCAACGGAAGGTAGTGCGATGACTTCCCCGGCGGCAATCTCCAGGCGATCCTGCCAGGCCTTGTGTCCGGTGAGTTTCAGCGTGACTTCGTGCTCACCCTGCAGTATCTCGGCATTGTAAGGTGTGGTTCCTACCAGTTGCCCATCGACGAGGACTTCGGCTCCCGCAGGCTCTGTGGTGAAACTGACCTCTCCCCAGGCCTGTTGCAGCGCTGCACTGAACTGACTGACAGCGGAGCGTCCCGGCACATTGATCACTTCGGTATGAGGGAGATAGCGGTCGGCCACGACGGTGAGTTCGTACTCACCTGGCTCCAGCTCGATGTCACGCAGTGGCGTGCGCCCGATCTCCTCGCCGTTCAGTGTCACAACAGCACCAGACAGCGCACCGGTCAAGCTACTGGCCTCGAAGCTGACTATGCCGGGCAGCTCGCGCAGCACGAAGGGATGATTCTGTGCCTGTTCCTCACCGACCGTGAGAACCAGTTGTTCGTCGTGATAGCCCTCGTTGCTCAGCAGCAGTGTGTACTCACCAGGCAGCATCAGATGTCGCTCCCCGAGCTGCAACGCGAAGCCCGACTGGATTTCCACGCTGGCAGTCATTGGAGTCACCTGCACGTACACCGACCGGGCGCTGAGCACGAACCAGCCGGATAGCCCCGCCACCACGAGAAAGCCCGCGATCAGGAAATGCGGCCAGCGCAATTGCAGGCCCGCTCGCTTCTTCCGGGGATCAGGTGGCGAAAAATCGATGGGAACAATGGGGTCTATGGAGCCAGCCGGGACGCTGTTTCCTGCCTCGTTTCCGGCACTGTCTTTCCTGTATTCCTGCATGAGCTCAGCGCCTGTTGACTGCGACGACTTCTTCCGTACACGCGATGGTCACCGGCGCGCTGCGCCCGTCAAAACCCACCTCGAATTCTGTGCGTACATCGCGATACCCTGGTCGGGTGCCCACGGCTACATACTGACCGGGCTTGAGCGTCAGCACCTGGCTCTCGAAACGGCCCAGCACGCCTACTTGATAGAGCGTCACCTCTGTCAGGTTGTCGGACACGATCTGGACCTCCACGGGAACCTGAGCCTTGGCCAGCAACTCTTCCAGCTCACCCAACTGCTGCTGCAGACGCGGGCCTGGCGACTCCAGTTGCAGGCCGGTGTAGTAGACCTGCACCGCCTGCTCATGCACGGCGGTATCTGCAAGACGGCCCGGCTGTTCGATGGCGCTCTGCAGCAGGCGATCGAGCTGCAGACGCTTCTGCGCGTAGTCTCTGCCCTCGATGGCAAAAACGAGATTGGCATCGATCGCCAGCGCGCTGTCGTACTCGGCAACGGCGGCTTCCCAGCGCTCCTCGGCCTCGGCAGTCTTGGCGTTGTTCTGGTGGCGGGTAATCTGGTCAACCGCCAGTTGGTCGCGGGTCTGGGTGATGGCTTCCTGGGCCTGCTGTGATCCGGGCCGCATCGCCAGCGCTCTCTCGAAAGCCGCAATGGCAGACTCGGAATTCCCCGCCTGCAGCGCCGCAAACCCCTCGGACATCACACCAGTAAACGTGTTCTCGCTGATCTGCGCACGCACTTCGGTGAGCATGTTGCGGGCTTCGTCGTGATACTGGTCCAGCGTCACGGCCTCCTGAAGACGGCTCTGCGCAGCTTCATAGTCGGCTTGCGCTTGCAGGTCTTCAGCTTCAGCCAGCAACGCGGTCACCTGATCCAGGGTTCCGGCACGCTGAAGCCCCAGTTGCGCATCGCTGTCCTGGGGACGCATGGTCAGTGCGCGCCCGAATTTTTCGCTGGCCAGTGCGCTGTCACCATTGGCCAGCGCCTCGGCCCCCTCGGCCATGACATCGGCAAACATCTGTGGCAAACCTTCCTGCAGCGCCTGCAGGGCGGCATCGCTGCTGCGATACTGTTCGGTAGCCTGTGCAAATTCCTGGATTCTGTAAGCCTCGTCACCCAGACGGGCGAACTCCAGAGCGGTCTGATACGCCTCGGCCGCCCAGTCTTCAACACCCAGTGATTCGAGCTCTGCCTGACGGGTCAGCAGACTCGCGAGCACGTCCTGAGCTTCCTTGCGTTGCAAGGCGCGCTGGGCTTCCTCAAAGGGGGAGATGGGATTGGTGCCGACTGCCGCGGTGGCGACTGGCGCGACTATCTCGGTGACTTCCGCGCGGGGAGTAAAGGGCAGCTCGTATTCCTCCACCACCCCTGGCAACACGAAGATCACCGCCAGAGCCAGCAATGTGAGCACCCCCAGCATCAGCCAGACCAGCGGCGACGGTCCGCGATTGACGACGACTGTCGATCCGGCTGAACGGTAATGACCATTGGCGCCCGGAGGCAGACCGGAGCCGGAGGCTTCACTGTGAATCGTTTCTTTATCTGACATAACGTTTGTCTGACCATCCTGGTTAATGCGCCGCAGCAGGCCTTGAACTGCCGCTGACAACCCGGTTCAAAGGTTTCCTGTTTCTGCCTTGTACAAGTCCACCAGAATTTCGCGCCACTGGTTGTACTGCTCCTCCACGGTGCCGGTCAGCATCACCTGACGGTCGTCGAGATCAATCATCTTCGGCGCGACTTCCGCCTCGAGGGATTCACCAAGTTCCTGCAGGGCCGCGATATGAATCTGCGCTTCGGCACTGACATCAAAGCCACTCTTCACCATGTAGGCACCACCGCCCACGGCCACGAGGCTGCCGGTCTGCACCGCAGCGTTGCTGCTGGTGGCTGCCGCGATGCCGCCGACGATGGCGACTGTCCCTGCGATGAAGCGTCGACGGGCGGAGGCTTCCAGTTGATCCAGCTCCATGGTGGCGTGGTAGCTCTGCTCGCGCCAGGAGTCATAGGGCACGCGCATCTGTCGAGCATAGTTGGCGTAGTAGTCCTGTACCGTGTCGACAAACAGGTTGTCACGCTGCCGGATCTCGCGGATACGCTCCAGCGAAGGATCATTCGCGGCAGGCAGGCGCACCACTTCGGTAATCCCTCGATTGTTCACGCTCAGATACTGGTCGAACAATTCCGGCGCGAAGTTGCGTGCGAACTGCAGCTCCGAGATCGTGCGGATCTGGGCAATGCGCGCATCGGTGAGATTGGCCTTGCGCCACGCCAGCAGATCGTTGGCGATGTTGTTGTAGATCACCTGGAAAGGGTCATTGGCCTGACGCTGGGAGGCCTCGTAGTTGAACTGGCTGATGTTCTCGTTGTAGTCCTTCGTGTACCAGATCGTGCCGCTGGAATCGCGGGCGGTGATCTTGATGTGCATCGTTTCACCATCAGACTGGAGTATCTGCCCGTGCAGGTAGACATCCATCGTGCTGGTCTCGTTCGGCAGCACACGCACCACGCCCCAGTTGCCGGAACGCTGCAGCGTCTCAGCGAGCATGTAGGGGGCGTAACGCGCCTCGGCATTGCGGATTTCCGGGCTGACGCGCTCCTCTTCATCTTCGTCGATCTCGTCAATACCCGGATCGAAGACGGTGATGCCGATATCCATCAGCAAGTCTTCCGCCACCGGCGTGCTGTCCTGAACAATCTGCACATATTCCGTGGATTTGACTGACGTGGTCGAGCAGGCAACCAGTACCGGCGCGACCAGGCAGAGGACAAGCGTCCTCAAAAAGAGTGTCCTGACTCTGAATGCAAACATGATTAACCGCCTATTCCTGTATACCTGCGATACTCGTCCCAGAGTTTCTCACGCAGCTCGGGGTCAGGCTCGCGCATCGCGGCCTCCCTGAGCTGGCGAGCAACGATGTCATCATCCCGGCCACTCGGAATATCCTCGGGTGGCGGGAAAGTCTGTTCCTCGGCGTTGGTGCTGCCGCCTCCTGCACCTGCAGCACCCTGTGGCCCGGGCATGCCTCCGGCCTGTCTGGCGGCCACAATGATGTCTCCGCCACCAGCACCTGCACCGCTCGACGTGCCACCGGAGTCACCGGGAATCTCGGTGTTGCGGGCAGCATTGGCTTCGGCCTGTGCCCTCGCGCGCTCGGCAAGGATGAAACCATCAAATTCTTCGTAACCACTGTTCAGTGTGCCGGCCAATACCGCCGCACGCTCTGCCGCAGTCATCGGACCAGTGCCTGTGTCACCGAGGCCACCCGGCAGCGTATCCAGACTGTAGTTGCCGCCCGCACTGGCGGTGCCGCTGGCACTGACCTGCCCACCAGAGCCGTCTCGTTGACCACTGGATGCTGACTGGCTGCCAGCGGTTGTCCCCGTGCTGCCCGGAAGAGTCGCAGGAACCGCCATGCTGCCGTTCTGACCACTTGCGATCGAAGGCGTCGCGCTGCTCGAAGTGCTCTGACTGCCCGATGCACTCGGGCTGCCTGATGGGCTCGGGCTGCCCGGAGAAGACTGGCTGCCGGTCGCAGAGTCGCGGCTTGCAGGTGATGGCATCGACGGCGACGGCATTGAGGCTGTGCTCGGGCTCGAAGAAGGCATCGACGGCGAACTTGTGGATGACGAGGAGGATGACGACGGCATACTGCTCGACGACGATGAAGAGGACGACGATGACGAAGAAGGCATGGACGGCATCGAGCTCTGGGAAGACTGCTGACTCGCAGACTCGCAGCCTGCCAGAACCAGCGCCGTGGTACTGATCACGAACAACTGTCTGATTGCTGATCTCTTCATGTTGAATTGTCCTGTGGCTTGCCAATACGCCTGACATTATTCAGGCGGATAACCAGTATCTCTCCAAGACCGGTGTTCGGAAAGATTTATTAGCTGCTGATTTTATGAATTTTTTCTTACAGCGGTGTGCTCGCAGTCACTTCCTGCCGTCACTTCCCGCCATCACTTCCCGGGCCCACTTACTGATACCAGAAGTGGAAGCGATATTTCTCTCCGTCCGAAGACACCGTTCTTCCTTCGACAATTCTGGGTCGCACGAGTTGCGCACGCACCATGCTGACAACCTGCATCTGGACACGTGTCAGGTCAGGTGGCTCCTGCGCCAGCAGATCGAAATTGGTGGCCCTGCCGTACTGTGAAACGTCAAATGACATGTCCACATAGCCCTGACGTGCCCCGGAGTCGGCACCGATGTTGAATGCCTCTTTCTTCTCATCGGCAAACGTGGAGAAAGTCGGCAGGAACACGATCTCGCCGAACACCTGCTGAATCAGTTCAGCACTGTTCTCCTCTGCAAGCAGTTGCTCGTAGGCATCCTCGTAGGCGCGCATCGCAGCCTGACGCCGTTCTCGCATGAGATACCAGTCACCGAGATTGGCCGTGGCCTGCGCCTTGAGCAGTCTGGTCTCCTGATTGTCCGGCCTGTCGTCGTCACTGTAGAAATCGATGATACGGCGCAGGGCGCGCTCACCACCGCCTGATGATCCCCCCTGGGGGCCTCTTGGGGCTCCGGCGAAATTCGTCAGCATCCGAATGTCCGGATTGGTTGCAGTGCCCACACTGGTGCCCTCAAGCGCCTAGCGGGTCATCATGTCCGACGCCCCCGCCACATCCTGCAGCAGCTCGATATACCGAGGATCGCGCTGTCCGAAGTGCGCTTCGACAGTGTCCGCAGCGGCCCTGAAGAGCAGATAGGTCTGCAGCAGACGCTGACTGGGGTCAGGGTCGATTCCGCGATAGAACGACGTGACATTCCAGCGCGCCAGATTCTGAAATACCGAGATCATGCGGGGATCACGCGCGCCATAAGCCTTGTTCTGCACGTAGAACGCGTATTGCTGCTGCTCGTCGGCTTCCTTCCACTGGCCCAGAGCCACGTGGCTCTCCACCATCTTTTCCACCAGGGGAATCTGCTCTGGGCTGTACAGGCCGTAATTGACGCGGTTGACATGCACGGCGCGATCGAAAATCTCTATCGACTCTTCGTAATCGCCCTGCTGATGCAACAGCGAACCCAGCGTGGCGAGTTCCTCGGCAATCTGCGCGCTCCACGCACCGCCCTGGAACTCCAGCTCCTCCAATGCCTGCTCGTAGCTGTCTATGTCCTGCAGTCGCTGCAGGTATGCCTGCTCCTGAGGATCCAGGTCTGCAAATACGGAGGGGGCTTCGGGTACATCGGGCAAAGGCGCAGTGGGTACTGCACTCAAGTCGAGAGCTGGCTGCTCGGCCAGTTTCGCAAGGGAGATCGGTGGCTCGAAATGCAGGATCCGCACCGGCGTGGAGCGGTCCTCTTCCGTCGCTGCTACAGCTGCGTCGGATGCTGGCTCCTGCGCATGTGCCGTACTCAACACTGACACCAGCGCGGCCAGAGAAAACAATCTATTGGAAGCGGAACGTTTCACGATCAAGTCCTGCAATCATCGAGATGTTTGGGGCTGTGAAAAATCCTTGTCTGCTGAATACGCATCACATCGTCGCGCGGTTCAGTCTTGATTCCCTCTTCGGTAAAACCCATGATTCATCATGTCGTCATCGCGGCCCCTTATCAGGAACCGCATCACATCCCAGTCAGAAGACCTCTCCGAGCCCTGTCCACGTTCACTTCGATCATACAAGCAAGTGGTTTGATTCTGCTGTTTTCGATCAGGTCTTTTGAACTATAGTGCGCGGGCAAACGCTGGCAGGTCAATCCCGCCACTCAACAATAGATCGAGCCAAGGAATCAGGCCTCATGCCGGAACTGCCAGAAGTCGAAACCACGCGCCGCGGAATCTCCCCGTATGTACTTGGACAACGGGTCTGCGACGTTGTTGTACGCAACGCGCAATTACGCTGGCCCGTTCCCCCACAGCTGCGCAGCGAGCTGACAGGTCGCACCATCGAGCAGGTGGACCGGCGTGGCAAGTACCTGCTGCTGTACGCCGGGGATGCCTGCCTGCTGGTGCATCTGGGGATGTCCGGCAGCCTGCGCGTAGTGACGGATGGCGCCCCTCTTCTCAAGCACGACCACATCGACATCGTCATGGCGGATGGCAGCACATTGCGTTACTCCGATCCCCGGCGCTTTGGTTGCATGCTCTGGCTGAAGGACTCGCCGATGGAGCATCCACTGCTCAAATCTCTCGGGCCGGAACCACTCTCCGAAGACTTCGACAGCAACACGCTGGCGCTGGCATCCCGCGGCCGCAAGGTGCCTGTGAAATCCTTCATCATGGACAGTCACGTCGTGGTGGGAGTCGGCAACATCTACGCGAACGAGGCGCTGTTCATGGCAGGGATCAGGCCGGATCGCCTTGCGGGACGGATCTCGGCGCAACGTTATGCGCGACTGACTGAATGCATCAAGGAGATTCTGGGCCGGGCGATCACGCAGGGGGGGACAACGTTGCGGGACTTTGTGGGTGGAGACGGCAAGCCGGGCTACTTCAAGCAGTCACTGCACGTCTATGGGCGGGGCGGCGAGCCATGCACTGCCTGCCGCACTATATTGACCGAGGTCAGGATCGGGCAACGCAGCACAGTCTTCTGCCCGCGCTGCCAGCGCTGATCAGAGGTCCCTGCCGCCATTCTCCATCATCGCTTTGGCTACCACCGGATGCACGAACTTGGAAATGTCGCCGCCGTAGGAGGCAATTTCCCTGACCAGTGTGGATGAGATGTAGGAAAGATGTTCGGCAGGAGCGAGGAATACAGTCTCGATATCCGGTTCCAGCACCCGATTCATGCCCACCAGCTGGAACTCGTATTCGAAGTCCGCCACCGTGCGCAGTCCGCGCAGAATGATGTGCGCGCCACGCTGCTTGACGAACTCTGTCAGCAGCGTATCGAACGAGCAGACTTCTACATTCGGTATATGGCCCAGCACCTGGGAAGCCAGCTCGACTCGACGCTGCGCAGACAGCGTGGTGTTCTTCTGCCGATTGATGCCCACCGCCACGATGATGTGATCGAACAGGCCGGAAGCGCGTTCAACCAGGTCAGTGTGGCCGTTGGTGATCGGATTGAACGTGCCTGGATAGACGGCTATTTTCATTTTTTCTCACTTGTTATGGGCTCTCGCGTCGCAGGGTCCGCGAGGCGCTGAAGCCGGGTCATTCTAATCAAAGCATACCAGCAGCTCAATGTGAGCCGCAGCGTCATGCAGCCCACCGCTGACTGACGGCCTTTTCGATCGCCGCCAGGATTCGCTCCTCAAGCCACAGAGGCTCACCGGCGCAGGTAAAACCAACGTGCCCCCCGGCGTCAGTGAGAAGCAACGAGATGTGCTCAGGCAGCGACTCTGCTGCTGGCAGCGAGCGCTGCGGAATGATCGGATCATTACCACTCTGGATCAGTTGCACTGGCGTAACGATGCGCGACAGCGCCGGGCCACTGCTGCAACGGGCGTAATAGTCTTCCGCTCCGGCAAAGCCGTGCAGCGGTGCGGTCACCTGATCATCGAACTCCCAGAGTGTCTGCAGTCGGCGCAGATCTCCCAGTGCCTCGAGTTTTTCCAGCTCTTCCTGCTTCCCACTCACGCGGAACCAGTTCTTCTTGGCCTCCACATCGCGCACCAGACGACGCCTGAAGTAGTGACCATAGGCCTTGCTGAGTCCCGAGTTGAGCGCACCCGAGCAATAAGACAGCGAGAACGGCGTGGACACTGCCACCCCCAGCAGCACATCGGGCCTGTCGCCGATCTCCGCCAGCCATTTGAGCAGCACATTGCCGCCGAGAGAGAAGCCTGCCATTGCCAGTGGACGACCATCGAGCCGCATACGCAGGCTCTGGTAGACCGCCTCGACATCCTCGGTGCACCCCGAGTGATAGGCACGTGCCAGGCGGTTGATCTCGCCGCTGCAGCCACGGAAATTCATTGCCACGCTGCTGTAGCCTTTGCCGCGCAGGAGACGCTGGGTCGACAGAATGTAGGGTGAGCCAGAGCATCCGCAGAGTCCATGCAGAAGCAGCACCACAGGCAGGTCATTTTGCAGCGTCGGATCGGCATCCACCCAGTCGAGATCGATGAAGTCACCATCTGCCAGCTCCAGCCGCTCGCGACGCTGCCGTACACCTGTAGCCGGGGTGAAGCGTCGCCATAACGTTTGCGTGTGCCCATCCGGCAACCACCACGGCGTGGCAAAGGGAGGATGGGATGCGCTCATGACGTTTGCGTCCCTGAAGCCCTGTGTGAATCAGGAGCCTTGCGTTGATAGAGACAGAAGTACACCGCTCCCGCTCTCTTCGACTTGAGCATCTGCCAGTTTGCAGGCAACCCCACGGACGGAATGTCGCTGGCCCATTCCAGGTACACGAGCGCATCGTCGCGCAGCAGACCACTCTGTTCCAGCGCAGCGGCACTGCGCGCGAGCAGATCCGTGGCAAACGGTGGATCGATGAAGACCAGGCCATAAAGAGACTGGTGAGTCGTGCCACTCAGGGCTCGACCTTGCAGCCAGCGCAGCGAATCCTCGCAGACAAGTTCATATCCATCGGCCTGCAGCACATCGAGATTGGCGCGAATCGCCCTGATTGCGGCGGCAGAACTGTCCACAAATGTCACATGCCGCGCTCCGCGCGACAGGGCCTCGGTGCCACAAGCCCCGCTGCCAGCGAAGAGGTCCAGGCAATCCTCGCGTGCAATCGTGTCCTGCAGCCAGTTGAAAAGCGTCTCGCGGACTCTGTCTGCAGTCGGACGCAATCCCTCCACATCAGGGAACACAAGTTTGCGGCTACGCCATTTGCCCGCAATGATGCGCAGGCTGTTGCCCGATTTGGTGCTGTTTTTCTTCATCAGGATGATTCTTGCAGAACGATTGGAGAGCCTGGCAATAGGGGCCTTGCCTGTTTAAGTGATAGGGGAAATGGTAGCATAGCCCGCTTCGACAGCGTGCCGGAAGACGTTCAGCCATGTTCAGCTTCATCAAGAAAAAGCCTCCTGAATCCCCCAACCCCTCCACAGAATCGAACCCGATTCCGGTGACCGAGCTGCCTGAGAGTGATACGGCAACCTCGACAGAAGAGAGTGGTCCAGGCTTTCTCGCGCGCCTGAAACAGAGTCTCAGCAAGACCCGCAGCGCGCTCACCGACTCTCTGAGCTCGCTGATACTCGGTCGCAAGACCATCGATCAATCACTGCTCGATGACATCGAGACGCAGCTACTCTCCGCCGACATGGGCATCGAGGCCACCGATCACATCGTCAAGTCGCTGACACAGAAGATGGATCGCAAGCAGCTCGCCAACCCGGAGGCATTGCTCGACAGCCTCAAGGCGGAACTGACCACTTTGCTGCGCCCCTGCGATGTTCCGCTGGTGATCAGTACGGCAAAAAAACCTTACGTGATTCTGGTCGTCGGCGTGAACGGCGCAGGCAAGACCACGACCATTGGCAAGCTGGCCAAGCGTCTGCAAAAGGAAGGACACAAGCTGGTACTCGCGGCAGGAGATACGTTCCGCGCGGCGGCCGTCGAGCAATTGAAGGTCTGGGGCGAGCGCAACAACGTTCCGGTGATCGCGCAACCTACAGGATCTGACAGTGCTTCGGTGATCTTCGATGCGTATCAGTCCGCTGTGGCACGCGGCGCCGATGTATTGATCGCAGACACCGCCGGTCGCCTGCACACCAAGGACAATCTGATGCAGGAACTGGAGAAGATCGTGCGCGTGCTGAAGAAGCTCGACCCCAGCCTGCCGCACGAGACTCTGCTCGTGCTCGATTCGACAACGGGTCAGAACTCCCTCAATCAGGCCAGAAGCTTCCACAAGTCAGTGAACGTCACCGGCATTGCGCTCACCAAGCTCGATGGCACGGCCAAGGGCGGCATGGTGTTCGCGATTGCCAAGGAATTGCAACTGCCCATTCGTTTCATCGGCGTGGGCGAGAAAGTGGACGACCTGCGCCCTTTCGAAGCAGAACAGTTCGTCAACGCCCTTTTCGCCGACACCTGACCCCTCTGCTTCATCTCAGGCCATCTCATGATCAAGTTCGACAATGTCAGCAAGCGCTATCCCGGGGGACACCAGGCACTCAACCAGGTGAGCTTCGAGTTGCGCGAAGGCGAGATGGCTTTTCTGACCGGCCGCTCCGGCGCCGGCAAGAGCACACTGCTGAAGCTGATCATGCTGATGGAAAAAGCCAATCAGGGTCAGATACTCGTCAACGGCAAGAACCTTGCGCGCCTGCCCCGCGACCAGATTCCTTTCTACAGACGCCGTATTGGCGTGGTCTTCCAGGACCACCAGTTGCTGTTCGACCGCAGTGTCTTCGACAACGTGGCGCTGCCACTGCAGATTGAAGGTTATCCGAAGCACGAAGCGGATCGTCGCGTGCGGGCCGCACTCGACAAGGTCGGCTTGCTGAAGAAAGAAAAAATGAATCCCATGGCACTATCGGGCGGCGAGCAGCAGCGCATCGGCATCGCCCGGGCGGTGGTGAACCGCCCGCAGATCCTGCTCGCAGACGAACCCACGGGCAACCTGGACCCGGAACTTGCCGCAGAGATCATGTTGCTCTTCGAACAGTTCAACCAGGTCGGTGTCAGCATGCTGATTGCCAGTCACGACCTCTCGCTGATTGCCCGCCTGCGGCATCGCATCCTGACCCTGCACAACGGACAGCTGGTCAAGGACGCCATCTATCACTCGGCTCCGGAACAGACTGGGAGCATGAACTGAACCATGAAAACCCGTAAACGCGAATCCGGTGCACGCAGCCACGAGAAGACCCTTGGCGGCACGCTGCGTTCGCTCTGGCAGAGTCACTCGCTGATTGCACGCCAGAGCGTGACAAAGCTGCTGAAAACCCCCGTTGCCACGGCGATGACAGTGGCGGTGATCGGCATCGCCTTGCTCCTGCCCGCCGGGCTCTTCGTCGCCATGGACAACCTGCGCAATCTCAGCGGCGGGTTCAGCAGCTTCACCCAGATCACGCTCTATCTGCATGACGAGGTTTCCCAGAGCGAGGGCGAGGCCTTGCGTGAGCAACTGCTTACTCACGAGAATATCGCGGCTTCACAGTACATTTCTCCGGCCCAGGCGGCAGAAGACTTTCGAACATACTCCGGGCTGGGCGATGTGATCAGTCAGCTGGACGAGAATCCGCTGCCCGCCGTCATCGTTCTCACGCCTGCCAGCATTGCAGACAACGAAGGGGCGTTACTGCTGGAAGAGCTCTCCGCGCTGCCGGAGGTGGAGTCGGCACAGCTCGACCTGCAGTGGATCGAACGTCTGCAACGCTTCCTGCAGCTAGCCGAGCGCGGCGCCGCAGCCCTGATGCTGATCTTCTCCCTGGCCGTGCTGTTCGTGGTGGGTAACACCATCCGCCTGGCGATCGAGAGTCGTCGCGCAGAGATCGTGGTCGTCAAACTGGTGGGCGGTACCGATGGTTATGTCGCCAGGCCCTTCCTCTATACCGGCACCTGCTACGGGTTGGCCGGAGGAGTCCTTGCCTGGGTATTGCTGGGGCTCATCATGCTGATGTTACACGGGCCGGTGACTGAACTGCTTGCGCTCTACGACAGTCAATACAGCATCCGCGGACTGACGCTGCTGTCCGGCCTGGCGCTGCTCGGTGGCAGTGCCCTGCTGGGCTGGCTTGGCGCCTGGATCTCGGTGCGCCAGCATTTGGCGGCAATCGAGCCACGCTGATTCCCGCCATCTTCACACCATCGATTCGATGCATCGTTGCCATTGATTTAAACGAATTGCACAAATCAGAGCGCAAGCGCACATTGAAAGACAAGTAAACAGGCGCCAGCCGCAAGAAAATGGCGATCGGGGCTTGAAATGGGGAAATGGCATCCCCATCTGGCCTGAAATGCCGGAGTGTCTCCGGTCACAGGCCTGGACTGCAGGGCTTTCCGCGGATAGCCTAACGGAAAGAAGCAGTGCTAGAATGAAGTTGTACAGTTTGAAAGGGTGGCAGTGCCGTTGCGGGCTGCGCGTACCAGTCAACAGGTTACATAGCGAGAGTCAAAGGCTGATTATGAGTACAGGAAAAAGTTTGCAGGTTATGGGCCCAATCGTACCGGGCCGTGATTTGACGGCTTACATTGCGTCCGTGAACAGCATTGCTGTGCTGACGCCGGAGCAGGAAAAGGATTTGGCGAACCAGTACTACTATGAGAATAACGTGGATGCTGCCCGACAGCTGGTGCTCGCGCACCTGCGCTTCGTGGTGCATCTGGCCAAGAGCTATTCAGGTTATGGCCTGTCCCAGGCGGACCTGATCCAGGAAGGCAACGTCGGTCTGATGAAGGCCGTGAAGCGCTTCAACCCCGAAGTGGGTGTGCGCCTGGTGTCCTTTGCAGTGCATTGGATCAAGGCCGAAATGCATGAATTCATCCTGCGCAACTGGCGCATTGTGAAGATCGCGACTACCAAGGCGCAGCGCAAGCTGTTCTTCAACCTGCGCAGCTCCAAGAAGAGCCTCGGCTGGTTGACCAACGACGAAGCGCAGACCATGGCGGAAGAGCTGGGTGTCGATGCCAAGGTCGTCCGCCAGATGGAAGGTCGCATGAGCTCCTACGATATGGCGTTCGATGCCGATCCGGACAGCGACGATGACGTGGCCTACAAGTCCCCGGCCTACTTCCTGGAAGACGCAGCCTCGGATATGGCCGAGACTCTGGAAGCCGAAGAGTGGGAAGAGACCAAGAACAACAGTCTCTACCTAGCGATGAATGAGCTGGATGATCGCAGCCGCGACATCATCACCAGTCGCTGGCTGGCCGATGACAAGGCAACACTGCACGAACTCGCCGCCAAGTACGACGTGTCTGCAGAGCGCATTCGTCAGCTCGAGAAAAATGCAATGGACAAGGTCAAGGCGATGATCCAGGCCTGACAGTCAAGCAAGACCGTCAAGTTAGCAAGGACATCAAGACCCTGAAAAAGCCGCTGAGCTGAGACCTGAGCGGCTTTTTTATTTTCAACTTCACACTTGGTTTCAACCTCACACGACCCGGAGAGCGCTTTTCATGAATCATCTGTTTCTGGTGCTGGCCAGCGTGAACGGATTCCTGGCCGTTGCTCTCGGCGCCTTTGCCGCTCACGGACTGAAGAACTCCCTCACACCCGATCTCCTCGCTACCTTCCAGACCGGTGTGCAGTATCACATGTATCACACGCTTGCCCTGTTCGGTGTGGGTCTCCTGGCACTGTACTATCCCACCCAGTCGGCAGTACGCCTCAGCGGCTACCTTTTTCTTGCAGGCATCGTGATATTTTCCGGCAGCCTGTATGTCCTCAGCCTCACGGGCATCCGCTGGCTGGGAGCTATCACGCCGATTGGTGGCGTGGCGTTTCTCGCGGGCTGGGCACTGCTGGCATGGACGATGCTACGCATCCCGGCCTGAAGACTCACAAGTCCATCATTTAATTTTGATCGAGAGTTCCTTATGCACGTGAAAGTGAATGGTGATGATGTGATGTTGGCAAGTGGTGCCACGCTCGCGGATCTGCTGCAGGAACTCGCTCTCGGCAATGCCAAGGTCGCCATCGAACTGAACCACACCATCGTGCCGCGCAGTCAGCATGCGCAGCAGACATTGAACGAGGGTGATCAGATCGAAATCGTTCACGCCATTGGCGGAGGCTAGTTTCGCAGCATCACAACCTTTATCCGAAAATACGCAGTCACAGGTTTCTCCATGACAAACACTGATACCCCTCTGATCATCGCCGGCAAGCAGTACTCATCGCGACTCATCGTCGGCAGCGGCAAGTATGCAAGCTTTCAACAGAATCTGGACGCGCTCGTGGCCAGTGGCGCGGAGATGATCACGGTCGCCATTCGCCGCGTCAACCTTGGCCAGCACGCGGGAGAACCGAGCCTGCTCGAAGTGATATCGCCACAGAAATACACGATCCTTCCCAACACTGCCGGCTGCTACAACGCAGTGGACGCTGTGCGCACCTGTCGTATGGCGCGAGAGCTGCTCGACGGTCACAAGCTGGTGAAGCTGGAAGTACTCGGCGATCAAAAGACACTGTACCCCAATGTCACAGAGACGCTTATTGCCGCAGAAGAGCTGGTGAAGGACGGCTTCGACGTCATGGTCTACACCAGCGATGACCCACTCATTGCCAAGCGCCTCGAAGAGATTGGCTGCGTGGCAGTCATGCCGCTGGGCGCTCCTATTGGTTCCGGCCTTGGCATTCGCAATCCCTACAATATCCGCATGATTCTCGAGAACGCGAATGTGCCGATCATCGTCGATGCTGGAGTCGGCACAGCGTCAGATGCGGCGATTGCGATGGAGCTCGGTTGTCACGGCGTGCTCATGAACACTGCAATAGCAGAGGCGAAGAATCCCGTGTTGATGGCTTCGGCAATGAAGAAGGCTGTTGAGAGCGGACGTGAGGCGTTTCTTGCAGGACGCATGCCGAGAAGACTTTACGCGAGCGCTTCCTCTCCCATCGACGGGACATTTTTCTAGCCATGGCAAATGCATCTGACACCTCTGCAAGTGATGTTCCTGCAGAACACATGAGAGCCATCCGCAGCTACGTCATTCGTGGTGGCAGACTGACTTCTTCCCAGCAACACGCGCTCGACAACTATTGGCCCAGGTACGGTATCGCCGACACGACTGCGGCACTCGACAGCGAGAAAGTATTTGGCAGAGTGGCGCCGCTGGTGATGGAGATCGGCTTCGGCATGGGTGACTCCCTGTTGCAGATGGCGATCAACAATCCGGACAAGAATTTCATCGGTGTGGAAGTACACAGGCCCGGCGTCGGCAGGCTATTGCACGAGATTGAAGCCCACGCTCTGAACAATCTACGTCTGTACTGCCATGACGCGAAAGAAATTCTGCGTGACTGTATCGCGGACGGGCAGCTCGATACGGTGCAAATCTTCTTCCCTGACCCCTGGCACAAGAAGAAGCACAACAAGCGCCGACTGGTGCAACTTGAATTCATGTCTCTTGTGCGACAGAAGCTCGCCATCGGCGGGCGTGTGCACATGGCTACCGACTGGGTCCCTTACGCCGAGCATATGATGGAAGTGATGAGTGCCGCTCCAGGCTACACGAATGCAGCGGGAACCGGACAGTTCAGTATCGATACTGACCGACCCATCACCAAGTTCGAGAAACGCGGACATCGCCTTGGCCATGCCGTTCATGACCTGATCTTCGTTCGTAACGCCTGACCAACCGTTCCTCTGGTGGGGTGATTCGCACAAGCGACCGCCTCGCACTTTATGGCAATGACCATTCAGCTGGGTTATGCTTCAGTCACTCAAATCGTGAGTAATCCGGGGGGGAGCACATGCTGGAGAGAACGCAGAATTTCCTGAGAGCACCGTTCAGAACAGCCATTCTTGTCGCTGCATCCCTGCTGATTTCCAGCACACTTCCTTCAAATACACTTACCGCTGCAGAGAGCCCCGGGTTACCCCGCACCATCGCCTGGTCGGCATATCCCACAGGCACAGGAGGGTACAGTCAGGCCGTCGCCATTGGCACTATCCTGCGCCGGGAGTACGGGGTCAACCTCCGAGTGATCCCGGGACGCAACGATGTCTCCCGACTCGCCACGTTGCTGGCGGGGCGAGTGCATTTTTCCGCGGGCGGTTCCGAAGCCGTTTACGCACAGGAAGGCGTGTTGAACTTCGCCGCACGCATCTGGGGACCACAGCCCCTGCGCGTCCTGCTTTCCAACTTCTCCGACAGCTGCTCCTTCACCCTCGCCACCGCGCTCGATGCCGAGATCAATGAGATCGCCGACATTCGTGGCAAGCGTGTCACATGGGTGCAGGGGTCGCCGTCGCTCAACAATGCCGCCACCGCGCTGCTCGCCTATGGCAACCTGACCTGGGATGACGTCACCCGTGTGGAGGTCGGTGGCTACAACGCATCGATCGAAGCCGTGCTGAACGATCGCGCCGACGTTGCCGGTGGTGCCTGCAACTCACCTCCCTTCCTGCGCCTCGAAGCGTCGCCACGCGGGCTGAAGTTCGTCAGCTTTCCACATGCCGATACAGAGGCAGTGCAGCGAGTGCGCGACCTGCTCCCCTGGTATGTGACTCATGTCGCCACCGAAGGACCGACTCTGCCCCCCGAAGGGATAGAAGTCTTCACTTCAGCCTACCCGCTGCTCGTGGGCATGAATACCGCTGACGACACGCTCGTCTACAGTCTGGTGAAGGCCATGCACGAGCAGTTCGAGGATTATCGGGACGCAGCTCCAGGCGCTGGTGGCTGGCTCATCACCCGCCAGAAATTCGAATCCGCCTTCATTCCCTACCATCCTGCCGCGATCCGCTACTTCAAGGAGATTGGGGTGTGGTCAGAGGCCGCTGAAGCGAAACAGCAGGAGAACCTCTATCGGCAGGAGGTCTTGCGAGACGCGTGGGATGCATTCTTCCCCACCGCCCCGGAAGATCTGCGCGAGTTCGAAACCGCATGGTTGGCGGCACGTGAGAAAGCACTTGCTGAAAAGGGACTCCTGACACTGGCAGAAAACATCTAACCACTTCGCGCCACTCATTCAACAAAAAGAACATCAACATGACTGACCAATCTGCCGACAACAAGATCATCGAAGCCAGTGACGAAACCGATTTGCCGGACATCGGACGGTATCGAACACTCTCAAGTCGCTGGCGTACCGCGATGGCAGCACTCACCGGAGCAGCGACCCTGCTCGCCGTGAATCAGATTTTCGCCCTGGGTTTTCTCGTCGACAGCATCATGTTGGACAGCCGTTATCTGTATCTCGTGACCGGCATCATGCTGGCCATGGTGTTCATCACGTTCCCGTCAGCGAAATCCAATCTGCATCATGTGCCTTGGTATGATGTGGTTATCATCGCCATCATCGCCGTGGTATTCGGCTATTTCGCGTGGAACGCCGAACGCATCGTTCTGGAAGCGTGGGAATATGTGTCGCCGCCTATCGGTGTCGCACTTGCGCTGATTACATGGGCCATCGTACTCGAAGCGGGTCGTCGCGCCGGGGGCTGGCCGATCTTCGTGATCGTGACAGTGATTTCGCTGTATCCGATGTACTCGCATCTGCTGCCCGATATCGTGGCAGGCATCGGCCTGCCGATTACCGATGTGGCCATCTTTCATATTCTCGGCGAGGAGAGTCTCTTCGGTCTGCCCATGCAGGCATTCGCGATGCTCGTGTTTGGCTTCCTGTTGTTTGGTGTGTCATTGCAATATACCGGAGGCGGCCCCTTCTTCATCAACTTCGCTTTTGCGCTACTGGGACACATGCGCGGCGGTCCTGCAAAGGTGGCGATTTTTTCCAGCGGCCTTCTCGGCTCGATGAGTGGAGGACCAGTCACCAACGTGCTCACAACGGGTCCGATGACGATTCCTGCCATGCGCCGCACAGGGTTCAGTCGTCACTACGCCGCGGGTGTAGAGGCGTGCGCTTCCACCGGTGGCGTGATGATGCCCCCCATCATGGGTGCTACCGCTTTCGTTATGGCGAGTTTCCTGGGCGTCAGTTACGTGACTGTCGCCGTCGCAGCCATCGTTCCATCATTGCTGTATTTCTATGGCCTGTTTGTACAGATCGATGCTTACGCAGCAAAGCGCAACCTCAAGGGTCTGCCGCGCGAGGAGCTGCCGAAGGCGGGCAAGGTCTTCAAGGATGGCTGGTACTTCCTCGCCGTGTTCTTCCTGCTCCTGTGGATGCTGGTCTACATGCAACAGGAGGCAACTGCCCCCTTCTATGCGACAGCACTGCTGTTGATCATCAACCAGTTCACTTCGCATCGGCTGTCAGTAGACAAGCTGTTGCTGTTGATTGCATCCGCCGGAAAACTGATGGCCGAGCTGGCGGGAATCCTGGCGGCGATTGGCCTGATTGTCGGAGCGCTCGCGGTGACCGGCATGGCGGGCACATTCGCGAATGACCTGGTATTCATTGCGGGTGACAATGCTGTAGTGTTGCTGATCATGGGAGCCGTCACCAGCTTCGTCCTGGGAATCGGCATGACAGTCACCGCCGCCTATATCTTTCTGGCTATCATTCTGGCTCCTGCACTGATAAATGCGGGACTTGACCCCTTGGCCTCGCACATGTTCATCATGTATTGGGGGATGTTGAGTTTCATCACACCACCGGTTGCCCTGTCGGCATTCGCGGCGGCATCAGTTGCGCAATGCTCAGCCATGAAAGTAGGCGTCGAGTCCATGCGACTTGGCACCATCATCTACTTCATCCCCTTCTTCTTCGTGTTCAACCCGGCCATGCTGTTGCAGGGCTCTCTGACCGACATACTGCCGGTGGTGATTACCGCAATCATTGGTGTCACTCTCGTATCGGGGGCCTTGCAGGGCTATCTGATCGGATTCGGAATGCTTGGTGTTGGCCCCACAGGAATGATTGCTCGCATCATCATCGGGATTGCCGGTCTGGTGTTTGCTGTGCCGGGCGGGGGAATGCTGGGCCTGAGTACGCTTTGGCTTGCGGTTGCGGCCTGTATCCTGGCAGGGATAGGGATGGCCGTTGCGTGGCCGCAGCGTGAGCCAAAACCTGTCCAGGTCTGAAGTGATTTCGCTGTGGGAGCGAGCCCTGCTCGCGATTCAGTGCAGTGTTGAACTACAACAGGCACTTGATCGCGAGCAGGGCTCGCTCCCACAGGCATCGGGTTATCGTCTTTCTACAATCGCCTCGTAGACGCCGTTCTTGAACTCTTCCCGAAATCCTTCTCCATCTGCTGGCGAAATCTGCGCCATGATCACGGTGACGATTCCCTGCAAGGGATCGATCCAGAAGCGTGTTCCCGCTGATCCGTCCCACCAGACTTCGCCGGGGCTTACCGTGTGATCGTAATTCTCGGGATCAAGCGCATAGGCGAACCCCCCGAGCGTCCATCCTGACGCCGCCATGTAGCCGCCCCGACCAATTGGTAAAAGCTCATCGGCAATACTGTTCTCCATCATCAGTTGAACGGTTTCCGGTTTGAGCAACCGACGCCCATGCAACTCTCCACCACTCAGAAACAGTTGCGAGAACTTTGCGAAATCCAGTGTGGATGACACCAGACCAACACCACCCTCCAGCAGCGGTACCTGTTCGGTGAAATCGACCTCCTCCATCTCATGAGGTCGCAGACTGCCATCCGCGGCTGGGCGATAAACCTCGGCAAGACGATCAAGACGTGCCGGGTCTACCCAGAATACGGTGTCCGTCATGCCCAAAGGCGCAAACACGCGCTCCTGCAGAAATTCGTCAAAGGGCATTCCGGACCATACTTCCACAAGACGCCCCAGGATCGTGGCCGACAAACCGTAGCGGAAGCTTGTACCCGGATCTTCAAAGAGCGGCACACGCGCCGCGTTGTTCGTCATCTGTTCCAGGGTAATGGAGCGCAGTCGCACATTTTCTGCCACATAGATGGCCGAGCTGCGACTGCCAAGCCCAGACGTATGGCGCATCAGATCCGCCACAGTGATGTCTCCGACACGCTCGCGGGTCTGGTTCATGTCGGGCGCCGACGGATCAACGAATACGCGCTGATCCGCAAACTGCGGAAGGTACATCGAGATGGGATCGTCCAACTGGAACTTGCCCTCCTCCCACAGCACCATCGCGGCAAGGCTGGTCACAGGACGCGTCATCGAGTAGATGCGGAACAAGGCATCGTCAGGCATTTCGCTGCCTGTCTCCAGTTCGCGCTTGCCCAGTGATTCCAGATAGACGAGCTTGCCATCGCGCAACACGGCCGCAACTGCACCGGCAATATGTCCTTGATCAATATGTGCCTGCAGGTTGGCTGTCACTCTTTCCAGCCCGGCGCTCGAGAGCCCTACAGATTCCGGTGTCGCGCGCGGAAAGTCCTGCGCCTGCCCCGGAAGGCTCACGGCAGAAAAGAGTAAAGCAGTAAGTATTGCTGGCAGACGCATTGTCAGACTCCTGATGGTGTTGTTATTGCTCAAGGCTCCAGCATAAGACAGGAGTCCAGAGAGATTATTTCACATCCGCGATTTTCCTCGCGGCACTGGCTGCAGATCTCGCCGCCAGCACAGCGATGAACATGTAAAACGGAATGAAGAAGCGATCCCAACTCTCCACGAGCGGGAACATGAAAAAGTAGCAGACGAAATTCAGGTAGCTGATCACTACTACAGCCCGCAACATGTCATTCCTTTCTCTGCTCCCGAGCAAGGCAATGATCGACAGCAGCAGGAAAGGCAGCAATACCGTGACGATAACGAAGCTGCCCACAACGACCTGCGTGAGTCGCGATCGTACAACGCCTGTGTAGAGGTCCAGCGAGAAAGGAATCGCGAAGCCGTTGATGTCAACGATGCTGCCAATGAAAGTGTGATAGAACAGGCGCCACCAATCATGGCCATACCGGCTGCTCACCAGGAAATAAAGAAGGACACTGGCTACCAGTGCGGCGCCCTTCTGCTTTGCGGCTGAGCTTTGCCAACCGGTATTTGAATAGTCCTGATAGAGCGTGAATGCCAGAAGCGGAACCACAAACAGGATGTTGTTCGTGCGCACGAGGATGGACAGCGTCAACAACACCAGACTCCAGCGCAGCGCAGACTGCCTTTCCACCAACAGATACACTGCCAGCACCAGAATCAGTGCAGACAGCGAATCCGGCAACACGACCCGGGCGACATCGAAGAGCCGGGAGCACAGACTCAACAGAACGGTGATCGCCAGTGCGAAATGCGCGCGCATGTACCCCCGCAGCCAGATATAGATCAAACCACACAGCAGCACGGCGGGCACAACGGACAGAAACACGCCCGCATCCACCAACGAGAAACCCGCAGCCCCGAGTATTGACAGAATTCCTGTGTACAGCGGCTTGACGCGGTACATGCCCAGTTGGGACTGGAACTCCGCCGGGCTGGTTGCCATGGCGGAAGCGTAAGGCCCCGCCACCAGAGATTCATAGACAGGTGCCGTAAGTTCCTGGCGCAGCAGCTCATAGGTGCGCGCATGCACGGCAACGGCATCACCGTCCTGCCACGAGAGGGCCGCACCTACATAGGCAACAACGTCCCATGTCCACAGCAGGTTCTGCATGACTACCACAGCAAACAAGAGCAGGAAGACGATCATCCCCACATCTGCAGCCCTGCGAGTGAAAAGGTGCCAGGACTGGTTTTTTTCCGACAAGGTTTTCTCAGGCAGGAGCGTCATTGGTCCATTCCCTTCAGATGACGTGACAAGAATCTCGTGTGTGCCGGGGGATCATACGGCTGGAAGACTCGGAAGGTTACAACGAGGAGTCTGGAAGAGCAAAGTACAAAGGGGAGTTGAACAGTCCGGATGTTCAGGAGAGTTCCTGTACCTTCACCCAACGACCATCCCGCAACACCACTTCGAAACGCGCCCACAATCGGAAGGCCTCGCGCTCGCAGACGCCGGTGGCGTAGGCTCCATCGCCGGCCAGTGTCTTGTAGATGATCTCGTCGCGCTTGCCAGGCTTGCTGCTCCCTTCGTCGATCACCTGCCGGATGCTCCACAATCGCCCCAGCTTGCCGTTGCTGTAGCACGAACCCGGAACGATGTTCGCCGGGTGAGGTTGATGCTGCTCCGCGTGGCGGGATGCCAGTTCGAGCAGTTCGATCAGCTCTTCAGTGGTCACGTCGATGAACGTGTTGAGCTGCTGCATGGCGGCCTCGAAATCCTCTTGAGTCAACTCCAACTGGCGATCCAGCGGCGCCGACACTGCCACGTGAGTCCTGTGCATCAGGTGTGCAGGATAGCGGCGCCAGGAGAACAGGCAATTGAACAGGACAGCCACGGCAAGAATGCTCGCCACATTCAGGAGAACAGGCGCAAGGACGAAGAGATAACCAAGAGCGTGTATATCGGCCCCGCCAATCACTGCTGCCAGCGCGGTCGCGCCACCCGGTGGATGGACACAGCGCAGGAACTGCATCACTACAATCGCCAGTCCGACGGCCACGGCACCGGTCCACCACTGACCAGGAAACAGCATCTGACACGTGA
>MGYS01000016.1:137609-162008 GCA_001802565.1 Gammaproteobacteria bacterium RIFCSPLOWO2_02_FULL_57_10 | reverse complement strand
TCGAGCATGTTGATGGACAGGAAGGTGACGGCCAGAATACCCAACAACGCACCGAACGCTGAGATGAGCTTTTCCGCGTGACTGGTCGTGTTGTGTTCCAACCCGACCAAGGCTGCGCTCTCACGCAGAAATTGTTTCACTAGCTTCATGACTGACAGGTTCAAATGCACAATTATGGTGCGGCATTCTAATGGCTGCCTCTGTCACAGCCAACTCTTTATTCCAGGCCAGGTCTATTCAGAGCCAGGCTGACTCCGCATTGGATGTGCCGATCGAGCTATCAGAGCCAGAGTCTGTGCTCATGCTTCTTCAACCACTTCACGTAAACCCGGTAATCGGGACATACCGACTCGACCACCGCCCAGAAGCGCCGGGAGTGATTCATATGCAGCAGATGGCTGACTTCGTGACAGATCATGTAATCAATGATGGCGTCCGGCGCCAGCATGATCAGCCAATTGAATTGAATGCGGCCGGAAGCGGTACAGTGTCCCCATTTGGTTCTGGTCTTGCGGAAGACCACTTCCTTGAGACGTGGACCGGCCTGCAGATAGCCCGCCAACGCTCTGGCGCGTGCTGGCAGGATCGAGCGCGCCTGCATCAACAACCAGCGCTGCAGTATTCTCGCCGCCACGTCATCGTTGAGGCGTCGACCGTGAATGCAGAAGTCCCTGTCGGTAACAACGATGTGTTCCCGAGTGTCCGCAACATAACGCACCGTCAGTGACCGCGCTTTGTAGAAGATGTTGCCACCATCGGTCAACGACAGGCGTTGAGCATCCTGACCGGCCTTCTCCGCGAGCTTCTTTACCACCCACTCGCGATGGCGTGTCACGAATTCGCGAATCTCCCGGGTGCTGACGAATTGGGGTGCCCGCACCTCGACATCGGCATGACGCACATGGATCACCATGGTCTTGCGCGGCGCGCGGGTGATGCTGTACTCGAAGGGCAGTGAATCCGGGGATAACAGGCTCTGGTCTGGATTTGCCGAGCTTGGATTTGGTTGGGCTGGATTTGAATGTGTCATGGATTCCCGCATAATACGCAAAACTTTTTTCAGGCGAAACTGCGCGGCCCGGCCGCGGATCATGAAAGACTCCAAGCAGGACAATATCTACGCCAGTGAGCGCCCGGTGCAGGACTTCGTTTTCGATGACAGAGTCGCTGCTGTCTTCACCGACATGATCAACCGTTCCGTGCCGGGTTATGCCACCATCATTTCCATGATCGGCATGCTGGCAGACCGTTACTGCACTCCGGGCTCCGTCGTTTATGATCTCGGCTGTTCACTGGGAGGGGCGACCCTCTCGATGACGCACCATATCTCGCACAAAGACTACCGCGTGGTGGCAGTGGATAATTCAGAGGCCATGATCACTCGTTTTCGAGCGGCGCTTGACCCTGAGAAAGAGGATCTCATCGATCTCGTTTGTGCGGATCTGGCAGATATCGATATTCGCAACGCTTCCGTGGTCGTCCTGAACTTCACTCTGCAGTTCATTCCAGTGGAACGACGGGCGGCATTGCTGCACAAGATCCACGCGGGGATGAATCCCGGAGGCATCCTGATTCTGTCAGAGAAGATTCGCTTCGCCGATGCGCCATTGGATGAATTGCTGATCGATATGTATCACCAGTTCAAGGAAAAACAGGGTTATTCCCGACTGGAGATCAGCCAGAAACGCTCGGCTCTGGAGAACGTTCTGATTCCGGAGACACTTGCGGTACACAAGGAACGGATCCGGCAGGCCGGTTTTGCGAGTTGTGATACCTGGTTCCAATGCTTCAACTTTGCTTCCCTGATCGCCTTCCGATAACCGCCCTCATGCCCTATTCGAACCTCCAGACTCTGCTAGACAACACCCCCATGGCGTCATTGCTGAAATTCAGCACCGCAGCCTGGTACGACAGTCGCAACAACGGTGACCTCCACAAGTGGCGACGCGCCGTGAGCGAGCTGCCTGACTTGAATCCGAGCAGTGTGGACCTGTTGAACTCGGTTCGCGTTGGTGATGCTGGAGACTGCCCGCCCGAGCTCCAGACAAGACTCACCGAGTGTCTGCGGGTAATGATGCCCTGGCGCAAGGGCCCCTTCGAGTTGTTCGGTGTGAAGATAGACACGGAGTGGCGTTCGGACTGGAAGTGGGAGCGTCTGCGCGATCATGTTGCTCCGCTGGCTGGACGTACCATTCTGGATGTCGGCTGTGGGAACGGCTATCACTGTTTCCGGATGGCTGGCGAAGGCGTCAGACTCGCCATCGGCGTCGATCCACAGTTGGCTTACGCCATGCAGTTCCAGGCCGTGAAACGCTACGTGCCTGATGTCCCAGTGTTTGTTCTACCCACCACACTGGAACAGCTCGCGCACAATATGCAGTCGTTTGACACCGTGTTCTCGATGGGAGTGCTGTATCACCGTCGCTCTCCCATAGATCATCTGCTGCAATTGCAGGGTTGCCTGAAACCCGGAGGCGAACTGGTTCTGGAAACACTGGTCGCGGATGGCCCGGAAGGATACGCGCTGATGCCGAAGGACCGTTACTGTCGCATGCCCAACACATGGTTCATTCCTTCCTGCGAGACTGCTCTCAGCTGGCTGTTGCGTTGTGGCTTCAGAAATGTGCGAATGATCGACGTCTGCGACACCACCACGCAGGAACAACGCTCGACAGACTGGATGCGCTTTCAATCGCTCCGCGAAAGTCTTGACCCGGAAAACCCCGCCCTGACAGTCGAAGGATACCCGGCGCCCAAGCGAGCGGTCTTTCTGGCGAATGCCCCCTGAAAAAGGGGGCGCACGACTGCTGCCTCCTCCCCGCAAACCCAAAGGTGCCTCTGCTCGCTTTAACGATCCACTGGAATAAGCAGTAAAGAACAGGGTTTTTCTCAATCTTGAAGATCAGCTGTTGAGTATTTTCAACACCTCTGCAACACTCGATTGACACGTAAATACTCGACCAAATGCCTCTCGTCCCGAATTCCCCTCATACGCCTTATTTGTGTTGACGAGCCTGTCCAATTCAGTTATCTCTATGGCCGTTCGTCAGGGTCATCTCCAATTCGTTTGGCTTGTCGCTGGCCGCATCAAGACCCCATAACAAGCTCCACGACAGCTCTAAAAAAACAGGCAGTTAAATTCTTAACTCATAAAAAAATAAGAACCGGGAAGCAAATCAATGGCCAGACCGCTACGCATAGAATACCCAGACGCTTTCTATCACGTCTCCAACATCGGACTCGATGATCAACGGATTTTCCCCTCCCCCAAGTACTTTGCAGCATTCGTCGCCGGGCTGGAAGAAACCTGCTTCCGTTTGAACGTCGAGGTTCATGCCTACTGCCTGCTCAAGGATCAGTATCACCTGTTGATCAAGACACCAGAGGCAAACCTCAGTCGCTTCATGCGGCAGGTCGATGGTCTGTACACACAGCACTATCAGCGACTAAAAAAGACAGAGGGCTCCCTTTTCAAGGGCCGGTACAAGGCAGTGCTGGTGCAACCGGAAAAATACCTGCTCGCGCTGACGCGCTACATCCACCTGGGAGTGAAGAAATCCGAGCTCGACTCCTGGGAATGGTCGAGCTACCCGGCCTATGTAAACAAGGTCAAGACTCCTGCATGGTTGATTCGTGATGTCGTGCTCGCACAGTTGAGTGGGGCAGCTGGCGCCAAGAAGGGCACACAGTTCGCGGACTACACTGCGCAGGGTGTCGATGAGGAGATGACTCACTTCTACGGCAAGAAGAACCTGTCGTCCATCATGGGTGACGACAAGTTCAAGAAAGCGGCCAAGGCCAAGCGGGCAACGACCAAGGTCAGAGGTGTATCACGTGGCGCCAATGCCAAGTGGAGACCCTCCTGCAAGGACATCATCACTGCGGTGGCCAAGCAGTTCAAAGTCACCGAGGAAAGTATCTACACCGCAGCCAGAGGGCCAGGTTCCAAGAACGTGCCACGCTGGGTAGCGATGTATCTGTGTCAGGAGCTTTCGGCTGTGACGCTGCAGGCCATCGCCAAGCTGTTCAAGCTCAAGCGTTATGGCACCGTGTCCACAACGGTGGGCAAGCTGAAGAAGGAATTTGTCGAGAATCCGAAAACTCAGGCCGCAACCAACAAGCTGCTGAAGGACCTGAGCAAGGAAAAGCAGGGCTGATTGTCAGCCCCGTTTGGCCCTTCAAACCTGATCGACCGCACAAACACAAACGCCGGGCTTCTGCATGCAGAGCCCGGCGTTTGTGTTTTGGCTATTTCATTGGCAAGGAGCGGCTTATCTATTCGGCTGCGTTCACGCTGGTTGGCTCTTCACGAGCCAGCAACATTACTTGATCTTGGCTTCTTTATAGATGACGTGCTTGCGGACAACGGGATCATACTTCTTGATCTCCATCTTGTCGGGCATCGTTCGCTTGTTCTTGTCAGTTGTGTAGAAATGTCCTGTGTCGGCTGTGGACACCAGTTTGATCAGATCGCGCATTGCTGCTCACCACTTGTTTCGGGTCCGTCAGAACCCTGGGTTCAATTTCCGGATTTAAACTCTCACGCCATTGGCACGGATATCTGACAGTACGGCATCGATGCCGTTCTTGTCGATGATGCGCATACCCTTGGCAGACACTTTCAGCTTCACAAAACGGTTCTCAGACTCAACCCAGAAGCGGTGAGTGTGGATGTTTGGTGAAAAGCGACGACGCGTCTTGTTGTTCGCGTGAGAGATATTGTTGCCTGTAATCGGTTTTTTGCCGGTTACGATACATACGTTAGCCATTGCCTTGCCTCGTTACATTACCCGAATGATCGGTGACAGACCGCTTTGCAGTGCCATTTACCTGCCACTTGTCGCTGTCTTGCCAAAAAAAGAGCTGCGTTTTATACCAAAACGCCCTGCCAATAGCAACAACAAAGCTGCTCCAGGTGCAAAGTTCGAGGCATCCGAGCGAGTGATCCCACCAATCTCAGATCAGACCCCGCTCTGCGAATGAGACCACATCGGAACTGCCCACCACAATGTGGTCGAGAACCCTCACATCGATGGTATTCAGCGCGATCTTGAGACGCTGCGTAATCGAGACGTCGGCCTGGCTGGGCTCTGCGATTCCCGAGGGGTGGTTGTGCGCAAAGATCACGGCCGCCGCATTGTTATGCAAGCAACGTTTGACCACTTCGCGAGGGTAAACCGCCGCGCCGTCAATGGTGCCATAGAAGAGCTCCTCCAGCGTCACCACACGGTGCTGATTGTCCAGATACAGGCAGGCAAACACCTCATGCTCGTAGTTGCGCAAGCGTGCCCTCAGGTACTCCCGCGTCAGCTCGGAGCTGGTCAGGACGTCCTTGCCATCCAGTTGTTCCCGCAAATGGCGCTGTGAAAGCTCCAGCATGGCGCGCAGCTGGACGAACTTTGCCAGACCCAGGCCCTCCTGCTGGCAGAACTCCTCAGCACTCGCGGTGAGTATACGCGTGAGACTGCCAAACCTTGTCAGCAAAGCGCGTGCAACGTCCAGCGCCGTTCTGCCCTTGACGCCGGTACGCAAAAAGATGGCGAGCAGTTCGGCATCCGACAATCCGCCCGCCCCGGCGCTCAGAAGCTTCTCTCGAGGTCTCTCTCCTTCCGGCCAATCCTTGATTCCCATAGCGCCTCCCTGGCAGCCTGACTTGCGTGGAACAAGCACAGCCTCAAGGATAGCAAAGAACGGCGGATGCGCCCGTCGGGCCGCAAATTGAATCCCGGCAGGCTAGCTGATAGTCTTTGCTGCCCCCTCACACCCTGGTAGACAGACGCACGGCAGCGCGGACACATCATGAAAAGCTTAAGTACACGGCGCGTATTACTGGGAATCACTGGCGGGATTGCAGCCTACAAGAGCGCTGAGCTTACCCGCCTTCTGGTCAAGGCTGGCGCCGAAGTCCGCGTCGTGATGACGCACGCGGCGACGGAATTCATCACCCCTCTGACACTGCAGGCGCTCTCCGGCAATCGCGTCCACACCGAACTTCTGGACGCCGACGCAGAGGCGGGCATGGGGCATATCGAACTGGCCCGCTGGCCTGATCTGATCCTGATCGCCCCGGCCAGCGCAGACTTCATTGCACGTCTCGCGGCTGGCCGCGCCAGCGATATCCTCAGCACGCTGGTGCTTGCGAGCAAAGCGCCCCTTGCCATCGCTCCGGCCATGAATCAGGCCATGTGGAGCAACACGGCAACCCAGGAAAATCTGCATATCCTCCGCCAGCGTGGTGCACGGGTATTCGGACCGGGAAGCGGCGAGCAGGCCTGCGGGGATGTCGGGCCGGGCCGCATGACCGAGCCACAGGAGTTACTGGAGCTCAGTGCCGCCCTCTTCGACACAGGATTGCTGGCCGGTCTCAAGGTCACGATTACGGCAGGGCCGACCCAGGAGGCCATCGATCCAGTGCGCTACATCAGCAACCGCAGCTCCGGAAAAATGGGCTATGCCCTGGCTGCAGAGGCTGCCGCGGCTGGTGCCATCGTTACTCTCATCAGTGGTCCGGTGGCACTTGCCACCCCCGATCGAGTCAACAGAATCGATGTTCTCAGCGCTGACGAGATGCTGGCTGCCAGCCTGAGCAGCGTACAGGACTGCGATATCTTCATCGGCGTGGCCGCCGTGGCTGACTACCGTCCAGAGCAGGTCGCTGCGCAGAAAATCAAGAAATCCGCGGATTCGCTGCAACTGAATCTGGTCAAGAACCCCGACATCATCGCCACTATCGCAGGACTCGAAAATCGTCCCTTCACCGTTGGATTCGCTGCGGAGACCAACGACATCGAAGACTTCGGCGCACAGAAACTGCAGCGCAAGAAACTGGACCTGTTGTTCGCCAACGATGCGCGCGCCACCCTGGGCAGCGACTCGATCGCGGCGATCGCGCTGTGGCCCGCAGGTCGCGCCGAACTCGGCCCTGCCAGCAAGCGAGCGGTAGCACTGCGCATGGTGGAAATCATCCGGGAGCGTCTTGATGCTCGATAAGTTCACCCTGCCGTCCAACATCTTTCGGGCCTACGACATTCGCGGAGTGGTGGACACAGAGCTGAACAGCAACACTATCGAGCTCATTGGCAAGTCTCTGGCAACGCTGGCGCTCGAGGCGGGAGAGACCACCTTGCTGTTCGGCGCGGATGGCCGCCTGACCAGCCCGGCACTGAAGATTGCCTTGCTGCGTGGCATATTGTCGACGGGCTGCAATGTGGTCGATCTGGGTACGATCCCGACCCCACTGCTCTATTTTGCCACCCACACCTCGGAGTGGACTTCCGGAGTCATGCTGACCGCCAGCCACAACCCGCCCGAGTACAACGGCATCAAGATTGTCCACAGACGCTCCTGCCTGACCCCGGAGCAGCTGCAACAGATTCGCGAACGGGCAGAATCCGGAGAATTTTCAGAAGGTAAGGGCTCACTTACGTATCGTGATATCACGGCCTCCTACATTGCGCGGCTCACCAGGGATGTTGTGCTGGCGCGCAGACTCAAGGTGGTTGTGGATTGCGCCAACGCAGTACCGGGACTGATCGCTCCGGAGCTGTTCCGGGCGCTCGGCTGCGAGGTGATTCCCCTGTACTGCGATCTGGACGGTCGCTTCCCGAATCACCATCCCGACCCTACCATCCAGGAGAACATGGAAGATCTGATCGCGCAGGTCGCGATCCACAAGGCGGACCTGGGCATCGCACTGGACGGCGATGGTGATCGCATCGTTGTGGTGACCAACGCCGGGCATGTCATCGATACCGATCGCCTGTTGATGTTGCTGATCCGGGACATCGTGCCGCGTTACAAGAATCCGAATGTGGTCTTCGACGTGAAATGCAGCACCCTGCTCACGCAGCTGATTCGCGATTGTGGCGGCAATCCTGTCATGAGTCGCAGCGGCCACTCCTTCATGAAGCAGACCATGCACAGGACTCAGGCGGTGGTCGGTGCCGAGTTCTCCGCGCATGTCTTCATCAAGGATCGCTGGTATGGATATGACGACGGACTTTACGTCGGAGCACGCTTCCTGGAGCTGCTGAGCCGACAACCGGAAACGGCCGAGACTCTGTTGCAGAGTCTGCCGAAAAGCATCGTGACACCCGAACTTCGCATAGAAGTCGATGATGAGCGCAAGTTTGTTTTGATGGAGAAAATCAAGAAGCTGGCTGCCTTTCCGCAAGGCACCGTCAATATTCTGGATGGCATGCGGGTGGACTTCGCAGATGGCTGGGGTCTCATCCGGGCGTCCAACACCACCCCCGCTCTACTGCTGCGCTTCGAAGCGACGAGCTCCAGCTCTCTGACCTCTATCCAGCAGATGTTCCGGGATCTGCTGCTGCAGGTGGATGACATGCTGGACCTGAAGTTCTGAGCTCACCCGTATCTGAGTTGGTGAAAAATCCGCCTCACGCTGTATACTCTCGACTCCTTTGCACACCTTCAGAAAACACCACCAATCAGACTGGAACAAAGCCCATGCCACTGGATCTTGCCGCTGCCAAGAACATCGCCAACGTACTGACCGAAGCCCTGCCCTACATTCAACAGTTCACCGGCTGCACCATCGTCGTGAAATACGGCGGCAACGCCATGACCGACGAAGTGCTCAAGAACAGCTTCGCGCGCGATATCGTGTTGATGAAACTGGTGGGCATGAACCCGGTGGTCGTACACGGTGGCGGCCCGCAGATCGGCTCGCTGCTGACCAAGCTCGACATCCAGTCCGAATTCATCGACGGCATCCGCGTGACTGACAGCAAGACCATGGATGTGGTGGAGATGGTGCTTGGCGGTCTGGTCAACAAGGAAATTGTCAGCCTGCTCAACAAGAATCAGGGCAAGGCGATTGGCCTCACCGGCAAGGACGGCAACCTGATTCAGGCGAAGAAGCTGCTGAAGAAGAGTTCCGTGGACGCCAAGATGCTGGACATGGGTCAAGTGGGCAGCATCGAGAAGATCAATACCGAAGTGCTCGATATTCTCAAGAACAGTGACTTCATTCCCGTGATCGCGCCCATCGGCACTGACAAGCAGGGCAACACCTACAACATCAACGCCGACACGGTCGCCGGTGAAATTGCCAAGGTGCTGGGCGCAGAGAAGTTGATGCTGCTCACCAATATCTCCGGCGTCATGGACAAGTCGGGCACAGTGGTGACAGGTCTCACTACTGCCCAGGTGGATGAAATGATCGCCGATGGCACCATCTACGGCGGCATGCTGCCCAAGATCGAATGTGCACTGGATGCGGTAAACAATGGCGTGCGCAGCGCACACATCATCGACGGACGCGTCGAGCACGCCGTGTTGCTCGAGATTTTCACACACACCGGTGTAGGCACACTGATCAGCAACTCGCGCACTGTGCCTTCCGCTTGATCGTTACCAACGGATAATATTTTCATAAAGGAACTACAGCGCAACATGTCGTCAGAAACACGCTCATCCCGCAAGGAACAGATATTGCAATCCCTCGCCCGCATGCTCGAAACCGGCCCGGGCGAGAGAATCACGACCGCTGCGCTCGCGCGTGAAGTAGGCGTTTCCGAAGCGGCCCTTTACCGACACTTTCCCAGCAAGGCGAAAATGTTCGAGGGCCTCATCGTCTTCATCGAGGAAACCCTGTTCACCCGTATCAGTCGCATTCTCGAAGATGAGCCTTCAGCTCTGCGCCGTTGTGAAAAAATTCTTGTGCTGGTGCTGACCTTCGCTGAAAAGAATCCGGGCATGACACGCCTGATGACCGGCGATGCGCTGGCCGGTGAAACGGAAAGACTGCGGCAGCGTATCAGTCAGTTGTTCGATCGACTTGAAGCACAGCTGAAACAGATTCTGCGCGAGGCACAGATTCGTGAAAATCTGAAGGCAGCAATATCGCCAGCAGTCATGGCGAATCTGCTGATGGCCAGCGCCGAAGGTCGCCTGATGCAATTCGTGAGAAGTGAATTCAAGAAACTGCCGACGCAGCAATGGGACGAGCAGTGGCTGTATCTGTCACAGAATTTGCTGCTTCCATTCGGCGAGTGATCCCTGTGGGAGCGAGCCTTGCTCGCGATTGACTTCAGTATCCGTTCAATCGCGAGCAAGGCTCGCTCCCACAGGGTCAGATATCACTCACTCCAAACTCTTCGCGGTAGCGCTTTATAGCCGCCAGATTGTCTGCCAGCAAAGGATCGTCGTGAGCGGTCAGGTAATCAATGATCTGCGCAAGCGTGATGAGTCTGATCACGGGAATACCATACTGCTGTTCAATTTCCTGAATGGCAGACAACTGACCCGTTCCCCTTTCCTGTCGATCCAGCGCGACGAGAATTCCAGCCGGTGTGGCTCCCGCACGATCGAGAATTTCCATGACTTCGCGAATCGCCGTGCCAGCCGTGATGACATCATCGACGATCAACACGCGACCGCGCAGTGCGGCGCCCACTGTCAGGCCGCCTTCGCCGTGATCCTTCGCTTCCTTGCGATTGAAACAATAAGGCTTGTTGGTGCCGTGATTCTGCACCAGTGCCGTCGCTGTCGCGGACACCAGAGGAATTCCCTTGTAGGCAGGGCCGAACAACAGATCGTAATCGACGCCCGAGGCTGCGATCGCCGCGGCGTAACTCTTGCCGATGAATGCGAGTGACTCACCGGTATTGAAGAGACCCGCGTTGAAGAAGTAGGGACTGGTGCGCCCCGACTTCAGCGTGAAGCTGCCGAAACGCAGAATCTCATGACGAATGACAAAATCGATGAACGCCTTCTGAAAATCCTGCATCGCAACTGCTCCTCTTCTATCAATCTCAGCCTTCAATTCCCAAAGCCTGCTTCTGCTTCGTCAGCAGTTCAGCGATGCCGCTCTGGGCCAGCGCAATCATCGCCTGCAATTGGGCCGCGTCGAAATCACTCTCTTCGCCCGTGCCCTGCACTTCGATGAAGCGCAGGTTCTCGGTCATCACCACATTCATGTCCGTCTCGGCGTTGGAGTCTTCGTCGTAATCCAGATCCAGCACGGGGACGCCCTTGAAGATCCCTACAGAAACAGATGCGATCAACTGCTTCATCGGATTCTTCTTCACTTTGCCAATCTTCATCAGATGGGTCACCGCATCGTGCAGTGCCACACAGCCACCCGTGATCGATGCCGTGCGTGTGCCGCCGTCGGCCTGGATCACATCGCAGTCGATCTTGATGGTGTTTTCGCCCAGCAATTTCATGTCCATCGCGGCGCGCAAGGAGCGACCGATCAGACGGGAAATCTCCAGCGTGCGACCACCCTGACGACCACTGACCGCCTCACGATCCATACGCGACCCTGTGGAACGTGGCAGCATGCCGTACTCGGCCGTCACCCAACCCGTGCCACTGCCCTTGAGAAAGCGCGGTACGGATTCCTCGACGCTGGCGGTGCAGATCACCTTGGTGTCGCCGAACTCGACGAGCACGGAACCTTCGGCATGTTTGGTGTAGTGGCGGGTGATGCGGATGTCCCGCAACTGATCGGGCTGGCGCTTACTGGGTCTGAGCTGGTCTTGCATACTGCCTCACGAATGGTCTTTTGAATTGAGGGGCGATTATCCTTGATATGTCCGGTCATGGCGAGTCAGCGGCCGAATATTGGAGTAACATACGGCCCCATGCCCCAAAACGTTGGGACGAACGAAGTGTTTGGCACTTTCAAAGTGGTTGTTTTTACTGAAGTTTGAAACAAGGGTTCTTCTATGGTTCTGAGCATGACCGCCTTCGCCAGGAAGCAGGGCAACTGTGGCCGAGGCGTCCTCGTCTGGGAAATCCGCTCCGTCAATCACCGCTATCTCGAGCCTGGCATACGCCTTCCCGAGGCACTTCGCTCTCTCGAGCCTGCCATTCGCGATGCATTGCGCAAGCACATCGCGCGCGGCAAGGTGGACTGCCAATTGCGCCTCGAGAGCGACGACAATCAGAGCAGCGCGCTGCAGATAAACGAGGAAGCCGTCATTCGTCTCAACGAGGCGAGCGGGCAGATTCTCTCTCTGACCGGCGGTGGCCCCGCCCTCACCGTGATGGAAATCCTCAAGTGGCCCGGCGTGCTGGGTGAGTCCGATGCGATTCCAGAGGATCTCGAAGAGAAGGCACTCGCGTTGTTCAATGAAACCCTGACGGACCTGATTGCCACACGCGCTCGCGAGGGTCAGGAGCTGCACGGTTTCATCAGCAAGCGCATCGACGCCGTGCGCGAGATAGTCAAGACTGTACGCGTGCGCATGCCGGAAATTCTCGCCCGTCAGCAGCAGGTGCTGCGCGATCGTCTCGCGGATCTGAAAGTGGAACTCGATCCCGCTCGTCTCGAACAGGAGATCGTGATCTACGCGCAGAAATGCGATATCGACGAAGAGCTGGATCGCCTGGAAACACACCTGAACGAAGTGGAGCGCGTGCTGCGGCTGGCAGAACCATCAGGGCGACGTCTCGACTTCCTGATGCAGGAGCTGAATCGCGAGGCCAATACCTTGTCGTCAAAATCTATCGTCGCAGAGACCACACTCAATGCGGTCGATCTGAAAGTGCTGATCGAGCAGATGCGGGAGCAGATTCAAAACATCGAGTAGTACATGACATGAGTAGTACATGAGTAGCACAGGAGAATTTCATGCTTGATTTCACTGTTCCAGACATGAGCTGCAACCACTGCGTCAAGGCCATCACGGAAGCAATCAGGAAAGTGGACAGCCATGCGGAGCTGAACTTCGATCTCGAACACAAGAAGGTGGCCATCACCACCATCGCGCCAGAACCCACAGTTGTAGATGCGCTGCGCGATGCTGGGTATCCGCCCGCCTGAAATCAGCTCCCTGTTATTGCCCACGCATCTCGGCAATGAATCGATCGGACTCGGCGATCGCCTGTTGCATCGCACGGACAAGACTGTCGACATCGGTGTTGATCGTGTCGAGCTCACCGCGCAGTGACGCCACGGCCTGTGCATTGAGGTTGTGGCGCAGATAGAGCACGTTGCGCCAGGAAGATGGTTCAACCATCCTGTCCCGAAGGTGCCACTTGATTCCATTGAATGGTGCGGCTGCGCCAATGTTCCTCGATAGCCTGCACGAAATTCCTGTTCACGAACTTGGCTCTGTCCTCATTCCACTGCGGCGAGTCACTGCGAATGACAATGCCCTCCACCTGACCTGCGCGATAGCGACTTGTTGCCTGCTCCAGGAATCGCGTGAGTGACGCTCTGTCGAAACGGCCCCTGCTCAGCTCCGGCACCTGCGTCAACCCCAGTTCGGTTGCGAAGACATTGCGGCGCGCCACGCTCCAGAATCGTCCCTGCCGGCGATCATAGACGTCAAACAACAGAAACCAGTCCGGCAGCGCATGATAATCGAGCGAGTGCTGCGCCGCACACCACTCTCCGAAGAGAATCAGATCAGGGGTCAGGTGGCTCTTCACGAGAAATTCGTACTGCCCCAGCCAGGAATTCAGGCGCGAGAATTGTCCGGTGTAGGGACGCTCAAGGTAGCTGCCGCGATTCTGCGCCTGCAGCTCGCCATTCTCATCCAGCGAAATGCCAAGGTTAGCGCCATCGAGTTTTTCTTCGATGATGATCTCTCCCTTCAACATTTCCTCGACCTCGTGTGCCACAAGCACCTTGTCTCCGCGAGGCTCACCCTCACCAAGCCAGATCAGATGATGAGTGTGAGGAAATCGAAAGAATTCAGTCATGCCGTTTGTCCTGGTCGTGTAGATTGCCGTGTGAATTGCCATGTGAGTGGCTGTGCGGGTGCCCATGATTGTGACGCTGCAGTTTTTCGGCATGCCTGGGGCGCGACCATTTCTCGATGATGGGTTCGAGTGTCAAACCTGTCTGTATCAATTGTGGCTCCCAGTCGTGCCAGTCGGTATCACCGGCGAAGGCGACAGCACTGGTGCCCGGCAGGCTCAGCGCGGCGATCGCGGCCGCGACCATCTTGCGATCGGCGAGATCGTGCACGGTTTCATCCAGTGGCTGCGGCACGATCCCGTTGCCATCGGTGTCATATTCCACCAGCACTCTGTCCACCTTGCCACTCTCCCGCTTGTCGCGCACCACCTGCAGGCCGTAATCGTTGTATCCGAGCTTGTGATGATATTCCTTCTCGATCTCGCCTGCCTCGTCCAACACAAGGTGAGCATCGCTTTCTGCAAAGGCCTCGACCCACTGCAGGATTTGTCGCCGCAGTTCGTCTTCCAGCGGAGTGACATCGGCGTGCTGTGGATGAGGCAGGGGTGAGTCGCTGACTGCGCTCGCGGCGATCAGCACATTGGTATCGACTACATAGCGATTTTTCATGAGCCTTCCAGACAAGTCGGTCACCGATCGGTGCCAGTGTCAGTATCATACCCTGATACCAGAGTGCGGCACGAAGTCGGCGATGCTGGCGAGCGGACTCTGCAACATGATTCAATGCGCACCAATCTTCCCATTGTGGACCGCCACTGCCGTGCCGATTGATACCTCTGCAACATCCTCGAGCCTGCCCATCGATGCCGTACTCCCGGCTCTGCTCGAGGCGCTTGAACGTAGCACGCGTTGCCTGCTGGTCGCCCAACCCGGGGCGGGCAAGACCACGCGGGTGCCACTTGCGTTGATTTGTGGGAGCGAGCCCTGCTCGCGATCAGTTCAGCAGAATGGCGATCGCGAGCAGGGCTCGCTCCCACAGTCGAAGGGTCATTCGCACGGGAAATGGCTGTTGCTGGAACCCCGCCGTGTCGCCGCGCGACTCGCTGCGGGTTACATGGCAGATCAGCTGGGCGAGCCGCTGGGCCACACCATTGGCTATCGCGTACGTGGCGAATCGAAGGTCAGCAAACACACACGGCTCGAGGTGGTCACACAGGGCATTCTGACGCGCATGCTGCAGGACGACCCCTCTCTGGAAGGCATCACCGGTATCATCTTCGACGAGTTTCACGAACGCAGCCTTGAGGCCGATCTCGGTCTGGCGCTGGCGCTGGATGTGCAGCAGGGGCTGCGGGACGATCTGCGACTGCTGGTGATGTCGGCCACGCTCGATGTTGGTGCTCTGCTGCAAGTGTTGGGAGCCGACACGCCGGTCATTGATTGCCCGGGCCGGACCTGGCCGGTGACGACACTGTATCGGTCACCTCCGCTGCGCGAGCCCGCAGAAAAGCATCAGGCCGCGGTGATCCGCGAGGCGTTGGCATCCCAGGAAGGGGATGTTCTCGTGTTCCTTCCCGGCCAGAAGGAAATTCATCGCCTGGACAGGACGCTACGGGAATCATTCGCTGCCGACGTCGAAATCCTCCCGCTGCACGGCCAGCTTACCCTTGCTCAGCAGCAGGCAGTGTTGAACCCTGTTGGAGCGGGCCCTGCCCGCGATGGGGTTCCGCACGTCTTTCCAGAGAGAGTTCCGCAGAGAGATCAATCGCGGGCGGGGCCTGCTCCCACAGGGTGGCGCCGGAGGATAATCCTGTCTACCGCCATCGCCGAGTCCAGCCTTACTGTTCCGGGTGTGCGTATCGTCATCGACGCCGGACTGGAGCGCGTGCCGGTCTATCAGCCGCGATCGGGGCTGACAGCACTGGAGACCCGCCGGGTCAACCGTGCCAGTGCTGATCAGCGCCGTGGCCGTGCCGGACGCGAGGCAGCAGGCCACTGCTACAGGCTGTGGCCGGAAGAGAGTCCTCTGGCAGCACATCGCGAGCCCGAGATGCTGCAGGCGGATCTGTCGGCCTTCGTCTTCGAACTCATCCGCTGGGGTGTGCAGGACCCGCAGCAATTGTCTTGGGTCAGTGCGCCCCCTGCCCCTGCACTGACCAGCGCGCGTCAGCTTCTGCAATCGCTGGGGCTGATACAGAGTGATGGTCAACTCTCGCTTCTTGGCAAACAGTGCTCGCGCTGGCCCACTCACCCCCGCCTCGCGGTCATGCTCGAAGTGGCTGCCTCACTCAATGCACTGCCACTGGCCTGCTGGATCGTCGCCTGGTTGGAAGAGTCGGCCGGCGGTCAGGAGGTCGACATGGAAGCCATCCTGCTCAAGCGGCCCTCAACCTCTGGGCGCGAGCCTCATGGGCCGGAAGGCCGCTGGCTGCGCACCGCACGGCAATGGGCGAACCGGGCCGGCTGTTCTCTGGAGGTCAGCAACCTGGATGTGTTGCCGAAATTGCTGGCGCGCGCCTACACTGATCGCATTGCTCGTCGTCAGGGTCAGACGAGTGATGCAGGCAAAGCTCGCTACAAACTGGTCACTGGCGGGCAGGCATTGCTGCCGGAGAATCATGCGCTGGCCAAGGAAGAATTCCTGGTGGCTGTGGAGCTGGACGGCGACGCCAGCGGGGCGCGGATCTTCCATGCCGTCACCCTCAATCGGTCGCAGTTGGATGACTGTTTTCCAGAGGCCCGAGATTGGCAACCGCGCATCCAGTGGGATAACACAGCAGGTCGCCTGATCGGCGAAGAGGTGCGACAGCTCGGCGCACTGGTGCTGGAACAACGCCCGCTCGCGAAATTGCCACCCGAGGCCATTCGAGCGGCAATGCTCGAAGCGCTGCGTCAGCGCGGCCAACTGCCCTGGTCGGACGAAGACACGCATCTGTTGGGTCGCTTGCGACTCCTGCACAACGTCCTCGGCGCTCCGTGGCCCGACACAGGCGATACCGCGCTGCTCACCTCTCTGGAAGACTGGCTCGCTCCACGCCTCGACGGCGTGACCCGATTCGAGCAGCTCGAACGCCTGCCGCTGGGCCGCTTCCTGCTGGAATCCCTCGACTGGTCCTTGCAGCAACAGCTCGCGCAACTGGCTCCCACCCATATCGACGTGCCCAGCGGCAGCCGGATCGCGGTTGACTACAGTGGTTCCGAGCCTGTGCTGGCTGTAAAGCTGCAGGAATTGTTCGGCCAGACCCACACGCCAACGATCGTGAATGGCCGCGTCCCGGTATTGCTGCATCTGCTCTCACCCGCACGGCGGCCGGTTCAGGTGACGCGGGATCTGGCAGGATTCTGGGCCGGCTCCTACTTCGAGGTCCGCAAGGATCTGCGCGGCCGCTATCCACGACACCCTTGGCCTGATGATCCGCTGCAGGCAGAGCCGACCGCGAGGGCGAAGAAGCGCGGAACATGATGATCCCCTCGGACTGTGGGAGCGGGCCCTGCCCGCGATCAAGTCAGCGTTGCACAAGAACAATCGCGGGCAGGCCCGCTCCCACAGGGGGCATACGAGGTGACAGATCAGGCCCCGATTGCTAACGTATGCCGATGACTCCTCAACTGCCAACGCGCTACGAAAACAGCATCCATATTCATGACGACCCTGTTGTGTGTGTCTTCGAGAAATTCCTCAGCGGAACCGAGATCAACCGCCTGATCGAGGCAGGCAGAAACAGGCTCAAACCCGCCCAGACCATCGTCGACAGCGGCAAGGTCGAGAGCACCGGACGCACGGGCAGTGTGTGCTGGATTCCCCAGCGGCATGATCCCGTGATCGCGGCGCTTTCGGAGCGGATCAGCTCTCTGGTTGGCCTGCCCCTGGCCAACAGCGAGCCCTTTCAACTCGTTCACTACCGCGAAACCCAGAGCTACGCACCGCACTTCGACGGCTGGGACCCGGCGACCGAAGGAGGCAAGCGCTGCATGATCAGAGGAGGTCAACGCCTAGTGACCTGCCTGCTCTATCTAAACGATGTCCACGGCAGCGGTGCGACGGTGTTTCCACGGCTGAAGATAGGTGTGGATGCCCGCAAGGGACGCATGTTGTTGTTTCACAGCTGCGCCAACGGCACCGCGACCCTGCACCCCGATGCACTGCACGGTGGGACACCGGTGCGCAGCGGCGAGAAGTGGATCTGCAACCTGTGGTTTCGGGAGCGCAGTTTCTGAGTGCCTTGATGGGGCTTGACTGCTCTTCAATCGCGGGCAAGGCCCGCTCCCACAGTGTGATCTTGATGGTGGTCTTGACCTTGATGTTATAGTGCCGCAGTCAATCGCTTACGGAATCAGGATTCATGGCCAGAGGTACGCTGTACACCATCTCCGCCCCCTCGGGCGCAGGCAAGACCAGTCTCGTCAACGCACTGCTCAAGGACAACCACGATCCTCTGCTGTGCGTCTCCATCTCCCACACCACGCGGCCACGCCGTCCGGGGGAGACAGACGGAGTGAACTATCACTTCGTCACCCGGGACGCCTTCCTTGCGATGCAGCAGAGCAATGCGTTTCTGGAGTCTGCCGAAGTGTTCGGCAACCTCTACGGCACCTCACGCGAGTGGGTGCAGACGCAGCTCGACAAAGGCATCGATGTGATTCTGGAGATCGACTGGCAGGGTGCGGCTCAGGTGCGCGAGCGTATTTCTCCGAACAAGAGCATCTTCATCCTTCCTCCTTCGCTGGAGTGCCTGCGTGAGCGCCTGACTTCCCGTGCCCAGGACGACGACGAGACCATCAACCGCCGCATGCGCGAAGCCGCAGCGGAGATATCCCACTACGACGCGGCGGACTATCTGGTCATCAACGACCACTTCGATTCAGCCCTGCAGGACTTGAAGGCGATCATCCGAGCCTCGCGCCTGGAGCGGCAGCAGCAGTACCAGAACAACATGACCTTGCTGCAGGCATTGCTGGAAAAACCTTGAATTGGCCTGCAGAAGCCTATAAATAAGGCGATAAGCGATAATTAGTTAGGCAATACAGGCGCTCTTTTAGTAGAATCGCCGGTCTTCTCAATACCACAGATCCAATAGCAGGTGTTCTTATGGCCCGTATTACCGTCGAAGATTGTCTGAGCAAGGTCGACAATCGATTCCAGCTGGTCATGATTTCCAGCAAGAGAGCCCGTCAGATTCAAACCGGCGGCAAGGACCCAATGGTCTCCGCGGACAACGACAAGCCCACCGTGATCGCGCTGCGCGAGATCGCTGCAGGTCTGGTCGATGCCAGCATCCTGACTGCCCGCGCGCCTGCGCCGGTGATCACGCTGTCCCGTGACGAGCTGAAGGCACCACCACCCCAGATCATCGACAACGATGACGACGATTCCTTCGGCGAAGACCTCTGAGTGAGGAAGGAGTCGGCTTGTGACCACAATCGACTCTCTAGCCACCAGCCTTTCGAGCTATCTGGAAGGCGATCAGGTTAATCTTGTCCGCCGTGCCTACTACTACGCGGAACAGGCCCACGATGGCCAGTTCCGTCGCAGTGGTGACCCGTATGTGACCCACCCCCTCGCCGTTGCCGGCATCCTCAGTGAAATGCACATGGACCCCCAGTCTCTGGTGGCTGCCATGCTGCACGATGTGATCGAAGACACCGGCATCAGCAAGGCCGCCGTGAAGGGCCAGTTCGGTGACGCCATTGCCGAGATGGTGGACGGCGTCAGCAAGCTCAACAAGATCACCTTCAGCAGCCACGCCGAGGCCCAGGCCGAGAACTTCCAGAAGATGGCGCTCGCGATGGCCAAGGACATCCGCGTCATTCTGGTGAAGCTCGCCGACCGTCTGCACAACATGCGCACGCTGGATGTACTCAGTCCGGAGAAAAGGCGCCGCGTCGCCCGCGAAACCCTCGACATCTACGCCCCGATCGCCAACCGCCTGGGGATGAACTCGATCCGCCTCGAATTCGAAGAGCTGGGATTTGCCGCGCTCTATCCAATGCGCGCACGTCGCATCAACGCCGCGGTGAAAAGCATTCGCGGCAATCGCAAGGAAATCGTCAAACAGATTCAGACCGCGCTTGAAGCCTGCCTGCAGCGCGAAGGGATGCCGAGTCGCATCTTCGGCCGAGAGAAACATCTCTACGGCATCTACGAGAAGATGCGCGCCAAGAAAAAATCCTTCTCCGACATCATGGATGTATACGCATTCCGCATCGTCGTCGATAAGGTGGACACCTGCTACCGTGTGCTCGGCGCCGTGCACAATCTCTACAAACCGGTGCCAGGTCGCTTCAAGGATTACATCGCCATTCCCAAGGCCAACGGTTATCAGTCGCTGCACACCACACTGTTCGGCATGCACGGCGTGCCCATCGAAATCCAGATCCGCACCGAAGAGATGGAAGCGATGGCCAACAATGGCATCGCGGCGCACTGGCTCTACAAGTCTCATGACGACACGCCGAGCAACGCCCATGTGCGTGCGCGCCAGTGGGTGAACGGCCTGCTGGAGATGCAGCAGCACGCGGGCAACTCGCTCGAGTTCATCGAGAACGTGAAGATCGATCTCTTCCCCGACGAGATCTATGTGTTCACGCCGAAAGGCACGATCATGGAATTGCCCGCCGGTTCCACTGCCGTGGACTTCGCGTACGCAGTACACACCGACGTCGGCAACTCCTGCGTGGCGTGCCGCATCAGTCGCCGCCTCGCGCCGCTAAGCGAACCGCTGGAAAGTGGCCAGACCGTCGAGATCATCACTGCGCCTGGAACGCAGCCGAATCCGGCGTGGCTCAGTTTCGTCGTCACCGGCAAGGCGCGCAGCAATATCCGTCACTTCCTCAAGAACCAGCGTCACTCCGAATCCGTGTCACTGGGAAGGCGACTGCTCAACAAGGTGCTTGGCAATTTCGGCACGCAACTGGAGAAAATTGCGCCAGAACAGATTCAGAAAGTCCTGCAGCAGATCAACAGTACTGAGCTCGACACAGTGCTGGAAGACATAGGCCTCGGCAATCGCATGGCCCACGTTGTCGCAAGATTGATGGTGCCGGAACACGGCAGCACGGAACTGCCTGCAGAGACCAGCAAGGAAGGCAAGCACGCCTCACTGGCGATACGTGGCTCCGAAGGCATGGTGATGAGTTATGCGAAGTGCTGTCACCCGATTCCTGGCGATCCCATCATCGGCCACATCAGCTCCGGACGCGGGATGGTGATTCACACCGACAGTTGCGCCAACATCGCTGAGATTCGCGACAATCCCGAGAAGTGCATCTCCGTGCGCTGGGACCCGAATGTGGAAGGCGAGTTCTCCGTGGAGATTCGCGTGGAACTCGAGAACGAGCGCGGCATCATCGCCAAGCTCGCGACGACCATCACCGGCACTGAGGCGAACATCGAAAAGATCAGCACCGTGGAGCGCGACGCACGCTTCAGCATCGTCAATCTGTCCTTGAACGTGCGCAACCGTATCCATCTGGCGCGTGTGATGAAACGCATTCGTCTGATCAAGCCCGTGAGCAAGGTGACGCGAGTGAAGAGTCGCAAGGCCGTGAAAGTCATCAAAGGCGCTGCAGGACCTCAGCCTGCTGTGCTGCGCTGACGCCCCTTGTGGGAGCGGGCCCTGCCCGCGAAGAATACGCACTACACCATCGCGAGCAAGGCTCGCTCCCACATTGGAATTGAATACAAGGACGCTGCAATGAAAGCTCACGACATCATCGACACTCCTCTCGCTCCTGCGGCCATCGGGCCTTACTCACAGGCAGTGCGCTGCGGCAATCTGGTGTTCTTCTCGGGGCAGATCCCACTCGTCCCTGCCAGCATGACGCTGGTGAGCGGCGACATCGAGGCTCAGGCCACTCAGGTGCTGGAGAACATGAAAGCCGTTGCCGTCGCTGCGGGCGGCAGTCTGAAGGACATCGTCAAGCTGACCATCTTCCTCACAGACCTTGCCGACTTTGCCACCGTCAACGACACCATGAAACGTTACTTCAACGCACCGTACCCGGCCCGCTCCACAGTGCAGGTGGCTGCGCTGCCAAAAGGCGCCGCCATCGAAATCGAAGCCATCATGGCACTGCCCACTGCGGGCTGAGGGGACACACCTTGCTGGCCGAGCAGACTCCACTGACTGCGCTCAAGGGCGTAGGCCCGAGCCTTGCGGCCAAACTGGCAGCGATTCACCTGCACACCGTTCAAGACCTCTTGTTCCACCTTCCTCTGCGCTACCAGGACAGGACCCGCATCAGCCCGATCGGCCACTGTCGCATGGGAGCAGAACTGGTACTGGAGGGTGAGGTCCTCACCACAGAGCTGGCCTTTGGTCGTCGCCGCAGCATGCTGTGCCGCATCAAGGACCACAGCGGCATCATCACATTGCGCTTCTTCCATTTCAGCGCAGCGCAGAAGAATGCTCTCAAACCGGGAACTCGCATTCGTTGCTATGGCGAAGTCCGCGCGGGTAAAACGGGACTCGAACTGTATCACCCTGAGTACCAGTTCGTGACAGAGGATCAGCCGCTTCCCAACAGCACACACCTGACCCCCATTTATCCGGCAACCGAGGGCTTGCAACAGACACGCCTGCGCACACTGATTGACCAAGCGCTGAGTATGCTCGGTGATGGCGAGACTCTTGTTGACTGGATACCACAGCAGATTCGCGAACATCTCGGTTTCAGATCGCTCACGGATTCCATTCGTTTTCTGCACCATCCACCCGTGCAAGGTGCTACTGACACGGTGTTGTTTCGTCTGGCTGAGGGACAGCATCCCGCTCAGAAGCGTCTCGCATTCGAGGAGCTGTTGAGTCACAGGTTGTGTCTGCGCCGCCTGCGCGATCAGGCAGAACGTCTCAGTGCTCCGCAACTGGGCTCGCGAGGCACACTGACAAAACAGTTTCTCGCGGGCCTCCCGTTCAAGCTGACTCGCGCTCAGCAGAAAGTCTGCGGCGAAATTTCCTCTGATCTTTCCCAGGGCAAGCCGATGTTGCGATTGCTTCAGGGCGATGTCGGCTCGGGCAAGACCATCGTGGCCGCGATTGCTGCGCTGCAGGCAGTGGAAAACGGTTTTCAGGCGGCCGTGATGGCGCCCACCGAGATCCTGGCGGAACAACACTACCTCAACTTCTCGCGCTGGCTCGAACCCCTCGGCCTGCAAGTTGGTTGGCTGAGTGGCAAGGTCAAGGGCAGCAAGCGCGAGGAACAACTGCATGCCTTCAGCAAGGGTGGCGCGCAGATCGTTGTCGGCACCCACGCCCTGTTTCAGGAGAGTGTCACCTTCGCGAAGCTGGGTCTGATCGTGATCGACGAGCAACATCGCTTCGGCGTGCACCAGCGTCTCGCACTGCGTGAGAAAGGCGCCACGGAGCACTTTATTCCGCATCAGTTGGTGATGACTGCCACGCCGATTCCGCGCACGCTGGCCATGAGCGCCTATGCGGATCTCGATTGCAGCATCATCGACGAACTGCCGCCCGGCCGCACAGCAGTCAACACTCTGATCATTGCCAATACGCGTCGCGACGAAGTGATCGAACGCATTCATCACGCCTGCGCTCAGGGGAGTCAGGCCTACTGGGTGTGTACGCTGATCGAGGAATCTGAAGCATTGCAATGCCAGGCTGCGGAGGCCACTGCGGAAACGTTGCGAGCCCAGCTACCCGATCTCGCGATCGGCCTGATTCATGGGCGCATGAAGCCACGAGAAAAAACTCTCGTGATGGATGCGTTCAAGGGCGGGTTATTGCAACTGCTGGTGGCCACCACTGTCATCGAAGTGGGTGTCGATGTTCCTAACGCGAGTCTCATGGTGATCGAGAATCCCGAGCGTCTGGGTCTGGCGCAACTGCATCAGTTGCGCGGAAGGGTGGGACGCGGCGCGATTGCCAGTCACTGCCTGCTGCTCTATCAGGCGCCGCTGTCGCAGACTGCCAAGCAAAGACTGACCATCATGCGTGACAGCAACGATGGCTTCCTCATTGCCGAAAAGGATCTGGAGATTCGCGGACCCGGCCAGGTGCTCGGCACGCAGCAGACCGGGTTGATGAGTTTCCGCATCGCGGATCTGAGCCGCGACTCGGGAATGCTGGACGAGGTCAAGGTCCAGTCAGAGTCGATCCAGCAGAACTATCCGGAGTGCGTGGACCCGCTGATCCGCCGCTGGCTCGGTGATCGCGAACTGTACGGCAACGTCTGACCAGTCCTCCGTAGCCTCCTGTGGGAGCGGGCCTGCCCGCGATGCTCGCCACTTTTACTTTGTCAGCCACAAGCGCATATGCGATGCTCAAACCAAATTCCCCGCTGGAATCCCAATCATGAATATCAGTATCGGCCAACACCTGACGCGATCCCTCCTGCTGACGCTTGCTACACTTCTTCTCTCGAGCGGCGCAACAATCAACGCTCAAGAGAACAGCGCCGAGTACATCCTGCTGGATCAGCTGCGTGTGATCGTGGGTGACGGCACCGTACTCACCAACGCAGCTGTCCTGCTGCAGGGGGAGACCATCGTCGCCGTCGGTGCCAGTGCGGACATGGACATCCCAGCAGACACCCCCCGGATCGATCTTGCAGGCAAGACGTTGTTGCCGACACTGATTGATGCACACGCACATCTTGGCTACGAGGGCACGAACAGTTGGGGCGCGCAGAACTATACGCACGACAATATTCTCGAACAGTTGAATCGTTACGCCTACTACGGATTCGGTGCTGTGTTTTCTGCGGGCAGTGATCCCGATCTCCTGGCACTGGAGATACAACGACAGCAGGCAGCGGGCGAGGTT
>MGYS01000016.1:86718-137574 GCA_001802565.1 Gammaproteobacteria bacterium RIFCSPLOWO2_02_FULL_57_10 | reverse complement strand
AATTTCTGATCGAGGCATTGGCGGTACAACAACAGACCGGCAATACAATCCTGCGTGGTCTGGCGAACGAAGCGCAGGCACGGGAAGCGGTGCGCGCTGTCGCTGAACTCGAGATCCCCTTCATCAAACTCTGGGTGGATGATCGCAATGGCTCGCAAGTGAAGCTGAGCCCCGCCATCTATCGCGCTGTCATTGCTGAAGCAAGAGAGTCGGGAATCGCCACCGTCGTTCACCAGCAATTCGCGGAGGATATGCCTGATCTGATTGCAGCCGGTGTGCGCGGTTTCCTGCACGGGCGACTGGAGAATGGATTTACTTCCGAGATCGCCATGGCAGCCAAGCAGAACGATGTGTTCATTGTCCCGAATCTGGGACTCGCGGAACTGCGCCGTGAAGCGATTGGCGATGACCCTTTCCTTTCGCATACATTGCCCACGGACACAGCGCTGCGCATGTCGGCATCATCACAGCGGTTGCAAGTACCGCAGAGAGATCCACAGCTGGAGGAAACCTTGCGCAACAGCTTTGCAATGCTGTTGAACGCCAACGTGGATATTGTGCTCGGAACGGATGCGGGTGCAGTGCGTGATCATCCCTACGGCTATGTGGGACACCGGGAACTGGAGATATTTGTCCGTCACGGGATGAGCCCGATGCAGGCGATCAGTGCCGCCACCAGCGTGGCCGCGAGGGCCCTGGGGCTGCAGAACAGCGGACAAATCAAGGCGGGGTTTCGAGCAGACCTTTTGATTCTCGATCAGAATCCCTTGGAGGATATTCGCCACACGCGCGGCATCCATCAAGTATATCTGCGCGGCAAGCTACTCGATCGAACCCTCTGACTGTAGGAGCGAGCTTGCTCGCGAACGTACCCCCTATCACTCTAATCAGGGCACCATTCGCGAGCAAGCTCGCTCCTACATTTCAGTCGGAACCTCTGGGATCCTCGCCGCAATCACTTCCTGCCGCGCACGACTGATACCGTAGATCACACGCTCCCCTCTCGCGCTGCGATCCCACGCCCATGACTGGCCTTCGAACGGCACGTCGATGGTGGTCACGTATTCCAGCGTCACGCCCTGCTTTGGCAAGCGCAGTACATGCAGTTCGGGCAGGTCATGGCCTGTCACATACAGCAATCCGTCATCGCCCCAGTCGCCGCCCGAGCACGCACTGTCACCCCACGTCGCGATGACCTGGGGCGGAAAGAGCCATGCCTGCAGCTCCTGCCAGTTGTCGTCGAACTTGGCCACGTGCGTCCAACGCTGGTCGAATCCCGGAGTCGTGCCGCCATCGTTGTAGTTGGCGAAGCAGGCCCACCAGAATCCATCGCGCCTCACGGCCCAGGTCAGCGACCCGAGACGCATGCCCATGCTGTAACTTTCCAAAGGTTGCAGTGTGCGAGCGTCGTAAGTTTCCAGCGAGCTTGCCATGGGGAGCTGCGAGAAATTCGAGTGCGAGAGGACCAGTCGATCACCATCAAGCCAACCCGAATTCAAATGAATGATGGCACCATTGCGCGGCCCGAACCATTCGGCCACGCGCTCGCCATTATCCTTGCGGTGCTTGACCAGCGCGTGGTTGCCGATGCCGTAGAAGTGCTCGGCATCCACGGCGACGCCCTGATTCGCTTCCATGATGTGCCAGCGCTTGAGTTCCGTGGCGACCAGACCGTGACGTGTCAGCTCAGGTGTCGGTGCCGACGGAAGCGAGTCCAGCCACTGCCGGTAGGCGGTACGCAATGCGTCGTTGCCAGCGCTCTCGGCAGCAAATGTTCTGGTTGCGAGGCCCGTGGCAGCAACGCCAGCCACTCCGGCCATACCCAACAGCATCCTGCGACGTGACAGTGTCGAGAGCATCAGAACCTCCTCGTGATTTGCAGATTCCAGCTTCGGCCAGTCAACAGAGACTGACTCACGGACGGATCGTAACCGAAGTTTTCCGAGGCCAGTGGTGGCTCTTCGTCGGTCAGGTTGATGACACCGAAGCGCAGTTTGGTATCGCGCAGCGCAGCAAAACGTGCCCCGTCGAACTCATAGCCAACAGACAGGTTGTAGGTGACAAAGCTGTCGAGCACGAGGCGGTAGACCGTGCGGCCCTGGGTGAAGAATGGCTCGATGTAGCTCGGACGGCCCAGACTCTCATAGGTAGCAAGGGACGTTGAGGCACCATCGTGTGTTTCACCCACGTAATAGATGCCAAGCCCCGCGTTCCAGCGATCCTTGCGCCAGAAGATATTGCTTGTGCTGCGCCATTCGGCTGCGCCACCGGAGAGCAGGAGGTTGTTGACGGTCGGTGCAACGTTGGCCGGTGACAACGTGGACTCCGCCGTGTCCAGGTAAGCCCACTCCGAGCTGAACACCAGATCACCGAAGCTCATATCGCCGAAAGCCAGATCACGCAGTTCGTAGCGGAACCCGAAGTCCACTCCGCTGTGCTCGCTGGATGACAGATTAAGGAACGGTCGGTTCCGCGAAAAGATGCGCCCTGCTGCCGCGACTGGTTTTCCTGGATTGGCGGCGTTGTAGGCGGCAAAGGCTGCCCTGTCTTCCGCTGTCAGCGCATAACGCTCTACATCGGCGTCACCCTTGTAAGCATCGGTACCACTGCCGAGATCGATCTGCCCGATCGGCACTCCGGCCGCCAGTTGCTGTTGAGTGTAAGCAGTCAGCAGCGCCACGTCGCTCTCGTTGATCTGTCCAACACTGCGCTGTCCCAGCAAATCGGTGCGACGGATGCGCCACCAGTCGGCGTTGATGCTCAATCCGTCGACAAATGGCACGTCGATGACGAAACCTGCGGTGTCACCCTTGGACTCCTGCGGTGCCAGATCCGGGTTACCACCGAAGTAGGTGCGCTTCACATAAGGTCCTTCGTTCAGGGCAGGATTACGGTAGGTGTCGATGTCACCTGCGCCCGCCGTGATCGTCCAGCGCGGGCTGGTGTAGAGTGCTGCCAGGCTTGGCGCCATGAATCCCTCATTGTACGAAGCGCGCAACATCAGCCAGTCGACAGGCTTCCAGTTCAGGCCGATCTTTGGTTTAGTGGTGCTACCAAAGTCGCTGTAGCGTTCGCTGCGCGCCGACAGGTTCATCTCGAGACGGTTGAACATCGGAATCTCGGCATCCTCGTTGATCAGTGGCACCATCACCTCGGCGAATGCACTGGTGACATCACGATCACCAAAGACGTCAGGGCGAGGTGGATGCAACAGGAAGTCGTTGTTGGTGGTCTCGAGACCGGAGCTCGCGGGGTTCTCGCCACTGAAAGGGGGGCGGACGTCTTCCAGTTCTTCCTGGCGGTGTTCAACACCGAAAGCGGCTTGCACATCTCCGCCCCACCAGCTGAACAAGGTGCCAGAAGCGCGCGCGTCCGCACTCGCGATCGTGGCCTGGGCTTCACGCGCAAATACCGCGCTGAAGGAATCCACTACCGCTTGAGGATTGGCATATGGGACATCTGCCACTACCGCACCGTTCTGTACCTTGAAAGTGTAACCAAATGGGTTGTAGGCGCTGGCGTCAGTGCGGTTGACTGCAGCCTGCAACAGGCTCTCACGTACGTCAGGATATGCCTGGTCGTCGCCGTTCACTTCGTTGTAGAACAGCGATGTTTCCCACGTCCATGTCTCTCCGATAGAGCCTTTCAGACCGGTTGTGAAGCGCAGTACATCGGAGTCTGTCTCTATCACTTCGGGTGAGAGACCCGCGAGGGTCATCTGCGTGAAACCAACGGTTCTTGGGGTGCCGGTCAGACGTGGCGAACCATCCGCATTGGCAGCACCAGTCGGATGATAGAAACGCGAACCGTATGGGTTGTACGGGCTATCCACGGGCATGGTCACCAACTTGTCCGAAGTCGGGCCGTTGAGCGCGAGTGGCTGACGCTGCATCGTGGAACGTGCCATGTAGTAGCCGAACTCGGCGAAGGCTGTGACGTTGTCCGTCAGATCATACTCGCCTGCCAGATAGGCATTGCCGCGCTTGACTTCAGGGGAAGCAAAACCGAACTGGTTAAGGTCCAGATAGAACTCCGGGTTGGCAGTGCGATTCGGCGCTGCGGTGGTCAGCGTGGGCACACCATTGACGGGGCGGAAATAGTTGTTGGCAGTAGCAGTGCCTACTCGGAAAGTCGGCCAGTAACCGCGCGCGGAGCGCCCATCGAAGTCGCCACCCACGTTGTTGAACGGAGCGGGAGCACGATCCGAATTGAACGACGTCTTGCTGAAATCGCGATCAGTCAGCTTGATGCTGTCGCGGTTGAGCGCCTCAAGACTGCCGATGAAGCGGCCACGACCGTCGGCAAAGCTGGTGGAACCAAACGTGAGTGCAAGTTGAGTGTTGCCGCCGCCACCGTGTTCGGTACCGCCCTGCTGCAACGACACTTCGACACCGTCGAACTCGCGCCGCATGATGTAGTTGATCACGCCGCCTACAGCATCCGAACCATAGATCGACGATGCACCATCGCGCAGCACTTCGATGCGATCCACGCCCTGAGTAGGCAGTTGATTCACGTTCACCGCCTGAGACAGACCCGCAGTCATCGGGTTGATCGCCATGCGGCGTCCATTTACCAGCACCAGCGTGGCGGTTGCGCCCATGTTGCGCATGTTGATGTTGGCGTTGTCGCCGCGCGCGCCGGATGAACCCAGTCGCGTTTCATTCTCGGGCAGGTTGACCACGGAGGGGAGCGAGCTCAACAGATCCACCGGCAGCAGCGCCCCGCGCACTTCCATTGCCTCTTCGCCAATCACGGAGACCGGCACCACGCCATCGTTCACGGAGCGGCGGATGTTGGAGCCCGTGACCAGTACTTCCTCAATGGCGGGTGAGTCGCTGTCAGCACCGCTGGCAGCAGCAGGCGCTTGCGCCATCACGTTGGAAGCCGCTCCGAGCAGCAGTCCTGAAAGCGCCATCTGCACCATGAGACACAAAGGCTTCCTTCGCAGGGTCGCCGGTATCGAAGGCACGTGCTTGTTGAGGGAAGCGGGGGAACGGCTGGTGGTCATCTGGTTAGTCTCCTCTGAGTCCCTGCAGGTGCGTGGGGACGGCATGATAGAAGCCCCTGTTGGAATCACGGGGACGTTTCAAGGGGCTCAGGATAGGGAGGAATTGCGACAGAGCGATGGCAGAATGACTGCGGTTATGTGACAGATTGCAAAGACACCCCTCGCTCCCACAGTCAGGTTTCGTTTAACATGCTTGTCTGCGTGTACTCGCATCACTCATGGAGAACAATTACGTTGCAGTCCGTCATTGCTATCAAGTCAAAGCTGAACCGCTGGTTGGAGGCGAAGTTCCCCACGGTCCATGCGCGGCTGCCGGACTTCGTGCAGCTGACGCGACTGGACAGACCGATCGGCGTATACCTTTTACTATGGCCAACGCTCACCGCTCTGTGGATCGCCGCACAAGGATGGCCCGACCTTCATCTGCTCTTCATCTTCGTGCTCGGCACCTGGCTGATGCGCTCGGCCGGATGCGCGATCAACGATTTTGCCGACAAGGATTTTGACGGCAGCGTGCTGCGTACTCGCAATCGACCGCTCATCACGGGCCGGGTGAAGCGCCACGAAGCACTCATTACCTTTGGCGCGCTGTGTGCGCTCGGCTTTGTACTTCTGCTATTCACGAACAAGCTGACGATTCAGTTGTCTTTCTTTGCAGTATTCGTCGCTGCGCTGTACCCCTTCATGAAGCGCTACACGAATCTGCCTCAGGTCGTACTGGGCATCGCATTCTCCTGCGGCATTCTCATGGCGTTCACGGCGCAGCGTGGCGAACTGCCGTCTGCGGCGTGGTTACTGTTCGTCGCCAATTGTCTGTGGACAGTCGCGTATGACACGCAATATGCGATGGTCGATCGTGAATACGATCTGCAGATAGGGGTCAAGTCAACCGCAATACTGTTTGGTGATGCAGACAAGGTGATGATCGGAGCGCTGCAGGGAATGTTCCTGCTGGCGATGGTGCTGGCGTCTGCACAGTTCGATCTGGGATTGTGGTTCTACGGCGGTTTACTGGCGGCAACGGGACTGTTCGTGATGCAACAGCGCATGATCGCGGATCGCCAGCCCGAGGGTTGTTTCAATGCATTCCTGAACAACCACTGGGTGGGGGCTGCGGTGTTTGCGAGTGTTTTTCTGCACTATCTCTTCAATTGAGTCACTTTGCTTTGCTGACATCATCTCCACTGATTGTGGGAGCGAGCCCTGCTCGCGATTGAACTCAGCGTTCAGTCAATCGCGAGCAGGGCTCGCTCCCACAGAAAATGCTGCTCAGCTGAATGCCTGGATGCCGGTTTGCGCACGACCAAGAATCAGCGCGTGGATATCCTGCGTGCCCTCGTAGGTGTTCACCACTTCCAGGTTCTGCAGATGCCGCATCACCGGATATTCGTCGGAGATGCCATTGCCCCCCAGCATGTCGCGAGCCTCGCGCGCAGTCTCAAGCGCCTTCAGACACGAGTTACGCTTGAGCAGAGAGATCAGCGGCGGTGACAGCTTGTTCTCATCACGCAGGCGTGAGCCCTGCAGGCAGCCAAGCAGGCCGAGAGAAATATCGGTCTGCATCACGGCCAGCTTCTTCTGGATCAACTGATTGGCCGCCAGCGGTCTGTCGAACTGCTTGCGATCCAGCGTGTACTGCAGCGCCGTCTTCCAGCAGGTCTCAGCCGCGCCGAGTGCGCCCCAGGCAATGCCCAGACGTGCGGAGTTCAGACAGCTGAACGGGCCTTTCAAACCCTGCACATTCGGCAGCATGTTCTCGGCAGGCACGAACACGTTGTCCATGACAATCTCGCCGGTGATGGACGCACGCAGTGCCAGCTTGCCCTCGATCTTCGGTGCAGACAGTCCCTTCATACCCTTCTCGAGAATGAAACCGCGAATCACGCCCTCGTCGTCCTTCGCCCACACCACGAACACATCGGCGATCGGCGAGTTGCTGATCCAGTTCTTCGCGCCACTCATGCTGAAGCCACCATCGACACTGCGGGCGCGGGTGATCATCCCGCCCGGGTCAGATCCGTAGTCCGGCTCGGTCAGACCGAAGCAGCCGATCCACTCGCCTGTGGCCAGTTTCGGCAGATACTTCTGCTTCTGGGCCTCCGAACCGAAGGAGTAGATGGGATGCATGACGAGGCTGGACTGCACGCTCATCATGGAGCGATAGCCCGAATCCACGGATTCGACTTCGCGCGCCATCAGGCCGTAGCAAACATAGTTCACGCCCGCGCAGCCGTAGCCTTCAAGGGTCGCGCCAAGCAGGCCCAGTTCGCCCATCTCACGGAAGATGGCGGGGTCGGTGTATTCCCGGCGGTAGGCGTCGCGCACACGCGGCAATAGTTTCTCCTGCGCATACTGACGGGCGGTATCGCGAACGAGGCGCTCCTCTTCAGTGAGCAGGTCGTTCATCAGAAAGGGGTCCTGCCAATTGAATTTGGCGGAATCTGAGCTGGCGGACATGGGAACTCCTCGTGGCGCTGACGGTTATGCGGGTGATTTTGCTGATGGCCGCGAGGAGTAAAAACTCATAGAGCGGCCGTTCAGGACAGTTGTCGCATCTTAGCAAGCGCCTCCGCATAAACAAAGCCTGCCTGTCACCTCATCTGTGGTAGCGAGCCCTGCTCGCGATGCTTTTCAAACAATCGCGAGCAGGGCTCGCTACCACAAGGACAGAAGTTGCACGTGTACTGTGTTTTTATTCAGGCTACAATCCCGCGCCATGGACGTCTCTTACCTTCTCGACTCTCTCAACGAACCGCAACGCCAGGCCGTGGCTGCCCCCGCCAACAACCTTCTGGTACTGGCCGGCGCTGGCAGCGGCAAGACCCGCGTGCTGGTACACCGCATCGCCTGGCTCATGCAGATCGAAGGGGTCTCCCCTTTCAGCATCCTTGCCGTGACCTTCACCAACAAGGCCGCCCGCGAGATGCGCCATCGCATCGAGCACCTGCTGGGACAGTCCCTCGGCGGCATGTGGGTCGGCACCTTCCACGGTCTTGCACATCGTCTGCTGCGCATGCATTTTCGCGAGGCGAATCTACCGGAAAATTTTCACATTCTCGACAGCGATGACCAGCTGCGACTGATCAAACGCCTATGCAAGAACCTCGGACTTGATGAAGAGCGCTGGCCACCACGTCAGTGCCAGTGGTGGATCAATTCGCAGAAGGACGAAGGCCTGCGCGCGAAACACATCGAGCATTTCGGCGATGAGTACACGCGCAACATGATTCAGCTCTACGCGGCGTATGAAGACGCGTGCCAGCGCGGCGGCATGGTCGACTTCGGCGAGATCCTGCTGCGCGCTCACGAGCTGTGGCTGAACAATCCGCAGATCCTCCAGCACTATCAGCGTCGCTTCCAGCACATCCTCGTTGATGAGTTCCAGGACACCAACACGATCCAGTACGCGTGGCTGCGCGTGCTCGCGGGCAAGGACAATCACCTCATGGTGGTGGGCGACGACGATCAATCGATCTATGGTTGGCGCGGCGCGAAGATCGAGAACATCCAGCGCTTCAATCAGGATTTTCCGGGCGCGGACATGGTGCGGCTGGAGCAGAACTATCGCTCCACCTCCAATATCCTGAAGGCCGCCAACAAACTGATCAGCAACAATCAGGGAAGGCTCGGCAAGGAATTATGGACCGAAGGCAGCGACGGCGAGGCGATCTCTCTCTACGAGGCCTTCAACGAACAGGACGAGGCGCGCTTCATCGTCGAACGTTTGCAGAGCTGGCTCAACACCGGCAACCGTCTCAAGGACTCTGCCATCCTCTATCGTTCCAACGCGCAATCACGGGAGCTGGAAGATGCGCTGCTGCGTGTGGGCCTGCCCTATCGCATCTACGGCGGACATCGCTTCTACGAGCGGCTCGAAATCAAGAATGCGCTCGCGTATCTGCGCCTGCTGGTCAACCGTCACGACGACACCGCAGTGGAACGCATCATCAACGTGCCGACACGAGGCATCGGCGATCAGACGCTGGAGATCCTGCGCGGTGTGGCTCGCAATGAAGGATTGTCGCTGTGGGCCGCTGCAGAAAAATGTCTCACGCATGGTCTGCTCGCCGGACGCGCATCAAGTGCGATCCGGCACTTCATGGAACTGATCGATGCACTGCACCGAGGCGCTGAACCGCTCGCACTCGCGAAGAAAGTCGAGTACATCATCACTCACAGCGGGCTGATTCCGCATCACGAGAAGGAAGGTGGCGAGAAAGCCGCCGCGCGCATCGAGAACCTGCAGGAACTCGTGAATGCTGCCGGTGGTTTCGATGAACTCGATCCGGATGCCGAAGCGATGGCCATCGAATCCATGGCCTTCCTCGCTGCGTTCCTCGATCAGGCGTCTCTCGATGCCGGTGAGGGGCAGGCGAGTGAATCCGACGATGCCGTGCAACTGATGACCCTGCACTCCGCGAAGGGTCTGGAATTCCCTCTGGTGTTTCTCGCCGGGATGGAAGAAGGCCTGTTCCCGCACAAGATGTCGATGGACGGACTGGCCGGGCTCGAAGAAGAACGCCGCCTCTGCTACGTCGGTATCACCCGCGCCATGAGCAAACTCTACCTCACTCATGCCGAGTCACGCCGTCTGCACGGCGACGTCAACATCACCCGACCCTCGCGCTTCATCCGCGAGATTCCGGCTGAGCTGATCGAGCATGTGCGGATCAAGTCCACTATCACCAGGCCGTCCGCGTTCTACGGTCGCCCCGCCCCCTCTCTGGTGCAGGACGACATTCCAGACGCCGGAATCAGCCTGGGCTCCAGAGTGCGCCACGGCAAGTTCGGCGAAGGCGTGGTGCTCAACTGCGAGGGCCACGGGGCGAATGCCCGCGTGCAGGTGAACTTTCATGATGCGGGCAGCAAGTGGCTGGTGTTGTCCTACGCCAAACTCGAAGTGCTGTAACTCCCCAACACATTCCCTCTTCTCGCATCACTGTTCACATCATGGGGCCTACAGCCGGATCAGAATCTTTGGAAGTTGATATCGCTCACTACGCCATCAGTTAATGTCACGGACAGTGAGCGGTTCACTGACTCCAACGGTGATGCGTCACGGTTTTCGGTTCGCCACTGGTAGTAGCTTTTGGTTGCGGTTTCGCTGACGCTGCTGCTGCTGATGAATCCAGGCTCACACTCCACAGCGTCGAGCAGCGAAGATTCCGCCAGTCCTTCACGGATGCGATTGGCACCGTCTGTCAGCGTGTCCACCGAACAATCCGAGGATCGGAACGATTGCATCGAGCCGCGCATGATCGATGTGGAGTCCAGCACACCATCCACCAGTGTCGCCGTCACCAGTACATCGGAGGTTGAAACGTCACCCTGACCAGTCACCGTGGTCCTTTCCGCTGTCCACCTGCGCTCTTCGCGCTGCTCACTGACTGTCACCGTTCCCTGGCGTGAGTCCGGGCCGCAACCCAGGGCAAGGTTGACTTCATCACCGCTCATGCCTTCTGTCAGCAGAGCATGGTTTGCAGTCAGCGTCTCGAGCTGACACGCCGCATATCCGTCATTCACACTGTAGGTGTATTCCTCCAGAGTTCCCTCTCGAAATATCAACATGACAGCGGGCGTTGCACTGATGAAAACCACGCCCGGGGGAGTGTAATTGAGTGAAGTGATCGATAGACCGCTGCCGATGCTTCCGATCACGGGCCGTCCAGAACCGCCAGTGATATAACCGGCATTGCCAACCCGACTGACCAGATGCGCAGCCCCCGGATTGGCAATCCCATCAGCGCCGGTCCAACCGGCTGCTACGAGGCGGCCAGTAGTCAAATCAGTCCCTCTGTCATTCAGCACAGCTTTACAGCCAATCAATGCCTCGGCCTGCTCCAATGACAAACTCAACGACAACTGCGGAATGGCGGCCAACACCTCAGCCTGAGTACATTCATCGTCCTGCCGCAGCGCAGCGGTTCTGAGCAGCTTGAACTCATTGTTCCCTGTGTGTTGCATCACTGCACCGTACACTGCTTCTCCTGAAAGTTGCCCTGGTCGACGCATGAGCAGAAACGGAATATTGAGAAGCCCTGTGGTGGAGTTGTATTGGGCAGTGCCAGAACCACCCAACGATACGCCGGCGGGGATCCATAGGTCTTGGGCATACGAGGAATTCGATAACTGCAGCAACGCTGCGACAAGGCATATTCTGATGATTTTCACTGTCTTCCTCCTGGGTTAGATTGCTCCTTCAGGTTTGAGAATGCCTACACAGGACGAGAAAGGCAACGAGTTTGACGGGCGGTATCATTGGTGCCTCAATCATTGCATTCTCCCTGCTGATTCAGGGCAAATTGTCGATTGACAGGGAAAGGAGGTGGACTCGGGTCACGGTGCCCGTTTATCCTTATCTTTTCAGTAATTTGAGTGTGCAATCGCCATGTCTACGATCCTCCAGAGTCTCCCCCTTGGTCAGAAAATCGGTATCGCCTTCTCCGGCGGCCTGGATACCAGCGCAGCCCTGCACTGGATGAAGCTCAAGGGCGCCCGCCCCTGTGCCTATACCGCCAACCTCGGCCAACCGGACGAGGCTGACTACGACGAGATTCCGCGCAAGGCCATGGAATACGGGGCCGAGCTGGCCCGTCTGGTCGATTGCAGACAGCAACTGGTGCAGGAAGGCATCTCTGCCCTGCAGTGCGGCGCATTCCACATCACCACCGGCGGCAGCACCTATTTCAACACCACACCGCTGGGCCGCGCCGTGACCGGCACCATGCTGGTGGCCGCCATGAAGGACGACGACGTCAACATCTGGGGCGATGGCAGCACCTTCAAGGGCAACGACATCGAGCGCTTCTATCGCTATGGCCTGCTCACCAACCCGTCGCTGAAGATCTACAAGCCCTGGCTCGACCAGGCCTTCATCGACGAACTGGGCGGCCGAGCCGAGATGTCGGCGTTCATGACCCAAGCCGGGTTCGGCTACAAGATGTCGGCCGAGAAGGCCTACAGCACCGACAGCAACATGCTGGGCGCCACGCACGAAGCCAAGGACCTGGAGTTTCTCAACAAGGGCATGCGCATCGTCAATCCCATCATGGGTGTCGCGTTCTGGCGCAGTGATGTCGAGGTGAAGAGCGAAGAAGTCAGCATACGCTTTGAAGAAGGCGTGCCCGTGGCATTGAACGGCAAGACCTTCACCAGCGCTGTTGAACTGATGCTGGAAGCCAATCGCATCGGCGGCCGTCACGGCATCGGCATGAGCGACCAGATCGAGAACCGCATCATCGAAGCCAAGAGCCGTGGCATCTACGAAGCTCCCGGCATGGCGCTGCTGCATATCGCCTACGAGCGTCTGGTCACCGGCATCCACAATGAAGACACCATCGAGCAATACCGCGAGAACGGCCGCAAGCTCGGCCGCCTGCTGTACCAGGGCCGCTGGTTCGACCCACAGTCCCTGATGATCCGCGAAAGCGCCCAGCGCTGGGTGGCCTCGGCCGTGACCGGTGAAGTCACACTGGAACTGCGTCGTGGCAACGACTACTCGATCCTCAACACCGAGAGCCCGAACCTGACCTATCACCCTGATCGCCTGACGATGGAGAAAGGCGAATCCATGTTCTCGCCACAGGACCGCATCGGCCAACTGACCATGCGCAACCTCGACATCGTCGACACCCGCGATAAGCTCGGCATCTACACCAGCTCCGGACTGCTGAAGCTGGGCAAGGGCGGCAACCTGCCGAGCCTGGAGGCGCCGGTGAAGAAGGGGGATGCAGTTGAATAGCAAAACTGCGCCAGTCGTTAGGCTCAAGAAGCGCGCGAAATCCATCTTGAAGTCGGAGGCGGCGAGATTTTGATTGATGCTGCCGAAAAGGTTCCTCGCCGAGTCAAGCTGCCATTTTCCGAGGCCGAGTTGCTCAACGGCTTGGATGCCTATGGCGTCCACGCCGACGAGCTTGCTCTACCCTCTCCTGGTGAAATTGGTGCGGATATAGTCATCAAGAAGTTCATCGACTAGACCCCTCGCTTACCGCATCACCTCCATAGACATCATCCGCATGTGCGTCCGCTCGGTCAGCAAACCCACTGCCTTCAGATTGATGAGCAATTGGCGAAAGCGATTGCGATTGATCTCGGGATGGCGTACACGATACTGACGCAGATGATGACGCAGAGCCGCTACATCCCAGTCGTACGATTCCGCGATACGCGTGGTGATATTCAATGAATTCGCCAGGCGCAGCACATTATCGAGCACGAAATCGCTGCGCTCCGCGAGTTCGGGAGCGCTCAGACTGGCGAGATGATCCTTGAGAAACTCCGTGCCGAATTTCACGTGCCGTGCTTCATCAGCCGCGATGTAATCAATCGCAAAGGCGAGCACCGGCACCTGTGTTGACTGACGAATCTCCTGGAATTTCGCCATCGCCAGACTCTCGATCAGAATCTGACAGGCGATGAACTTCATGTCCCAGCGCGGTTCGTCTACCATCGATTGAATGAGCCGCTTCAACTCCTCGCTCGGCGGATGAATTTCGCCAACCACTTCGCGCAAATAGCGCGAAAAGAATTCTACATGCCGCGCTTCATCAAAGACCTGTGAGCTCGCAAACAACTTGGATTCCACAGTGGGCAGGCACGAGACCAGTTGCGAGGCGACCAGCAACGCACCCTGCTCGCCATGGAGAATCTCGCTGATCTCCAGCGCGTGCCGCCACCAACTGATGCGGCGCCTTTCATCATCCGGAAGCGCCTCATACTCCGCAAATCCTGTCAGTGGTTCGCTTTCGTGCGAGGAAGGAAAGGATCTGTCACGACCGAAATCATTCCACGGCACATCACTGTTGGCATTCCACATTTTCTCCTTGGCAAGTTCGTAGAGACTTTGTATGCGACAAGGCGCCTTTTCGTACTCCCAAAGAATTTTTCCCACCACCATTGCTGAAAATTCGCTATGGTTCTGCGCGCAGGAATCCGTTCTTCCAATTTCTTCCGTGATCATTTCCGCTCACTCCAGCGTTCTGCACGATCCCAGTATAGCTCTCAACTGAAATCCCGCCATCGACTTGTCGATTTCACATTGTTGGTCTAACTTGGAAGGCATCAGGAACAGAAACAAGGATGTGTCGCCATGTCAGCCACCAAGCAGGATCTGCTATCCATTGTGGAAATGCAGGTCAATCAATCTCCGCACCAAAGGTTGTATGCCTTTCTGAACAAGGAAGTCTCGATCAGTCACGAATTGACCTATGCAGCACTGTACGACAAAGCGGTGACTATTGCCGCAGTCCTGCAGCAGCGCAGATTGCAGAAATCACCCATCGCGCTGCTCTATCCTCACGGCCCTGACTTCATTGTCGCTTTTCTAGGCACCATTCTCGCCGGAGCATGGCCCATGCCACTCACAAAGCCTCGTGGGAAAGATTGGACAAGTGTTTTAAGGACGATTGCGACAAGTGGCGCGACTACTGTCCTCACGCTTTCCTCGACGCAAAGGCTGATTCCGCAAGCGCTGTTGCATGCAGGGCGTGTGCAAGTCCTTTGCACCGATGTGCCTGACTGGCCTGTCGATGTTGCATCGTGGCAACGCCCGGATGTGCAACCACACGACATTGCCTTCATTCAATACACGTCCGGCTCCACCTCACATCCGCGCGGTGTCATCGTGACGCACGCGAATGTGTTGCACAATTCCGAAAGCATCAGGCAACGTTTTGGCTGTTCCCCGGAACATGTCTGCGTATCCTGGCTGCCGTTCCATCACGATATGGGACTGATCGGTCATGTCATCCAGTCTCTTTACTGCGGCGTGCCGAACTATTTTCTTTCTCCTGCGGATTTCATTGGTGACCCACTACGCTGGTTGCGCGCCATCTCCAGATGCAAAGCCACGATCAGTGGCGCGCCCACTTTCGCCTATGCACTGTGCGCGGAAAATGGTGAACCTTTCCGACAGGATGAGGAGCCGTTGGATCTGAGCACATGGCGTCTTGCCTATTGCGGTTCCGAAAGAATCGTTCCCTCCGTTCTGGCACGATTTGCGCGCCGGTTCGCAAGCGCGTCATTCGACAAGGAAGCGTTCTTCCCTTGCTACGGCATGGCTGAGTCAACGCTCTTTGTATGTGGTCAGTATGGTGTCACGCCCTCCTCCCAGACCGATTATCCGGGAGTGGGCCGCATCATGGAACAAGACAGTATTGTCATCGTGGACCCGCTGAAACAGCGTCCTCTTCCGGATGGAACGACTGGGGAGGTGTGGCTCAGGTCTTCATCCCTCTCGCCGGGATATTTCAATGATGCAGCCGCTACACGAACGACGTTCGATCAAGTCCTTGATGGCGTGCGGGGTTATATGCGGACCGGCGATCTCGGATTCATCAGGCAGGGCACGCTCCATTTCGTGGGACGACTCAAGAACGTGTTCAAGCGACGCGGCCGTACATTTCATGCCGAAGATATCGAGGAAAGAGTGGAGAGAGTTCTCAACACTCAAGGCATCACGCGTTGCGCAGCGTTCACTGTCCCGAATGATGAAAGCGATGCGCTGATCCTGTTGCTGGAGCACGCCAGTACCGTCAGCGGTGCGATGATGACCACCATACCGACGGCTGCCAGCACACTGGTGTGCGATGAATTTGGTATCGCGCCTGATGATGTTCAAATCGTCCCCAGAAGAGCACTACCCCTGACAACCAGCGGCAAACTTCAGAGAGAGCGTTGCAGGGAGCGTTACCTGGAAAGCTCTGTGAAATTCAGTGTCCGTACACAAGCACAAGGAGTGGTTGCATGAACTGTCATGAGAAGGCTATGACGTCGCAGGAAGAGGGGTCACATGGAGTCATATTACAGAACATAGAGTTGGTCGTAACGGAGCTCTTGCGGAACTCAGGCCGTTGCAACATCGAACTCGCACATTCGACAAGCCTCGGCTCACTTGGAATGGACTCCTTGAAACTGGTTGAAATCATCTTCGCTCTTGAGGCGCGCTTTGCAATAGTGGCGGACGAACAACTGATGGCGGAACTGGAGACGGTTGGCGATCTCATCACGCTGATTCACCGGGCCTGCATCACAAAGGAACCGACCACGATCTGAGAGAACGTCATGGAAGACACTCTGCCAGCACAGTTGTCCACAATCCGGCTGCCCTCCGTTCGGCAAACCCTGCTGAACGCGTGGCGTTGCCTGCAGTATGACGAATGTCGCCGAAGTATGGAGTATTGCTGCTCTGCGATGGAGTACCTGCTGAGTCTGCGCATGATTTCGGTGACGCGCGCATTGCGGCAGAAATTGCCTGCGCTCGATCCCGGAGTGCGGGTGCTGCAGACTGAGCTTAGCCTTCGGGTCGAACTCGTGAAGACGGATTACGTATATCAGGAATGCGAATCGCTGCTTCGCTACGCGTTGCAGCTTCACGATGCAGTCATTCAGAGTTTCGAAGGCGATTCCAAGGATGGGATTTCGATTCCTTTTACGCTCTCTGAGCGCATTCTACTGATAGTGCAGAACCTGTCCAAGCGGTGCGTGGTATCCGGACAATCCATTGCGCTCAGAAAAATTCTCTTGCGCGCTCTTCTCCGTCTGCGGTTCGCGCTGGAAGAGTCACTGCCAACGGAACGCCTCGCGACCGACGTTCACACGCGAATTCTCGGTATGCTGTTGCACGAGCCAGAACATGTGGTTCAGGCAATGTTGAGAGAATGTCGCTTTCACTGCGAATACAACTTTGCGAAACGTCATGTTCATCTGCACGGATTCGCCGACGGCCAACGCTACCTCGATGCATTCGTCTGGCCGGAAAGAAAGGATTACATCGCATACATCGCAGCTCAACCAGGCTCCCGCGTTCTGGCGACCATTCACATGGGAGATTTTCTCGGTGCATTCAAATGCCTTGCAGCGCTTGCAGGTCCAAAACGTGCAGCCATTTCTCTTCGACGCGAGCAGGACAGCGCAAGGGAGAAAGACTACGTCATTGGTAATCGACCCGGGCACAGAGTATTGAGGCACGGCCAGTACAACCCTGTGAGTATCGTCAGCGCTCTGCGCAGGGGAGATCACACGCTAGCCATCATGTTCGATCTTAAAGAGGAGTTTGGCGGCACAGTAGCTGTCACCTTCTTTGGCCACGCTGCTCGCTTCGTCAAGGGCCCGGCGCAACTGGCGATCATGGGAAAGGCGCCCATCCTCCCTTTCATCACATTCGAAAGGGATGGTCAGAGCCACATCGAGATGGAAGCTGTCATCGACACGGAACTGTTGACTGGCGAGTCTCTGGACGACGCCACATCACGCATCACCCAACAGCTTGTCAACCTTGCGGAGAAATGGATCTCGCGAAGCCCTGCCCAGTGGAAATACCTCAGCTCACTGCCAAACTACTTCGAGCACCGCTGCCCTTCTGTGGGAGCGAGCCCTGTTCGCGATAACCGAATGTGACAGGAGCCTGCAAATGACTTCAGAACTGTTCCGTCGGGAAGCCTTGCTCGCAAGCACAGCATCGCAATACGGTGATGCGCTTTTCTATCAACCTCTGACCGTCCGTGCGATGGTGATCGGGATCACACTGATTTTCCTCTCATTCGTCTCCTTCGCTGCTCTGGTGCAGATAAAGGAAACCGAGATGGTGAGGGGACATCTGATCCCCTCTGCAGGAGAGATCAAGGTTTACAGCGAACGTTCCGGCGTCCTGTTGGACATTCGTGGTATCGAAGGACAACGTGTACGTCAGGGCGATATCCTGGCAACGATCGCTGCTGGGCGCTCGGACGAGGCCGGGCGGCGGTCCACCAGTGTCCTCCTCGAGCACACCGGAAAACAGATCGCGCAACTGCAGGAGAGAATCGCTGTTCTTGAGAAGCGCGCACTGATCGCCAAAGAACAATCACGTGCTCGTATCGCAGGATTGAGCGAAGAGTTGGCGTTGTTGCAGGAAGAGCATGATGTGGTCCTGAAGCGACTCGCTCTCGCAGAACAGGAGTACAGGAGCAGCGCCACTCTGCTGGCGCGCAAGTCCATCTCCAATCGCGAGCACAACCAGGTCGAATCAACCTGGTACGCTCTTCAGCAGACGAGCACGACGACACGTCTGAATATCGAGGGACGCAAGCTCGCTCTGGAAGAGGCGAGACAACAGCTTGCCCTGCAGCCCTTCGCAGTACAGGAGGAATGGCTCTCGATGCAGAGCACACTCTCTCAATTGCTCGCGCAGCAGGACGAGCTTGGTTCACAAGGGCTGTTCACTCTTCTCGCTCCAGCGGACGGCACACTCAGCAATCTACTCTTGCGCCCGGGAGATACCGTCGATCCCCGGATTCCTTTCACAACACTGGTGCCACACGATGCCGTGCTGGAAGCGCGACTGTATCTGCCCTCACGCGCTGTGGGAAAAGTGCAGGTGGGACACGAGATCATGCTCTCCTACGATGCCTTCCCCTACCAGACGCACGGGACTTTTGCGGCAACGGTCGTCAATGTCTCGTCGTCTGTCATGGACCCGCGAGAATTCTTGATCCCTCTGGATTTGAACGAACCTGCCTATCTCGTGCGCGCGCGGATCGACCAACATCATGCGAACGACGCCCAGTTCAGATCAGGCATGCAGTTCTCGGCCGAAATCATCACGGGTAGCAGTAATCTCCTCGAACGATTGTTTTCACCACTGACAAGCCTGGGCAGAAAACTGTAATGCGGGCTCTTGTCGACACGCTGTTTTGCTCCAGGCATTCCCTGCCGATCATTCTGCAGGCAGAACGCGCCGAATGCGGCCTTGCCTGCGTCGCCATGGTGGCAAGCCATTTCGGGCGCCGTATCGATCTGAACACTCTGCGGCGTGAATATCCGATCTCTTCTCGCGGGGCCAATCTCGCCGAGATTCTCAGCATCGCCAGCGCACTGGACCTGAATACCCGTCCGTTGAAACTGGAGATGGAGGACCTGCAGAACCTTCAACTGCCTGCGGTGCTGCACTGGGACATGACTCACTTTGTCGTATTGAAGAAAGTCACGACGACGTCCATCGTGATTCATGATCCGGCGGCGGGTGAGCGACAGTACAGCATGGCAGAGACGAGCCGCCACTTCACGGGCATCGCAGTGGAGTTCACACCGGGCGCAGCGTTCAAACCGCAGACCCAGTTGCTGCGCTCGAAGCTCATGGAGTTGTTCGAGCGCTATCGCGGCTTCTACACCGCTGTCACACAGTTGTTCCTGTTATCGCTGCTGCTGCAACTGGCTTCGATCGGCGGCGCGTTCTACATGCAACTTGTCATCGACGAAGGGCTGGCGAAACAGGATCGTGACTTCCTCACCGTGCTGGCCATCGGTTTCTTCATGCTCGGACTGACGAGTGTCGCAATGACTTACGCACGGGCACAGGTTCAACTTTATTTCTCCAATCAGCTCGGCTTCCAGATGGTGAGCAATGTCTTCAATCATCTCATCACCCTTCCGGTGGAATTCTTCGAGAAACGTCATGTCGGCGATCTGGTGTCGCGCTTCGGTTCCATTCGCGAGATTCGCCGCATCATCACCGAAGACCTGATCACCGTCGTTCTCGACGGGCTGTTTGCCTTGATGACGTTGGTCGTGATGTTCTACTTCAATGTCACACTCGCCTCGGTGGTCCTGTTGTTCGTGACGCTGGCCACTACGCTCAAGATTGCATTGATTCCGAAGATCCAGGCATTACAGGAACAGAAGATCGTGTCCGACGCCAAGACCAGCTCCAATCTCATGGAGAACATGCGCGCCATCGAGATCATCAAGTTCTACTGTCGCGAGCTGCCCCGCGTCATGCTCTGGCGCAACTATTATGCCGAGCAGATCAATACCAATGTGGTACTGACTCGTTTCACCATCAACATCGATGCCGTTTACGGCCTGCTGTTCGCGCTGGAGAATGTGTTGATCATCTATCTCGCCGCAACACTGGTGCTTGAAGGGCAAATCACGCTGGGCTTTCTTACCGCGTTCGTCGCACTCAAAGGCAATTTCTCCTCATCTATCCGCTCCTTCATCGAGAAGATCGTGCAGATCCGGTTGGTGCGGCTACAGCTCGAACGTGTCTCCGACATTACCTGTACCGAGAAAGAGTTCGACAGTCTCCACCTGCCCAGATTACGCGTGCCGATACAGGGCGCACTGACACTGGAAAATGTGTCCTATGCCTACCCTGGCAGCGCCTGTCCCGTTCTGAGTGGTCTCAACCTCAACGTTGCTGCGGGTGAAATCATCGCCATTGTTGGCCCGTCTGGCTCCGGCAAATCGACCTTGATGAAATTGATGGCAGGACTGCTGCAGCCAGACACCGGCTCACTGAAAGTGGATGGCACCGACGTGCAGCAATTTGGTGTGCGTCAGTATCGTGATGCCTGTGCGGGCATTCTGCAAACTGATCAACTGCTGTCCGGCACGATCATGGACAACATCACGCTGTTCGATGACGAAGTGGATCACGCAAGATTGCAAAGAGCCGGGCATATGGCGCGGATAGATCAGTTCATCCAGTCATTGCCCATGGGCTACAACAGCCTGATCGGCGATATGGGATCGATCATGTCATCGGGGCAAGGGCAACGCATTCTGCTCGCACGAGCGTTCTACAAGAACGCGCGCATCCTGTTCCTGGATGAAGCCACCGCGAATCTTGACCTTGAGACGGAGGGTGCGATTCTGGAGGAGATTCGTGCATTGAACATTACCGTAATCTTCATCACGCATCGAACGGCTCCATTGGCGATTGCTAATCGAGTGCTGATTCTTGATAACTGTATCCTTCGCGAACACATCGGTGATGTGCCGTAACGGATTCATGCCAATTTATTGAATTATTGTATTTCTGTACTAGTATTTAATTGAGCCTTCTGTCATGGCTTTATCTGGAAATCAATTTTCTACAAGGAGTTTTGTCATGCGATTACTTACGGTTGAAGAGATAGGTATTGTTTCTGGTGGGGAGTTTGATGCGTACACCTACGCCGCTGGAGCCACGTACGCATTCATTGGTGCAGCTACAGCGGCCACACTTCCATTCCTCGCTGCAGGAGCAGTAGTAACAGCATCGCTTGCTGTTAGTGCCGCAGTTCTCGGAGTAGGTGGATCTGTAATCATGAATCTTGCATCAATGGGTGGTGGATCAGTCTCATCTGAAGAGACTTCTTCTTAAAAAGCTTAAAGTAGCTTAAAAACCGGCCCGGCCCGGTACTGAAAGCACAATTGTTATTTTTCTGAATAAAATGGATTTAACAATTGTGCTTTGTAAACTCTACGATGCCTTTCAAAAGGATATGTCATGGCTATATACAAGTATGATGATAGTTTCTATCTAAATGCGGTATCCGGTAGTTACTTCTCTGAGAATCCAAAGCATGTTACTGCACACGAGCTATCGAAAGGAAAAATTGAGTTCTTGGTTAAAGTTTACAGGCTCTCTACAGTTGTATGCTTTGCAGCACTTCCCTTCTCACTTTGGTTCGGGGCTGTCTCTAGAATTACAAGGGGGGCCTCTTCATTCTTGTATATCAACGTGCTTATTACCATTATCGGAATAACCATTTTCAGCATACTTTTCGTGACGCTTGCGCTTAGGTCTTCAGCGACAACGGTCGATCTTTCAAGGTCCGAACTCGCTGTCTCTGAGTCAGTTATCGTTTATCTCTACTACCTTGCTTTCAGCTTGAACTTGTTCATATTGCTCACTACTGCGCCGTGGGGTAGCGACATTGGTTTTCCAACAATAATGATTCCCGGAATCGCATATTTTCTATGCGCTTTACTTTTTTCCATTTACAGGTTGATTCTCATCAGGAAATGGCTATCTCGTAAATGCACCTTGAGTTAGTTTTTCTACAACCTAGCTTCCTATATCGCTGACATGATTAACTCATAAATTTGAACTTTCACCGTGAGATCGACGTGTCGCAAGTCGTTAACTCCACTTCAAGAAACGGAGAAACTCTCTTCGATTCTTCGGCCAGAACGCCAGATAGTGCGGCTGCGGATCATTGCGATCGTTCTCCTTTCTTCGCGCCACGGCATCACTGCTCGTATGCGTTGGTGTTTCGTCCTCGGTGATGCCATACGGCACCGCAGCATTCAACCCGAACACCTTGCGGCGCATTGCTGGCGCAGTTTCCGGATAGCCATAGCATTCCCGATGCTCCTCCCAAATCTGAAACGTGCGGAACGCCTGAATCTGATCCCGGCGAGCCGTACCAGACGGTTCAGACAAAATGGACGCTCTGTGATACTGTCGCGCTCCATTGATGTCGTGATCCAGTGAGGCTGTAAATGGGAATAGTGCAAGGAATGATGGGCCGGTTTTTCACAAGGCTGTTGCTGGCAATGATGGCGTTGACGACTCAATCCGTTCTCGCTCAGGACGACCTGACCGGCATCTGGGAAGGCATGCTGGAGATCGCACCCGGCCAGGGCATCGAGATGCATTTCAATTTCGTGCGCGATGCCGATGGTCAGCTGACGGCTACCGTCAGCTCTCCAGAGCAACCCGCCCTGCAGAATCTGCCGGTGGAAGACGTGAGCTTTGAAGGTGGCGGCCTGAGTCTTGGTGTTGCCGCGCTGAGTGGTTCCTTCGCCGGTCGCCTCACCGATGGTGTGGTGACGGGAAGCTGGACACAACCCGGCTCCACCGTTCCTCTCACTCTGCGCCCTTACGTCGAGCCTGTTCTGACAGCGGCCGACATGGAGCGCATTCTCGGCTCCTGGGTAGGCACGCTGCGACCCAATCCCGATGACGATCTGCAAGTCACTGTGGTGTTCCGCTTCGAGCGCGATGCTCAGGGTGAATTCGCGGCGTTCATGGACAGCCCGGACGAGGGCACCATGGGCATTCCGGTGGACAGCGTCGGCATGATCAATGACGAACTGACCCTGTCCGTCAATCGCGCGCGCATGGAGTTCATCGGCACTCTGGATGGTGACGCGCTGAATGGCGACTGGGTGCAGGCCAGCAGATCACTGGAGCTGAATCTGACACGCGGAGAGTACGAGGCGGCGGGACTGCCGTTGTCCGAGGAACAGTTCGCGCGTCTTGAAGGTCCGTGGCACGGCCAGATCGGCCCACTCAATCTGGTCTTTCGTTTCGAGCGCACGGCAAGCGGCCGCTTCGCCGCTTTCTTCGACAGCCAGGATCAGGGTGCCAGCAATATTCCCATCACGCAGATCCAGTTGGATGGCGATCAGTTGACCCTCTCCGCCGCCGTCATTGGTGGCTCGCTCACCGGCACGCTGGCGCAGGACAGCATCGACGCGCAGTGGCAGCAGGCGGGTCAGCAGTCTCCTATCGCATTGACGCGCGGGCCCTATGTCCCGAATCCCGATCTCACCGCCGATGCACAGCGCTATCTGCAGGGCACCTGGCGCGGCAATGTCACGGGTGCGGATCTGGTGTTCCGATTCGCGGCCACCGCCGATGGCGGCTTTGACACGTTCCTCGATATCGCCAGTGTCGGCATGATCAATGTGCCTGTGAGCGGCGTTGCACTGGAGGGGCAGAGCCTGCGCTTTCAGATCAACGCGATCGATGCGCGCTTTGTGGGGGCTCTGAGTGGCGGGCAGATTACCGGCACGTGGACAAGGCTGGATGAGGATACGCAGATCACGCTGATGAGGGATTGACTGGGGCTCATGGCGTCTTGATGTCATAACGTCATGAGGCTAGGCTGTGAATCCTGTGACCAAGGAGGCCCGCGATGAATGATCAGCCCAAGCGCTCCACCATCTATTTCGATTCCGCCCTGCATGCAGCGCTGCGTCTGAAGGCGGCTCATGCGAACCGCTCCGTGTCCGAGCTTGTGAACGATGCGGTGCGGGCCTCTCTTGCGGAAGATCAGGAGGACCTTGCGGCCTTTGAGATGCGAGTGTCAGAACCCACCATCAGCTATGAAGCCCTTCTGGTTGATCTGAAAGCCAATGACAAGCTATGAGCTGATCTTCAGGAGATCGAAGGGGCGCCGCAGAAACATTATCAGGACTGGCAAACATGCTTGAGATTTCCCTGAACGTTGGCATCCCCGACGACGAGATCGAACTGACCGCGATCCGTGCCCAGGGCGCGGGCGGACAGAACGTCAACAAGGTGTCGTCCGCGATTCACTTGCGCTTCGATATCAAGGCCTCGTCCCTGCCCTACTTCTACAAACACAGCCTGCTCAATCTGCGCGACAGTCGCATCACGCGCGAAGGCGTGATCGTGATCAAGGCGCAGCAGCATCGTACGCAGGAACAGAATCGCGAGGCCGCACTGCGACGTCTGCAGGAAATGATTCGCGACGCGAGCGTCGTGAAGAAAACGCGCACGCCGACGAAACCGACGAAGTCCTCGCAGAGAAAGCGCGTGGAGGGAAAAGTTCTGCATGGAAAGATCAAGGTGTTGCGCGGCAAGGTCGGCGACGAGCAGTGAATCAGCAAATCAGAAGGTGCCACGATGAATGAATTCGACGAGTCAATCCAGTTGCACGCGCATGGCCCGAATGCATGGCGTAGTCATGCCGATCATCGTCGCGTGGCAACGTCGGGCATGTACGGTGGTTGGACGGCGACGCTCATGCTGAACGCGATACTGAAGGACGCTGTCGATGCGGGCAACATCTCTGCGCTGACCATCCACTTTCTGCATGCGATCACTCCGGGCAGCGCACTGACAGTGAGAACCCGCATCGTCAACAGCAGCCGCTCGTTATCGGTGTGGCACGCGGAAGTGGAGGTCGATGGTGTGCCGGGGCCTGCAGCGACGGCCACTGCCGTGATCGCGCGACGCCGTGAGAGTTTCTCTTTCGTCGATGTGGCCATGCCGGACGTACCGCATCCGGATTCACTGCCGAAAATGCATCCACCTGGCACCTTTGGCGAGCGCAGTCTCGTGCGCCCAGCGATAGGTAGCACGCCTTTCAATCAACCTGACACTCGCAGTGTTGCCTGGGTACGGGAAATATCGGGTCGCTCGCTGGATTACCTGCAACTCGCATATCTCTCTGACAACTATCCACCGAAGACCTGGAGCATGCGCGCCGAGCCGTCACCGTACTCGACGATCACGATGTCGATCTATTTCCACGGCACGGAAGAAGAAGTCAGCAGACTCGGTGACGACTATGTGTTGATCGAAGCCGTCGGCACGCGGGCGCAGTCCTCCACGTGCGGTGCTCAGGGAAAGATCTGGAGTCGCGATGGAATATTGCTGGTCACCACAGAACAGATGGGCTGGTTTCGCTGACTATTTCTGTGGGAGCGGGCCCTGCCCGCGATCAACAATCCTTCGCGTTCGCAAAATTCACCAACCTGCTGCGCGACAGCTGCCAGGTCTGCCACTGCGTATCGGCCTGCGCCCCGAGTGAACTGTAGAATTTCTTCGCTGCCGGATTGTCCACCAGTACCTCCCAGCGCAACCGGCTGCCACCCTCCTCCACGCAACGCAGCGCCGCTTCCTTCATCAGCTTTCTGCCTGCCCCATGCCCGCGCGAGGATTCACGCACGAACAGCTCTTTGATGACAAACCACGGCGCGAGATCGTAGGTGAAGGGCTGCGTGTAGTACACGAGCATCCCGACCAGTTCTTCACCCACCTCCGCGACCAGTACATGAAAATCCTGATTGACGAAGCAGCGGCGTCGCAGCTCGCTCTCGCTCACCTTGAAGTCGGTGATGTAGCCCTCGAACTCTGCCAGCGCCCGCATGAGCGCCAGCAGTTGTCCGACATCGTCCAGTCGGGCTGAGCGTATACGCAGTTCACCGTTCACTGCTTCTGCTCCTCGGAACCGGTCAGGGTGAAGCCTTCATCGAGCCAGCCGCAGACGCCGCCGATCATTTTCTTGACCGGGCGATGCAGTTTCGCAAGTCTGATTGCCGCCTTCTCGGTGGCGTTGCAATGCGGCCCTGCGCAGTAGACGACGAAAAGCGTATCAGCGGGGTACTGCGCCAGTGACTCCACGGAAAGACGGGCGTGGGGAATGTTCACGGCACCGGCCACATGCGCCTTCTTGAAAGACTCTTCGCCGCGCACGTCGAGCAGCACGAAGTCCTGACGGCCATTGGTCAGGGCATGGTGAACGTCCCAGCAGTCGGTTTCAAAGCGCAGCAGGGATTCGAAATGGGCCAATGCGTCACTGCTGCTGGCGGCTTCTGGTCTGGATACGGCGGATGACATGGTAAGGCTCCTGTTAACTGGAAGTGGATTTGACAGGGAGCAGTATTACAGGGAAGAATCGACGCCGTAATTGGCCGGAAAGACAGATTGCGTCAAGATCAAGCCAACCCTCAGCCGCTCAAATCAGGACTGCCCCATGACCACCGAGCCTATCAAGCGAGTCGCTATTCTCAGTTACGACAACACTGCGCTCTTCGAGCTGGGCTGTGCGGTGGAGCTGTTTGCTCTGCCCCGTCCCGAGTTCGGGAACTGGTATCGCACGGAAGTGGTCAGCTTCGATGCAGGACCGTTGACCGTCACCGGTGGCATGCAGATCCTGCCCAGGGTGATCACCTCGCTGGATGACTACGACATGGTCGTCATCCCCAGCTGGCCCTCCTCCGATCCGACCGTGCCACCGCTACTGCAACGTGAGCTGGATGCATTGCATGCCAGAGGCGGTCGTCTGCTGTCGTTCTGTTCAGGATCGTTTCTCCTCGCCGAAGCGGGCCTGCTCGATGGACGTCAAGCCACCACACACTGGCGCTACGCAGAGAAATTCAAGACGCGATACCCACAAGTATCCTATGTGGATGATGTGCTGTATGTGTACGACGGACGCATCGGCTGCTCTGCTGGCAGCGCAGCAGGAATCGATCTGGGAATAGAAGTGATACGTGGCGACTTCGGTTACGAGATTGCCAATCAGGTGGCAAGAAGACTGGTGATCGCCGCGCATCGCAGCGGTGGGCAGGCGCAGTTCGTCGAGACGCCGATCATCGAGAAACCGAATCAGTTTGCAGCAGCGCTGGATTGGGCGCTGGCGAATCTCGACAAGCCCATCGACATCGATCAACTTGCGCAGCGCGCGCGCATGGCACGACGCACGTTCGATAGACGCTTTCGCGCATCACTGGGGATGACACCGAAGGATTGGCTCACGCGACAGCGCGTGCAGATGGCGAGAGGCTTGCTCGAATCCAGCAATCATCCCATGGACGTGATCGCAAGCAAGTGCGGCTTCGATAATGCAACGACAATGCGGCATCACTTCCGCAGGATGCTGCAATCCTCGCCCGGACATTTCAGGGAACAGTTTGGCAGGAACCAAATCGGAAACCCGGGAGAGCACGTGCAGGCCCAGGCCTGAGCTCATTCATTCTTGAACATTGCGCTTCGCCGCACCTGCCAGCAAACGTTCGCGCGAGACGATCGCACGCTTGTGCACACCCCGGCCGATCTCGCCACCGGGGTCACGTGCCACAACATCGAACACGTAGAGCTTGCCTTCCATGCCCTTGAAGATGCCTTCAGCCACTACGGTCACGCCTGCAGGTGTCGGAGCGGAATGCGTGACATCCACCGTCACGCCCACCGAGAGTTCACCTTCAGCCAACAATGGATGCAGTGCGCGCGAGGCAGCCAGCTCCATCAGCGCGATCATGCTCGCGGTGGCAAAGACATCGGGAAAGCCATCGCCTTCCTCCTGACTCAATGCCGACGCCAGATGCTTGTTCAGAACCTTGAGTTCTGCCCTGCCGATTGTGCCAATCTCGATGCTCATGGTGATTCCTCTGATGCAGTGGCAAGTGCGTGTCCCGGATTAATCAGGCCGGGCCTTCGCGCCTGCCATTCACGTCAATGCGGCGCGTGCGTCCGAGATCATCGATGGCGACAAACACGAACAGGCCTTCGGCGACCTTGCGCTGCCCGTGCTGGGTCAGGGAATTGGCAATCCAGACTTCGATGTTGATATGCATGGAGCTGCGACCAATCTCGACGATCTCGGCATAGCAACTGATGATCGAGCCAACGCTGACCGGCGCGAGGAAAGCCACGTTCTTTATGGCCACTGTGGCGCTGCGGCCTCTGGTCACCTTTTTCGTGGCAATACCTGCCGCCAGATCCATCTGTGATACCAGCCACCCTCCAAAAATGTCACCATTGGCATTCGTGTCCTTGGGCATGGCGAGTGTCTGCAATGCAAGCTCGCCTGCTGGTTTCGGGTCAACATCCGAGTCGTCTACTTTCAAACCCATGAAGGGCCTCCGTAAGGTTTGTATGTGGGAGCGAGCCTGCTCGCGAATTGTGTGCCGGCACGAAATTGAACATGGCGCGCAAATCGCGAGCAAGGCTCGCTCCCACAGGGAATTTGGTTCAGGTTAGCACACTTGCCGGACTTCAATACATCGCCCGCCATGCGCTCAACATCTGCAATGTCGTCACCAGCAACAACAGGGAGACCACCGCCATCAGGATTGCGAACAGATAGTAAGCGCCTCTCTTGAGACGCGCAGTGAGCCGATTCCCGAATTTTCCTCCAGGCTGGACGTGCGGAGGCACGTGGGCAAACAGATTGAGAAAGGAGTGCAGCATTGTGGCCCATGCGAAGAGCAACATGACTGGGATGAATGCGATGTCATCAGCCTGATCGCCGGACGTCATGAGTATCCACGTCCCCGCGCCAAGACTCAGCGTAGCGAGAACAAGCATCCAGGGCCTGGCTTTCATGTAACGTCGGGCCAGCTCTTGCAGGCGCTCCAATATCACTCGTTGTCCCTCTTTGACCATCGCGCCACAAAGCAGGTTAAAATGCTGCGCACCGAATACGCTACGGATTTCACAATGACCACGTCAGACGCACCTGCCTCGCCCCCCATGACGCTCTCCCTGATTGCCGGCTATCGCCCCGACGGCGAACCGGTCATGGAGAAAATCAATGTCAGTCCGGTGGAGCCCGACCCGGCGACTCCAACCACGAAGAAAGTGCCTGGCGCGCAGTACCGCCTGCTCAATTCCCCTGCGTTCATCAGAGGCCTTGCGGCGGGCGACAAGATTCGCTATCCCGCCGAGACCGAGACTGGCTACGAGATCCTCAAGCGCAGCGGCAACCTCTGCATTCGTTTGCTGCGCAAGGATAACATGGAAGAAGTGGCACAGGTTCTGACGCCAGAGCTGGAGCTGATGGATGGATCACTGGATCTGCAATCGCCACGCCTGCTGGTCTACAGCATTCACGTGTCGATCGGATTTCAAGCCATCGAGATCATTCTGGACAGAGTGACAGGACAGTTCCCCGGCACGGTCTGGTACTATGGCAATGTGTACAACCCGACCGATGGCGTCACTCCGCTGGACTGGTGGCAGGAGTTTCTTGCCCCAGTCTGATTCATGCCCCGATTCACGTACTGATTCACGCACCCATCATTCCGCCAGAGGCAGTTTCATGCTTGTTGTCATATCCCCAGCCAAGTCCCTTGATTACGAGACGCCGGTAAAGATCCGCAGATTCACACAACCTGATTTTCTGGCAGAGTCTCAACAACTGATCAATGGTCTACGGCAGTTGTCAGCGCAACAGGTCTCGGCACTGATGTCCATCAGTCCGACGCTGGGAGAGCTCAATCGCGAACGATTCAACCACTGGCAACTGCCCTTCGACAACAAGAACGCCCGGCAAGCGCTGTTCGCGTTCGACGGCGATGTTTACGGCGGTTTGAATGCTCCTGCGCTATCTCTTGATGACATCACGTTTGCTCAGAAACATCTTCGCATCCTGTCGGGGCTTTATGGACTCTTGCGTCCGCTCGATCTCATCCAGCCTTACCGTCTTGAGATGGGCACTGCATGGAAGACATCTGGCGCTCATTCGCTCTACGATTTCTGGGGCACGAAGATCACGGACGCGCTGAATGCGCAGTTGAATGAAACGTTGCGTGGCGGCAAAAAGCCGGTGCTGGTCAATCTGGCGTCCAATGAATACTTCAAGGCGGTCAAGGAAAAGCATCTTGCAGCCGACGTTGTCAGCCCGGCCTTCAAGGACTACAAGGATGGGCAATATAAACTCATCAGCTTCTTTGCCAAGCGGGCACGTGGCCTGATGAGCGCCTGGATCATTCGCAATCGCGTCAACAAACCGGCGGACCTGCCCTCCTTCGATGTGGAAGGTTATCGTTACAGTGAACAGGATTCGACACCCGACTCTCCTGTGTTCCTGCGCAAGACCAGCGGAGAAGATTCATGAGCACATCGTTACCGTTCAGTCAGTCGTGCGAGAACAACAAGGATCCAATTCTTGACGTGCTGATCCGCCACTTCACGCTCGCAGGTAATGTGTTGGAGATCGCGGGAGGCACGGGACAGCACGCGGAGTATTTCGCAACACACCTACCCTTTCTGCAATGGCAAAGCTCGGACATTCCCGAAAATTTCGCTTCGCTGAACCTGCGCATCGCTGCAGCTGACCTGATCAATCTGCCACTCGCCATCGCTCTCGACGTCACGCAATCAGATTGGGGTGTAGAGGAAATTGACTATGTGTTCAGCGCCAACAGCCTGCACATCATGCCTGCTACCGCCGTTGTCGATTTCTTTTCACACATGAACGACGTGCTGGTGCCGGGTGGCATTCTCTGTGTCTACGGCCCGTTCAAGTATGGAGGTGAGTTCACTACATCCAGCAATGCCAACTTCGATGTGTGGCTGAAGAACAGAAATCCGCTGAGCGGCGTGCGGGATTTTGAAGCCGTGAATGCACTGGCGAAGAGCGCAGGCCTGACGCTGCTGGAAGACAATGCCATGCCCGCGAACAATCAACTTCTGGTGTGGCAGAAACTCTAAGCGGCCTGGTGCTTCTTCACCCAGGTGACGTAGCGATCCATCCAGCCCTGCAGAAATTTTCGCGTGTCCGCGTTCGCAAACCCACCTGACTCATCGAAGAAACCGTCACGAATCTGCACGAAACCTTCCGGTTGTCCCATGGTCAATACATCCAGATGCGCGAGAATCGTGCGCAGATGCTGCTGCGCCACTGCCGTGGCAATTGCGCCGGGCGACGCGCCGATAATGCCCGTGGGTTTCCCCGCCCACGAGTTCTTGCCGTAGGGCCGCGAGCCATGGTCGATCGCATTCTTCAGCGCGCCGGGAATGGAGCGATTGAACTCCGGCGTCACAAGCAGAATGCCTTGCGCCGCTGCCAGATCGGACTTGAACTGCTGCACTGCAGCTGTTGGCATCATCTCTCCATCCTGGCTGTACAGCGGCAGATCAGCGATCGACAACTGCTTGAAACTGAATTCCGCTGGTGCGAGTGCCGCCAGCGCGGTGGCGAGTTTGCGATTGATGGAATCGCGGCGCAGGCTGCCGACAACGACGGCAATTTGAATAGTGGTCATCACAGGAGTTCCTTGATTACTGATGGACTGGGTTGAGCGTCAGGCTAGCACACGGGCGTTCACCACGGGAACCGTTGTTGCCCCTCACAGTCAAAGCATCAACTCTCTGGAAGAATCCCTGTGGGAGCGGGCCCTGCCCGCGATGAACATGAGCACGCAATCAATCGCGGGCAGGGCCCGCTCCCACAATCAAGGTGAACTCCCGGCCAGTGAGGTGGTAATCGGTGATTTGAACCTGGCAATCGATGACGCGCCTGACAGGGAGGGGAGCCTACCGGATCAGAATACCGGACTTCTGCGATCCCTGCTTCTCAGCGGCGCCTTGCACGCTCTCGCGCTCCTGACGCTAGTATCGTTCAGCTTCCAGACTCACTCACCCCTTGCGCCACCTGAAAGCATTGCCATTCAACTGCGCATCCGCCCTTCAGCGCCGCAGATCGAGCCGTCCATTGTCGAAATGCCAACTTCGACGCCTCAGGGAGTGACGGATGTCCCTCCCCCTCCTCAGCGCGCCCCCTCAGTTCCGGTGCCTCTGGTCGATGTGCCCCGCATCGAATCCTCATCCACCCCTGCGCCAACTACACCGCCAGTGAACCCGGAGCGCCCGACTCTGCGATTGCTGACGCCGCAATCACTGCGCGAAACCATCGACGGGATTGCAGATCGTCAGGCCACCAATAAAGCATGGATCGACTGCACTCCTTTGCAGGAACGCAGTGAGTTCATCGATTGCGGAGAGGAAATCGAGACGCATGATTTCAGCATCCTGGAGAGAAATGCAACCTACGAGTTCTTTGCCGCACCGGAGACCTCAACGACTCGCACGTCGCGGACCATTGGCTTCATGGCTTCGCGGGCCGATGATCTCGAACAACAGATTCTGAATTCCGATATAGGCGGCCCGGCGATAGATCGCTTTCTGAGAGAATTGCGCTCGACAGCCGTCGACATTTCCAGATCCGGTAATGTGCAACTGGAGCAGTTGCGAGACCAGATGCACTCCAACGACACGACCTACCAGCAACAGCAGCGAGCACTCAACCCGCGCTGATACGACCCCAAACACCCGCCCATACCTATCCTGCTGAGTAGCGCAATCCAGCTTTCAGAGCTATACCTTCGGAAAGCCACTAACTTGTCTACAGTACCGCTATCCAGTACCATGCGATCCAAACATCTTGCCACTTTGAAGAAACTTTACGCGCGCCCGGCCGCCGCCAATCTCCATTGGCGTGAAGTCGAGGCTCTGCTGATTGCCCTTGGTGCCACTGTCTCCGAGCGAGAGGGCTCCCGAGTAGGCGTAAGATTGTTCGGTGAGCGACGGGTGTTTCACCGACCTCACCCTACGCCTGAAGTCGACAAAGGAGCTATCTGCTCCATTCGCAATTGGTTACAGGAGAACGGAGTCAAGCCATGAGGAACAGCATGACCATCAACGGCTATCGCGCCATCATTCAATACGACCCGGATATCGAGATGTTCAGGGGCGAGTTTGTTGATCTCAGTGGCAGTGCTGATTTTTACGCGCGCGACGTGGCTGGACTTCGGCACGAGGGTGAACTTTCGTTGAAAGTCTTTCTTGAAATGTGTGCAGAAGAAAATGTCGACCCTTTGCGACAGTATTCAGGCAAATTCAATTTACGCATACCCAGGGAACTCCACGCGGATATTGCTCACGCTGCCGCTGCCGAAGGAAAAAGTCTGAATCAGTGGGTAATCGACAAACTGGGTCAGGAGACTCGATCAGTTAGGTGATAGCGGTGTCTGCACCAAGCTCTCTGTGGGAGCGGGCCTGCCCGCGATGAACAAGAGCGCGCAATCAATCGCGGGCAGACCCGCTCCCACAGTCAGAGTATCTGTCCTCGATTATTCAAACGCCCTCTCATATCTGATCAGCACTTCGCGCACGGCGGCGGCCCAGATGTCGTAGCCTTTCTCATTCAGGTGCAGGTTGTCTTCCACGAAGATGTCCGTCATCACGGTGCCATCGCTCTTGAGGAATGGCGTGGCGGTATCGATGTAGGTCACCAGCGGATCACTGTCTGCAATCGCCTTGTAGCGTTCATTCAATTCCTGCGCGATCGGCCAGCTTGCCACACGCAGCACACTCGGCTTGACTGCCAGCACGTAGATGCGCGTCTCCGGCAACTCGGTGTGAATACGCGCGATGATTTGTTCCAGCTGATCGATGATCACATCGTTGGGAATGTTGTTGCGGCCGGTATCGTTGTCGCCCTCGTAGATGAGGATTGCCCTTGGTTTGTAGACCAGCGCCACACGATCCAGATAGTGCAGCACATCGTTCATCACGGTGCCGCCGAACCCGCGTGGGATTACCGTGAGCGGAGCGAGATCGGCGGGCGCTTCCTCGTTCCAGTACATGATGCTGGAACTGCCGGTCAGTACGATCGCATTCGCAGGCGGCGGGCTGAGCCTGTCCTGCTCCTCGAACTTCAGGATGGCGTCTTCGTAGCGCGTGGGGTCGGGCAGCTCCTGGGCAGTGAGCGGCAGGCTGCCCGCTGTCATGAGGACCAGCGCAACAAGCGTCTGATTGATGAAACGGGGTGCTGAGGCAAGGGCGAAAATATTCACGGAGGCTCCTTTCTTGTAATTGTGTTCAATTCATGTGCAACCGTTACGACTATACCAGAGCCGCAGCTCGTGCCGATGACTTTCCGGAATTTTTGTTGTTAAATCCCGCCTGCCAACATATTCGCCGAGGCTCACTCAATGAAGTACATGCTGCTGATCTACTGCAACGAGAAAATATGGGACACACTTGATCGGCTCAAGTTTCGCGATGCCTCCGTCGCGCTGTGTCATGAACTGGCGCAGGAAGGAAAGTTCATTGCCGCGTCGCCACTGAAGAATATCGATACAGCGGTGAGTGTCAGGATTCGTGAAGGCAAGACGCTGATCACCGACGGTCCTTTCGCGGAGACTCACGAACAGCTCGGAGGATACTTCCTCATCGACGTGGCGAATCTTGACGAGGCAAAAGCGGTAGCCGCACGCATTCCACCTGCGGTGGTCGGCACTATCGAAATCAGGCCCATCGAGGAGCTTGCTGGAATGCCGCAGTGAGTGCGGTTACTCTGTCAGAACTGCACGACGGAAAATCGTCAGCCTCACATCAACGGTGACGGTCAATGCCGTCAGTGCTGCAGCTCTCTCACGCCCTTCCGCGGTTGCGCGATAGAGATGCGGCGTCATGGCGAGCAGGTCGGCGATCTGTTCGGCACTGCTGAGGGTGATCGGGAATGTGAGCGCATTCGTGGCCTCTCTCTCGAAACCGTCTGGCACAAACATGCTCGCATCGCGCTCTGGCTTCAACGAGGGGTAGATTATTTCCCGCAACTCACGCAGATGCTCCGGCCCGGAATCCACCTGCAGCAACATCCCTTGTGGTTTCAATACACGAGCGAACTCCGCGTACACCGGAAACCCGAACATGCACAGCACGCGATCGAGTGACGCCGATTCCACCGGCAGATTCGCATTGCTGCCTACTACCCAGCCGACTCGTCGCTCCTGCTTTGCTGCTGCGAGCACGGCCCATTTGGAAATGTCGAGCCCTAACAGCGAAAGCGAATCAACGTCGCTGTTCATCGCGGCCAGCTCACGCAGGTAATAGCCTTCTCCACAACCGGCGTCGAGACAACTGAGTGTGGTGCCAGATGGCACACCATTCAGAATCAGTCTTCCTGTTGCATGGGCGATTGGTTTGTAGAGTAGCCCATTGAGAAAGCGTCTGCGCGCGGCCACCATCTCCTTGCTGTCACCGGGGTCTCTGGATTTCTTGTTCTGCACTGGCAGCAAGTGCGTGTAACCCTCGCGGGCGATGTCATAGCTGTGCCCCGCCGCGCAGCGCCAGGACGACTCCATCTTTTGCAATGGCGTCTTGTCGAGCGGGCAAATGAGTTCGAGAAATGGAACGATGTGCATAAGTGGAGGGTTTCCTTCCTGCAAGAGTTTCATGTGCTATAACTTGGATAATTAAAACCCTGCAATTTGTTCATGGGAGGCAAGGATGCCAATCAATCCCCTGCGGAACGCTTTCCAGCAACAGAGACCATTTGAGCCTCACAGCTATGTATGTACGGTGTACATATGATACGCTTCATCTGGAATCGCGCCAAGCATACGTCCAATATGCAGAAGCACAATGTTTCTTTTGAAGAAGCACGCTCGGTTTTCTTCGATGAACTTGCGGTTCAGTTCTTTGACATCGATAACTCGGTATCTGAAGACCGTTATCTGATGTTGGGTATGAGTGACAAAGGACGACTGCTTATCGTGGTTCATTGCGTCAGTGATTCTGAAAGCATGATCAGGATCATCTCTGCTCGGAAGGCTACCGCCAACGAAAGCCAGTTCTACAATGGGTCTGAAAAATGAAATCAGAATACAATTTGTCTGGAATGAAATCGCGGCCTAATCCCTACGCTGCGAAGTTGAAGAAATCGATTACCATTCGAATGGACGAAGAGGTAATCGCCTACTTCAAAGGCATGGCAGAAGAGGCGGGCGTCCCCTACCAGAGCCTCATAAATCTTTACTTGCAGGACTGCGTTGCACACAAACGCAAGATTGATATTTCCTGGCACTCTTGAAGAACTTGTACGCTACTTGCTACCCCAGATTTTCGCCACCGCACGCTCTGTTCCAAGCCCACCCACGACGAGACACACCAGACTCACCACGAAGAACACCACGACTGGCACAAACGCGCCACTGCCACCGGCTATCATGGAAAAGTAGAGCGAGATCAGTGACAGAATGAAGAACAGCGCACCGACGGCAATGAGAATCTTGCGATGCGACGGACGGTAGACGTATGGGCCATCACCCTGCTCAAAGATGTCGAGAATGGGGGCGAAGAGTTTTCTGAGAGTTGCGTGCATCGGGATGTTGCTCTTTGTTGCCTTGGTTGAAAAAAAGAATGGGGGCTCAGCGCCCCCATTCCCTGTTACTCGACCATACGCAAACTGTTTGTGCATGGTCTTCATGAAACGCATCGCTTGCAGGGCAAGCTCCCACAGCGTGCGCTGGAAGTTTATTCCACCGAGTACTTGGTGAATGCACCACCGGCCTGACTCAGAGAGTTCGGACCTTCGGCCGCATACACGTTGCCATCGGCATCGACTGCCACACCTTCACCGGCAGTGCCCTGGTACACACGATCCTCACGCTCGAACGGAGGAATGAACGCCGTCACGTGGTCATGATCGATGTGGCCGATGCGCACACCGTTACGCCAGCCGACGTGGTTGGTCGGGCTCGACTCGGAGTCGATCGCATACAGCATGTCATCATCGGTGATGAAGATGCCGCTGATGCGGCTGAACATGTAACGCGATTCGAGGTAGTTGCCATCCTGATCGAAGATCTCCAGACGGTGGTTACCGCGATCGGCGACCCACAGACGGCCGCGTGAATCGAATTCCATCGCATGCGGAGTACGGAACTCGCCGTGACGCACGCCGATCTCGCCCCACTGTTTGATGAAAGTGCCGTCCGGAGCGAACTTCATGATACGTGCTGTCTGACCTGATTCACGTCCCTCCGCCATCGCCTGATTGGTGGTCATGCCCTGACCATTGTGGCCATCGGACACGTAGATGCTGCCGTCAGGGCCAACGATCACGTCATTCGGCTGATTGAAGTGTGCGCCGTCGTTGCCCGTCTGCCCGGGAGTTCCCAGACTCATCAGCAGTTCGCCCGTTGGACTGAACTTGTGGACCTGCTGACCCTTGGTCTGATCTTCATTGGTGGCGAAGTCCGTGACCCAGACGTTGCTTTCGCTGTCCACGTGGATGCCGTGAGGGGTCACCATCACGCCAGCGCCAAAGTTGGCCAGAACCTCGCCGGTATTGCGGTCGAACTTGAAAATCGGATCAACGAGGTTGGTATCGCAGGTGACGGGGGCGCCGGCACCGAAATTGCCAGCGCCACAGCGTTCATAGGCCCAGATGTGACCGTCGTTTGGATCAATATCGATACCTGCCGTAGATCCCCAGACGCGACCTTCAGGCAGTTCGCCCCAGTTCTGGGTCACATTGGGATTCGGATTGGGCATGTCTTCGCCGGAAATGACATTGCCGACTGGCATCGCAGGTGCCGCTGCCATCGGAGCAGGGGCTGGTGCAGCGGCTACCGGGGCGGGTGCAGCTGCCGCAGGAGGGGGCGTGTTGGCAGCTTCATTACATCCGGCCAGCAGTGCGGTGGCACAGACAATGGCTGTGGTTAGCAGTTTTCTTGACGTCGTCATGACAGCTCCTCGTTTGATGTTGTTATTGATACGTTTTTATTGAACCATCTTTATTGGACTGATTGCAGAGCGCAAACGGCTGAGGGCCAGCATAAAAGCTATCGGCCTCCAAGTCCAATCGCATGGACGCGGACGGCTGGACACAGCCATGCGATGACTCTACCTTTGCTCCAGCTCATGTCCCGGCGCACAAAAAGCAGCATACAAGCTGTTCATGACCAAGAGGCTACCTTCATGTCGAAGCAAAAGTCCGGCTCCACCTCCTTTTCCGTTCTGCTGACAGCCCTGCTCACCGCGCTCCTCTCCGTTGGCGCAGGCCCTTTGCTGGCGCAGCCTGCGACCACTCAACCGTGGTTCGGCGTGTCCCCTGCTCCCGGCTTTGATCCCACAGTGGCCCCGGTCATCATCGGCAGCGATTACGGCCCGCGACCTGCCATCGTGCCTTCCGGGGAGGAGAACGATACGGCACTGACAGGTGACGCATTACGACGAGACCTGGAAGCGATCGTCGATTTCTCGAAGTGGAGCCGCGAAACGAATGAGGTGGGCACCGGACAATTGTGGGGCCGCATCACCGGATTGCCGTCGGGCGATCGCACCATGGACTGGGTCGAGCAGCGCTTCAATGAGGCTGGGGTCCCTGACATTGAGCGTCAATGGTTCAATCAGACAACCGATGCCACCCTGTGGTTGGCCCACTCTTGGGAGGTGCGCATCCATGGCAGCGAGAACTTCGGGCCGGGCAGCCGCGATGTGATTCTTGAATCGGCCATGCCAGCCGATGGCACCGTACTGTCTCAGGAAGGCCTCACCGCCCCGCTGATATTCGTGGGCACAGCGCGCGCGGCCGAGCTTGAATACATCGACGTGCGCGGCAAGATCGCGGTGCAACACATCACGCCGAAGGGACATCTGTTTCTCGAACGTGGCCCGGCAAGAGCGAAGGCTCAGGAGCTGATCAATCGCGGCGCCGTCGCCGTTTTCAACGTCGTGGATCAGGCCGGCAACATGCGGATGCGCGACATCAGCAACTGCGGAGGCCCGTGCTTCAACTTCGGTGGGCAGGACGGACGCTTTCTCGAAGAGGTGATGGATGCAGCAGCGCTCGCGGGAGTATCAAACCAGTTGCAGGCCACGCTGACATTGCAGGATGAGGAGCGCGGCGGCATGCGTGCGTCGAATGTGATCGGCATCGTGGCTGGTGAGAGCGAGGAGAACATCATCATCAACGCGCACGTCGATGGCTGGTTCGATGGTGCGAATGACAATGCCGACGGGCTCGCGGTGATGGTCGGATTGGCGGAGCATTTCTCGAAGCCAGAAAATCGCCCTTCGCGCACACTGGTATTCGTCGGCAGTGCCGGACATCACACACCAGGACTGAATGGCCCGGATCAACTTGTGGAGATGAATCTCGAACTGATCGCACGCAACGTGCTGACGGTGAATCTCGAACACGTGGCGGCAATGCAGATCAATCCCGCGCGCACGGCCACCAACGGCGTGCGTGATGTCATCACGGACGCGGGTGAAGGATTTCTGATGAATGGCTTGAGTGAGCGCTCACCTTTCATCGAGTCGATTATTCGTGAAGGCGGGTTGCGTTACGGATTGAATTTTGTATCTCAGGCGAGCACCTATGGCGCTGGTGACAATCCTGATGTCGAAAGCGTTCTCTTGCAATTGATTCAGGGCAATCCGCTGTACCACACGAATGGCGACATGCTGGAGACAATTTCCACGCCGGGCCTGGAGCGTGTCGCGCGTTTCATGGCGTATTTCATCGAGCAGATCGGTGTTGCGCCGCGCGAACAGCTTGAGTAACGGACCATAACAAGAATTCATAACAACAATAACGAAGGAGATCCTCATGCCAATTTCTCGGCACGCGTCCGTCAGCGGCGCCCTGCTTGCCTGCCTTTTTGCCTTGTCAACTCAGGCTCAGGACAATGATCCGATTACCAATTCGATTACCCCAGGCGAATTCGTCATCAATAACCCCACGCTGATCAACCTCGGGTTCGAGTGGCATGTCGAAGGGGACAGCAATCGCAATGCCGCCGTCGCCGTGTCGTTCCGCAAGGTCGGTGACAACGACTGGCAGGAGGCGATGCCACTGCTACGCCTCAATGGTGAAGTCACTTTCCAGGAGAACATCTGGAACATGGTGGCACCCAACATGTTCGCAGGCAGTATTCTCGATCTGGAAGAAGGGACTGCCTACGAGGCACGCTTCGAGATGACGGATCCGGACGGCGTCAACGGCACCGCCACACAGACAGTCACCGTCAGCACCCGCGCTGAACCAATGCCTGCGGAGGGCGGCGCTGTTTATCACGTCTATCCTGTGGGCTACGAAGGGCCGCGCGAGGAGCCTTCGTTCACCGGCCTGATGTGTGCGTACAACTATCGCTGCGGCGCCGGTGACACCGCACCGGGAGGACGACCCCGCGTCAAACCCGGCGACATCATCCTGATGCACGCGGGCACCTATGCCTACTTCTACGAGTTCTACGCCAACAACACGCGCTACAACGCCACCACGACGTTTGAAGGCACACACTACCTGACTGCTGACGGCACTGCCGAGCGCCCCATCGTGATCAAGGCGGCAGGCGATGGCGAAGTCATCATCGACGGACGCGGCGCATTCAATCTCTTCAATGTGAAAGCAGCGGACTACAATTACTTCGAAGGCATCACGTTCCGCAACACCGACATCGCGATCTGGGCAGGCACGCAGTTCATCGCGGGATCGAAAGGGCTGACCGTGAAGAATTCTCGCTTCGAGGATGTCGGCCTCGGCATCTTCAGCAACTGGTCCGGCTCAAGCGACTTCACGATTCTCGATAACGTCTTTATCGGGCGACATGACCCCGACAAACTCATCGGCTGGGTCGGCGCTTTCTGGCAACAGTTCGGGGGCGTGGATGGACAGACGTTCCCGCCCTTGATGAGTTCATATACTGCCGTGCGTCTGTATGGCCCCGGGCACGTCGTCGCCTACAATCACATTCAGGATTTCCACGACGGCATCGATGTGGAAACCTATGGCAATCCCGATGGCTCCCACGCGATCGAAGGCCCACAATACCCAACGCGGGATTACTGGCACCTTCGCCCAGTCGCCATCGACTTCTACAACAACTACATGAGCAACTTCCACGACAATGCCATCGAGATCGATGGCAGCCTGCACAACATCCGCGTGATGCGCAACATGCTGCTGAACTCGGCGTCGCACCCGATGTCGAATCAGCCTACCGGAGGCGGGCCTGTCTACTGGATTCGCAATATCGTCTATCACGCACCAGGCGGTGCGACGCGTATGACCTCCGGTGCGCCAGGTGTGCTCTACTACAATAACACCATCTTCACGGAATCCGTCACGGGTTCGTCTGCAAACCTGCACTGGCGCAACAATGTAATACTCGGACAGAACTACGTGCCGGCAATCTTCAACGTGACCACCAATACCGGTTACAGCACATCCGACCACAACGGCTTCCGTCCGAATCCCGGTGCCGAATTTTCGTTTCACTGGAATGCACCGGAAGGAGCCATGACTTTGATCGATGGCGTGAATGAAACTGCGCCGCGTCGTGCGTTCGCCACGCTGGAAGAATACTCAGCCGCTACAGGACAGGATCGCAACAGCATTCTGGTGGACTACGATGACTTCGTGAATGTTCCCGCGCTGGATGCGCAGGATCTGACGCGAGTGCAGCGCGTGTATGATGGACGCGTGCTGGATTTCGGATTGGTGCGCGGATCAGCGGCGATAGACAGCGGTGTGCATATTCCAAATGTTACCGAAGGCAGCAATGGTAATGCTCCTGATTTAGGGGCGCTGGAGTATGGACAGGATTTGCCGATCTATGGTCCACGAAACTGAGATTTTGGCGGCAGATCAGAGTGCATTCTTTGCTCTGGTCTGCCATCTGATTTTTCACGCGCCAGTGAGGAATGAGCGCTGCCTGCGCTCCGCAATCCCCAACAGCTCATATAACAACTCGATGCACTCCGGATCAGTCTCCCGATCAATCAGCGCTTCGAGATAGTCAATATCGTAGTACGCCTCATCGGCATACGTGATCAGATAATCGACATAGTACGCGCGGAACTCCGCACGCGGATCTTCGAGCAGCCCCTGCGCACTGGCGAGAATATTCTCGTCGTCCTGACCGAGCGCGGAGAGAATGTAGAGGCCGTTGAGTTTACGTAAAGGCTCGGATGAATCTTCCATTTCCTTCGCCTGGCGATAGAGTTGCGTGTGATCGCCATTGCGCTCGACGAAAGCTTGCAGCGAAGAGAGCTCTATCGCTTCGAAACTCGACTGCTGATACTGACGCCAGCCCGTGAGCGTTACCGCTGCAATCACGAGACATGTGAAACCTGCACGCATCAGCACAGGAAACGAGAACCACGGTTTACGAATAGCAGATGTTGGTTTTTCTGCTGATGTCTGTTGGACGCGCGCCGCCGATTCCAGCGACAGCGCCAGGCGCTTGCGATTCTGCTTCGTCGCGAATTCATCGGCCTCGACGCCTTCATACAGACTCTTCAAATCTCGATGTTCCACTTGCGGACCTCCTCGTCGGCGCGAATCTTTTCCCGCGCACGATGTATGTGTGTCTTGGCAGCGCTGACGCTGCACTCCAACAATTCTGCGATGTCTTCGATCAACCACTGCTCGACGTAGTACAGATGAAAGCCAATCTGCTGCGCACCCACCAATTGTTTCTGCGCGTTGCTCACCGCTCGCAGTTGCGCCTTGCGTTCCCAATCGTCGTCTTCGGCGGCAATATCTTCTTCCGGCTCGAAGGTCTTGCGGCTGCGGATGAAACTGATGCACTGGTTCAGCGCGATGCGATGCAGCCAGGTGTAGAACGCACAGGTGCCATTGAAGCGCGGCAGCGCCAGGTAGCACGCCATGAAGATATCCTGGTAGAGATCATCACGATCGAAGCGATTGCCGGTGAAGCGCACGATCACGCTCATCACTCGTCTGTCATGAATTTCGAGCAGGCGCGTGAAGGCGCTATGATCTCCGGTTTTGGCCAGCGCGACGAGTGTTGACTCGCTCTCTGACAACATCTGTTCCTCATCCACCGTCAGTGGCATCGATGCCGTGTTTGCAGTCAAGGGGTTCGACCTCAGTTGCGGAAGTTCAGCATGATGTTGCCGCGCTCGACGTCGAAGCTGACAAAGTTGCTCCCCGAGCCGCTGACGTGATTGACGCGCATGCCGCGATCACGCTCCTCCGTTGCTATATCCTGCCCTGTCACTCTCACTTCTCCACGCTGCGTGTCACCGACCAGTGTGTAATCCGTGGCGCCGAAGATATCCAGCCTGATATCGGAGCGCTGCGCTTCGATGTCCATGTCGTGCAACGACTGCACCTCGATATCAATATCTCCCCGCGTCGTCACCAGATCCAGGTTGTTGCGCACACCCGTGATACGGCCAGTGGTGCGACTCGTGTCGATGTCGATGCGCCCCGCCGGAGCGGCAATCTCCAGTTGCGAGCGGTGCGCTTCCACATCCAGCGATGCGTCATCGGGCACCACGATCACGAACCGGATCTGTGGATATTCGTAGTCAATCAATCCAATGAAGTCGAAGTCCACCTGATTATCCGGATCATCGTAGTACACCTCAACGGCAACGTCCGAGCGTGATTGCTCGATGTGAACCTCCACTTCGTCCAAGACCTCCTGGTCGTCGTGCTGAATGTAAGCGGTCAGTTCAATGGCATCGACACTGCCGGTGGTCACCTCCAGCTCGGCACGATGCAGGTCGATGGAGAAGCGCACGTCGGCGTTGACGGGAATGGTTTCACGCACTACTCGCTCGGCGGCGCTGGCGTTGGCAGAGAGCAGGACAGAGGTGATCAATAGCAGGATTCGCATGGCACAGGCTCCAGAGCCGGATGGTCGGCTGACAGGTGGAATTCGGGTTCTCTGTTACCTTGGTAGTGGCCGGCTGGAAATGGTTTACAGATCCTGTCAGATTTTCTGCACGATGATGTTAACGTGCAGCTCCGGATGCTGGTCATATTCCAGATGCCGACAGACGCAACCGCACTTTGCGATCAGCTCCAGCGTGTCAGGAGTCCCCAGCACGCTGTAGTACATCTCCGGCCCCATGAACGCATCGGTTTTCTCTGATGGCTTGTCCAAACCTCCCGTCGTGAATATGAACACACCTCCGGGGCTCAGTGCCTGCATGATGCGCGAGAGCACCTGGGTCTGCTCGCTCAAGGGAATGTGCCAGATGCTGTCCCATGCGGAGATGAAGTCGTAGGTGTGCGGCAGTATCCAAGTACAGATGTCGGCATGATGGAAGGTGATCTGCGGGTGACGCTTGCGCGCCAGCGACAACATGCGCTCGGAGATGTCGACTCCTTCGATCCCGGCCACATCGAATCCCTCTGCAATCATCAGCTCCATGAGCCTGCCGCTCGCACCGCAGCCAATGTCCAACGCTCGACGCCGAGTCTTCACGAATGCCAGAGCACGCTCGTGTTGGGCGATGCCATTGTCCTGCGGAAACTTGTCGCTGGCCCAGTGTTCGGCCAGTTGGTCATAGCCTTTTGCGATGTCTGCGGGGTTCATTGTGATACGCTGTCGTCCAGGAAAGCACTCAGGAAAAGTCACTCAGGAATTGTACATGTCTGCAGGCAAACCTCTCTATATCTCTTATGCGGGTCCCACGCTGCTGGAAACGCCGCTATTGAACAAGGGCTCCGCATTCACGGAGACCGAACGGCGCATGTTCAACCTGATGGGGTTGTTGCCGCCGCGCTACGAGTCGATCGAGGAGCAGGTGGAACGAGCCTACATGCAGTACCGCAGTTTCGACGATCCTCTGCAGAAGCACATCTACCTGCGAGCCATGCAGGACACCAACGAGACCATGTTCTATCGGTTGATCAGCGAACATCTGGTGGAGATGCTTCCCATCATCTATACCCCGACCGTGGGAGATGCGTGTGAACATTTTTCCGACATCTACCGCCGCGCGCGCGGGCTTTTCATCTCCTGGGAAGAGCGGGAGTTCATGAGCGAGATCATGCAGAGCGTCACCAAGGACCAGGTGAAGGTGATCGTCGTCACCGACGGCGAGCGCGTGCTGGGGCTTGGCGATCAGGGCATCGGCGGTATGGGCATTACCATCGGCAAGCTTTCCATCTACACGGCATGCGGCGGCATCAGTCCCGCTTACACGCTGCCAGTCGCGCTGGACGTGGGGACCAACAACAAGACGCTGCTGGACGATCCGATGTATGTGGGTCGCCGCCACCCGCGTATCGGCCGCGAGGACTACAACGCGTTCGTGGATCAGTTCATCGATGCCGCGCAGGAGCGCTGGCCTGGCGTGCTGATCCAGTTCGAAGACTTCGCGCAGCCCAATGCCATGCCTATCCTGCAGCGCCATCGACATCGTGTCTGTTGTTTCAACGACGATATCCAGGGCACCGCTGCAGTGACACTTGGCACTCTGCTCGCCGCTACTCGCAGGAAGAGTGAAAGACTGCGCGATCAGAAAATCGTTTTTGTCGGGGCGGGTTCCGCCGGTTGCGGGATTGCCGAACTGATTGTCAGCGCGATGGTGGCCGAGGGGCTCGACGACGCTCAGGCGCGCGCGCAGATTTTCATGGTCGATCGCTTTGGCTTGCTGACTGAAGGCATGGAAGACCTGATGGATTTCCAGATGCGCCTTCTGCAGCCACGCGCTGCGCTTAGCAATTGGGTGCTGGAAGATAGTGGTCCCTATGCGAGCCTGCTCGACGTGGTGAAGAACGTCAGACCCGGTGTGTTGGTCGGCGTCTCCGGAAAGCCGGGTCTGTTTACGGAAGCCGTGATCCGACAGATGCATGCCACCTGCCACCGGCCGATCATTTTCCCTCTCAGCAATCCATCGCGTCTGGTCGAAGCACATCCGGCGCAGATCATTGAATGGACGAATGGGGAAGCCATCCTGGCAACGGGCAGCCCGTTTGGAGATATCGCGTTTGGCGACACGATCTACAACATCGCCCAGTGCAACAACAGTTATATCTTCCCGGGCATTGGTCTCGGTGTGGTTGCCTGCAGGGCGATTCGCGTCAGCGACGAGATGTTGATGACGGCGAGTATCACGTTGTCGGAATGTGCACCGCATTCGACAGACCCGACTGCGTCAGTGCTGCCGCCGCTGACTGACCTTCCGCAGATCAGCCGCAGAATCGCTTTTGCGATTGCGCGAATGGCCATGAATCAGGGTCATGCATTGCAGCTGACCGACGAGGAATTGTGGGAGTCCATTGAAAGAAATTTCTGGTCACCCGCATATCGCGAGTATCGCAGGATTGCATCAAGAGCGTAGTGAGTCCTGGCGCTATTCCTGTTCCATCGTTCTGCTCACCGCCAGTCCGCTCCAGGTCTGGCAGGTGGGCATCACTTCCAGCGTATTGATGTTCACATGGGCTGGCATTGCATTGACCCAGTGAATGATATCGGCCACATCTTCAGCCGACAGCGGTTGGGTTCCCTCGTAGACTTTGTCCGCACGTGCCTCGTCGCCCTTGAAGCGCACGTTGGAGAAGTTCGTCTCGGACATTCCCGGCTCGATGCAGGTAACACGAATGCGCTTGCCGAGCAGATCAGCACGCAATCCGCGCGAAAAATTCTGCACGAATGCCTTGGTGCCGCCGTACGTGTTGCCGCCGGGATAAGGCCAGTTGCCCGCGGTGGAACCGATGTTGATGATGTGTCCACTGTTCCGCTCGACCATTCCGGGGAGCACCGCGCGCGTCATGCGCAACAGGCCCTTGATGTTGGTGTCGACCATGGTTTCCCAGTCGGAGAAGTTCACCTGATGGGCAGGCTCAAGACCGAGCGCAAGACCTGCATTGTTGACCAGCACATCAATTTTGCGAAACTCGTCGGGCAATGTCGCGATGAGCGCATCGACTGAGGACTGCTGTGTCACATCAAGAGCGGTGATGTGGGTTCGGCATCTTGTAGAAGTTGATGAATCAAGTTCCTTGGCCAGCGCTGTAAGCTTGTCCAGGCTTCTCGCTGCCAGGATCAGATTGCAATCTTCCTGCGCAAATTTTCTCGCAGTGGCCTCGCCGAATCCAGAAGACGCGCCTGTAATGAGGACGACCTTCGTCATGGAGTTTACCTCGTTGAAAATTCTTCATTGGTTGTTGCAATCTCTGCAAACGGGACAGCCTCCACGCCTTCAGCAATCGTATATCGCTGATTGCCCGGATAGACGACAAGCAGGTTGTCCAGTTTCAGCTCATCCAGTGCAATGCGCATCGAAGCCGTCATCCTTGGAGCATCCATTCGCTTGATTTCCACTCCAGTGCGTTTTCCCCGGTGCATCATCAACAGATCCAGCTCTGCGCCCGCGTGGGTCGCCCAGAACCAGGCTTCGTCGGGTTGCTGTGACTTCAGAATCTCCTCCAGAACATACCCTTCCCATGAGGCGCCAAGGCGGGGATGCAATTGCAATTCGCTGCCGGTTTGGATGCCCAGCAGCTGATGCAACAGACCACTGTCGCGGAAGTAGATCTTGGGAGATTTCACCTGACGCTTCTTCATGTTCTCGTGCCACGGCTGCAGGCGCCGCACCATGAAGACGCCTTCCAATAAATCCAGATAGCGCCGGGCCGTGCTTTCATTGACACCCAGAGAGCGAGCCAATTCAGCAGCGTTCCAGATCTGCCCATGAAAGTGTGCGAGCATGGCCCAGAAGCGCTGCATCGCTACGGCACTGATGCCACTGCCCAGTTGCGGGATGTCTCGCTCCAACACCGCTTGTACAAAATTCTTGCGCCAGATAAAGCTGTCCGCGTCGTTTTCGGCAAGGAAGGCGAGTGGGAATCCGCCCCGCAACCAGTGGTGGTTTTGCGACGACACACCCACCTCGGCAAGACTGAGACCACTGATGGCAATCACTTCCATGCGCCCGGCCAGCGACTCTGACGACTGTCGCAACAATTCCGGCGAAGCGCTGCCGAGTATGAGAAACCGCGCAGGCAAGGGGTTGCGATCAGCCAGCACTCGCAGCACTGGAAACAACTCGGGCAGGCGTTGAATCTCGTCGATGACAACTGTGCCGGTCAAATCCCGCAAGGTCGTCATCGGCTCACTCAGACGCGCAAGACTGACCGGATCTTCAAGATCGAAGTAATTCGGGGAATCCACAGACACCCACTGGCGGGCCAATGTGGTCTTGCCGGACTGCCTTGGGCCAAGCAATGCCACTACCCTGCTGCGCCCGAGAGCAGCGGTGATGGCGGCGTGTATGGAGGGTCTTTCGATCATGAACCCACTTTAACCTTGAAAATCCCGCACGTAAAGCGGGAATTTCAAGGTAGTGGGCGAGGTCTATTGCGCTGGCTCAATGCGAATCACAGCACCATCGTCTTCATCGGTCAGGATGTACAGGAAGCCGTCGGGGCCCTGGCGAACATCCCGCACGCGCTGATGCAGCTCTGTTACCAGGGTTTCGCGCGTGAGCTCCCACATCTTGTCACTGAATGCCACTCGCTCCAGTCCACCGGTGCCGGGAATGCGGCCGCGGTGAATACTGCCCGTGAAGAGATTGCCTCGCCACCCGGGAAACGCATCGCCCGTGTAGATCACCAAGCCGTTTGGCACGATGCCGGGCTGCCAGGTAATCAGTGATTGTTCGATGCCTTCGCGGAAGGGATGCTCCATCGGCGAGCTGTCATTCTGACGACCATGTCCGTACAGCGGCCAGCCATAATTCCCACCAGCTTTGATGACGTTGATCTTGTCACCACCAAGCGGGCCCAGTTCCGCATGCAGAAGATCGCCCGAGACCGGGTGGAATGTAAGGCCATACTGGTCGCGATGACCGTAGGAATAAATCTCCGGCAAGGCGTCTTCTCGGCCAACGAAGGGATTGGTAGCAGGAATCCTGCCGTCTTCATGAAGTCGCAGCACCTTGCCAAACGAGCTCATCAGGTTCTGAGCGTTATCCCCGACATTGCCTCGGGTAGCCCCTCCCGTTGTGAAGTACACCAGACCATCAGGACCGAAGGCGATGCGCGAGCCTCCGGACAGAGTCGTTGGAGTGCCCGTGTACAGCGTTTCCACATTGGACAGCCCGACTCCGTCATAGTGCGCCCGCGCCAGGACGATTGTGTATTCTCCCTCTGCTTCCAACGCTCGATGATAAGTGAAGTAGATCAAGCGATTGGTCGCGAATTGCGGATGGGCCACAACCTCGAGCAATCCGGAGTGAAACCCCGTGCGAATATCGGGCAGGCCCGGTACGGGAGCAGGGTCGAGCACTCCCTGACGAATGGCCCGCAGTTGCGGCACATTGCGCTCAGTGACAAGCATGTCGCCGCTGGGAAGCACCAGCAGACTGAACGGATGCGACAAGCCTCGCGCTACCACCGAGACACGGATCGTCTCGTCGCCAGTCTGATAGACCTGTGGCTCTTCAGGCAGTGGAAACGGTCTGGGTCTGCCTTGCGCATAAACCACAACAGAAACGCAGGACAACAGACAACATATGGCAATGCGACGCAACTTGAGCGACATGCTTTTCTCCGGGAAATGAATATCTACAACGCATCTTCGAAATCCATTTCGTTCAGCTTGTCACGCCAGCTTCAGTGGCAACCGTGTCAACGTCTGTCCCGTGATGGCAGCCAGCGCATTCGCTACTGCTGGCGCAATCGGCGGAGTACCAGGCTCGCCGACACCCGATGGCGGATTGGTGGACGCGATGATGTGCGTCTCCACTTCCGGCATCGCGTCCATGCGCAACACACGATAGGTGTGGAAGTTGGTCTGATCGACGTTGCCATCAGTGAGCGTCACTTCATCAGCAAGCGCTGCAGAAAGACCGTAGGCAATCGCGCTCTCGACCTGAGCACGCACAACGTTCGGGTTAACGGCGATGCCGCAGTCGATCACGGCCACGACACGCTCTACCTTGAAGGTATTGCCGGTGACCGACACGTCGACAATCTCCGCCACTGTGGAACCGAATGATGTGTGAACTGCGACGCCCCGCCCCCAGCCTGCAGGCAACACCTTCGTGCCCCACTCGGCTTTCTCTGCAGCGAGTTTCAGCACGGCGGTTTCACGCGGATTGTTCTGCAACAGATCGAGGCGATACTGCACAGGATCGGCACCGGCCTTTCTCGCCAGTGCGTCGATGAACACCTCCTTGCTGAACGCGGTGTGCGTGTGACCAACCGAACGCCACCACTGCACGGGCACTCCGTTGGTGGGCGAATGCAGCTCCACTTGGCGCTCGGGAATTTCGTACGACAGATCCGAGAGACCTTCGACTGAAGTGATATCAATGCCGTTGACCATCATCATCGCAGCCATCGAAGTGCCCGCCATGATTGATTGTCCTGCCACGCGTATCTGAATTGCGGTGGGCTTGCCATCACTGCCCAGCGCTGCGGTCAGCTTGTGCGCGTAGGCCGGACGATAGTAGCCGCCCTGCATGTCGTCTTCACGTGACCACACCAGCTTCACCGGGACACCTGGCACCTGTTGTGCAATGCGCACGGATTCCAGCACGTAATCTGACGCAGGGTTCGCACGACGCCCGAAGCCGCCACCGGCAAACACTGTATTGATCTTCACGTTCTCGATGCCGGTGCCTAACAACTGGGCGATGGCGGCCTGGTCACCTGTAGCGCTCTGGCAGCCGTACCACATCTCCGCGGAATTACCGTCGACCTTCGCCACGCAGTTCATCGGTTCCATCTGCGCGTGTGCGAGGTAAGGGAATTCGAATACCAATTCTTCCACTTCCCCTGCAGCACTCAGGGTGCTCGCAGCGTTGCCCTCTGATGCGGCGACGGCGCCTTCCGTGTCCACGAGTTCGCGATACTGCTGCAGAATCGTGTTGGTGCTGCGGGTTTCAGCTGCGCTGTCGTCCCACTCGACTTTCAGCAGTTCGCGCCCCTTGGTCGCGCTCCAGTAGTCGTTAGCGACAACGACAACACCCGTGTCGATCTGGAACACATTCACGACGCCTTTGCGTGCCAGAGCCTCTGTTGCATCGAAGGAGCGCACCTTGCCACCGAAGCGTGGCGAGTGTGCGACTACCGCAGTCAGCATGCCGGGGAGCTTCACGTCCTGTGTGTAGATCGCCGTGCCGTTGTGCTTGCCTGTGTCCTTGCGCAAGGTGTCGTCGCGACCGATCAGGCGGAACTCGGCGGGCGTCTTCAGCACAAGAGCATTCACGTCCGGAGCAGGTTGTTGTGAGGCGGCTACTGCGAGCTCGCCGAAGGTGGCAGACC
>MGYS01000016.1:64052-86711 GCA_001802565.1 Gammaproteobacteria bacterium RIFCSPLOWO2_02_FULL_57_10 | reverse complement strand
ATGAGAGACGACGCCATCGCGCACGCTGATCTCGCTTGCGGGCACGCTCCACTGCGCGGCGGCTGCACTCACCAGCATCGCCTTGGCAGCAGCACCGGCCTGACGCATCTGCATGAAGCTGTTGGCAATCGCGGTGCTGCCACCGGTGCCCTGCTGACCCATCAACAGGTTCGCGTATTTTTCAGTATTGGCCGGCGCGTGCTCACACACCACCTGGCTCCAAGCCGCATCCAGTTCTTCGGCGATGCAGGTGGCGAGACCGGTGTAGACACCCTGCCCCATCTCCAGATGCTTGATCAGGACCTTCACCGTGTTATCGGGGCTGATGCTGACGAAGGCATTGAACTCCATCGCGTCGGCTGTCGCCTGTGCAATGGCGGATGAGCTGGAGAACGTGACACCGAGGGTCAGGCCAGCGGTGCCCGCGGCAGTGAGCTTGAGAAAGGAGCGGCGGCTGACGTTGGTTGATTCAGAGGCGAGGCCAAGAAGACGTTGAATATTCATCATGCAGCCCCTCCGGTGTTCTTGAGTTGCGCGGCAGCCATGTGGATGCCCGCCTTGATACGTGAGTAGGTGCCACAGCGACAGATGTTGCCCGACATTGCTGCTTCGATCTCGGCATCGGTCGGCTCGGCGTTCTGCTCCAGCAATGCGGTCGCTGACATCACCTGCCCTGACTGGCAGTAACCACACTGTGGCACCTGCAGCTGTACCCACGCAGCCTGCACGGCGCGCGACTGTGGCGACTGCAATCCCTCGATGGTCGTGATGTTGCGACCGACAGCATTGGCGACTGTCAGCACGCAGGTGCGCGTGGCCACACCATCTACTTGCATTGTGCAAGCACCGCACTGGGCGACGCCGCAGCCGAACTTGGTGCCGGTGAAATTGAGATGATCGCGGACCACCCACAGCAAGGGCATGTCGCCCTCGACATCCACCTCATGGGTTTGTCCGTTGATGGTGAGTTGATAGGCCATGGGCCCTCCTTTGAGCAAGATTGGAAAAAATGGGGGAGCGTTGGGAGACTTATATGCCAGCCTTGACAAATAGTCAAATTCTGTAAAGATGCACGGCATGGACAGCAAAGAAGAAAAGATCATTGACGCCGCGTTTCGCATGATTCTGCGCTACGGAATGGCTCGCACCACCATGAACGATGTCGCTCAGGAGGCGGGCATTTCACGGCAGACCCTCTATGCCAGTTTTGCCAGCAAGGAAGAGCTGCTGCGCGCCACCATCCGCTACCTCGCTGACCGCGCCGTGGCCGACATCCAGGCCGACTGTGCCCGCACCTCCAACCTGGCCGAACAACTGGACGCCGTCATTCATCACACTGCGATCAAGAGTTTCGAGCTGCTACATGCGTCGCCTGATGCGGACGACATCGTCAGCGGGTTCAACAGCGCCTGCAGGGAAGAACTTGCCGAGGCCTCGGCGCGTTACCGTGGATTGATTGAAGACATCCTGCGTCCGTACGAAAGCCGCATCGAAAAATCCGGCATGTCGCTGACACAGCTGGCTGACTTCGTCCAGAAATCGACACTGACGCTCAAGCACGAGGCGCGGGACATGGCGCATCTGAAGAGCCTGGCCCAGGCGCTGAAGGTGATGGTGTTGAGGTTGTTTGAGAGTGAGTAATACAACTTGTCCGATGGCGTTCACGCAACGTTGACATTCGTTGCGGCAGGGGCATAGACTTGAGCCATGGATCTGACCTGGAGCTCGACTCCACAGTAGGATCCACCGGGCCCGGCAACGGGCCCTTTCTTTTTCCGCAAAGTAATTTATCTGAAGACAATACCTTCAGGATCCTTCTTGCTGGCAACAGTGCACAACACCGGTTTCAATCTGCTGAAATAATTTCTCCCACCTTTTTTCTTAACGTAACTGCAAGTTTCCAATTTCTGGTACAGAAAGTAGGCATTTACGTCTGCCAATTGAATAAAGTACGAATGCAACGAGTCCCTGTGCACCGCGTCCTCCACCAAGGTGGTAATCGGAATTGCGACTGAGTGACTACCATACATGCTTGGAACTGGGTTATATCGTCGCATTCGACGAGTCACATTTCTGAGTTTCAACTCCTCTGTGCGATCAACAATGAGCATACCGCGGTCATCTGGATTTTGCGGACCGGGAAAACCCTTATGCGAAATAGTGTTGTGAAATCTCTGAATCAACGTCGACCAAGCGATGTCGAATATATCGCTCCCGACAGGTTTGTTCAATTTATCGACAACGACATTGATTATGTTGATATCAGGCAATCCTGATTGAAAATCGATAGTCTCCCGAAGTAATTTCAGTCGCAGTGACTTCGCGATTCGCTTCAGCTCGCCCGGTCTATGAAGGTAATGAGCCGCGTGTATTTCTTCTCGCAGCTTGAGACCATACTCAGACTTTAATCTCTTCCGGAATTCAATGATTGCTCCCAGCGTGTCGTGCCAGCGAAGTTCGTGAACGACGAATCCACTAAGGCAAAAATATCTTGTGGGACTATTGAAAAGACCTACATCACCGCTTTCATCTGCATACAGAAAGTACATTGCACGCTCCTTGTGCTTGAGTTCGTATCTGCAACCTGGAGTCTTCCCGGTTGAAAGTGCCGGATTGAACCGGTGCCCACTGTGCTGAGCTTCTCGTGCTACTGCTCCACACTCAACTTGGTCAGCCTGAAGCGGATGGAAAAGTTTGAGTTCGAGCTTTGCACAATGCTGAAAAGGCCATGCAGGTAGGTGTCGCCGTCCGGGATCTTGACCCAGTTGCCGCTCCCGCTGACCTGTCCAGTGGATTCTCCATCCAGTGCCCAGCCCTGGGCAGCGATCTGCTGGGCGAAGCGTGGGTAGAGTTCCGAAATACTCATGTCGCTGGTGAACTGAGAGCTGGTTTCGTAAGTACGTTCCGAAGCGCTGGCTCCTGACGTTCCAAGAAACGGCTGGGGGCGCGAACTGTTTGCTGGTCCAGGTATTTCCAGGACTGGCATGTGTTGCATGAGATCACTGAACATAGCGTCTGGACCCCCCATCGCCGGAATGCGGGGCTGTGCGAGCTCGGCACAAGACGAAATTCCAGAGTCAGCGAGCACATTCGATGTTCCCAGACTCACCTGGTTAATCCCCGCCTGCTCGGTAAACATGATCGTCAAATACCCCACATCGTCCCGACAGAAGTTTCGGCGCGACAGCATCGTCTCTGAGGGCACGAAACCCGTAATGCGGCCGCCTACCAAGGTTTCCACATCCACAAACCCGGCATTCACCAAAGAGTCGGATAAGGCCGCGATCGCGTCTTCACGCGTCGCGGACGTCTGCAGAATCATCCGTGAACCTCTGTTCTGTGCAATCCCACCCAGCACACTGAAATTTGCCGGAATCACAAACTCGGGAAGACCCTCGGGAACGTCAGAGTATATGCGTACGTCATTGCTGCCTGGGTTTGTCAGAAGCGCCCTGACGAGAGGCAGTGGCACATTGTCCATGAACTCCGCCGCCATGACAGGTGTCGCGCTCCCGAGTGATACAGCAACAGCCAGCGAAAACAAGCGATGGTGCGATCTGACTGGTCTCATGATCCTTCCCCTTCTGATTGAATGTTCGTCCATTGACAATATCCCTCTACACTGACGGGTATACGCGCGTAGAGGGAGCGTGTCAATTCAGAAGAGAGTGCCTGGAAGGTCAGTCCGGAATCTCCGGCTCAACCAGCTTGGCGAGATGCATCAGTGACTCCTGCCACCCCAGCACGCACGCCTCGGCGGGAATCACATCCGGAATGCCTTCCTGCACGATGTGGATTTCCGTGCCGCAGAAAACCTTCTTCAACGTGACCGTGGTCTGCATCTCTCCGGGGAGCCCCGTGTCGTCAAACTTTGCGCTGTAGCGAATGCGCTCGTGGGGGACGAGCTCGAGATAGGTGCCGCCGAAAGAGTGGCCGTTGCCGGTGGTGAAATTGCGGAAGGACATCCTGTAATTGCCACCGACTTTTGCGTCCATCTGATGCACGGTGCACGTGAAGCCATTCGGTGGCAACCAGCGCGCCATGGCATCCGCTTCGGTGAATGCGCGATAGACTTTCTCCGGTGACGCGGTCAGCACACGGTGGAATTTGACGGTGTTGGGCATGATTGATCTCCTTGTCGTTTGAAGTTGCGACACGTTGTCTTGGCCGTATCGTACCTCATGGTCGAAGGAGGAGATTACATTTCGACAAACTGAAAAGACGTCACGGCGTTATCTCAAAACTGAACGCGCGATGACCGTGCTGGCCGAATTCGTCTTCACTGAACACTTCGATGCGATGCACGCCGGGGCTCAGTGTGTCCGGTAACGGCAGCTGCCAGATGTGTGCGGACAGCGTCGGCGCGCCGATCGCCTGATCGGTATCCTGCAGCTGTGCGTGCACGCGCTCCACAAAGGGGTCAGTACGCACCACATAGGTCATGGGCTGACGCTCGGCCCCATTCAGCGACAACCACACGGAGTCTCTCACGCCGCCATCGAACAGGTTCACAACCACCAGAGTGCCTTCGGCCAACTCACCACGATTGACGCTGCCACCGTCGGACTGGCTCAGCGGAGGATCGAGCGTGATGCGCATACTTTGATGGGCATCGGCGCCGTAGGGAAACGGCATGAAGTCGGGCACCACTTCCGTGTCATCAAAACGCAGCAGGTAGAATCCATTGGGCGTGCCATCCTGCATCATCGCGTCGCTGACACCGCGCAGGTCCTGTGGCCCGGTGTGCCAGCCATTGCCGCGCACTTCCGCCAGCGTGTGTGCGATCCACGGTTGTCCGTGCCAGCCGTGACTGTGGCCGACTTCCACTTTCCAGCTGTTGCTCGTGTCGTGCCCCGCCATGCCGTAGATGTGCTCGAACGGTTCCAGTATTTCCAGCAATGCGGCGAAATTTTCCGTTCGCGGACCCGTGGTCTGTGCGCCGGTGCTGTCGACAGCCTCAGTGACAAGAGGAATGTGCGAGGCAATCACGATGAGATGATCTTTCGGCACATGGGCAAGATCATTTGCCAGCCAGTGCAATTGATCATCGTGGATGTAGCCGCGATAGGCCTCTCCATCTTCCAGGCGCCGACCGGCACCCGCGTACTCGACATTGTTGAGCGCAACGAAGTGCACGTTGCCGTAGTTGAACGAGTAATAAGTGGGGCCGAAATGCAGCTTGTAGCTCTCGTTGGCAAACCTGGCTTCCGGTGACTCGAAGTTGATGTCGTGATTGCCCGGCAAATACCACTGGGGGATATCCATCAGCGCCATCATTTCCTTGTGGCGGTCATACAGACCCAGGCTGTCGAACACCACGTCACCGACAGTGACGCCAAACTCTGCACCAAACGGATTACCGATCAAGGTGGTGACAAGATCCTCGCGCAGTTTGTCCTGATCCAGTTCAGAGCGGGCCTGCGGATCGGCGAAGGCGTGTGCCGTGAACTCTGTGCTGTCTTCGGCGATGGCTGTCAGCGGAAAGTCGATCGCATCAGGCAACGGACCTGTTGCATCAGTCACCGGGAACTGCCATGCCACGGCAGAGCCACCGATGTTTGCAGGTGTGCCATCTGGATAGTGGCGGTAGTAGAAGCGTGGAATGTTGTTGTCGTCGACAGCGATGCTGTAGCCGGACGGTTGAGAGATGGACAGGATCTGCAGCGGTGCCAAAGCAATCTCGTAGCGGCCGTCGGCATCTGTCAGCACCACTTCACAGCCGTTGCTGACACTCACTCCCTGCAACCCGCGCTCACCGGGTGCTCGCGCCCCATCACCGTTGTCGTCGACGAACACAATGCCAGCAGCAGTCTCGGCGACGGGGTCAGAGACTCCGCATTGCGCCACGGCGGTGACAGAAACGAGAGGCAAAGCGCAGGCGAACAACCAGGGAAGCAATGGGGTGCGAGTCATGGCGGTATCTCTTGGGGGTTTGGCCTACTCTAAACCACTTGTTTGACACAGTGGTGACAATTCGGCGCACGAAGCACTTGCTGGAGCACCGAGTTGACACTCAGAGAGATTGCTTCTGCGCTACAACGGAATAGAGATGCCATTGATGGGGCGTCCCGTTCACCGTAGTGCCGGATGTCTTGTGCTCCGCGAATGAAACGACGTCAAATCCCTTCAGCCACGACCTGATCTGCTGCTCGTTGGTTGTCAGCGTTTCCGGCCAGAAGGCTTCTCTGTCATAGTCGGGACCGGCCATCGTGTCATCCTCGCCGAGGAACGAACCAGCAAACACGCCGCGTGGCAGCAGCGACGCTGTCATTCTTCGCCACACTTCCGGGAATCTGCTCTCCGGGCAGAAGAAAAGACTCGCGTCCGCCACGATCAATGATGACGGGGGATAGACGAATTCCCAGAATGTGCTCTGCGTGAGGAGTACGTCGGCATCGCCCGTGAATCTCTTTTTGCACAGAACGATTGCACTCTCTTCGATGTCGAATGCATGCACGACAAAGCCCATGCTGCGCAGGTAGGCAATGTCACTTCCAGCGCCACATCCGCAGTCGATTGCGATCCTGGGCTCGACGATCAGATCGACGGCCTGCCGCAGATCCGCACGTGTGGTCCGATGCTCCGTAGCACTGAAGTATGCAAGGATTTCCTTTGAAGACATTCCTGGTCCTGTTGTTGGTCGCGGTTACTGCTGATCCAGATTGAACCTGAACACATACTGCACATTCGGAATCGCAATCGGTACACCGTTCCTCAGGCGTGGCTCGTACTTGAACTGCTCCGCCGCCTGGATGCAGGCATAGTCGAAGACGTTTGGCGGGTCCGCGTCGACCACGACAATGTCGCTCATTGCCCCGGTCTCGGTGACTGTGTAACTCACCTGGCACCAACCTTCGATGCCATCCCGCTTGGCAAGAGGCGGATATACAGGCTCCACCACTTCCGAGGGTAACATTTGTCGCAGTTGCAACATCTCTCTCATTTCGGCGTCGGAATAGGGTACGAGCTCCTGGCCCGGGCCATCACCAAACATCAGCAAGTTGCCCATGGGACATCTGTCCTGTGCAGAAAGGGCACTGGCAAGCGCTTCAAAGAAACTGAATCGAGAATCTTGCGGCTGAGCCATGATCCAATTGGTCGTCAACTCCCAGACTGCACCGTTCATGAAAGGAGCCATGTCGGTCCGAGGCAGACATTCATGTGGAATCTGGTAGGCGGTAATGATTGCGGTGATATAGCCTTCGCACCATCGCACTGCATCCAGACCTTTGCAGAGTTCGAGTAGCTCTGGCCTGCTCATGGGAGTGTTCTGTGCGGCTGCATAAAGGTCGTCGATCTTGGCTCTTCGCGCCATGGGATCGTCGAGATCTGCGGAGTGGGTAATCGCTGGCACGACGAGAAGAATAACCAGCAGGATGGTTTTGAAATTCATGGAGCCTCCTTGCCAAGGTTGCCTGCGATTTTTCGATACATCACCACATGCGAACAGAACAACTGTGAGAAGCGTTCGTTGAACCTGAACTGATAGTCGAAATCTGTTTCAGCGATCTTTTCCCATGATGAATCAAAATACCCGTTGATATCACTCACCGCCTCCTCAAGATTCTTCAGATGTTTTTTGCTCCACTGATATGTACTGGCAAGTACGAATACGCCGGTGATCTTCGTGCACGCCATTGCCGTGTTGACAATCTCGGCAGGTGTTGCAGCCTGGTCGATGACGTTCAGACAGTACACCAAGTCGAATTGTCTCGATAATGTGTCCGATTGCATTGGCTTATTGATCAGCGTGAACTCCACATGCTTGCAGTCAGCAGCTATTCTGCGTGAGTCAACGTCTATGTGCCTTAGTTCGCGCAGGCTGTAAACGTAGGGAAAGGACGTAAGCTGTCCATCCACGAGCAATTTGTGAAAGCTTTCAATCAGTCTCTTCGACGGCTCGACAACTGTGACATTAGTGATGGAGGGGAATCTCTGTAATGTCTGATAACAGGTCCGGCCGAGTGCCGGCCCGATTTCGAGCATGTCCTGGGAGGCGCTGAGATATTCTCTGGCGTTATCAAAGACGAAGTTCGCAACATTCGTGAAGAATGTGGACCCTATGAATTCCTCCGGAATACTGCCTGATGCCGAAGTCAAAGGTGTCGCGTTGCCGAGCTCGCGAAATTTGTCCAGCCAGGAACATTCGAAGTAGGAAGCAAGGCCACGTTCATTGAGGTAGAAATCGTCAAGCCCTATTGAGTCTGTCATTGAAATCCCTCTCCGGTATTGCACTTTACATCTGCTGCATCACTCTCGATGAAACCAGAACTCGATCTCGGAAGTTTCCACTTCGAATCGCGCTGAGTGCATCACCCTCGCGTCAACGTGGTACCAGTCCCCCTTGCCGTAGCGCTTTTCGACTCCATCAACTGTCAGGAATAGTTCGCCTTGGGTGATGAGGCCGACGTTCTCGGTGTCATGGTTGTGCACTGGAATGACGGTGCCTGCGGGATAGGAGGCAAACAGAACGTCACAGTTCTTTGCCTCCAGCTTGAAAGCGTCGAAGGGGCCTTCGAATTTGGGAAGATCACGCAACAGCTTGGGGAAATGCGTCATAGGGTTTTTTCCGAAAGGTTCTCGATGTCCTATTTTGTTGATTTTGGACTGCCGTGCAGGCCCACCATCCTGGTCAGGATAGCTTGGAACTCTGCCTGACTCATGTCCACCTTCTCCACCACGCGGCCGTACAGCATGAGAGTCGGGACGTTGCGGCCGTTGAGTTCATTCTGCGTTTCGCGCAGGCAGTAGAGGACCGCACGTTCCTTGCGCGTCAATCCATCTCGTACGTCGGGGAGGAGATCATTCAGCATCTGCTGGTTGCTCTGCTATTACTTGATGTAGGCCGCACTCACCGCGCGCACAGTTTGACGCACACCGCGTGCCATCGCGTTGGAAGAAATCGTCGCGCCTGAAATGCCGTCAACGTCCCCGTTTCGGCCAATCGCGAACTTGTTCTTGGCGGTCATGCCGAGGAACTGCGCCGAGTACCAGGCTTCATCCACGAAGAAGTCGCCGATGATGTCGCGCAGGGATTCCCGGTGATAGATCACGCCCAGCCCAACAATCACGCCTTCGAGATTCATGCCGATCAGCGTGTCGACCGGACCGTTGTAGCCGGAGGGTTCGGGCTGAAAATCGGACGTGACGAACGCATAGCCGATCAGGGTTTTCTCGCCGCTGGCTTCTGTGCGATAGGCCTTGTAAACGGGTACTTCTCCCTCTTTCTCGGAGAAACTGTCCGCGCCTGGCACTGCGGCCTTGAGCAGACGTGGCGTGGTGTGGTCGGCGCTGGCGGCCTGGAGGTCGGCGAACAGGTCCGTTTTACCCAGCAAGGTCTCGGTCAGGGGGTTGCTGCGATCGAAGCCTGCCACCAGGAGCAGCACCAAGGCGGCAGAACTTACCTTGAGGGCAGATATGGAGTATCTGGAAAGGGTCATGATGAGATCCGATCTTTTGAGCTGAAAACCAAGGCCCTAGAGACTACAGGAGGTTTTGGACCGGGGTCAACGTGTGTTGCATTTCGGCACAGGTGCTCAGCGCCACAGATACATGCTCGACTTCTTGTTCATGATCGTCAGGTCATACAACTGCGTGCAAGGTGCTTGAGCGACCCCGTAGCACACGTGCAGCGGCAACAGATGCTCTTCTCGCGGATGACAAAAGCGGGCACCTGGCGCTGTGCTCCAATTGATCAGTTGTTCACGCCTTGCCGGCTCGGACAGTTCACGATTGCCGCACGCGTTCTTCAGCCACGTTTCGAATGCTTCATTATCTTGAACGGAACTGGGTGAGAAAAATGCGCGCAGATTGTGGAAGGAAAACCCGGAACCGATGATCAGCACATTTTTCTTGCTCAAATAGCGTAGCGACTTCCCCATCTCGATATGCAAATTCGGATCGAGAGAATTGACCAGAGACAATTGCACGCAGGGAATGTCTGACTCCGGGTACATGATTTTCAACGGGATGAAGACGCCGTGATCGAGACCTCTCTTTTCATCCAGCGTCGATTCGATCTCAGCATTGCCAAGCACGCGGCGAATTTCCTGCGCGAGTGCCGGGTCACCCGCACACGGATATTTGATTTCGTATGACTCTGGAGGAAATCCGTAGTAGTCGTATATCAGCGCTGGGTTTCTGCTTGAGGTGATGGACGGAATCTGTTCTTCCCAGTGAGCGCTGATCACGATAATTGCTTCTGGTCGCGGGATGCTTGAGGCAATGCTTCGCAGACATGAGAGCATGTCGTGGTGAGCGGGATCTCCGAGCAGCGGGAGTGGGCCGCCACCGTGGGAGATGAAGAGTGTGGTGGGATGAGAGTCCATTGCGTGTCCTTCAGTTAGTGTTCGCAACTCGGTTCGCCTTTATGAGCTCATGGGCAACTTACGCTTCATGAACACCAACGACAACCCCGAATGTGCATGGATCTGACGTGGAATAGCTCCTTCCCTGACATCTCAATATGACATAGTCTGCTGCCATCCACTTCAATCGGCACAAAATTTACATACGGCATGTGTTCACGCATTCGCAATATGATCGCTGGAGACCCGACGATGCTACTCCTCAAAGACCTCATTGATCACTACTCTGCTTTGTGCGCGCAAGTGCCATTACGTCCCATTCGGAACGAGTCGGATTACGGCAGCGCTGTCGCTGCAGTGAATGCACTGCTGGATGCCGGTGTTTCCGATGAGGATCATCCCCTCTCAGATCTGCTCGCGACGCTCGGAGAACTGATCAGCGACTACGAAGAGAAGTGGCGCGTGCCTCACGCAACTCCTGCGGAAGTGTTGCGCTTTCTCATGTCACAACATGCCCTGGGACAGTCGGACTTGCCGGAGATTGGGAGTCAGGGGGTGGTGTCCGAAATCCTGTCAGGCAAGCGCACGTTGAATGTTCGTCAGATCAAGGAGCTGGCTCAGCGGTTTGCTGTATCGCCTAGTGTTTTTGTGAAGGGATAAGTTGTCGGAATGCATTCAGGTTGTGCCACGCTCTGGCAATACCAGCCCATAGAGCAAAATATCTTCGTAAACACCATTCTTCAAAACATGCTCGCGCTGACGACCTTCGAGCGCAAGACCAGCCTTCTCCATCACTCGCGCAGACGCCGGATTTCTCGCGAGACAACGCGCCACTATCCTAGTCATCCCCAACTGCTCGATGGCGAAGGTGATGAGACAGCATACCGCCTCCGTGCAGTAACCCTTGCCCCAGGAAGGCACACCGACCCAGTACCCCAGCTCAGCACGCGCGTGTTTGCGTTGCACGTCGATCAGACTCACTGTTCCAAGTAATTCACCAGTGCTCTCCAGAGTGATTGCACAGGCAATCTCACCGCCATTCTCGAATGCAGGTGCATGCCCGGAAATCCATGTCTCCGCTGCTCCATCAGGATAGGGATGAGGGATCGTCAATGTTGTGTCTGCGATGCGAACATCTCCCGCAAGGCGCTGCACATCAGCGGCGTCATCGAGAGTGTACGGACGAAGTATCAGGCGTGATGAGTGGAGTGTGGGCTGCATGGTCAGGATCTTTTACTTGAGGTTTGCTTCACGGCTTTCAATTCCCTTTGCGAATGTCATACCGCAACTCAATCATCCCCACACCCATCTGGCGAACAGTCGTCAAACTCAGCACCGGGCTCAACACCCTGCGAGGGAAAAGTGGTTTGCCTTTACCTAGCGTGGCCGAGCCGACCTGAAGAATCAGTTCGTCCAACAATCCTGCATCGTGGAATTGCCCGGCGAGATCGCCGCCTCCCACTACCCAGATGTTCTTGTCACCTGCGGCCGCTCGCATTTCTGCATGGACGGGTTGCACATCACCTTGAACGAAGCGAATGTCTGCGCCCGCGATCATTGGAAGCTTGCGACTGGAGAATACCCACGTTGGTTGCGTGTACGGCCAGGCAGAACCTGTTGTCGCGGAAACGATCTCCGAGTTGCGCAGCATCCACTCGTACGTGGACGATCCCATCGCCAGCGCACCCACTCCCGCGATGAACTCCGGATAGCTGGAGTTGTTGAAATCACCGAGCGGAAACAACCAATCGAGTGAGTCGTCTTCCGTGGCTATGAAGCCGTCGAGGCTGGTTGCGGTGAAGTATTGTGTTTTCATTGCTCCCTCAATTTGAGTCGGAATTTTGAAGTTGCACTGTACCGACTCTCACTGTTGCTCGGCAAATTCCTTGAGCAACTGCGGAAACATTTCCTGCGGGGGAAACTTGTTGAAGCTGTGCGCCGCACAGGTCATAGCCCACGGGAGTTTTTCGTCCAGATACGACTCGATGAACGGCTTGAAGTCGCGAGCGTCTTCCAGAAGAGTTGCGCGGACGTTGACGAAGTCATCCATTCCCTCCGGACGTGTAAACAACCAACTCATGCAGTGGTCACAAAAGTAGTGACGCGTGCCGCCGTGGAGTCCACCGATGATGGGGTCGCCTGAGGTTACTGCAAAGTTCGCGCTTGGAAACAGCGAGCTCAAGCTGAAGGCGCTGGAGGTCATGCGCTGGCAGCCAGTGCAATGACAAGCCATCGTGATCATCGGCTTTGACGTCACTTCGAATTGAGTTTTCCCGCAGCGGCACTCGCCGCGAATTTTAGATGAATCACTGGTCATCGCTTAGGCCCTGTTGGCTATGGTTTTTGCTGATCGTCCCACATTGCCTTGATCTGGCGGATAACGCCCGCCTTGTCTTCGTCCAGCCTCTTCAGGAATGCCGCCGGAGTACTCACGTCCTTGTAGTGCCTGGCGCTCCACTGCGTGATTTCCAGCATGATCGGCAGGAGATCCCTTCCCTTCGCTGTCAGTGAGTAAACGCATTTCGAGCGATTATCGGCACAGACCTCTCTGGAGATGATACCGGTTGCCTCCAGGCTCTTCAGTCGATCGGTGAGGATATTGGTGGATATTTTTTCGGGGGATGTCAGAAGTTCGCCGAACGACTGTTTGGCGTTGAACATCAGATCGCGAATGATGAGCAGAGTCCATTTGTCGCCAAAGGACTCGAGCGCGTAGTTGATGGGGCAGTCTGATCTGCTGGGGTATTGATCGGCCATGGCGTATCTTCCACAGAGTGCTTGCAAAATGCAAGCATCTGGAAATTTACCTTGCTTGCGTTTTGCAAGTGTCCATATGGCGCGGGGAAAATATCTTTAAATTCAATGGCTATTCTTGGTTACAATCCCGCAGCAGCGCATCCCTGCTCTGCCTGAGCGGTCTACTGAGTGAGGCTGGTAATTGCATCAAACACGATTTCCGAGCCATCAAGCAGCAGCAGAATGTCCGAGTCGACCATGCCGTAGTGGTAACCCTGTGCCGGGGCACCCAGTAGATTGCGCAAGTCCGCGGGCAATGCGCGGTAGGTGACGTCCTGCTGCAGCGGCTGACCCATCTGCCAGCGCTTCACCTGACCTGGGGGATTGCAGCCATTGTTCTTCTTCGCCAGGCCGGGAGGGCATCGACCCTGACGGCTCTCTTCCCGGTAGTATTCGTGCACGGCAACTTTCTGCTTGTCGTCGAAGTGCTTTCGACCTTCGTTGCGGCCCGACGTGTTGTCGTTGCGGTCGTTATCCCTGTTGCCGTTGTCCTCGCTTTGAGCCATGACCTGGCCGGACATAAGAAGCCCGCTGGCAAGCAGGATGATGGCAGAGCGTGTTCCGAACTTGGAGATTTTCATGATTGCTCACTTTTTGAGTGGTAGGTACTGAGAAGGCTCAGTTGTGGTTCATCCTAGTCCTCTCTTGCAGGGAGAACTGTGCGGCAACACGCTCCCCTACTGCTTCTCGCCGGCGACGCAGGGCTTGAAGTGTTGCACCACTGGAAAAGGATCGTAGAAGTGATGCAGCAGAGAGCGCCACTCCTGATACTGCGGCGACTCACGGAAGCCCACGGTGTGATGCTCGAGCGTCTCCCACTTGACAAGCAGAATGTAGCGGTTTGTCTTCTCCAGGCAATGCTGCAGTTCATGAGAGATGTAGCCAGGCATGCTGGTGATGATTTTCTGGGCACGGGTGAAGTCTGACTCGAAGTCGGGCTCGAGACCGGGTTTTATGTCGAGGATTGCGACTTCGAGGATCATTGGGGCTCCTGTACTTCCTATCCGACGGGCTCCACTTTCATAGCGCTTCGAGGTTCGAGACTGCAAATTGCATTCGCAGCGTCGGCAATGGAGAAGCCGGATTGCTGGTGCCGAACATGAAAGCAGCGCATGCCGAGCGCGAGGGCTGGCGCAATGTCAGCTTCCTCGTTGTCCCCAATCATCATGACTTCGTCAGGGGCTACATCCAACAGATCCAGGGCATATCTGAATATTTTAGGGTCCGGCTTTCTTGCACCGCCACAGTCATCGGGCGTCACGACCGCATCGAATACTTCTCCCAGTCCCAGAAGCGATAGCTTCTTGCGAGCTTGTGGCCCGTGACCGTTGGTCACGATAGCGCGCGGAAGATGTGCCGTTCGTTCAAGAAACACATCGACACCGGGCAACAGGCGCCAACTTTGTTGATAGCATTCGAGGTAGCTCTCGAAGAGCTCATCGGCGTCTACATCGGAAAGAGTCAGGAGAAACGTTTCGCGCAGACGGACTCGTCTCTGTTCGACGAAGCTGAGTTCACCGAGCGCCATCTTTCGCCACACCTCACGTCCAATCGAGTCCCAGCGTGCAGCGATGAGATCGTCGCTCTCACTCTTGCTCAGACCGTGCTTTGTACGAAACACCAGCACTGCATCGGCCATGGCACCGCGATCGTCCAAGAGCGTGTCATCCAGATCGAGAAGAAGTGCGCGCGGGCTATGCATGTTCGAAGTATCCTGGCCAAAGATGAGCAGTGTTTTTCTACTTGGAGCTTCTGTTTCGAGGTTTTTCCTGAGCCTCTACATAGCTATCGAGCAATCTGCGAATCATGCGCTGGTATTGCGTGTGGTGCTTTGATGCCTCGGCCTTGAAGAATTCCACACTCTTCTTGCTCAACGCCAAAGTGACCTTTACGCCCTCCTCTCGATAGGCCAGCTCTTCCGGTGATGGCAGAAAATCGGGAACGATCTCGATCTTGCCGATTGATTCATCGGTGTATTTTATTTTGGAGTTCATAAATCGCCTTGCCCTTGCGCCAATATCCAGCGCCGAAAATACGGATCAATTGGTTGCGATACGTGAATCGGACAGTAAGGACACCACCCGTAACCATGCCGAAGCAGTAGAACCGGTCCTCGCTATGACTGTGCTCAACATCCTTTGCGATGATGCGGTGCGGATCGGAAAATGCACGTTGCGCCAATCGAAAGGAGACATGGTGCTTGTCCTGGTTGGCTTTGTCCTTATCGTCGTCCCAGTCAAAATGTGATCGTGTCATGGGGAGCCTACTCCTTGGCCATATAAAACGCCATATTTTTGTACTGCTGCATTCTCATGACGTTGGGTGTTTCGCTTGCGCATTTGGAAACGTGGATCGGTTTTCCGCCCTCGGCAAAATGATCACGGATCACATTAACCCGGGGCTTCGAAAACTGTTTAGCCTATCGAACATATCCTCGAGTTTATGCAGCTATAGAAGAATAGCAGCGCGACGCAAATGCTGCTTTTTACAAGGGTTGATGGCGGCCGCCTATCAATCAACGCTTCTTGAAAAGGTGCCGTTGAATACTGGCGAGAAGTGCTGAACCATCGTGAAAGGATCGTAAGAGTGATACAGCAGGGAACGCCGCTCCTGGTGCTGCGGCGATTCACTGTGTGACGTGGGCTGCCAGGCAGTCTCTGCTTCCCCTGCAGGGCATTAGTTAGATATTTCTACATTTTAAAAGGCAAAGATTTTTTTGTATCGTCTCGGTACTCTACAACGTATTGCCTCTCCCTCACCAAAAAATCCCCAATCGCCGCATCAAACTGCGCATCCGCAATCCAGTGATTCGAATGCGTGATGATCGGTTCAAATCCCCGCTGGATCTTGTGCTCGCCCTGCGCGCCGGAATCGAAACTTTGCAGGCCATGCTCAATGCAGTACTCAATCCCCTGGTAGTAGCACGTTTCAAAATGCAGGAACTGGGACTCCTGCAGGCTGCCCCAGTAGCGGCCGTAGAGTCTGGTGTCATCGCGCAAGCTGAGTGCTGCGGCGATGCGGTGGCCGTCGCGCGTGGCGACGACCATGAGGATGTTGTCGGGCATGGTGACGCCGAGCTGGCGGAAGAAATCGAGTGAGAGGTAGCCCTGCTGGCCGCGGACCTGGTAGGTGTTCTGATAGAAGCGGTAGAAGTCGCGCCACAGGTCGTCGGTGATGGCGTTTCCGCGGAAACGTTCAAAGTGGATTTTGTCGGCGCGCACGGCCTCGCGTTCCTTGCGCAGGTTCTTGCGCTTGCGGGAGTTGAAGGATTCGAGGTAGTGGTCGAACGAGGTGTAGCCGCGATTGAACCAGTGGAACTGGGTGGCGATGCGCGGGTGGAGTTTGTGGTGTGACTCGTCTTGCAAGGGGAGCTGCGCGAGCCGTGCACTTTCTGCCGGCGTGGGGAACAACACGTGCCACGAACTGGCACCGAGGTGCCGGGCCTCTTCAATTACGCGCTGGGCGATGGCGGCGGTGATGACACCGATATCTTCACCCTGTGCGATGAGCAAACGCGAGGCGTGGCTTGGCGTGAACGGAATTGCGGTGAGAAGCTTGGGGTAGTAACGTCTTCCGTGCTGGCGGTACGCGTCGGCCCAGGACCAGTCGAAGACGTATTCGCCGTAGGAGTGACTCTTGATGTAGAGCGGCATGGCGGCGACGATCTTGTCGCCCTGGCTGACGGTGAGGTGATAGGGCTGCCAGCCGGTATCGGCGCAGACGCATTGTGTGCGTTCAAGCGCGGACAGGAATTCATAGCGCAGGAAGGGGCTGGCATTGTTGGCGAGCGAATTCCAGATGTCTGGGTCGATGTCGGCGATGCGCGGGTGAAACCGGTACTCGAATGTTGCTGCCACTGCTTTCACCTGGTTCTGAATGGCTGCATGAGCATGTTGCCCAGCCGCTGATCCTGTTCAGTGCGAAAGTACTCGAGTCCGATCGTCATGCCAAGGTGTCCTTTCTCGGGTTGATCGCGATAGGTGCCGAACAGGCGGTCCCACCACGGCAGATTGAAGCCGAAATTGCTGTCGGTTTCCTCGCTACAAATGGAGTGATGCACCCGGTGCATGTCCGGCGTGACGACAAACAGGCGCAGGTAGCGATCGATCCGCTGTGGCATATTCACATTGCCGTGGTTGAACATGGCGGTGGCATTGAGGAGGATTTCGAACACGATGACTGCAAGTGGCGAGGCGCCCAGTGCCAGCACCGCCGCAATCTTGATGAGCATCGACAGCAGTATTTCCAGCGGGTGAAAACGCAATGCGGTAGTCACGTCGAATTCCTGATCGGCGTGATGCATACGGTGCAGGCGCCACAGCCAGGGCACCGCGTGGAACAGCCTGTGCTGGAAGTAGACCGCAGCATCCAGAGCGGCCACTGCAAGGATGAGCGCGAGCCAGTCGGGGACGGAAAGCAGATTGAACAATCCCCAGCCCTGCTCCTGCGCATGAATTGCTGCACCCACTGCGGCCAGCGGGAAAACCAAACGAACAACGGCAGTGTCGAGCACCACTATCAGCAGATTGGCCGGCCAGCGTTTTGTGCGAAGCATTTGTTGTGGTCGCCTCGAGGCCAGGAGTTCCCATGCTGCCATGGCAAGAAGAACAACCATGAAAACCATCAGCCTGATGAGCGGTTCATTGGTCAGAAGCGGTGTGTTCACACGCGCATCCCCGCGCGTTGCACGGGCAGGCCCGCCGCCTTCCATTCCGGGAACCCCTCTTCGAAACGCCTGACTTTATAACCAAGTGTGCGCAATCGTTTTGCTGCCTCGTGGGAGAGCACGCAGTAGGGCCCGCGGCAGTACGCGACAATCTCCTTGTCACGGGGCAACAGGGCCAGCAGGGCATCCAACTGGTCCAGCGGAATGTTGATGGCACCATCAAGGTGACCAGCGGCGAATTCTGCTTCAGGACGTACATCAAGCACCGCCATGTGTCCACTCTGAAGCCCTGCCAGCAGCTCACTTCGTGACACGGGTTTCATGGCATCGTTGTCACTGTCATCGTTATCTTTGTCGACACTGAACAGCCTCGCCAGCAGCCTCTCCATCTCCGCCAGATTCGTTTCGGCCACCTGTCGCAGCAAGCTCAAAAGCGTGATGATCCGCTCATCGGTCAGGCGGTAAAACATCTGCTTGCCATCGCGCCTTGCCGTCACCAGGCCAGCGCGTCGCAGTTGCTGAAGGTGCTGCGACGCGTTGCCGACAGTCAGATCGGCCGCGCCAGCCAGAGTCTCTACCGAAGCTTCAGCCTGAGCCAGGCGCTCCAGCAGAGCCAGGCGATTACCGTTGGCCAGGCCATTGGCGACGAGGGCCAGAGTGTCGTACAGCTCCTGCTTGGTGGTCATTGCAAGGTTCCTGATGGCTTGACAGCTTGATTTGAGCTATCATTCTATCAATTAATAGAACGTTGGCAAGAAACAAGAAGACAAGATGCAAACACTCATTTCACGAGGAGCGATCATGAAAGCACTGATCATCATCAATGACCCACCCTACGGAACCGAGCGGCTGTACAACGGCCTGCGTCTTGCCCATGCGCTCATCAAACGCGGCACAGAGGTCACTGTCTTCCTGTTGGGGGATGCTGTCGCAGGCGCCAAGGCGGGACAGAAGACACCGGAGGGTTTCTATAACGCGGCGGTCATGGTCAAACGTATCAGTGCGAACGGCAAGGTGCTGCTCTGCGGTACCTGCATGGATGCGCGTGGGATTACCGATGATGAAGTTGTTGAGGGCACTGAACGAAGCACCATGGATGCGCTTGCCGAAACCACGATCAATGCCGACAAGGTGATGGTGTTCTAAGTTGCAAGGCAACCTCTCCTGTTGAGTCGGGAACCCTCTGTAAACACCTGCGCTGTAGTTAAATATCTGTATTTCCTGCTATATTGCGGCCGAGTATTGGCAGCAATCGTAGGTGCCAAAGGAAATTGATGTGGAACTGCACAACCCGATCAACAGGATAAGGGAGCACCGCGACACGCTGCGCAAGTCGGAGCGCAAGGTGGCGGACTTCATTCTGGACAACGCGACAGCGGTTATCAACATGCGCATCGTGGATGTGGCCTCGGCTGCCGAGGTGAGCGAGCCGACGGTGCTGCGCTTCTGCCGCGCGCTGGGGTTCGATGGCTTCCAGTCCTTCAAGTTGCAACTGGCCCAGCACCTGGGCACCAACGCGAGCTATTCGCAGTTCTCCGTGGACGACGCGGATACCGCAGCGGACCTGAGCAACAAGGTATTCGATTCGACCATAGGCTCGTTGCTGTCGGTGCGCGATCAGCTCGACCCTGCCGTGCTGGAGAAGGCGATCGACACGCTGTGTCATGCGAGCCGCGTGGAGTTCTACGGCTTTGGCGCGTCGGGCTCAGTGGCGGCGGATGCGCAGCACAAGTTCTTCCGTCTGCAGGTGTCTTCGGCCGCCTACACGGACCCGCACATTCAGTTGATGTCGGCAATCTCACTCGGCGCGAAGGATGTGGTGGTGGCGATTTCGCAGTCGGGCCGCACCAAGGCGTTGATGCAGAGCGTGACACTGGCGATGGAGGCCGGTGCCACGGTGATCTGCCTCGCGCCACAGGGCACACCGTTGAGCGAGCTGTGCAGCATTCCAATTCATGTGAATGTGGAGGAGGACCAGCACGAGTTCACGCCGGTGTCGTCACGCATTGCGCATCTGCTTGTAATCGACGTGCTGGCGATGGGCGTCGCGCGGTTCCGCAAGTCGATGCTGAAAGATCATCTGAAGCTGATGAACAAGAGTTTGCGGACGCTGCGAACCTACAAGTCCTGATTTTGCCCCCTGTGGGAGCGAGCCCTGCTCGCGATTGTGCTTCGCTTATCTCGAAACATTCTTTTCATCGCGGGCAAGGCCCGCTCCCACATTCGAGATTTACTCCACCGTGACGGATTTGGCCAGGTTGCGCGGGTGATCCACATCCGTGCCTTTGAAGATCGCGACGTGGTAGGACAACAGTTGCAGCGGGATTGTGTAGATGATCGGCGCGAGGATTTCAGGCACACTCGGGACGTTAATCACCTTACAGCTGCGATCATTCTCGAAGCCTGCTGATTCGTCTGCAAACACGAACAGCTTCCCACCGCGCGCGCTCACCTCCGCCAGATTGCCTTTCAGTTTGCTCAACAGTTCGTCATTCGGCGCGACTGCGATCACGGGCATCTTGTCATCGACGAGCGCAAGCGGACCATGCTTCAGCTCTCCTGCCGGATAGGCTTCTGCGTGGATGTAGGAAATCTCCTTGAGCTTGAGCGCACCCTCTTTCGCAATCGGATACTGAATGCCGCGACCGAGGAAAAGCGCGTGATGTTTGTCCATAAGGCTCTTGGAGACGACCTTGATCTGCTTGTCGAGCTCGAGCGTCTTGGTGACGAGCGCAGACAGTGTATTCAGATCACGCACGTGTTTCTGTTCTGTTTCATCGCTCATACCTGTACGACGTGCCAGCACCAGTGTCAGCAGCAGCAGAGAAACAAGTTGAGTGGTGAATGCCTTCGTCGATGCCACACCGATCTCACGACCTGCATTGGTGAGCAGACAGAAATCGGATTCTCGCACGAGTGAGCTCGTCGCAACGTTGCAGATGGCAAGGTGCCCGACATAGCCTTTGGTTTCCTTTGCATAACGCAGGGCAGCCAGTGTGTCCGCAGTTTCTCCCGATTGCGAAATAGTGACGAACAAGGTGCCTGGTTGCACAATGATGTTTCTGTAACGATAGTCACTGGCGATATCGATCTGTGAAGAAATCTTCGCAATATTCTCGAGCCAGTACTTCGTAATCATGCCTGCGTGGTAACTGGTGCCACATGCCACTATTTGCACTTGTTTCACTTTGTTGAAGATCGCCTTGGCTTTCACACCGAAGGCTTCTTCAAGCACGTGCGTGTCACTGATGCGGCCGTTCAGCGTGTTGCGAATCACTACCGCTTGTTCATGAATTTCCTTGAGCATGAAGTGGCCATACTCACCCTTCTCCACTTCCGCGATTTCACTGGTGATGTGGGTAATGGGGCGCTGCACAAGCTTGCCATTTACATCCCAGATGCGGATCGAGGTGAGTGTCAGTTCGGCGATATCACCTTCTTCAAGATAGATGAACCGATCAGTCACCTGGCCGAGCGCGAGCGCGTCGGACGCAATGAAATTCTCGCCGATACCCACGCCAATCACGAGTGGACTGCCACTACGTGCAACGATGATCTTGTCCGGCTCGTTTCTGCTGATGATGGAGAGGCCGTAAGCGCCATGCAGTTTCTTCACGGTGGCTTTGACCGCATCGAGCAGACTCAGTTTATCGTTCTTGCAGGCCTGGTGAATCAGGTGCACTACGGCTTCGGTGTCGGTTTCCGACTCGAAGCGGTAGCCGTCCTTGATGAGCTGCTCACGCAGCTGCTGATAGTTTTCGATGATGCCATTGTGCACCAGCGCGATATCGGCACCGGAGATGTGCGGGTGTGCGTTGCGTTCGCTGGGTTCGCCGTGCGTGGCCCAACGAGTGTGAGCGATACCGATGCGGCCCACGAACGGGCGCTGGCGCATTGATTCGTCGAGCTTCTGGACTTTGCCCGTGGCCTTGATGCAGTCGATCTCGGATGTCTGCGCGCTGATGAGCGCCATGCCTGCGGAGTCGTAGCCTCTATATTCCAGGCGCTTCAATCCTTCCAGGAGAATCTGGGATACATCACGTTGGGCTACTGCGCCGACTATTCCACACATTTTATTGCTCCTTGGTAAGCTGATTCTGTAAAAAATCTATCGCGAGCAGGCTCGCTCCCACAGAGTGGGTGGACAATGGGCAGCGCGATACAGATTTATTTTTTGGTGGGGCGTTGCCAGCCTTCGATGTTGCGTTGACGGCCTCTGGCGACGCCCAGATTTTCCTTCGGGATGTCACCAGTGATCGTGGAGCCAGCACCGACCGTCGCGTTTTCGCCGATCTTGACCGGCGCCACCAGCGCGGTGTTGGAGCCGACAAATACACCGTCTTCGATATGCGTTTCGAACTTGTTCACGCCATCGTAGTTGCAGGTGATGGTGCCTGCCCCCACGTTGACGTTCTCGCCCAGCGTGGCATCACCGATGTAGCTGAGATGATTGACCTTGGAACCGACCCCGATCTTCGCCTTCTTGGTTTCGACAAAATTGCCGATCTTGGATCCGCTACTCAGAACAGTGCCAGGTCGCAGTCTTGCAAAGGGTCCGATGGCACATTTTTCTGCAACCAATACATCTTCGAGATGTGAGTTCGCCAGCACCACACTGTCGTCGCCTATGCGGCAATTGCGAATGACCACGTTCGGGCCGATCCTCACACGATTGCCCAGCGTCACTCGTCCTTCGAAAATCACGTTGACGTCGATCTCGACATCACGCTCGCACATCAGATCTCCTCGCACATCGATGCGCGCCGGATCTGCAAGCGTAACACCGCTGAGCAAAAGCTCCTGCGCCTTGCGTGCCTGATAGTGACGTTCGAGTTGCGAGAGTTGCAGGCGGTTATTCACACCCTGCACTTCCATTGGATCTTTCACTGT
>MGYS01000016.1:62715-64042 GCA_001802565.1 Gammaproteobacteria bacterium RIFCSPLOWO2_02_FULL_57_10 | reverse complement strand
CACATCGGTGAGATAGTACTCCCCTTGCGCATTGTTGGTTTGCAGACGACTGATCCAGTGTCGCAGCTTGCGTGCGCATCCGGCGAGGATTCCACTGTTGGTTTCCTTGATCTTCTTCTGTTCCGGATTGGCGTCTTTCTCTTCGATGATGGCCACTGGTTTGCCGTTGCCATCGCGCATGATTCTGCCGAGTCCGGTCGGGTCGGGACTGATGACGGTCAAAACTGCGAGCGCACCACCATCAGTCTTCGCAATAAGATCGGCAAGCGTCTGACTACGGATCAGCGGCACGTCACCATAGAGCACCAGCACGATACTTTCGTCGCTGATGGCAGGCATCGCCTGCATCACCGCGTGACCAGTACCAAGCTGTTGCTCCTGGTTGGCCCAGTGTATGGCCGGACTCGGAAAGGCGTCGCGAATCTTCTGACCTTCGAAACCGACAACCAGATGTACGCCTTTAGCATCCAGTGTATTGGCGCAATCGACCACATGCTGCAACATGGGTTTGCCACCAATGCGATGCAGCACTTTGGGAGTATCGGAATACATGCGCGTGCCTTTACCGGCGGCGAGAATAACCACTTCTATGGGTGACTTGATGACTGGGCTCATGGATTGCGTGTCCGGCAGGATACTGCGTGGCAAAAAAAAGGGCAGCTTGCGCTGCCCTATTTTTAATGGTTTTCACTCTGAATGTAAAAACTATTTTCTCAGCTGTCTCAGTGCACGCAGTTGGGCTGCGGCCTCCGCCAGTTGGGCTGCTGCGCGGGAGTACTCGAATTCGGCATCCTTGTTCGCAATCGCGTCATTGGCATCCTGAATCGCCTGCAATGCAGCCGCTTCATTCACATCATCGGCGCGCAACGCGGTGTCTGCCAGTACTGTCACGACACCACCCTGCACTTCCAGGAAGCCGCCGGAGACGTAATAGACCTGTTCGGAACCGTCCTGCAGAACCAGACGAACCGGTCCCGGAATCAGTGCGGTCAACAGCGGAGCGTGGCCCGGAGCAACACCCAGGTCGCCGAGGGTGCCGGTGGCCACGAGAAGCTCTACCAGTCCGGCGTAGATCTTCTCCTCAGCGCTTACGATGTCACAATGCATTGTCATGGCCATGTCTCTGCTCTCTACTTACAGGTGCTGCTTATTGCTATTACAGGTTCTACTTACAAGTTCTTGGCTTTCGCGACCGCTTCGTCGATGCTGCCAACCATGTTGAAGGCCTGCTCGGGAATGTGGTCGTAGTCGCCAGCCAGAATGCCCTTGAACCCTGCGATCGTGTCTTTCAGTGGTACGTACTTGCCCGGGGTGTTGGTGAACACTT
>MGYS01000016.1:61805-62700 GCA_001802565.1 Gammaproteobacteria bacterium RIFCSPLOWO2_02_FULL_57_10 | reverse complement strand
TGATGTCCTTCAGTTCCTTGTAGCGCTGCAGTACAGACTGCACGCCGCGAGCCACTTCGTAGTGCTCCTGACCGATGACCAGCGGGTCCAGCTGACGTGAGGTGGAGTCCAGCGGATCGATCGCGGGGTAGATACCCAGCTCGGCGATGGCGCGTGACAGTACCACGGTGGCGTCAAGGTGCGCGAAGGTGGTCGCCGGTGACGGGTCGGTCAAGTCGTCCGCAGGTACGTATACGGCCTGGATGGACGTGATCGAGCCAGTCTTGGTGGAGGTGATACGCTCTTGCAGAACGCCCATCTCTTCAGCCAGAGTTGGCTGATATCCCACCGCTGAAGGCATACGACCCAGCAGTGCTGATACTTCGGTACCGGCCAGTGTGTAACGGTAGATGTTGTCGACGAAGAACAGTACGTCACGGCCTTCATCACGGAATTTCTCGGCCATGGTCAGACCGGTCAGTGCCACGCGCAGACGGTTGCCGGGCGGCTCGTTCATCTGGCCGTACACCATCGCCACTTTGGACTCAGGCAGGTTGTCCAGGTCGATTACCTTGGATTCAGCCATCTCGTGATAGAAGTCGTTACCTTCACGAGTACGCTCACCCACACCGGCGAATACGGACAGACCGGAGTGTGCCTTCGCGATGTTGTTGATGAGCTCCATCATGTTCACGGTCTTGCCCACACCGGCACCACCGAACAGACCCACCTTACCGCCTTTTGCGAACGGGCAGACCAGGTCGATTACCTTGATGCCTGTTTCCAGCAGTTCGTTGGAAGCGGCCAGCTCTTCGTAGGCAGGTGCCTTGCGGTGAATCGGCATACGCTCTTTCTCGCCGATGGCGCCGCGCTCGTCGATCGGGTTACCCAGTACGTCCATGATGCGGCCGAGTGT
>MGYS01000016.1:48562-61773 GCA_001802565.1 Gammaproteobacteria bacterium RIFCSPLOWO2_02_FULL_57_10 | reverse complement strand
CGAGACAGACCTTCGGTACTGCCCATGGCGATTGTGCGGACCACGCCGTCGCCCAGCTGCTGCTGAACTTCCAGAGTGATTTCCTTGCCCTCTACGTGCAGAGCGTCGTACACCTTGGGCACTGACTCCCTTGGAAACTGTACGTCAATTACCGCACCAATGATTTGAACGATACGACCGCTACTCATGTTCGGTTCCTCTTAAGGTCTTGAATCCAAAATCCTGCTTGTTGGTTTTGCTGCTTTCCGTTGTTCGGGCTTGCGGCTTAAACAGCCGCTGCACCGCCGACAATCTCGGAAAGCTCCTGCGTGATCGAAGCCTGACGCGCCTTGTTGTAGACAAGTCCGAGGTCCTTGATCAGTTCACCGGCGTTGTCGGTGGCGTTCTTCATCGCCATCATGCGCGCGGCCTGTTCGCAGGCATTATTCTCTACGACTGCCTGATAAACCTGTGATTCGATATAACGGGCCAGCAGCGCATCCAACAGTTCCTGTGCGTCGGGCTCGTAGATGTAATCCCAGTGGTGCTTGTATTCCTTGTTTTCGGACGCTTCCAGTGGCAGCAACTGCGCAACGACCGGCGTCTGTGTCATGGTGTTCACGAACGTGTTGCTGACGATGTAGAGACGATCAATGTCGCCTGACGCAAACTTGTCGAGCATCACCTTCACTGCACCGATCACATCTTCCACCTTCGGGGCATCGCCGATGCCACGCACCGAAGCCACAACATTGCCACCAAAGTTATTGAAGAATGACGCAGCCTTCGCCCCGATCACACAGAACTCGATACCGACGTTCTGACTCTTCCAGCCCATCATCGATTTGAGTGCTGCCTTGAACGAGTTGATGTTCAGGCCTCCACACAAACCACGATCGGACGACACCACGATATAGCCCACACGCTTCACTTCTCTATCCGTGAAGTAGACGTGATGGTATTCAGGCGTTGCGTTGGCCACATGACCGATCACTTCGCGAATGCGCGTGGCATAGGGGCGACCCAGTGCCATGCGATCCTGAGCCTTGCGCATCTTGCTGGCCGCAACCATCTCCATCGCACTGGTGATCTTCGCAGTGTTCTTGATGCTGGAGATCTTCGTTCTAATCTCTTTACCGACAGCCATAACTCACCGTTTCTACCAGTTACCTGGAATTGCTTACCAGGTCTGTGTGGATTTGAACTTCTGGATCAAGGCCTTGAGCTGTCCAGCGATGTCGTCGTTGTAGTCGCCTTTCTCGTTGATCTTCGCCAGCAGTGCGGTGCCTTCGCTGTTCGCGTAGGACAGCAGTGCGCGCTCGAACGCCACAACCTTGTTCAGCTCCACATCTTTCAGGAAGCCTTCGTTGGCCGCGTACAGCACCAGCGCCATTTCGGCGACTGACAGCGGAGAGTACTGAGCCTGTTTCATCAGCTCTGTCACGCGCTGACCGTGCTCCAGCTGTGAACGCGTTGCTTCGTCAAGATCGGAAGCGAACTGGGCGAATGCCGCGAGTTCACGATACTGGGCCAGAGCGATACGGATACCACCGCCGAGCTTCTTGATGATCTTGGTCTGAGCAGCACCACCTACTCGCGATACTGACAGACCGGCGTTGATCGCAGGACGGATACCGGCGTTGAACAGGTTGCTCTCCAGGAAGATCTGACCGTCGGTAATGGAGATCACGTTGGTCGGTACGAACGCAGACACGTCACCAGCCTGAGTCTCGATGATCGGCAGCGCGGTCAATGAACCGGTCTTGCCTTTCACTTCGCCATTGGTGAACTTCTCGACATAGTCGGCGCTCACGCGTGATGCACGCTCCAGCAGACGGGAGTGCAGATAGAATACGTCACCAGGGTACGCTTCGCGGCCTGGTGGACGACGCAGCAGCAGAGAGATCTGGCGGTAAGCCCATGCCTGCTTTGTGAGGTCGTCATAAATGATTAGTGCGTCTTCACCGCGATCGCGGTAGTACTCGCCCATGGAGCAACCAGCATACGGGGCAATGAATTGCATGGAAGCGGGATCAGATGCGCTGGCTGCAACCACGATGGTGTATTCCATCGCGCCGTGCTCTTCCAGTTTGTGCACCACGTTGGCAATGGAGGACTGCTTCTGTCCGATCGCGACGTACACACACTTCACGCCTTTGCCTTTCTGGTTGATGATCGCATCGACGGCCACGGCAGTCTTTCCTACCTGACGATCACCGATGATCAGCTCGCGCTGGCCACGACCGATCGGCACCATCGAGTCGATCGCTTTCAGACCGGTCTGTACTGGCTGGTCAACTGATTGACGAGCAATTACGCCGGGTGCCACTTTTTCCACTGGGGAGCTGAGCTTGGCATTGATGGCACCTTTGCCATCGATTGGCTTGCCCAGAGCGTCCACTACACGGCCTTCCAATTCGGGGCCAACTGGCACTTCCAGAATGCGCTTCGTGCAACGACAGGTCTGACCTTCGGCCAGAGTCTTGTAGTCACCGAGAACAACCGCACCAACTGAGTCTCTTTCCAGGTTCAGCGCCATTCCGAAGATGCCGCCGTCGAACTCGATCATCTCACCGTACATCACGTCTGCAAGACCATGAATACGAATGATACCGTCGGATACGCTGACGATGGTGCCTTCGTTCTTCGCTTGCACGGACACGTCGAGGTTATCGATCCGCTGCTTGATGATTTCACTGATTTCTGATGGATTCAGTTGCTGCATGCTTTTTCCCTCATTCCCAGTTCTTCTAGGAATTCATTGCTTCGGCTAATTTGGTCAGTTTTCCCCGGACAGAGCTGTCGATCACGGTGTCGCCTGCTCGAATGACGGCGCCACCAATGAGCTGCCTGTCGACTCGGGTCTGCAACTTGATCTCTCTGTTCAAGCGAGTCTGGAGTGCCTGGGTAATCTTGTTCACAACATCTTTGTTCAGTTCGAACGCTGTGGAGAGCTCCACATCGATCGTTTTTTCCTGATTGGCTTTCAGTGCCTCGAACAGCTCGGAGATCTCACTGAGCAGAGTCAGGCGCTTGTTCTCGGCCAGCAATCGCACCAGGTTATTGGTCTTGGGCAGAAGGGCATCGCCACACAGACCAGTCAACGTCTCGGCCTGTTGAGCAGCCGTCAACGCAGGAGAAAGCAATCGCCGACGCACCTGCTCATTCGCAGCAACGTTCGCCAGCAGCTTGAGCGCCTGTGACCATTCGTTCAGCTCTTTCGATGCCAGTGCGACCTCGAAAGCGGCCTTCGCGTAGGGTCTGGCTAATGTAATTGACTCTGCCATTGCTTATCGCCTTATAGCTCGGATGCGAGCTTTTTCACGAGCTCTTCGTTGGCTGCCTGATCGATGGAAGATTCCAGAATCTTTTCTGCGCCAGCCACCGCAATGGCTGCCACCTGGGACCGCAGCGCTTCTTTCGCTCTCTGCAGTTCCATATCGATTTCGGCTTTTGCACCGGCGATCAGTCGCTGTCCTTCTTCTCTGGCCTTGTCCTTCGCTTCATCAATGATCTGATTCGCGCGCTTGTTGGCCAGTTCGATAAGCTCAGCACCCTGCTTCTTCGCCTCGCGCAACTCTTCCGCCGCCTTGTTCTGTGCCAGATTCAGATCGCGCTGCGCACGTTCGGCTGCTTCCAGCCCGTCAGCAATCTTCTTCTGTCTTTCTTCAAGAATGGCGGTGATCGGAGGCCAGACATATTTCATGCAAAACCAGACGAAAACGAAGAACGCTATCGATTGTCCGATTATGGTTGCGTTGAGATTCATGCAGGTTCCTCAAAAAAAATAGTAGTCGTTAACTCGATCTATCCGCTAACTGCCCGACTATCCGTTTGATCAGTTAAACGATCTATTAACTGATTTATTAAACAAAGGGGTTCGCGAAAATGAACAGGAACGCCATGCCCACGCCGATGATGGAGATTACGTCCACGAACGCTGCGACCAGGAAGAACTGGGTCTGCAGTTTCGGAGCCAGTTCTGGCTGACGCGCAGAGCTTTCGATCAGCTTGCCACCAAGGTTACCGAACGCGACTGCAGTGCCGGCACCACAGATGCCGAAGATGATTGCGGCAGCGATCAAAGAAAAAGCCTGTACTGTTTCCATTTTTTTCTCCAAGTTTTACTAAGGATGTTGCAGTTTTGATTAAAGGGTTTAGTGGTGCGTATGTGCCTGGTTCAGATACACGATGGTCAGCATCATGAACAGATAAGCCTGCAGTGTGACCACCAGAATATGGAACACGGCCCATCCGAAGTGCAGTGGCAACTGCCACACACCAACCAGCGCAATCACAAGGAATATCACTTCGCCTGCGAAGAAGTTTCCGTAGAGTCGCAGCGCGAGAGAAACGGGTTTTGCCAGGAAGCCAGGCAGTTCAAGCAGCAGGTTGAGGGGCAGCGCCCACTTTCCGAACGGATGGAAAGCGAACTCGCCAAGGAAACCACCGAGGCCCTTGATCTTGATGCTGTAGAAAATGATCAGGAAGAACACACTGACGGCGAAGCCAAGAGTGATGTTCAGGTCGGTCGTAGGCACTGCCTTGAAGTAGAGATGCGGATCACCGGCAACGGTTTGCGCCAGCAGAGGAATCCAGTCGACCGGGATAAGGTCCATGGTATTCATCAGGAAGATCCAGCAGAAGATGGTGAGAGCAAGAGGGCCAATCAGATCGTTCTTGGCGTAGAAGCTGTTCTTGACGTTGGTCTGGACCATCTCGACGATGATTTCGAGGAAATTCTGCAGGCCGCCCGGCTTGCCGGTGGTGGCGCGCTTGATACAGAAGCGGAAAAGGCCGAGGAAGAGAACACCCAGCAACAGGGAAATCATCATGGAGTCGACGTTGATCGCCCAGAAGCCCATTGCCCCAGCTTCTTCCACCGAATGGGCGAAGCCCCAGGTGCCATCAGCACGCTGTCCGAATGTCAGGAATCCCAGGTGGTGTTGTACGTATTCCGTTGCGGTCTGAGCTGTTTCTGAAGAATTTGCCATGAATTACACTTTGTAAAAGTAATTTTGGGGTTATTGAATTCGTCTTTTCTTGTCAGCCTGCATCGCCATCAATGCAATCAAGCCACTCAAATAAACCAGTACGAACCCCATAAACACGGCGGGTGTGCTCAGCGGTTGTACGTAATTAAAGGTCAAAGCAAAACCGGCACACATCAACAGTATCTTGACGGCCTCACCGACATAAAACGCTCTGACAATTTTCTGTGCTGCTCTTGCGCCCTTGTATTCGAACGCTTTAATTGCGAAATACGCATTGGGTATCGCGCAGATCAAGCCACCTAACAGCAAAGAATAAGCAACAATCCAACCCAGTAACGCATATCCGCATGCTGTTATAAGTCCAACAGTCACGAACTGGCTGGCTATAATCTTATAGATGGGAGGAGCTTTTATGGTTGACACGTTGCCGGTAAATTCGCTTTTGGCTCTTTTTCTCTAGCTTCCGTTGCCATCCAAGGCAGCGCATTATATGGACTATGGCATTTCTAATCAACAGCATCGGGCTGTCATTTAATGTGTGCGAGTATGCCGTCCAGTTCGTCCAGGCTGTTGTATTTCAATGTCAATTTTCCCGCCCCCTTGCTCGTATGCTGAATCTGCACACGTGCGCCAAGCTTTTCCGAGAGGCTTTCTTCGAGACTTCTGATATCGGGATCTGTGATAACTGCGGGCTTTTTCTGTGAGCCCTCATCAGTGAGGAGCCGCCGCGCGAGCGCCTCGGTCTGACGCACGGACAGTCCTTTGCCCACCACAATCTTCGCGGCCTCGCTCTGCTGCGAATCCGACAATGACAACAGGGCTCTGGCGTGACCCATTTCCAGATCACCATGTTCCAGCATCAAGCGTACATCGGGATTCAAACCGATGAGGCGCAGCAGATTCGCTACAGCTGCACGCGAACGTCCCACTGCGTCAGCGACTTCCTGTTGAGTGAGCTGGAACTCGTCCTGCAATCTCTTGAGTGCAACCGCTTCTTCGATAGGGTTGAGATCTTCACGCTGGATGTTTTCTATGAGAGCCATCGCGATCGCTGACTCGTCAGCCACCGGTTTGATGATGGCTGGAATCGTGTCCAATCCGGCTATCTGGGTGGCGCGCCAGCGTCTTTCACCGGCAATGATTTCGTAGCGCGTGTCGGAGATGGGGCGCACGACAATCGGCTGCATGACGCCTTGCGCCTTGATCGAGGCGGCCAAAGCCTGCAGCGCTTCCTCATGCATGTCGGTCCTGGGCTGGTATTTGCCACGCTGGATCAGATCAATGGGGATATTGCGCAGATCTCCATCCTTGTCCTGGCGAATGACGTTTGACGCGGGGGTATCCACGACGGTGTCGCTGACTGGTTTTTTCCCGGCGCCTCCCAACAGAGCATCAAGGCCTCTTCCCAGTTTTCTTTTAGCCGTCATCTTGTCTTCCGTTCTCTACAAAGTTTTTCTCTGCACTCCCTGCAACCCGTTTCGATCATCAGGTTGAAGGTTTTGCCTGTTCGTTGCGCCGGATCATTTCGCCTGCCAGGGCCAGATAGGCAATGGCTCCTCTGGACTGTCTGTCGTACTGCAGCACCGGCATCCCGTAACTGGGAGCTTCGGCCAGACGAATATTGCGTGGCACGACTGTCCGGTACACCTTGTCACCAAAATGAGTGAACAGTTGGCTCGATACCTCGACGGTCAGTCTGCTGCGAGGATCATACATGGTTCGCAGAATGCCTTCGATTTCCAACTCCGGATTGAGTGTGCTGCTCACGGCTTGAATGGTCTCGACCAAGGCCGACAGGCCCTCGAGCGCATAGTATTCGCACTGCATCGGGATGATCACGCCCTGTGCTGCAACCAGAGCATTGACGGTCAGCATGTTGAGGGACGGAGGGCAGTCAATCACGATGAAATCATACTGGTCGTTGATGCTCGCGATCAGTTCACGCAGTCGAGTCTCGCGATTATCCATCTGCAGGAGGGCCACTTCGGCTGCCACCAGGTCGCCGTTGGCGGGAAGGATGTCGAAACCGCTGGGCGTTTGCAGGACCGCTTCGGCAAAACCGCACTCCCCCATCAGCACGTCGTATATCGACATCTGCAAATCGGCCTTGTTGATGCCGCTGCCCATGGTCGCGTTGCCCTGCGGGTCCAGATCGATGAGAAGTACCCGGCGCTTGGTCGCCTTCAGCGAGGCGGCAAGGTTCACTGACGTCGTGGTCTTGCCTACGCCGCCTTTCTGATTCGCAACTGCCAGTACTCTACCCAATTCGCTGGAACCCCGACGCCTTCAATTCGATTATGTGTCTTTCCCCAGTGTAACCCGGCACGCTGACTTTGTTTGCGCTGACCATCACGATGTGCTCTGGCAAAACGGCCAGCTCCTCTGCCGGATATACCCCTTTCATGGCCACAATCGTGACGGGGTCCTTCCTGTTCGTATCATCGCAGAGATGACGTGTCATCTGCACAAGATCGGCCAGCGAGGAGAACGCTCTGCAGACAATGATGTCGACTGGCTCACTGTTGTTGTAGTGTTCAAGTCGTTGATTCTGCACATCCACATTCTGTAATCCCAGCTGCAGTTTTGCCTGGAACACGAAGCGCGTCTTCTTGCCGTTGCTGTCCAGCAGCACGAAATCCTTCTCCGGATAACAGATGGCGAGAGGAATTCCTGGCAAGCCTGGTCCGGTACCCACATCCAGAATGCGCTGGCCAGTCATGAACGGGGCCAGGGTCAGGCTGTCGAGCAGGTGTCTGGACAGCATTTCAGCGGCGTCTTTCACCCCGGAGAGATTGAAAGCCTTGTTCCATTTGAGCAGAAGCTCCAGGTAATCGAGGAGCTGCTCCTTCTGCCTGTCGCTGAGAACCAGTCCGAGTTCGTCAAGGCCTCGCTGCAATTCTTGCGCTGTCGTTCTGTTGTCCATCCTGGCAAACCCTGCCAGCTCAAGCCGACTTCTTGCGAACGGCCTGGTATTTCTTCAGGTAGATCAGCAGCAGTGAGATTGCCGCTGGCGTCATGCCCGGGATGCGGGATGCGCGAGCGATGTTGTCTGGCCGCACTTTTTGCAGCTTTTGTTTGAGCTCGTTGGAGAGACCCTGCATCTGCTGATAATCAAAGTCTTCCGGAAGCGGCGTGTCTTCCTGGCGCTTCAGCTTCTGTATGTCGTCTTCCTGACGGTCGATATAGCCCTTGTACTTGATGTGGATCTCGGCCTGCTCGGTGATCTGGCGCTGCAGTTCGACGGTACCGCTTTCGGGGGTCTTTTCGTGACCAACAGCATGCATGAGTTCCGTGTAGCTGACTTCGGGACGTGCCAGAAGGTCAGCCAGGCTGTATTCGCGCGACATGGGTTTTTCAAGAAGCTTGTTGATTTCCTTGGCTTTATCGGATGTCGGCTGTATCCAGTTCGCCTTCAGTCGCGCCAACTCCTTGTCGATCCCTTCCTTCTTGGCGGTGAAGTGCGCCCAACGCTCATCGTCCACCAGACCCAGCTCTCTGCCTTTCTCGGTCAAACGCAGATCCGCATTGTCTTCGCGCAGCAGCAGTCGGTATTCAGCGCGACTGGTGAACATGCGGTAGGGCTCGTTGGTGCCCAGTGTGATGAGGTCATCGACGAGCACGCCAATGTAGGCCTCATCACGGCGCGGACACCACGCTTCCTTTTCCTGCGAGGCAAGCGCTGCGTTCAACCCTGCCAGAAGTCCCTGAGCAGCGGCCTCTTCGTAGCCGGTAGTGCCATTGATCTGGCCAGCGAAAAACAGTCCCTTGATGAACTTGGTTTCGAGGGAGTAATTCAGGTCACGGGGATCGAAGAAATCATATTCGATCGCATAGCCTGGACGAGTGATGTGCGCATTCTCGAAACCCCTGATCTGCCTGACCAGCTGGATCTGCACATCGAACGGCAGGCTGGTGGAGATACCATTGGGATAGAGTTCGTGAGTGTTCAAACCCTCGGGCTCAACGAATACCTGGTGGGACGTCTTGTCAGCGAAACGCATGACCTTGTCTTCGATGGAAGGACAGTAACGCGGCCCCAGTCCTTCAATCACCCCGGTATACATGGGCGAACGATCCAGACCGCCACGAATGATCTCGTGACAGCGTTCGTTCGTGGAGGTGATGTAGCAATTGACCTGTTGTGGGTGTTCCTCGGCACTGCCGAGATAGGACATGACTGGCACAGGAGTGTCGCCTGCCTGGGCCTCCATGACAGAGAAATCCACGGACCGGGCATCGATTCTGGGTGGGGTGCCGGTTTTCAGACGGCCGACATTGAACGGCAACTCGCGCAGACGTTGAGCCAACGCAATCGAAGGCGGATCGCCAGCCCTGCCACCCGAACTATTCTCGAGACCGATGTGTATCTTGCCTCCCAGGAACGTGCCTGTAGTGAGAACAACTGTGGGTGCGAAGAATCGCAGGCCCATCTGAGTGACTACTCCTGCAACGGTCTCACCGTTCACGATCAGGTCGTCAACGGGTTGCTGGAAAATGTCGAGATTCGGCTGGTTTTCTAGGATGCTACGGACAGCCGCCTTGTACAGCACTCTGTCTGCCTGAGCACGAGTGGCCCGTACAGCCGGGCCCTTGCTGCTGTTGAGAATACGGAACTGGATGCCCGCCCTGTCAGTGGCTCGAGCCATGGCGCCGCCGAGCGCATCAATCTCCTTGACCAGGTGAGTTTTGCCAATGCCACCAATCGCCGGGTTGCAGGACATCTGCCCGAGCGTCTCGATGTTATGCGTAATCAGCAAAGTACGAACGCCCATGCGGGCTGCTGCGAGGGCAGCTTCGGTACCGGCATGACCACCACCGACGACAATCACATCGTACTTTTTAGAGAAATCCATGATTCACCGGGTTTTTGACCAGATCCCTGGGTTGATAGGAAAAAGGGCCGATAAGTATAAGCCTTAGATTCGAAAATTGAAGTGTTAAATTCGGTACAACAAATACTTATGAACAGGTCATCAGTAAATGTCATGTATAGGAATATATAAAGTTTAATGTAAGAAAGAGTTTAATGATGTTACTGATGATGGTGACGCAGGTTTCTGTGGAAAACCAGTTTTTCCTTTTTAAAATCAAAAGGATGGGTGATATATAAGTCGGTTGATAGAGTCTGTTTAAGCTCTTTGGAAGCCCTTCAACAGCTGTGCACAAAGACTTGAGTTATACAAACACGGAAAAGCACGAAAATTTCATCCACCGATTCTGCAAACAATTCACCTCTTTATCCACACGTTATCCTGATGTTCTACAGAGCTGAAAATAGTTATTTACCGACGCAAAAACTGGAAAAAATCCTCCCCAGCAGGTCGTCGGTGGTGAACTCCCCGGTAATTTCTCCAAGATAACGATGGGCATGTTTGAGGTCTTCGGCAACCAACTCCCCTGCTCTTCTGCCTGTGAGTTGCTGTTCAGCCTGCACCAGGCACGCCCTCGCCTTCTCCAGGGCCTCGAGGTGTCGCCGACGTGCAATGAAGCCACCCTCTCCTGCTGGTTGGTAGCCCATGCAATCCTTCAAGTGCTGACGAAGCAGATCCAACCCTCTTTGATGTTTGGCAGAGATTCTGATACTGGTCATTGTTGTGCCAATGCTGCCAGTCCATTGTTGGATCCCTTCAGATTCGTTACGTAGATCGATCTTGTTGTGAACGACGGTGATGCGGTCAGGGTCGAATGAACCGGTGAGTGGTCCGAGCCCAATACCTGCAAGAAACTCGAGCAGATTTTCAGGTGACACATCATCTTTCGATGAATCCACCACCAGCAGAATCCTGTCTGCACTTTCAATGGCATGGAGCGCTCTGCGTATCCCTTCCTTCTCAACAACGTCGTCGCTTTCACGAAGACCTGCAGTGTCGGTGATGTGCAATGGCATGCCATCGATATTGATACGCTCCATCAAGGTGTCTCTGGTCGTCCCGGCTATCTCTGTGACAATCGCAGCATCTTTCCCCGCGAGAGCATTCAGGAGACTGGACTTGCCAGCATTGGGTTTTCCGGCAATGACTACGGACATTCCCTCTCTCAGAATGGATCCCTGTTTTGCCTGCGCCAGAACGGTGTCGACGTGGTTGATGATATGACGCAGAGATTCTGCTGTTCGTCCTTCGGTGAGGAAATCGATTTCCTCTTCGGAAAAATCGATGGCAGCTTCAATATAAACTCTAAGTTCAATAACGGCTGTGCTGAGGGAATTAACGAGATCTGAAAAAGCGCCTTGCAGCGTTCTCAGGGCACTTCTTGCTGCCTCTTCAGAACTTGCTTCAATGAGATCTGCTATCGCCTCTGCTTGAGTCAAGTCCATTTTATCATTCATGAATGCGCGTTCAGAAAATTCTCCTGGCCGTGCGATCCTCGCTCCTGCCTTGAGAATTTCCCTGAGTAATCGGTCGAGAATGAAGTACCCACCATGTCCCTGTAGTTCAAGGACATCTTCACCGGTGAAAGAGTTTGGGCCTGGAAAGAAAAGGGCAATGCCCTGATCAATGATTTCACCATCAAGACTGTAGAAATTGGTGTAGTGCGCGTGGCGTGGGGATGGAATCAAATGCAGAAAGTGTTGAGAGATTTCCCGACAAAGGGGGCCCGATACACGCACAATACCCACACCACTTCTACCGGGTGATGTGGCTATTGCACAGATGGTATCGCTGTCAGTGGATAACGACATCACAGGTCTGCCGCATACGAATGATCAGGCTTTCTTGCCTTCGAACTCTTTCTCGATCTTGCGAGTGATGTACCACTGCTGCAGGATGCCGAGAACGCTGTTGGCAAGCCAGTAGAGCACCAGGCCAGCGGGGAACCAGAGGAAGAAGATTGTCATGACAACTGGCATGAAACGCATGATCTTCGCCTGCATCGGATCAGCCGGTGCGGGACTCAGCAATGACTGCGCAAACATCGATGCGCCCATCAAAAGTGGCAGCACGAAGAAAGGATCCATGACAGACAGATCGTTGATCCACAGAATGAATGGTGCCTGACGTAATTCAACGCTTTCCATCAAGACCCAGTACAGTGCGATGAACACTGGCATCTGCACCAACATCGGTAGACATCCACCGAAGGGATTGATCTTCTCCTTCTGATAGAGCTCCATTGTGGCCTTCTGGAGTTTCATCTTGTCGTCGCCATAACGCTCTTTCAGTTGCACCATCTTCGGCATCACACGACGCATATTGGCCATGGAGCGATAGCTTGTGGCGGAAAGCTTGTAGAACAGCCCTTTCACACATACTGTCAGTAGCAGAATCGACCAGCCGTAGTTCCCAACGAATGAATTGATCTGTCGGAGCAACCAGTAGATTGGGGAAGCGATGAACCACAGCACACCATAGTCGATGGTCAGATCCAGGTTCGGAGAAATCTCTCGCAAAGCATATTGGTCCTTGGGACCGGCGTAGAATCCGACCGACTGTGTCGCAGTGGTGCCTGGAGCAACAGAGAATTCCTGGCTGGTGAAACCCCCTATGTATTCGTTCTGATTCTGCGGGCTCAAACGCATCGAGTAAGTGTTGACCGCTTCTGCTGGAGGAATCCAGGCGGAAAGGAAGTAGTGCTGGCTCAATCCTATCCACCCACCGGTCAACTCGTGTGGCGTGAGCCCGTTGGCAACATCTTCGAACTCGACTTTGTAATAAGGATCATCCAGTGATGTGGCTGCGAATCCAAGAAAGGATGACATTCCAACCCCGCCAACGCTGCTGGGATCTTCAAATCCCGTGCGATTGATTTGACCAAAAAGGTTGGCCGACCAGGGAGCACCGGAAGCATTGTTGATTTCGTAGGTGATGTCGATCAGGTAGCTGCCCCGCTGGAAAGAGAAGCGCTTGGTGATCTGGACACCCTGGGCGTCAGTGTAGGTCATCGCTACTTCAACGGAATCAGCGGTTTCACCCAATGTGTAATTGGACGCACTTGCCTGATAGAGAGCACGGGTAGTGCTGTCAATCCCGTTTCGACCCACAAGGCCACTCTTGGCAACGTACACTCGGGAGCCGTTGTTCTCGAGCAGCACGAAGGGATCGTTCTCGACATCGATCTGCTTGCGATATTCTGGGAGTGACACCTGAATGATGTCTCCACCGTTGCGATCAAGCACCACATCAAGCACGTCAGTTCTGACGGTGATGCGGGTGTTGCTGTTGGAGGTTGCAGCTGTGGGCGTTGTTCCCAGCACAGGAATGTCTGTTACGGTCGGTGCTCCCGGTGTGGGAACAACGG
>MGYS01000016.1:30521-48545 GCA_001802565.1 Gammaproteobacteria bacterium RIFCSPLOWO2_02_FULL_57_10 | reverse complement strand
TTCCGACACAGGAGAAGGAGCCGCTACCTGAGGATAGTCTTCCTGCCAGGCCAGAAGCAAAAGATACGAAACGACAGCCAAGCCACCAAAGATGAGATATTTAATAGAGTCCATGTTCTGCTGCTACTGTATTGATGACTTTGAGGGGTTGTTGATGATTTCAGGCTCCGGAACAGGGTCCAGACCGCCTGGGTTCCAGGGGTGACAACGAAGAATTCGACGCACACCAAGAAATGATCCTCTCGCAAGACCATGTTTCTCGATGGCTTCCTGAGTGTAATGAGAACAGGTGGGGTAGAAGCGGCACTGATTGCCAATCAAGTAGCTCAGCGAGTGCTGATAGACAGTGATCAGCTTGATGGCAACTTTATCCAGCATTCACTTGATCTCTTGTGACTGACGTCTGACTGGTGTGCAGCGGTCAGCCTTCTGAATGAGTTCCTGCCACAGCCGTTCGATTTTCTTGTGCACCAGCTCGTTTTCCAACGAGCCCAAACCACTGCGCGCTAGAATAACGATGTCCAGCGCGGGGAGCAAACCCTGATTATGCCTGAAGGACTCGCGGATGATTCGCTTCACGCGATTGCGCATCACCGCTTTCGCGACATTCTTCTTGGCGATGACAAGACCGAGGCGAGGAAAGGGAACATCGCTGTCCACAGCCAACACCAGAATATGCTGGCATGAGACCTTGTAGCGGGCATTCTTGAATACGGGCTGGTAATCCGCAGCACCCAGCAGACGCAGCTTCTTGCTAAAGCCAAAGTCAGACACAGGTTCTACTTTCTTGAGTGCTGCAAACGGGAAGGAAAACCGATTACGCTGTCAGTTTGGCGCGGCCACATGCACGACGTCTCTTGATAACAAGACGACCGCCACGAGTTGCCATACGAGCTCTGAACCCGTGTGTACGGGCGCGTTTCAACAGACTGGGTTGGAAGGTTCTTTTCATGATAGCTGTCCGGGATATTCCTGAATGTATATTTGGCCGGTTCTAAACCGAGCGCGAATTCTAGATGTTTCAAGTTGTTAATGCAATTACTTCCACAGGAATCAATTGAGGGAGTCGAGCACGGGGTCGTAAATCAAAACAATACAGACGGTTACGTTTTATACGCTGTTAATAACAAGTTACCCACAGGATTTATCGAATGACAGTACTGCACTTTTCGTCTTGGTTTTTCCCGCTATTTTTGCCTGATATTCATGTATCAAATTGAAATATAAAGGAAAAATAACGAGGGAAGAAAACTGCTTTTATGGCTATAGGGTGTGGATAACTATTGAGGCCCGCGCTAGAATCGTTGCTCCAATTAGTTCCAGACGATAATAGATAGGTAATAAAAAGAGTGAATTCGGTAAATTGGCAAAGCTGTGTTAGTTGTTTGAAGAACGAGTTACCTTCCCAACAGTTCAACACCTGGATCAGGCCCCTTTATGCTGAGAGCTCAGCCAACGAGCTGAGACTCTATGCGCCCAACAGGTTCGTGCTCGACTGGGTGAAGGAGAAGTTTCTTGGCAGGATCATGGAGTTGCTGACTGAGAATTCTCGCGGTAGCTCGGTAGATCTGGTGTTCGAGATTGGCACGCAGCGCCCGTCTTCGGCAAGCGTGCAGGTGGCGACGTCTGTACCCGCTGTCGAGTTGGAACCCGCTTATTTGCGCAGGGAGTCGACTCCAGAAAAATCGCGTACAACGGCTTCCACTCCCCTGATAGAACAACCGTCGTCAAGGTCATCCGGGCTGATCAAGCGCTCCTCCCGAAACATGGAGGTGATCATTGACGGGAAACTTCGGCACAAGGGCAGTCTGAATCCAGAGAACACGTTCGACAACTTCATCGAGGGAAAATCGAACCAGCTTGCAAGAGCTGCCGCGATGCAGGTGGCCGAGAATCCCGGTGGTGCATACAACCCTCTCTTTATATATGGTGGCGTGGGTCTGGGTAAAACCCATCTCATGCACGCTATCGGCAATTACCTGGTAGCTCGTAAACCCGATGCCAAGGTGGTGTATCTGCATTCGGAGACATTCGTTGCAACAATGGTCACCGCTCTTCAGTTGAATGCCATCAATGAATTCAAGCGCTACTACAGATCCGTGGATGCGCTGTTGATCGATGATATACAATTCTTTGCTGGTAAAGAGCGCTCTCAGGAGGAGTTCTTTCACACCTTCAACGCTCTCCTCGAGGGGGGGCAGCAGATTATTCTCACAAGCGACAAATACCACAAAGAAATCAATGGGTTAGAAGAGAGACTGAAGTCTCGCTTTGGCTGGGGACTCTCGGTGGCGGTGGAACCGCCGGAGTTGGAAACACGAGCGGCGATTCTGATCAACAAGGCCGAGCAAAGTAACATCGAGTTGCCTGGCGATGCCGCAATGTTCATTGCTCAACGCCTGCGCTCTCACGTACGAGAGCTTGAAGGAGCGCTGAAGAAGGTGATTGTGCATGCCAATTTCGTGGGTCGTCCAATTGACCTGGAGTTGGTCAAGGAAGCGCTGAAGGACCTCTTCGCTCTGCACGACAAGCTGGTGACGATAGATAATATTCAGCGTTCCGTTGCCGAGTACTACAAGATCAAGATGGCGGACATGTTGTCCAAGAGGCGCAACCGATCTGTGGCTCGCCCGCGACAGGTGGCGATGAGCCTCTCCAAGGAATTGACCAATCACAGTTTGCCTGAGATTGGCGATGCCTTCGGAGGGCGTGACCATACGACTGTCCTGCATGCCTGCAAACAGATCAAGAAGCTGCGCCAGGCGTCGATGGATATTTCCGAGGATTACAACAATCTTCTGCGCGCGCTGGCGACCTGAAACCGTATTCGAAAAACAATCAATTCAAACTGACTGAGTGACTAACTATGCATTTTGTGATCTCCAGGGAAGCCATACTGAAACCTCTGCAGCTGGTATCCGGTGTTGTCGAAAGAAGACAGACACTGCCGGTATTGTCCAACGTGCTGCTGTCTCTGAATGCCAATGCAGAGTTGTCGATTACCGGCACCGACCTTGAAGTGGAGCTTGTTGGCCGCGTGAAAGTTGATGGTCCGAGTCGTCCTGGCGACATCACTGTCCCTGCTCGCAAACTGGTGGATATCTGCAAGTCTCTGGCAGAGGACTCCAAGCTGGAATTCACTGTGGATGATTCAAAGATTGTCATCAAGTCCGGTCGCAGCCGATTCAGTCTGGCTACTCTGCCCGCTACAGAATTCCCTAATACCGAGGAAGAGCCTGGTACTTACGAACTGACTCTCCCGCAGCAGGCATTGAAAGGTTTGCTGGATGGCACCTCCTTTGCCATGGCCCAGCAGGATGTGCGCTACTACCTCAACGGCATGCTGTTTGAGCTGGCGAAGAACTATCTTCGTGTTGTGGCTACTGATGGACACCGGCTGGCCATGCAGACGCTTGCGGCGCAGAATGCCGTGGATGCGCCTGTTCAGCTCATTCTTCCACGCAAGGGCGTTGTCGAACTGGGCAGACTGCTGAGTGGCGATGAGGATGATATAGCGATCGTTTTCGGGCGTAATCATGTGCGGGCCCGCACCAAGGACTTCACCTTCACTTCCAAGCTTGTCGACGGCAAGTTCCCGGACTACAACCGCGTTCTACCCAAAGGGGGCGACAAGTTTGTCGTCGGTGATCGTCAGGAGCTGAAGCAGGCCTTTGCCCGCACCTCCATTCTTTCCAACGAAAAGTATCGCGGGGTTCGGATTCTCTTGTCGGACGGCGAGATCAGGATTCTTGCCAACAACCCTGATCAGGAAGAGGCCGAAGAGTCGGTGTCCGTCGAGTACAGTGGCGAGGCTCTCGAGATTGGTTTCAATGTCAGCTACCTGGTCGATGTGCTTTCGGTGCTTGCGTCTGACAAAGTGAAGCTTACTCTGCTGGACTCGAATAGCAGCGCGCTGATCGAGGCCGCAAGCGGCAATGGGGATGCGCTTTATGTCGTCATGCCGATGCGACTCTAGTCTTCTGGCTCACCAGATTACTGTAGATCATTGCTCGCAATCGCATTGTTGTTAAGGCATGGCTGCAATTTCCCGACTTGATGTGCTGAGACTTCGGAACCTGTCCGAAGTCCATATATCCCCCGCAGATAGCATCAACATCCTCTCCGGAGATAATGGCAGCGGCAAGACCAGCCTGCTTGAAGCTATCCATCTGCTGGGTTCGGGTCGCTCGTTCCGCAGCCAGAAACTGGAGCCTCTGATTCAGGACACTCAGGACGAGTGCATTGTTTTCGGTGAGCTGCAGAATGGAATTTCGATAGGCCTCAGCAAGTCCAGAAAACAGGGTGCGCATGTCTTGAAAGTCCTTGGTGAGAGACAGCGCAGCTGGGTTGAGGCCGCGCGTCACCTCCCCGTCCAGGTGCTCAATTCCGAGAGCTTTTCCCTCCTTGAGGGCAGCCCAAAGGTGAGGCGGAGATTTTTGGACTGGGGTGTGTTCCACGTGGAACACGAGTTTGTCAGTAATTGGAGGGACGCAGCAAAATGCCTGGCCCACAGAAACTTGCTACTCAAGGAACGGAACCTCGATCGCAAGCAGTTGCTGGCTTGGGATGTCGAACTTTGCCGATTGGCTGACCTGCTTGATGAGTCGAGGAGTAGCTATTTCGCCGCGTTTCTTCCGTTGTTCGAGGAGATATTACGAACGCTGATCAGTATCCCGACGCTATCCGTGAGTTACTCTCGCGGCTGGGATGAGGGAAGATCTCTCGAGGATGTGCTCTCTGGCAATCTCATTCGAGACATCAAATACGGTGCGACACAAAATGGGCCGCACAGAGCGGATATTGTGGTACGGGTTGGCCGGCTGGGCGCGGACGAGGTTCTCTCGCGCGGTCAGCAGAAGCTGCTTGTCAGTGCCATGAAAATTGCTCAAGGGCACCTGCTCTCCCGCATCAATGGTGTTGCAGGAGTCTACCTTGTCGACGATCTTCCCTCTGAGCTCGACGCGGCCAATAGAATGCGCGTATGCGGCTTGCTTGCCGAGCTCGGCTGCCAGGTGTTCTTGACCTGTGTAGATCAGAGTGAGCTCGAGAATTGTTGGCCTGCGGCATTATTGCCACGAAAGTTCCACGTGGAACATGGTAAAATATGGCAATAGAAGTCAGGTTCCTGGGCTGGTTCTGCCCGAGCCTGCAATTAAAGAAATATCATGGTGGGCAACGTGTCCGGAGCATGACTCGGGCTCGTGTGCTGCTGTAACCAGGCTGTTGATAAGCCAAAATTTGGAGAGTACAGATGTCCCAGGATTCCACGTATAACTCATCAAGTATCAAAGTCCTTAAAGGCCTGGACGCGGTCAGAAAGAGACCAGGAATGTACATTGGTGACACCGACGATGGCACGGGTCTTCACCACATGGTTTTCGAGCTCGTGGATAACTCGATCGACGAGGCGCTTGCAGGTCATTGCGATGATATTCGTGTGACCATCCATCCCGGTGAAACAGTCACTGTTTCTGATAACGGGCGTGGCATCCCAACAGATATGCACTCCGAAGGTGTTTCCGCTGCCGAAGTAATCATGACGGTACTGCACGCAGGCGGCAAGTTTGACGACAACAGCTACAAGGTATCCGGAGGGCTGCATGGTGTAGGCGTCTCTGTGGTTAACGCCTTGTCTGAGGAATTGAAGCTGACCATTCGCCGAGGTGGCAAGGTTCATGAGCAGAACTATGTCCACGGTGTGCCGCAGGCCCCACTGGCCGTTGTTGGCGAGACCGAAGCGACAGGCACAGAATGCCACTTCAAACCATCCAAGGAGACGTTCTCCAATATCGAATTTCATTACGACATCCTGGCCAAGAAGCTGCGTGAACTCGCCTTCCTCAACGCCGGGGTCTCAATTCAGCTTAAGGACGAACGAACCGGCAAACAGGACCTCTTCAAATATGAAGGTGGCCTCAAGGCATTCGTCAATTACCTGAATACCAACAAAACCCCTGTGAACAAGATCTTCTACTTCGTTGCGGAGCGCGCCGAAGATGGCATTTCTGTGGAAGTCGCCCTGCAGTGGAATGACACTTATCAGGAAAACATCTTCCCTTACACCAACAATATTCCTCAGAAAGATGGCGGCACGCATCTGGCTGGTTTCCGCGCCGCACTCACCCGAGTACTGAATACCTACATCGACAAAGAAGTGACTGCCAAGAAAGGCAAGGAAGTCGCGACTACCGGGGATGACGCTCGCGAAGGGCTCACCGCGATCATCTCGGTGAAGGTCCCCGATCCCAAATTCTCCTCACAGACCAAGGACAAGCTGGTCTCTTCGGAGGTCAAGGTTGTTGTTGAGCAGGAAATGGCCAGCCACTTCACTGACTTCCTGATGGAAAACCCGCTTGAGGCCAAGGCGATCGTCAACAAGATGCTCGAAGCGGCCAGGGCTCGAGAAGCTGCGCGCAAGGCGCGCGAGATGACCCGCAGAAAAGGTGCTCTCGACATCGCCGGACTACCAGGGAAATTGGCGGATTGTCAGGAAAAAGATCCCGCATTATCAGAAATTTACATCGTCGAGGGTGACTCTGCGGGTGGTTCAGCCAAGCAAGGCAGGAATCGCAAGAATCAGGCAATTCTGCCCCTCAAGGGAAAGATCCTGAACGTCGAGAAGGCGCGCTTCGACAAGATGTTGAGCTCAGCTGAGATCGGCACGCTGATCAAGGCGCTCGGTTGCGGCATTGGCAACGAGGAGTTCTCCCCTGCCAATCTTCGCTACCACAGCATCATCATCATGACCGACGCTGACGTAGACGGTTCCCACATCCGAACCTTGCTTCTGACTTTCTTCTTCCGCCAGATGCGCGAACTTGTGGAGCGCGGCCATATCTTTATCGCCCAACCGCCGCTGTACAAGATCCGCAAAGGCAAAAATGAGCAGTACTTGAAAGATGACGACGAGTTGGCGAAATATCAGACCCAGATCGCGCTCGAAGGCGCCAATCTGTATGTCAATCCCGAGGCGCCCGCCATTCATGGCGATGCTCTTGATGCTATCGTGAAACAGTACAACAGCACGTACGCCATCATCAGCCGACTCAACCGGCTCTACCCTTCCGAGATACTGGAGGCGATGATCTTCACGCGAGAGCTGCAGGAAAGCAGACTCGACGAGGAAGAAGTTACCACCTGGGTGGGAGAGCTGTCTGCGACTCTGGCCAGAATCCATCCGAAGACCAGCCTTGGCTACCAGATCACGGCGACCAAGGACAAGGAACGCAATGTGTACCTGCCGCATGTGCAGCAATCGTTCCACGGTTTGACAAAGGATTACCAATTCAACACCGATTTCTTCCATTCCGGCGAGTACAAGGCGATAGTGAAATTGGGCTCCACATTGGACGGCCTGATAGAGCTAGGCGCGTTTGTGCAGCGCGGTGAACGCAAACAGGAAGTGAAGAGCTTTGCCGAGGCCCTGGAATGGCTCACGGCGGACGCCATGAAGGGCCATTATCTGCAGCGCTACAAGGGACTGGGCGAGATGAATCCTGAACAACTTTGGGAAACGACCATGGATCCGGAAAGCAGACGGATGCTGCAGGTGACGATAGAGGACGCCATCGGAGCTGATCAGTTATTCACCACTCTGATGGGTGATCAGGTGGAGCCACGTCGCGAATTCATCGAATCAAACGCCCTTGCCGCTCAAAATCTAGATATATAACAATTAGTTATATAAGTTACAGCATCGGTTGAGCTCTTGCCCGCAATGGGCAGGGGTTCTCCAGTGCGAACAGCTATCTCTCGACTTATCGACTCCCTGTGTGCACCAACCAACAGTGAGCACCCCCCTCTTCCCTCTATAGTCACTCTTGCTTCCTTACAGGGGCTTGTGGCCCATCGCCACGTCTCAGCTCTGCCTTATCCTGAATTTCTCGCTCGAACTGGAGTCACGTATGACACGAATATTGAAAACCCTTAAACACAAAGCTTGGCTAGCCTGGCTTCCCCTATTTGTCATGACTGCTTTGATGAGCAGCGCACATGCCGCGCCAACGGCAAGCTTTTCCGCAGCCACCTCAGGTACCACCAAGAGTCTGACGCTGACAGCCACCGTCAATGTGGCCGATGCCGATATTGGACGAACAGGTAACTACTATGCCGGTTTCAATTTTGGCAGTAGTTGGTACTTCCTAACCCCACAGGGTTGGACTGCATTCAACTCTGGCCCGGTGCCTGTTCTGGCCACAACCACTCTGAACAGCGGGTCAGCAGTACTTTTTGCGAACACGGATCTGTCCAGCTACATCGGTGCAAAACTCTACATTGGCTACGGCCTGACCGAGAGCGACATGATCAACAATGGCAAGCACGCTGTGGTGTACACCGTGGTGGCCGATACTGCGAAGTTGGGACCAGCCGCTGTCCTGTTGGGCTCTTCCGCAAGCTATGCGATTCTCGCCAAGTCAGCCGTGTCCACCGTGCCCGCGTCTGCAATCACTGGTGATGTGGGCGTCAGTCCGGCGGCCACTTCTTTCCTGACAGGTTTCTCGTTGACTCTGATCGGCACGACGTCGGCAACTTCACCACAGGTGACAGGTAGTTTGTATGGCGCCGACATGACGCCTCCCACCAACTCCAACCTCACTACAGCTGTGTTGGACATGCAAACGGCCTACACGGATGCAGCGGGTCGACCGACGCCAGACTTCTTGAATCTGGGTGCGGGTAATATTGGGGGCCGTACGCTGACAGGAGGCCTGTACAAGTGGGGAACTTCGGTCACCATTCCGACTGATCTCGTGATCAGTGGAGGCGCCGATGATGTGTGGATTTTCCAGATAGCCGGGGATCTGAGTATCAGTGCTGCCAAACGAATTACACTTTCAGGGGGTGCCCAGGCCAAGAACATATTCTGGCAGGTTGCAGGTCAGGTGCTGATCGAGACAGGCGCGCATTTCCAAGGCAACATCCTTTCTCAAACAGCAATCACCATGCAGACCGGCGCGTCATTGGCTGGTAGAGCGTTGTCGCAAACAATGGTGGCACTGGACAGCGCCACTGTAGTCAAACCCGCGCCATAAAAGATCCCGAGATCATTTAACGGCGTCGGTGTTCATGATGTCCATGTTGTCTGCGACCCACGCGGAGAAGGCATCTGTCACCTCGGTCGAACTCCTGTCCTCCACGGGCAGGAGTTTTCCGAAACGAATCCTGATGACACCAGGTTTTTTCATCAACGTGTGAGCGGGCCAGCAGTGACCCGCGTTGTGAATCACTGGCAACACCGGGGTCCCTGCCGTAACGGCAAGTTTGGCTCCGCCGCGAGAGAATGGTTTCACAGTTCCTGCGGGGCTTCGGGTTCCCTCGGGAAATATCACGACAGACAATCCCTCCTGCAGTCGCGCCCTACCCTCTACCAACAAGGTCTTGCCAGCCTCACGAGGCTTGCTCCTGTCGATGGCAATGGGTCTCTGCATGCTCATTGCCCAGCCCCAGAACGGAATGCTGAGAAGCTCCTTTTTCAGAATCGGACAGACAGGCGACACAGCGTAGTACAGGAAGATGGTTTCCCACGCGCTTTGATGTGTGCTCAGAGTGACGACGGGATGGTCCGGAATGTTTTCCATCCCTTCGATCTCATAGCGAATCCCGCACGTCAGCCGAAGCCAGATCAAAACAAATCGACACCATGCGCGATAAAGAGTAAATCGCATTCTCTGTGGCAACAGCACGAAGAGAGTCAGACCCAGGGTGGAGATGATGACTGTGGCGACGAAGTATCCGAAGTAGAACAGTATCGAGCGGACAAAGAGAAACCAGCGATTCAACATGAGAGATCAACATCGATAAATGATGGAATGCCTGGTAAGCGATGAAAATTCAGTGCCATGTTCACACTGGGCTTCCAGACTGCAATAGCGCTTTAACGTATTCCTGCAGACTTGCAAATATCTCGACACCTGCCAGCTCCCCTTCGCCAGCTTCGGCAAGTGTCGCCTTGCCCTTGCCGGTCAACACCAACACTGGTCGACAACCAGCAAGTTTGGCGGCGAGAATGTCCTTGGCGCTGTCGCCAACAAAGGGGGCGTCTTCCACAGAGGTGCCGAACTCACATTCGATCTGCTCAAGAAGGCCCGTGCGAGGTTTGCGACACTCACAATCATCCTCTGGGCCGTGGGGACAGAAGAATACTCCGCTGATCTCACCGCCAGCATCCTCAACGAGCGAACACATCTTCTGATGCATGCCGGCCAATTCATACTCATCGAAATACTTTCTGGCAATGCCGGACTGATTGGTCGCGACTGTCACTGTATAACCAGCACGACTCAGCGCGGCGATGGCCTCGATGCTGCCCGGAATGGGGATCCATTCATCAAGGGACTTGATGTAATCATCCGAGTCTTCGTTGATGACCCCGTCCCTGTCCAGAATTATCAGTTTCACTCGAACTGCGCTCCGGCCATGATGAACAACTCAGCTATTGTGAAGATACGAGATGTCAGCGACTTTCAGGAAGAGGCTGCGCAACTCGGTAAGCAATGCAATGCGATTGCCGCGGATAACAGGATCTTCATCCATCACCAGCACATCATCGAAGAACCGATCAATCGCAACCTTGCAGCTCGCCAATGATTCCAGGCCGCGGGTGTAATCCCGATTCTGGAACAGCGGTGTGACAATTGCGTTCTGATCGTCCAGCACTTTTGCCAGCAGCTTTTCCGCCTCCTCCTTGAACAGAGCAGGATTGATCTTGCCAGATTCGTCGCTGCCCACTTCCTTCTGCAGGATGTTGGACACGCGCTTGTTCGCCGACGCCAACGACTGGGCTTCGGGAAGTTTGCTGAAGTGATGCACGGCGCGAATACGCAGATTGAAATCCAGTGGTTTGGATGGTCGCAGCACAAGTACCGATTGGAACACCTCCGCGCTCACACCCTCCGCCTGATACCACGCCTTGAAGCGATCCAGCAGGAATTCGAATACCTGATTGTCGAGACCGGGTTTCACTGTGAGGTTGCTGTAACCTGCGCACGCCAATCGAATCGCCTGCAGAATATCGAGATCGAGTTCCTTCTCGACGATGATGCGCAGAATCCCCAAAGCGGCACGGCGCAGGGCAAAGGGATCTTTTGAACCAGTGGGCGGTTGGCCAATTGCAAACAATCCAACAATCGTGTCGAGCTTATCTGCGATTGCAAGCACGCTGCCGGTCAGTGTTCCAGGCAGCTGGTCGCCGGAAAAGCGTGGCATGTATTGTTCGTTCAACGCCGCCGCAACCTCAGCAGGTTCGTTGTCGTGCAGCGCATAGTACTGGCCAATGATACCCTGCAGTTCCGCGAACTCCGAGACCATGTTGGTCACGAGATCGCATTTGGAAAGCAGTGCGGCGCGTGCACACCACGTTTCGTTGGCGGGCAGCTCGATGGCGATCAGACCTGCCAGCCGTGAGACGCGTTGTGACTTCTCGAATACTGTGCCGAGCTCCTGCTGAAAGACGATGGTCTTCAGTTGTTCAAGGCGTGATGCAAGAGACTGCTTGCGATCAGTGTCGTAGAAGAAGCGTGCATCGGACAGGCGTGGGCGAATCACGCGCTCATTGCCCGCAATGACCTGAGAGGGGTCAAGACTCTTCAGATTGCTGACGGTAACGAAGTTGGGAAGCAGGTTTCCCTGCTGATCCAGCAGATAGAAACACTTCTGATGCGACTTCATTGAAGAGACGAGTGCTTCGCGCGGGACAGAAAGAAAGTGCGTGTCGAATTTCCCTGTCAATGCGATCGGCCATTCCACAAGACTCGTTACCTCTTCCAGCAAGTCTTCCTCGATCACAACCCTGGCGCCCAGTTTCTCCCCTTCTGCTGCGACCAGTTTACGAATCAGCGCCTTGCGCTGCTCATAGTCAACGATCACGCTTGCAGCAAGAAGTTTGTCTTCGTACTCTGCGGCAGAGCCCAGCATCACCTGCTGATTATGGAGAAAGCGATGGCCGCGAGACTGATTGCTCGAGGTGATTCCAAGAACGGTGGCGGGGACAACCTCAGTACCAAAGAGCATGACGACCCAATGGACCGGGCGAACAAATTCATCGCGACTGCTTCCCCAGCGCATCTTCTTGGGAATGGGCAGTGCGGCGAGCGAGCGCGCCACCATGTCCGCGAGCAGCAAACGCGTATCACCACCCTTTGCCACTGAGCGATGCACCAGTTTCACGACACCGTCTTTCTCGACGCTATCAAGGTCTTCCAATGCCACGCCGCAAGAGCGTGCGAAACCCGCCGCCGCTGGAGTGGCCTTGCCATCCTTGTCATAAGCTGCGGCAAGTGCTGGACCGAACCGCTCCTGAGCCTTGTCTGCCTGATGCTCCTGCAGCCCCGTGACACGAACGGCCAGACGACGGGGTGTGGCAAAGGGCGTGATGGAATCGAATGCCAGGTCCGCCGACTTCAGCGCCGCGCGCAAGCCTTCGAGAAATGACTCTGACAGCATCCGCAATGCTTTCGGAGGAAGCTCTCCAGTGCCGATCTCAACCAGAAAATCTTTTGTTGCCATGGTGTCCTGCGATTCTTCCACAATGTCCAAGGGAGTCACGAGCCAGCAAGCTCGAATTGACCATGCATTTATTTATCCAGATATTGCTCGCGCAACTCGGCCGGTGCCAACGGAAAGCCCAGCGCCTTGCGGCTCGCATAGTAGGCTTCGGCCACCAGTCGGGACAGCGTCCGTACCCGCAGGATGTAGCGCTGACGTTCGGTGACGGAGATGGCATGACGGGCATCGAGCAGGTTGAAATAGTGTGAAGCCTTCAACACCTGCTCGTAGGCCGGCAGGGCCAGACCCTTCTCGATCAGCAGTTGGCACTGCTCTTCGCAGTCATTGAAATAGCGGAACAGATTGTCGACGTTGGCGTGCTCGAAATTGTAGGCCGACATTTCCACTTCGTTCTGCTTGAACACGTCGCCGTAGGTCACGACACCATTCGGGCCGTTGGTCCAGACGATGTCGTAAATGCTGTCCACGCCTTGCAGGTACATGGCGATGCGTTCGATACCGTAGGTAATCTCACCACTGACCGGATGACACTCGAGTCCACCTACCTGCTGGAAGTAAGTGAACTGTGTGACCTCCATGCCGTTGAGCCAGACTTCCCAGCCCAGTCCCCAGGCACCGAGCGTCGGCGATTCCCAGTTGTCTTCCACAAAACGGATGTCGTGAATGCGAGTGTCTATCCCCAGGCTCTCCAGAGACTCCAGATAAAGCTCCTGAATGTCGGGTGGGGATGGCTTGAGAATGACCTGAAACTGGTAGTAGTGCTGCAGACGGTTGGGATTCTCGCCGTAACGTCCGTCAGTCGGGCGGCGACTGGGCTGTACGTATGCGGTGTGCCAGCTTTCCGGGCCGATCGCACGCAGGAATGTGGCCGGGTGAAATGTGCCCGCCCCTACCTCCATGTCCAAAGGCTGCATGAGGACACAACCTTTGTTTGCCCAGAACTGTTGAAGTGCAAGGATCAAACCCTGAAAGGTTCCGAGGTCGGGTTGCGGTGCTGAAGCAGACAAGAAAATCTCCGGGGACTGATTTTTAAGGCTTGCGATTATCCTTGATTCCCTAGTCAATATCTATACTTGCAGGGGATGGGGTGCCGGCAGAGGGGTCGACTGTTGTCGTCAGGAAAATGTGGGAGCGGGCTTGTCCGCGATAAGGCTCGGGCGCCTCGCCTGGAGTTTTGCCGGCTCTCCGGGCCTGAGGTAGAATCCCCGGCCAGGGTTGCAAACGGACGTCCAAAGCGTAAGTCACCAACTCTGGGGTGCAAACATTCCGCTGCTGACAGGAGTCCTCTCATCCAAGCTCTCAAAGTCCTCCTGATCAAGGCGCTGCTCCGGTTTTGTTCCTGGTTGCCGTTACCTCTCAACCAGGCGTTCGGGACGCTGATCGGTACCGTCGTCAGCTATCTTCCAACTGAATCACGACATGTGACACGCACCAATCTGCGGCTTTGCTTCCCGGAGCTGAGCGAAAGCGAAATTGCCACTTTGGCGAAAGACAGCCTCGTTGAGACTGCCAAGACCGGATGTGAGTTTGGCTACATCTGGCATGCCCCCCTTGCAAAAGTGCTCGGCAGCATCGTCTGTATCAGTGGTCATGAAATTCTGAGCGAGGCACTGGCGGCGAAGAAAGGAGTTATCGTTCTGGCCCCTCATCTGGGAAGTTGGGAAACCTGCGGCCCGTATCTGACGAACTGCGGACCCACCACCTATCTCTACAAGCCGCCCAAGCTCTCCCGTTTTGAAGAGGATATGGTCGAGTTCCGTTCCCGTGGCGGCGCCAGGCTTGCTCCCACCAACAGAAAGGGTGTGGCAATGCTGGTCAAAGCACTTGAGCAAGGTGAAATTGTAGGAATTTTGCCGGATCAAGAACCGAATCCGGAGGGTGGTGTGTATGCCCCATTTTTTGGCGTGAACGCACTAACCATGACACTGATCGCAAGACTCGCCGCCAGAACTGGCGCAGCCGTCATCACCGTATTTGCAAAGCGTCTGCCTGCGGGCGCAGGGTTCGAGATCGTCTTCGGTGCTGCGCGCGCCGGGATCGATAGCCCCGACCTGCTCACGGCCGCGACTGCCCTGAACCAATCCGTAGAAGATTGTGTGCGCCAGGCGCCGGCGCAGTATCAATGGGAATATCGCCGCTTCAAGCACCGGCCCGATAATTCCAAAAACACGCTCTACCGCTAGCGCCGCCAGAACATCGGCAGGAACAACACCAGCAGCGTGAAGATCTCCAGTCGACCCAGCAACATGGCCGCGCAAAGAATCCACTTCGCTGCGCCAGACAAGGCGCTGTAATTCTGTGCTACTCCTTCAAGCCCCGGGCCCAGATTGTTGATGCTGGCCCCGACAGCGCTGAACGCAGTGACCACATCCAGGCCTGTTGCCAGCAGCGCCAACAGAAGTGCCAGGAACACCATTACATAGACCGCGAAGAATCCCCACACGGATTCAATCACTCGATCCGGAACCAGTGTCCTGCCAAGCTTCACGGGAATGATCGAGTTCGGATGAATCAGGCGCTGCACTTCCCGCAATCCCTGTTTGAGAATCAACAGAATTCGAATCGCCTTCATGCCACCACCAGTGGAGCCTGCGCAGGCGCCGATGATCGAGGCGTAGATCAACATGTAGGGCAGCACCGATGGCCATGAGCTGAAATCTGCAGTCGTGAAACCGGTTGTGGTCGCAATCGACACGGTCTGGAAGATGCCATGAATCACTGAATCGAAGAGTCCATAGGTGCTGGAGAAGTACAGCACGCTGACGGTGACTACTGAGACAATACCGAGAATCGCGGAATAGAACTTGAACTCCGGATCGCGCAGATACTGGCGAAAATTGTGTGTACGCCAGGCAGCGAAATGCAGCGCAAAGTTGATTCCTGCAAGAAACATGAAAACGATTGCGATCACGTTGATGAGTGAGCTGTCGAAATATCCGAGGCTGGCATCGTGAGTGGAAAAACCCCCGATCGCGACAGTGGAGAAGCTGTGACAGATCGCATCGAACAGGCTCATGCCGGCAATCCAGAAACACAGCGTGCACACCACCGTCAGCGCGAGATAGATGTACCAAAGGGCTTTTGCAGTTTCCGCAAGGCGCGGAACAAGGTTGTCGTTCTTCACAGGGCCTGGGCTTTCCGCACGGTAGAGTTGCATACCGCCGATACCGAGCATGGGCAATACCGCAACAGCAAGAGCGACGATACCCATTCCACCAAGCCACTGAAGTTGCTGGCGATAAAAAAGAATCGACTTGGGTAGATCGTCAAGACCGACGATTACAGTCGCCCCCGTTGTGCTAAGGCCAGAGATGGATTCAAACACTGCGTCCGTAATCGACAATGGCAATGACTGTGAAAACAGGAACGGCAGCGCGCCGAATGTACCCAGCACTGACCAGAACAGCGTCACTATCAGAAAACCATCGCGGGTACGCAGCTCTTTTTTCGCGTTCAGCGTCACCAGCCACAGGATGAACCCGGTGAGAAACGTTATAAGCAGAGCGGTCAAGAACGAAGCGATTTCCCCATCGCGATACAGCAGTGAGACCAGAACCGAGGGCAGATTGGCGAGGATGCTGAAGAGCATCAAGAGCACGCCGAGGATTCTGGACACAATGGAAAGATGCATAGTTTGTCAAAGAACCCTAGAAGAACCCGAGCCCTACCTGGAACAGTCGCTCAACTTCGGGAATGCGAGTCTTGTCCACGAGGAACAGGATCACGTGGTCACCGGATTGCACAACGATGTTGTCGTGAGCGATCAGGACTTCATCATTGCGCACGATGGCGCCGATGGTGGTTCCCTGCGGCAGCTCGATGTCTTCGATGGCTTTTCCAACCACTTTCGATGACTGCGGATCGCCATGAGCAATTGCCTCCAGCGCTTCCGCTGCCCCGCGTCTCAGTGAATGCACGTTGACGATGTCGCCACGACGCACGTGAGTGAGCAGACTGCCGATGGTGGCCTGCTGGGGAGAGATGGCGATATCGATTTCCCCGCCCTGTACGAGGTCGACGTAAGCGGGGTTGTTGATGAGGGTCATGACTTTGCGGGCACCCAAGCGTTTGGCCAGCATCGACGACATGATGTTGGCTTCGTCATCGTTGGTGAGGGCGAGAAACACGTCAGTGTCTTCGATGCTCTCCTCGAGCAACAACTCCCGGTCAGAGGACTCGCCGCACAACACGATTGCCCGGTTGAGGCGTTCGGAAAGATAGGCGCAACGATCGGCATTACGTTCGATGATCTTGGTCTGGTAGCGCTTCTCCACGGCCTCCGCGAGTCGCGAGCCGATGTTGCCGCCCCCCGCGATGATCAGTCGCTTGTAAGGCTTGTCGAGACGGCGCAACTCACCCATCACCGCGCGAATATTGCCTTGGGCGGCAATGAAGAAAACTTCGTCATCGGCTTCGATCACCGTTGAGCCCTCGGGCATGATCGCCCTGTCGCGACGGAAAATCGCGGCCACTCGAGTGTCGACGGAAGGCATGTGTTCACGCAGAAAACGGATCTCCTGTCCAACAAGAGGTCCGCCGTAGTACGCCTTCACTGCCACCAATTGCGCCTTGCCGCCGGCAAAGTCGAGGACCTGCAGAGAACCGGGCAGATCAATCAGGCGTTCGATGTAATGGGAAACGAGCTGCTCCGGACTGATGACCACATCGGCCGCGATGCCACCGGGGTGAAAGAGATCCTCAGCCTCCATGTAAGACGCCGAGCGCAGTCTGCAGATTTTCTTGGGGGTCTTGAAAAGGGTATGAGCAATCTGACAGGCGACGAGATTGACTTCGTCATTCTCGGTCACGGCGATGAGCATGTCGGCATCTTCCGCTCCGGCCATGCGCAGCACATCCGGGTGTGAGGGCTGCCCTACCGCTGTGCCGATATCGATACGATCTTTCAGCTCACGCAACCGTTCGGAGTCGGGATCGACAATGGTGATGTCATTGGCTTCTCTGGCCAGGTTTTCCGCGAGGGACGTTGCAACATGGTTCGCGCCGAGAATGATGATCTTCATGTACTGCTGGCTCTCCACTTTCTCAACAGGGCATAGTAGAAACCGTCATTGCCGTCCGGATGTGGAAGCAATTGCCTGCCAAGGGCGCATTCTACTCCCCATTCCCCCTGAATTGCCTCATGTTTTGCATCGGGTGTGGCGGCCAGAAAGGCGGCGACAATCGCGCTGTTCTCTGCGGGAAGCACGGAACACGTCGAATACAACAACAGGCCGCCGGGCTTGAGCGCCTTCCAGAGACTTTCCAGCAACGTTGATTGAATCCGGTGCAGTTTCACCACGTCTTCTGCACGACGCAGCAGTTTGATGTCGGGATGGCGACGAATGATGCCGGTAGCCGAACATGGAGCATCCAGCAGGATTCGGTCGAAAGGCTCTCCGTCCCACCAGTCTTCCAGCTGACTGGCATCACCCACCGTGACGTCGGCCGAGAGGCTCAGTCTGTCCAGATTCTCCCGCAGCCTTTCCAGTCGTCGGGCATCATTGTCGATGGCAAGAACTC